>CAZIDP010000031.1:0-53091 GCA_964537975.1 uncultured Nitrospirales bacterium | reverse complement strand
TTGAATGCTGCCGTGGAAGCCGCTCGTGCGGGTGAGGCGGGTAAGGGCTTTGCCGTCGTGGCGGAAGAAGTACGCAGCCTGGCCCAACGCAGTGCCGAAGCAGCAAAGAATACCTCTGCTCTGATCGAGGGAAGCCAGAAACATGTTATTGAGGGCGTGGAAGTTTCCAATGAGGTGAATACGATACTGACAGAAATCGTGAGTGGGGCCGATAAGGTAGCGCAATTTATTGCCGAAGTTTCCGCTGCTGTGAAAGAACAGGCACAGGGCTTGGGACAAATCAATACGGCGGTAAGCCAGATGGACCAAGTAACACAGAGCAATGCTGCCAATTCAGAAGAAGCGGCTGCGGCCAGTGAAGAGCTTTCCGCACAGGCGGAGCAGATGCGCGAGATGGTGAATGCCTTGGTTACACTGGTTGATGGGCAGGTTAATCACAGCAACGGTTCTAGCAGGAATATCTCCTCACCTGCAACTGGAAGCCGTCCAAACAGCGAGCGGTGGACACCACGTCCAGTTCAGAGAAACATGCAACTGAGCGCCAGTTCAAACCGAGAGCAAAGACGCCAAGCCACTGCCAGACAAGTTGCTCTGGCACATGCCCCAAAAGCAACTCCGGACAAAGCTGAAGCCATCATACCGCTGGATGACGATGATTTAAACGATTTTTAGCACGGACAACCACACCTGATCGTAGCAAAGGGAATACTGGACTCTATCCGGTATTCCCTTTTTTGCTTCAGTTCTGGTTCACCTGAGATTGTTTTTACTAATCAAAACGTATCGGCATAAACAATAGAACAGGAAAACATCGGCCACTAAACCGCTGACAGCCCCTGTTGCGTAAAGAAAAATACCAATCCGAAACGATATTCATTGCCTCACGTAAAAATCTATCCATAAGGTTACCTTGTTGTAGAGTACTTTGCTGACGGTTCATGGTATCCCAAGTACTTCTCCCCTGTTGGTAAGCTGTTGAAACACTCATTTATGGCTTTGTTACCTGTGCCCCTTCAGTCTCTAAATAAAATTGCTTTCAGTAAGCAATTTCAAGTTAACATCAAGTGGATTCTGGCCATACAAAGGTGTATTTACCGGACTCTACTTCCAGATGAAGCCATCCGTCTTCTACGCCCACGACACGCACACCCTCCGCTTCGGCAATATCCTTTCCCTGGTCGCTCAAATCGTTGGCATCCGTCACAGGCAGATAGACATCCGCAGTGAGATTCGCTGGGATCTGAACGTTATAGGCTACATTACCGTTGGCGATTTCCCAACCTGCATGCACCTGACCGCGTACCGTCGGACAGCTTCCACGCGCATAGTTCAAGTCGTTATGAATCTGCGGACGCAGACGTAACCGGGTAAAGCCGGGTTCCGCCCAGTCGATACCGAGCATTGAGCGGAAGAACCACTCATCTACCGCGCCAAACACATAGTGGTTGAAGGAGTTCATCTCCCAGGTCGCAAATTCATCTGGTGGCATGAAACCATTCCAACGCTCCCAGATAGTCGTTGCGCCGTTGTCCATCATAAATGACCACGACGGATAGTCCCGCTGCAAGAGCATTTTGTAGGCCAGGTCGGGACGGCCCATGATGGTCATGGCCGGGAGCAGATGGCGAATACCCAGGAAACCCACCCGTGGCCGCCAGTCATCTTCCTCAATCCGCTCGGTAAAACGTCGGGCTGCCTGCTCAAAACGGTCTTCCGGTACCAAGCCGAAGCGGAAGGCCAGTGCATAGGCAGTTTGGGCGTGGTTAGCAATAGTTCCGTCTTCTTGCACCCAACGCTCTATGAAACGCTCCCTTAAGGTGTCGTAAAGGCTGCGATATTCTACTGCTGCGTCTTCTCTCCCGAGGCTCTCCGCAATATGTGCCACCAGGCGAGCGGCATCCGCGGCATGAGCATAGGCCAGAACAGGACGGTCAATCGGTGGCCCGGAGGTCACCCAGTCACCAAACATGCCCATACCCGGACCAGGTTGCGGCTCATCTGCGTCGAAGTTTGCCAGCACCCGCTGGACATAAGCCATATAGCGTTGAAGTTGCGGGAAGGCGGCATCCAGGGTCGCCAGGTCACCGTAAACCTCGTGCAGGTCACTCGCGGCAACCGGCATGGCGTAGGACCAATCCATATTGCCCGGTGCGTCAATGGCACCTGGAATGGGCGGAACCACATTGGGAATGCCACCGTCCGCACGATCATCCCGCTCGTATTGGGCGTCCAGTACATCGTGGAACCACTTGCGATAAAGCCCGCCACAAAGCTGGTTGAAGGTGCCAGTACGACTGAAGATGTGGTAGTCACCCGTCCAGCCCATACGCTCATCTCGTTGCGGGCAGTCTGTCATAATATCAAAGAAATTGGAGCGCTGTCCCCAGGTGATATTGCCATGAATGCGGTTGATGAGTTCGGAAGAGGTTTCAAGTTCGCTCAGAACAGGTCCTGCCGAATAGGCCACTACCCCAGTAAGGGTTTCTGAAGTCGGCGCTTCTGACAGGCCGATCACCTGGACATAACGAAAGCCATGATAGGTAAAACGGGGTTCCCAAATCTCATCACCGTCACCTTTCAGCACATACGTGTCGGACACATTGAGCGTGCGTAGATTTTCGGTGTAAATACGGCCAGTATCCGGCCAAAGGCGTTCGGCGAAGCGCATTACGATGCGGTCACCGGCCTGGCCTCGTACCTTGAGCCGAACCCAGCCTGAAAAGTTTTGCCCCAAGTCGAAGACATACACATTCGGGGCAACTTCATTGATGTCCACCGGAGTAATTTCTTCCATAGGCTTCACAGGTTCACAGAGATGCGCACGGATAATTGTGTTTGCCTGTTCTCTGCCCGTGCTGACAGCGTGCCAGTCACTGTCATCAAAGCCCGGAACCGTCCAACCTTCTGGTTCCTGACGGGCATCGTGAATTTCTCCAAAGAGGATGTCCGCCTCCAATGTGGCACCATAGTGGGCTTTCCAGCTTGAATCGGTGCGGATGACATCCGTCGTGTCGTCTTCGTAGGTCACGTGGAGCAATGCACTGTAACGAGTCTTGTTGCCATAACGTTCACGACCGAAAATAGCCACATTACCACGATACCAGCCATCGGCAAGTTCACAGGCCAGAGCATTTTCGCCTTCTTGCAACATCGCCGTTACATCATAGCTTAGATAAGAGACACGCTTGCGGTAATCGGTCCAACCCGGCTTGAAACGATCCTCGGTTACCCGGGCACCATTGACATGGGGATCAAAGAGGCCGAAGGAAGAACTATGAAGCACAGCCTTTTTCACCGGCTTGCCCAAGTTGAATTCATGGCGCAGATAGACCGCCGGTGGGCGACGGGTATTTTCGTACCACAACGGTGGCACTCCCGCTGAACCCGGAACGCCCAACTCACGCGCAGCAACCCAGTTGTTTTCCGATGCCGCTTCTACATCAAAAAGGTCCACGGCGTCCCGCGTCGCTTCCCAATCGTCTCCAGAACGTATAAATTCCGTGTCGCCGTTGTTGAAATCAATCCGAATACTGCAGATTGCCTTCGCGTCCACATTGGCTTCGTAGGTACGACCCATCATGGCAACCATGTTCTCACCATCCTGAATCCAGGAGCTGATGTCGAGGTAACCGCCATAATGCTGGCCGCCATGGGCACTTTGCGCAGCGGTGTAAATTTCGTTGTTGTTGATGGAAAAAGCACCCAGATGATGCCCGTTCATCCCGACCATCACACGGCGTACCGCGCTGCGATCTACAAAGAAGGCATGACGAAAATAAATGGTGTCTTTTTCGTCCTTACCTTCGGGGTGCGTAATCCATTGGGCATCCACCGTACCAAAAGGGTCCTCGCCCTGTGGGTAGGTGTCCGGGGATGCGTCCAAGCCGATCCACTCCGCATCCCATTCTGTGTCGGGGTCAAGCACGCCGGTAATAAATTCTGCAGGCTCGCTCCAGTCTGATACGGCATCATGTTGATCCCAGGCGCGGATTTTCCAGAAGCATTGCTGGTTCGAGTGCAGAGGCACGCCATCATACGCCACAAGATGGGTGTTGTTCGATGCCACCTTGCCTGAATCCCAGCGATTCCCATCGTCTGCCGCCAGTTTGGCTTCTGAGCTGGCAACCAGTACCTGGTAAGCCGACTGCTTTGCGCCTCGCTCTGCACCTTCTAATAACCAGGAAAATCGTGGTGTAGGCGTATCAATTCCAACAACAGGTACGCCCAGCTCCAAAGGTCCTGTACCAGTGCTCAATGCTGCAGTGCCTTGGGCCTGGGTAGATATGTTCAGCCCCACAGGTCGGATCAATGCAGCGGCAGCACCGCCCAATACGGTTCCACAGAAAGCCCTGCGACTTAGTTTATTTTTTTTCATGTAAAAGAAAACTCCTGTTAGTCATTTTAATACCAGGTTGCGCCAGTCCCCGCTCGACGCGGTGATAATGCAATCATACGTTGAAAACCGGCGTATTTCAACTGATTTAATGTAAATACTCAGGTTTTTATACTTGACTTGCGCTATAACAACAGCTATGATGTCTTAAAAGTACTTAGGGTAATTTTTTTCTATTCAGAAACCCAGGGGGAGCATATAATGAAACGCTTATCGTATCCGTTCTACTTTACTGGCATAATCTTGTTAGCTTTGGTGATGCTGACTTCGGGTTGTCCACAGCCTGTAGAGTACATTTCCGTCCCAAATGTCGTAGGCATGGCTCTATCATCAGCGCAAGCAGAAATCATAGCTGCTGGTCTTGTAGTGGGGATTGTCACTGAAGTAAATCACGAAAGCATACCTGTGAACGAGGTGATTGGTCAGGAGCCTGAAGCTGGTACTGAAGTGAATCACGGTACTGCTGTGGATTTAACCATATCAGCAGATGTTAATGCAGAATCTATTTTACTTCCTGGTAATGTCCCCTTGGAGATGCTCTGGATACCTCCGGGTAGTTTTATGATGGGTAGTCCTGATGATGAACAGGATAGCTTTGCCAATGAAGGGCCACAACATGAAGTTACTTTTGCAGAGGGCTTCTGGATGGGGAAATACCCAATTACCCAGGCACAGTGGCAGGCAGTTATGGGAGACAATCCATCTCGTTTCATTGGGGCCAATCGACCTGTAGAGCGGGTTACCTGGGATGATATCCGCATGGAAGGTGGATTTTTGGACGAACTGAACGCAATACTCCCCGGTTACAATTTTCGTCTGCCGAGCGAAGCGGAATGGGAGTATGCCTATCGCGCGGGTACCACCACACGCTTCTACTGGGGCGACGATCCAGACTACACAAACATTGACAACTATGCATGGTATTACGACAACGCAGGTCTTGAATCTCATGATGTCGGCTTGAAACTACCGAATCCCTGGGGATTGTATGACATGGCAGGTAATGTGTGGGAATGGTGCGAGGACGACTGGCACATCAACTATATTGACGCACCAGACGATGGTAGTCCCTGGACAAACGAACCAAGGGGTTCGGGACGGCTGCTTCGCGGCGGTTCCTGGTACCACGGCCCGGAGGACTCTCGTGCTGCTTCGCGCAATAACCGATGGTCTTTCAACCGTTACAACCGCAATGGTTTACGTATCGTGTTCGACTTGGACTGAATCTGAGCTTACTATATAAAAATACAAAAACCAAGAGATTGGACGCTTTCATAGGCACCGACTAATTCATCTCAGATTCATAGCCGAACTCTTCCCAGAACGGCTTTGTACCGAATGCGCCATATAGCGCTTCGCTGTACTCCCGGTTCTCAAGACTCCGGTGCTCGGTACCGTTGAGGTTGGGTTGCTTCAACTGGTCAAGCGTTACGTTGGTCACATAAACTTCTCGCGCCACATTTAAACGGAGTGTGTTCCATGGGATGATGGCCGTACCCGCGGAAACGCCCAGCGTGTCGTCGTGAGAGACCACTGCGTACACGGCCCGTGCCTCGCGCGACTCGACAATCACATCTTCAAGTTCGGCGATGATCTCGCCCTGCGCATCTTCAATCTTCGTTCCAATGAGTTCGCCCAAACGGCGTGCCCACGTGGTGTCGTCTCCACGTTTCACCCAGCTGTCCCAATCCCACCAGCTTCTCCAATCGGAAGTACGTTCACCGACATTCTCCATCGAAGCTTTTAACTCGGCACGTGCCTTTTCCTCCAGGGAGTAGGGCTTGGTATTGTAGAACGAGTGGACTTTTTCATGAAAGAGGGGATCGGTCGTATCCGGTAACGTGCCCTTCTCGAAGCCCGGCGCGTTCTTCAGCTGCTCCGGGTCGATTCCCAGCGAAAGATCCCGGTCAACGGTTTGGCTAAATGCCTGCCATGGCACCGCGAAATGCTTGTCCCAAAAGCCAAGCAGTCCTCCGTATGACACGATCACATAGGCAATGCGACTCGCGTTTCGATCTAGCACTATGTCTTCCACACAGCCAAGGTCTTCGCCTTTAATGCTGACTACATTCACACCGATGGTTTCGTTCGCACGCCACAGCATTACCTTACCCGGAGCCTGTGAAGGCGTTTTGTTCTTCATAATTCTATTCCTTTTGTTTTCAAGCGTTTCTGCTTTCCTGGGGTTGTCCCGGTCGTACACCAATGCAACTGGGTATATTCGCACGCTACAGATACACCTCTGCAACGACCATCCTTTAAAATGTGTCCTATCTTTTTGGAAAGTATTTCGTAGGCAATTTATATTTTCTTATAAAGTAGACAGTCATTTTTATATTGATTTACTACTCGCAGATTCAATTTCGATACCTGAATCTGGAATAATTCGGTTGTACATAGTTTCCAATGTAAACTGCTCGGCACATTTCGGGCAATAACTATGGCTTATCTGTCGGCTATCGGAAAGAGATTCATATGGTGTTACCCACTGATTTTCAACACGATATTTCTTACACTGGCAGCATTGCGTGATCATGAGTAGTTCCTTTCCAAGTGGGGCACCGCAATTCTCAATCCTATTACAAGCGCAAAAAATGACATTCCTGCACCCACAACGATACTTCGTCCTCCAACCCAAACAGGATTATTCACAGTTTGTTTTTCGTTGACCGTGATTTCATGTGAATCCAGATTGGTTGACTGTGTTTCCTTGATATAGCTGAATTGTCCAAAGGTCAGACCTAAAATACCGACTATAATAAGTGCGACAGTCACTATTACATATTTATTCATTTCTTGTTTCCTGTTAATACTTTGCGATTTCTCTAAGATGGTCACGTAGAAGAATCCGGCATATAGTGCCGGTAATGCAGTTCAATAAAAGTTCCTGGCTATTACCGGCACCTACCGCACACTGAATAAACATGATGCTCGCTAAATGGCCCGTCTACCTTGAAGGATGTTTACAACAAACACTATTAATGCAATAACTAATAGCACATGTATGAAACCACCTAGCGTATTTGAGGTGACCAAGCCCAGTACCCAAAGTACAATCAAGACCATTAATAATGTCCAAAGCATTTTTTTTCTCCTGTTTTTGTTAAATCTACTACCGAGTGCTTATATTGCAAACGGCGTTTGCTTTATATGAATCTTTATTTGTGACTTCTTCATTAATTTTCAGATTCAGACGTGGTATGATCTAAAATCTGATGGTGTATATATCGCTGCTTCTGGAAAGAAAAAATACACTTTCAGGAACAGCTTTCTTTTAAAATTTTTACTCAAGCTCCGGCATACTACGGGCAGCATACTGGCTATCTTCCTTGAACGCTATCGGCTGCGTCCTGAATGCCTTGACCGCCTCGTTCGACATCTTTGCCTGCACCTCTGAAGGTGTTACACCCAAATACACTGCTTCCGAATAGTGCGACAAACAGCAGCACGGCGATTACATTTACATAGGTTTTCATATTCATAATCCTTTCTTTGTTGTTTATGAGCATAGTTTTACTGGTACAATTTAACTCGTTCCATGTATAGACTTTTGTTTTCTTATATACTTTTCTTACTAATTGTTTATGTGTATGTATCACTTTTCTGTATTTCTATATTTAAAACCTGGAACTCTGGTAATTCAGTGGTTTGATGATATGACGTATCGCGCCACAACGATATTGTTAGCTGGTATTGCTGTCAGCTATTGAAACAACAATGATGACCACATGGGTGTTTTCAGTTCATCATTCTCAACGATAGAAGGATTAATCTGGGGGGTTCTACTCCGGCTCGGTCTTTGTATTCACCGCGAGCACAAATAAAATCCAAGGCCGATGTGCTATCATGAACGATGCCAACATGGACATTTTCAATGGCAGATTGCAATGCTTCAACGATAGAGTCCCTATCATTGTCATTCTCTTCCACTACCAGGATATCGATCGTATCGTCGTTCATTTTGTACTCTTCTTAAAACTGCTCGTGAGCAGTGCTTAGAAAAAAGATATTTTATCTTCTTCACACCTTAATAGTACCTGTCCAACATGTAGTTTCGGCATATTTATGGTAAATATTCTGTAATCTTTTAAAGCAGACGGTATTGGGTTTACTCTATTTCATAGGATCATTATCTTTTCGAATATCCGTACCAATTATATCGCCGTGGGCTTGGATTGAATGCAATACTATTGGTAACAACCACCTGTTAAACCTGTGTTTTGTGGGGTGATAATTGGCAGTCGTAAGTAGCAATATATCCGCTACTTTCTATGAAATGAAGATACACTTAAAATCGCATTGGCTCTGATGGAAAAATTTGACTGGAAATAAAAAGTATGCTACTTTGATTTAAGTAAAATACTAATACGTCCCGAGAAGTGGTGATATCTCTTATCCATACTCATAGGGGAATTGAAATCATGTTTATGGTTTCTGGTGGCCTGATATCCGCAAGTCTTGTGATTTTTTTACCCCACAAGACATTTCTACCTTCCTTCTTACTGACTTGCCATTTCCTCCAGCTCCACATTCTTTGCAATGAGTTGGTATCCCATTCAATTGCACCTACGATCTCTGCATTGCAAAGCAGTGAAATATCTATGATGACATCAACTTTGGCATGTTTACTAAGTAATGTATTTATTATTTGTAAAAAATTCACCTAAATAAGGGATGTTATATCATGAATGTATATCAACCTACTACATTAGATAAAATATTAAGTTTTATTATGCCAATTATTATTGACAGGATAGCATTTATTCCTTATTTATTGATCTTTATATTTGTTATTTCTTCATTAATAATATTTCGTAAAGAAATTGTTTTATGCAAAAGAAAATCACAAAAGGCATTTATATATTTTATAATACTTTCTACGGCATTATTAGTTTTATTTACTACACCGTTATATATTTTGTGGGAAAGCGATAATTATCTAAGTAACTATTCTGAAGAAATAATAAAAATAGAACTTTTAGATTTATCAAATCAAGGTACACTACCGAAGATAAATAGAATTTGGGATCTGGATATAGTAGATTATTCACCATATCTAAATTACTATGTTCAAGCAACTGGAGAAGATGGACATTTAATTTTTCTTGTCACCATAGATATACCGCATTTTGCATGGGATATCACAAATGACAATGTATATGTTGTATCTGTAAGTATTTTAGAGAAAAATTTACTTTATGAAAGAGAAAGTGAATCCTAATTTAATTGCAATGGGAATGACGAGTATTATTATTTATTTGGTTGCTTAAGGTACGATCACAATTTTTCCACGTGATACTGTGATAATGATGCATTAAAATTGCTGGTCAACGACGTTTGAATGACAAGTGATGAATGAATGTGATTCGAATACGGTGAATAAATTGATCATTTGATTTGTATAAAACATATCTCTCTACTTAACATTAGCAGAACACATAATGGAAACATGACCATGAAATGCTATCAACACTTTATGAACATATTGAATAAACTCTGTGCAGTTTTGTTGGTTCTGCTGTTTCTTTCATGTGCAAATCAGAACGACTCTGAAAGAGCTGTAGAATTACTGCACCAGGCAATTCATACCGAGCCTTCAGAATTGTCAGGCAATGCACAATTCAATATAACCTTTTCAGAAGATGAAAAGTACATTGTGTATTTTACATGGAAAAACAAAGTAAATTGGCTGATGAATGTCCATTTCAATGATAATGATGAGGTCTTGTATGAACTTGAATGTATTGATGGAATTATAAATGGATTTTCTGATAATACTTTTTATTCCAGATATTCCGAATTGAACATTTCAGCAGAAGAAATAAATAATCATATTAGATTGGACTGTATCGAATGCCCTAATTATGACAAAATTCCTGAAGTGGTCTTTAAAAATCTATTTCCTCTAAGCCTGATCTGGAAAGATACCAAACTCTATACAGTTGTGACCGAACAGATCTGGATGAGGACCAATCGCATTCAGGCACTGTCAGAATCAAATGATCAAGTAAAACTCATATTACCAAAGGGATCAGAAAGTGATGTCAACGTTAAAGGCATCTCAACATATTTACTCAATGGAGCCAGGGGTGATTTTGTATTTTTTTCTGATAAGGATACCTGCGAAATTTTTCATTTCCAAAGGCATGACCAATTGTTGACTCCCAAAGTATGGACTTTTTTAATAGACGGCGATGTGTTTGAAGAGCGTATATATTCTGATCCTATCATTATAGAAAACAAATTTATTATAAACAGAGAATATTCAGTAGATCGGCTTACGCATGTGAAGGACCACGATAATTCAACAGCATATGAGGTAGTCAATGTTGTTCGTTCTGTTATTTTGACATTGGAATTTGACTAATACTGTATCCTATTGATAAATGTACACAATATATCTTGTGTTTATAGATTTTCCAATCAAATATTTTATGGTTCTTTTGTTCTGGTTTATTTTGTTGTGTGATTCACTATATTAAATGGATATTCAGTGAATATAGTCACATAAAGTAAATTCAAAATCTACTGACTAAGGAAAATTGAGCCATGTTCATGAAATCTATACCATGTTTATCCCTTCTTACCTTGCTGCTTCCGGTATGCACAGTGTGTTTTTCAGAATCAGAAGCGGAAAAGGCAACACTTCAAATTGAACTGACTACGCCCAAAGCCAAGCTGATCTCAGGCGAACCGGTTGTACTGGATGTTACTATCAGTAATCCAACAAGAAAATCCATGCCCTATCATCCAATACTTCCTTTACAGGAGAGCGGCAGCGGTATTAAGCTCTTTATTCAACGTCCCGGTGATCCGGAACCAAGTCGGTATGTTCCCGTTATGTATGCAATGCTTGTATTCGAGGAACCACTTTACCTGGAGCCTGGTGAAGCGTATTCGGATCGCTCTGTATTATTCACTGATGGCAATATGACGAATAGAGAAGATCCATTGTTTATCCGTGAATCCGGTATGTATCGTTTCCATGTTGTGTATTCTTACAGTGGTTATGATCAGAGCGAGACATATATTCTTGAGTCTGAGCCTTTAGAAATTGAGGCGGTAGAATCAGCGGAAAAAGAAAATGACAATGCCCGTGAAATTTGGTCGCAAATCTTATACAGAACAGGTGGGATGCCATTTTCTTGGGACAATACCTGGTCTCCTCGTCCCGATGCCCTGAAAAATCTGCTTCAACCCCTGCTGGAGCAAGATGACGTTACCATATTTGGTCAGTATGCCCGGTATATGGTTGGAACCAACCCCAGTATTTACGGGCGTGCGGAGCATGGTGAATGGGAACAGTATCAACGTGAAACGTTGGAAGACCTCGCCTATGACCCGTCCTTTCCACTTACCAATGACGCGTTGTATCACCTGGCCGAGTCTTGTTTCTCCGGTAGAACGCAGGAAGACTTTGAAAAGGCCACCGCGCTTATGGACGAATTTCAGGAACGCGCACCCTATTCAAGCCTCATCCGACGTTACCTGAAGCAACGTGGAGAATAACGCAAGGTTCAGGGGTATGCGTCAGCAGTATCCATGTTCATGTTATGACGTATGTTTTGCATAACATGGGCATCACGGGAGAACCTTGATTCCATCGCCTGTGTCCTGCACTTTAAAGAAGACCGCCCGCTCGTTCGGTGTGGAGTTCGGCGTATGAAAAGTGACCATTAATTGTCCATCAAAGGTCTTGAACAGCATGCCATGCCCACCGTCTTTCGCGTAAAGTGGTCGTTCCTCCTGCACCCAGGGTCCGGTGATTTGGTTGCTTTCTGACCGTGCATATCCCATAGCATACCCTTCCGGGCCGATACTCGACCACAACATCAGCAATGAACCATTTTGCGTTTTGTGCAAGAAGGGACCGTCGGTGACGTATCGTGGAAAGCGTATGGATTCTTCCGTTCCCGGCCAGTCCGGGCGTAACACCCAAGCCGCTTCCGACGCGTTGAAGAGATACACAGGCCGCCCTGCTGCTTCTTTCAAATCGTGGGTCAAAGGCATAGCACAGATGGCACCGTTATGGATTTGCACCCATTCATGGCAGAACACCATCCAGGGAGTCCCTGATTCATCAACATAGAGTGTGCCATCCAGGCATTCCCAGTCTTTGGGCGTGACCGGCTTCTCTGTCAAGGGTAGATAGGGGCCTTCCGGTCTCTCCGATACAAGAATCTGCGTGCCGCGATACTGATTTACTTCCTTAAAGGTGGCAAATAGATAGTATTTCCCCTGATAAGAATGCACTTCAGGTGCCCAGAAGTTGGTTGTACTCCAGAATCCGGCGGGTGGCCGGAAGGCGGCAATCGGTCCCTCCCAGTTTTCCAGATCGTTGCTGCGATAACAGTCAAACCCGGTCGCCGGGCCGTGCCAGGCATTCTTGTCGGTGGTACCAAAAAGGTAATACCGGTTTTCTGCTTGAACTGGCAGAACAAATGGATCACGAATCTGGATTTCTGAAGTGTGCATTATTCTGTATTCTCCGTTGATCTGTTGATTCAGATGCGTGCTTTCCGACGACACGCTGTTTGCCTGTGACACGTTTTGAGAACCCAATACCAGCATCCCGGTTGTATGCGCACACAAACCTTTTAGAAAACGTCTTCGGTTTAACAGCATAGCATTTCCCCCGCAATCTTCCTGATTACTCCAAATTAAAAACACCACATTCATCGTTAGGTATACGCAGTGTAGCATTATTAAAATCATATATTAAATTGCTGGAGCACCTTTAAACAATGTTGCATTATGTGACGAGACCGGGCCATACTTTCACGCAGAAAAAATGGATTCTTCAGTTAATGATGTGGGGCTTAGTCAAGACCTTGGATACCAGTTCAGCCAAACAAAATTCAGCCAACCCAAACGTACCTCTGCTGCAAATGTCCGGTATCGACAAAGCATTTGTCGGCCAGCAGGTGTTACACCAGGTCAGCTTTGACCTGCGGCGTGGCGAGGTGCATGTTCTGGCGGGTGAAAATGGCGCGGGTAAAAGTACGTTGATAAAAATTTTGGCCGGTGTTCATCAGGCCGACGTGGGTGAAATCTACATCCAAGGCGAAACCGTCTCCCCCCGCACTCCAAATCACGCCAACGAACTGGGCATATCAGTTATTCACCAGGAACTTTCTCTCATTTCTACCATGACCGTAGTCGACAATATTTTTCTTGGGCGAGAAAAACGTGGAAGACTTGGCTGGATGCGTTTTAGCGCGCAGGAAAGCGCTTGTCGCAAGCTGTTACTAGATATGGGTATTACCGGAATCAATCCCAAACAAACGGTTGACACACTGTCGCTGGCAGCGCAACAAACAGTGGAAATTGCCAAGGCACTGGCTTTTGACGCAAAAATTTTCGTGATGGATGAGCCGACCAGCGCGCTCTCCAAGCCGGAAGTCGATGCTCTTTTTAAACACATCCATAAGCTGAGAGAAATGGGATGTGGCATCATCTATATCACGCACAAAATGGATGAAATATACAGTATTGCAGATCGTATCACCGTATTGCGGGATGGTCACGTAATCGGGACATCACATGCGGCAGAACTCTCCCGGGCCAAGCTTATTCACTGGATGGTAGGCCGCAGCCTGCAAGAGTTATACCCGGAAAAAACATCTGCCGTAGGTGAAACCCTGCTCCAAGTTAACAATGTATCGCTGCTTTCCGAGAACAATCAACGCCAGCTTCTTTCCGATGTTTCGTTCGAAGTACGGCGTGGTGAAATCCTGGGGTTGGGCGGATTATCTGGCGCGGGCTCGTCAGAGCTGCTAGCGGCATTGTTCGGCTGTTATGGAAAGCGGTTGCAAGGTGAAATACGCATTGATAGCAAGCCCTGTGTACCACGCTCACCGCGTGACGCGATACATAACGGTATAGCGTTACTCACCAATGATCGCAAAAGCATGGGGCTGGTTCTGAATCTTGGAGTTCGTGAGAATATGACGCTTGCCAGTGTACCTAAGTGTACACCCTATGGTTGGCTAAGCAGGAAACTAGAAACAGCTTGCGCGGAGCATTATCGGGCATTGCTGCATATCCGTATGCATGATCTTGCGCAACCGGTTGAAACGCTTTCAGGTGGTAACCAACAGAAAGTCTATCTCGGAAAGTGGCTGGAAACCAAGCCCCGGGTATTGTTGTTGGATGAGCCAACTCGAGGTGTGGATGTCGGGGCGAAGCATGAGATATACGCCTTAATGCAATCCTGGGCTGCTTCCGGGATGGCCATTCTACTGATTACTTCAGAAATGCCTGAACTGCTGGCCATGAGTGACCGCATTATGGTGATGCATCGGGGCAAAGTTACGGCGACACTGGATCGGTCGAATGCCACACAAGACGCCGTTTTGCTTGCAGCGATGGGGGGAGAAAACGCGGCATGATGAATGCAAGGTCCGGAGGCCTGACACAACATCCTGTCTGGATGACGATTTCATCCTTGTTGGCACGCCCACAGGTGCGCGTTTTATTGTCCTTGCTGGTCGTCATTTTGTGTGGCATTATCTTCCATGCGGATGGTGCCTTCTTTCGCTGGGGGGTGCACCGGGATATGCTGCGCCAGATTTCGGTGTATGGTATGCTGGCCTGTGGTATGACCATAGTCATTATATCTGGTGGCATCGATCTTTCCGTCGGCAGTGTACTCGGGTTGGTCGCGGTAGTGTTTTCCATCCTCAGCATTCATCTCGGGCTTCCGGCAATCCTGGCGATTCCCGCCTCACTGTTGGTGGGAACCCTGTGCGGCATGGTATCTGGTGGCATCATCGCCCGTTTTCACATGCAACCGTTCATTGTAACGCTGGCCATGATGGTGTTTGCACGTGGTATGGCGAAGTATGTGTCTGGCGGTATGAAAATATCCAATTACATACAGGAACCCAACGGCTCGATCAGTCATGTTCCCATGCCTGCTATATATCAAACCATAGACGCGCGATTGTTTTCTGGAAACCTGGCAACGGTCACCTTGATTTTCTTATGTTGCATTGCACTCTCATGGGTATTGCTGGCCCGCCTGCGCTATGGCCGATACATCTATGCTGTCGGAGGAAATGAGACCGCGGCACGCCTGTCCGGTGTTCCTGTGGCCTGGACCAAGATTTTAGCATATGGCATGAGTGGTTTTTTTGCCGCAGTTGCTGGCATATGCCAGGCTTCCCAGGAATTCCAGGGAGACCCGGAAGCTGGTGCGACCTATGAGCTCACCGCCATTGCTATCGTGGTTATTGGCGGCGCGAATTTAATGGGCGGTCGTGGTAGTATTTTACTCACACTACTCGGTACACTTACGATTGGTTACCTTGATAAGATACTTAGCATCAATGCGGCTGGAGAGGCAACACGCCTCATGTTAACAGGTGTCATAATTGTCGCGGCAGTCTTGTTGCAACGCGCGAACCGCAGATAAGGGGAGAAATCAGCGATGAAATCATCAACAAAACCGTATAAATTATCAATTTCATTGGCCATCACAGCTGTTATGGCCCTGACTGGAATAATTCTCATCAGCGGATGTGCAGACAGTTCTGAACGTGATGCAGATGGTACCGTACAGTGGACCATCGGGATGAGTCAATGTAATCTGGGTGAGCCCTGGCGCGTTCAGATGAACAACGATATTCGACGGGCTGCTGAGGCGCACCCCGAAATTCGGGTGATTTTTAAGGATGCCCAGAATGATTCCCTTATACAGCGTTCGCATATTGAAGAGTTTGCCGGACAAGGCGTAGACTGTATCATTGTCAGCCCGAAAGAAGCGCAGCCTTTGACGCCACCAATCGCGGCAGCATACCAGGCAGGTATTCCTGTTATCGTTTTGGACCGCGCGGTTTTAGGGGATGATTATTCTGTATTTATCGGTGCGGACAACTTTGCTATTGGGGAGATGGCCGGACGCTGGATTGCGGAAGCATTGAAAGGCCGGGGACGTGTGGTCGAATTGAAAGGCCTGATGACCAGTATTCCCGGGCATGATCGCAGTAATGGCTTTCGAAAAGGAATAGAAGGAACTGATATAGAAATCATATTTGAGGCAGACATGCAGTGGCTGGAACCGAATGCACGACGGGAGATGGAGTCCGCACTGGCCCGTTTTGAAGATATCGATCTGGTTTATGCACACAATGATCCCGGCGCGCATGGGGCATATCTCGCGGCACGGGCTGTGGGACGTGAAGACGACATCTTGTTTGTAGGTGTTGACGGCTTGCCCCATGAAGGCGTGCAATATGTGCGGGAAGAGAAATTAAGCGCGACTTTTGTATATCCAACCGGTGGCAAGGAAGCCATCGAAGTCGCTTTGAGAATATTGGGTGGTGAAGCAGTCCCCAAAACGATTGAGCTTCCCACTGCTGCCATTACAGCTGAAAATGTAAGTGAATTTCTTCAATAGATCATCTATTTATTTAGTATACCCGGATAAACATTCTTTGTGAACATTAACAGGACAAATAAAATGAATTACCACTATAAATATGTACTATTTATATTCATACTATCCATGGGGGGAGTTTTTATGTCAGCAGAATCTGAAGCCAGCAACTTACGTGATTTAAAAAGTGATACCTGGGCTGCAACGGACGCGTTGGGACGCACTTTACCCAGCTATGAAGAATGTGGTCCGCCCAAAAAAGACCGCTATGTCGGCATATTCTATTTCCTGACACACAACCAGATTGGTGGCGCGGGCCCATTCGATGTGACAAAAATCAAGGCAGCGAATCCCGAGAATCCACAATGGGGCCAAGGTGCACATTTCTGGGGCGAACCTGAATATGGCTATTATCAATCCAAGGACCCCTGGGTACTTCGTCGCCACGCGCAATTGCTGTCCGATGCCGGCGTAGATACACTGATCTTCGACACCACCAACAATGTCACTTTCCCAGAGGTCATTACGGCCATTGGGGAAACTTTTATGGAAATGCGCGCCGAAGGAGAGCCTACCCCCCAGTTTTGTTTTCTGGCAAGTGAAGAATCTATCCTCAGGATATGGGATGAGGTGTATTCGAAGGATCGATTCCGTGAATTATGGTTTGAATGGCAAGGCAAACCCCTGCTAATTTTCGGGCAATGGGAAAAAGTCGGCCCCATGCGTGATGTCGTGTTGCCAGACCATATCAAAGAATTTTTCACCATACGCGAAAGCTGGGCCTGGACCACCCTTCCCTGGTATGACAAACAAGGCCATCATGCCTGGCCCTGGGTCGCCCACCATCCACAGCCAGTAGGTTGGGACAAAACACCCACACAAGCGGAGCACATGCCGGTTACGGTCGGGCAACATCCCCTGTCGAACATTGGGCGAAGCTTTCATAAAGGTCGTCAACCTCAGCCAGACCGTTATGACATCACACCATACACAGATTATGGATTGTGTTTTCAAGAACAATGGGATACCGCATTGGCTACAGACCCTGAATTTATCTTTGTCACGGGGTGGAATGAATGGACCGCGGGCAGCCAGGTTATGGGAGACAACGTGGAGGAAAGCCTGGCATTCTGGGACTTTTTCCCGGGGGCACAACTGGGGATGGCGGGCCGGGATGTAAAACCCGGCGAGACCTACTTCATCGATCAATATAACCAGGAGTACAGTCGAGATGCGGAACCAATGACGGGTGGTCACACCGACAATTATTACTACCAGCTTTGGTCGAACATCCGCCGCTATAAAGGGGTACGCAAACCGGAAGCACCCACGCCACAAAGGACTATCCAAATACACGGTGACTTATCACAATGGGATACGGTTGCGCCAGAATATCTGGCGCATGGTGGCAATTCACGACATCGGGATTACCCGGGTGTTGGGTCTGCCGGACCCTATGTCAATACTACCGGTCGTAATGACCTCTTGCGTTTCAAGGTTGCGCGTGACCATGAACATGTATTCTTTTATGCCGAAACCCAGGAGCCACTCAGTCCACACACAGACCCCTTCTGGATGTTGTTGTATATTGATGCGGATCAGAATCCAAACACAGGCTGGGAAGGCTATGATTATATCGTCAACCTGAAGGTTATCAATGACCATGTCACCACACTGCAACGAAGCGATGGCCGAGGCGGCTGGATGAATCCGGTGGAAATTGAATATCATGTAGAAGGCAACAAACTTGTGATTGCCATTCCCCGGCATCTGATCGCTTTGTCAGAAGGACCGCTTTCCTTCGACTTCAAATGGGCGGACCACATCCAGAAGACGGGTGATATCACGGAATTCTTTGTTAACGGCGATTGTGCTCCCCCACGCCGCGCCAATTACCGATTTCTGGCAGAGGACTGAGCCATTGTCAACGTATAAAAATCTGGAAGAGCGTATTGACAAAAAAACGGTCATTGTTGGTGTTATTGGATTGGGGTATGTCGGTCTGCCATTGGTCGCGGCATTTCATGATGCAGGTCTTCGTGCTTTGGGTTTCGACAGCGATCCGGACAAGATATCTGCCTTGGAAAATGGTGAAAGCTATCTCAAGCATCTGGGCGAATTGTTGGTGCCAGAACTGGCAAAATCGGTACGCTTTGAAGCAACAAACGATTTTGAGCGGTTGACAGCAGCCGATGTCATCCTGATATGCGTTCCAACACCTCTGGGCGAACACTTTGAACCGGATTTGTCCTATATTCAACATACCGCACAAACAGTAGCCGCAGCACTGCATCCCGGTCAGTTAGTCATACTTGAATCTACGACCTACCCGGGTACAACGCGAGATGTGGTTTTGCCAATCCTGGAAACTTCCGGATTACAATGTGGTGAGGACTTCTTTCTCGCCTACTCTCCTGAACGTGAAGACCCAGGAAGGAAAGATCAAAATACTTGTGACGTCCCAAAACTGGTCGGTGGTATTGATGAAGCCAGCCAAAACCTGGCAAGCAATTTATATCGTATCGCTTTTCGGGAAGTGGTACCGTTACGCAGTGCAGAAACCGCAGAGGCAGCCAAGCTTCTGGAAAATATTTATCGGGCAGTAAATATCGCGCTGGTAAATGAACTCAAAATACTCTTTGATCGAATGAACATCGATGTCTGGGAAGTGATTGAAGCGGCGTCTACCAAGCCCTTCGGTTTCCAGGCATTTTACCCCGGCCCAGGCTTGGGCGGACATTGTATACCCATCGACCCCTTTTACCTTACCTGGAAAGCACGTGAGGTTGGATTGCGTACACGATTCATAGAGCTCGCGGGTGAGATAAATCACCGTATGCCAGGGTATGTGGTAGAACGATGCCAACTCGCACTCAACGAAGCCGGTATCGCAATGAAAGGCGCGCAAATATTGGTTCTGGGGCTGGCATATAAACCCGATATCGATGATACACGGGAGAGCCCCAGCCTGGTCATCATAGACATGTTGGCGGAATTGGGAGCCAAAGTAACCTACCACGATCCGCACGTCCTGACTTTCCCGAAGACACGCCGACCACACCAGCATGTTTCACGAGAGGAGCTAAGTCAAACAACGCTTGCAAGACAAGATATCGTCATTGTCGCTACACACCATAGCGCCTACGACTGGAATTTCATTGCGCAACATGCCACGCGCATACTCGATACACGTGGTGTGTTGCGGAATATCGTCGCGCCTAAAGCCCGCATCTATACTGCGTAGCTGTTTTCAGTGTTTGTATAGCACTTTTTTCTAAATAGCTATGCCCGGTGAAAAGCTGTTCTTCCTGCTATGGCATACTCAACCACCATATCCACCTGACCCGGGTGTTTTATCGTCCTTCATGGCATAGACCTCGTCCAGTGTCAACCCAAGGCCAAAACCAGGATCGTCTAAGGGCGCAAACATGCCATCTACAGGTACGGCCATACGGCCAGGATTGCGTTGCGTAGGACATTCATCCAGTGGTACCCCTGGTGCTGAACCTACAAAGAATTCACCTGATGGGATGCCGGGAAACGCGTGACATATATGTTGCCCATAGGCATCATTCAACCCGGCGTGTGGTATAACCGCGATACCAGCAGCTTCCGCCAGGTGACATACTTTCTGAATCGCTGTGACTCCCCCCATCCACATGACATCCGGTTGCAATATGTCTACACTCCGCCGGGCAACCGCTTGTGCATAGGGTAAGGGTGTGTACCAGTGTTCGCCTGTGGCCAAGGTAAGCCAGGGAAGGCGTCTGCGCATTTCGTCGAAGCCCTCGAAATCTTCTGGTATGAGGCAGTCTTCTATCCATTTCATGTTGTAGGAACGCAAGCGTTCCGCCAGTCGTATGGCGAACTCGACATCAAAGGCCATCCAGCAATCGAGCATCAATTCGATTTTTGGGCCTATCATATCGCGTGTTTTGGCAACCAGCTCTTCGATAGCAATCAGGCCTTCCAGACCGCTCGCAGTTCCAAAGGGACAGGGTAGTTTTGTACCGGTAAAACCACATTCCAGATGCCAGTCCGTGTCATAGCCTGTAGCGTAACAAGGCAGCTTTTCGTGCGACGGACCACCCAACAAGGCATACACAGGCTGGTTCAACAGTTTACCCTTCAAATCCCACAACGCCAAATCTACTGCGCTGATGGCATAGCTGGACAGTCCCCAAGCACCATAGGGCGATACCATCCGGTACATCATGTCCCAGAGATATTCCGTTGCCATCACATCGCGTCCAGTAAGGTGTTCCGCAAAGTGATCATTTATAATCGACAAGACCGCTGCGCCATTATCGGTAATACCCAGGCCCCATGTGCCATCTTCAGCGGTAACCACACAGGCTACCCGCTTAAACTTAGCTGTCCACAAGCCGCGAAACGGTTTATATTCTGGAAACCGGGACATCGGATTCGCGACTTCCGCGCTGTCCACCCACGATGGCCTGCGTGGTGCTGTCTTTTGCGGCTTTGCGGGCACAGTAATGGTGAAGGCTTCTATGGACTTGATTTTCATAAAAAATGACCCTTTCAAAGCAACCAATAACAATTAATCTTTTATGGCATACTACCGAAATCGCCAAGACAAAATCACCCGGTCATTGCCTGACTAAAAAAGAAAACTTTAACATTGATCAAAATCATCATTTCAGATTTTCAGGTAGCCTACCATTCCGCGGGATCATCGTATACAGGCGAATCAGAACCTTTGCTACCAGGCACCGGTTCCCGGTTGATTGAAGGAAGCCACTTGCGCATTTCATCAATAATAGTTCGATACTCGGGATTCCCCGCGAGATTGGTGCGTTCCAATGGGTCATTCTCGTGGTCGTACAGCTCTTCCGAACCTTCCGAGTAACTGATATAGCGGTAACGTTCAGAGCGCAGAGAATGATTGTTGGGGCCAAAGGTAGTTAACGAAGGTTGCTCCCAGGCAGCCTCCGGATTCTCCAGTAATGGCCGCAGGTTTTTGCCTTCAAGTTCATTTCTGCTCGGCAACCCACACAAATCGACCAGGGTTGGATACAGGTCAATCATGCCAACAGGGCGTGTACAACGTGACCCTTTTACAACATCAGGCCCTGCAATAATCAAAGGTGCACGGGCTGATTCCTCCCAGAGAGAGCGCTTGCCCCAACGCAATTTTTCACCCAGATGAAAGCCGTGATCACTCCATAACACGATATAGGTATTGTCCGCGTAGGGACTGTCGCGAAGTGCTTTTAATAATTCACCGACATAATGATCGACAAAGGTCACACAGGCCAGATAGGATTGCACGGCATGCGCCCACTCACCCAAATCCAATACTTCCTGGTGGCGTGGTGCTGCACCAGCATAGGTGAGGTCGATGGCATATTGTGGAATATCTTCAAGGTCTTCTTTCCAGGCAGGTGGCAAGACAATATCTTCAATGGGGTGCATGTCAAACCATTTTTGAGGTGCATACATAGGCACATGGGGGCGCCAGTAACCTACCGCCAGAAAGAAGGGTTCTTCATGGTCTTCTTGTAATTTTTCTATGGCCCATTGTGTGCCTTTGTAATCGGGCATATCTTCGTCATTATCTGGGTACACACCCCAGTCCCAAAGGGGATGTCCTGTCGGGAAACTGATTTTTTCTTCCGGCCTGGGGCCAAAGCCCCCTAACTGGCCGCCGTATTCATGGAATGAATGGGGATCATCACCGGTATGAAATATTTTGCCGACACCATAGGATCGATACCCATTTTCCATAAAATACTCTGGCAATGTTGTCATTTCCGTCAAGGTTTCTGCTTCACGGTAATTCGGAGAAAGGAAATATAGTCCGCTGGTTGATGGGTAACGGCCCGAAAGGATACTGGCACGGGATGGTGTACAGATGGGTGCCTGACACTGTGCATTCTCAAACAATACCCCTTCTTCCGCGAGACGGTCGATGTTGGGTGACAAGGCTTGAGGGTGCCCACCATAACACCCCAGCCAGTCATTCAAATCGTCTATGGCAATGAACAGGACATTGGGTTTAATGGCATCTTCTGCGGCCTGGGTAATATTCTGCAAAAATGAAGAAGTCGCAGCGTATCCAGCAGTGCCAATTCCCATGGCTTGAAGAAAACGTCTGCGACTCCAATTCATACAGCTATTGGTAGACATATGAAGGCTCCTTTACTTAATGTACAAATCGATTTTCGTACATTATACAGAAGGAGCTACATGATTAAAAACGGCTTGATAAAAATCCAGTGATCAGAAGTACAGCTACATTATTGATAATAAAAACCTGCACACCAAAGAGTATTCAGCTTTGTATATTTAACATGGAGGAACCATGTTGGTTCAGACGGACTGGCTTAGGCACATTTTCTGTATTTCCATCTTTGCCGAGGTTTTCAAAGAACTCTTGCCAGGTATCACGCATTTCTGTCATCAAATTGACAGACTCATTTATGGGCTGAGGAATTTTCTTCATGTTCGCAGTGATGAGCAAATGCTGAATGTATTCATAAATTCGGTCCAGATTCTGTGCTATATCCCCGGCTTTCATATTAAGTGCGCCACGTAATTCAGCGATGATATCTTGTGACTTAATCAAATTGCTGTGAACTTTTTCTCTATTGCCATTCTCAAGTTGCCTTCGAGCTTCTTCTGCACGCTTTATGGCTCCATTAAAAAGCATGATTATCAGCTTGCCTTGCGATGCTGTTTCAACATCAACACGTGTATATGCATTTAAATTGCCTGATGGGTAAGACATAGTTATTCTCCTGGTACCTATCTAGTGCTGGTTGCTTATAAGAAACTCATCAATGACAGCCCGGATAATGCCTGGCTTTGCCCCTGGAAACTCGAAGAAAGCTGTTCAAGGCGGACGAACTGTCGCCTTAATCTTTCTTCACGCTTCTCCAATCGGTCTTCAAGACGTCGGATTTGATCGTTTACACTTTCTATCTGACGGTCAATGACACCGTTGGCTTTTGAACGGTTATTTAAATAACCTGTGCTTTTTGTTACATCATCCAAGTATTTATAAAATACATCTGCAATACCAGTATCAGAATTATTAGAAAATAACTGCGACACATTCTGACGGTCTTCAAGCAGTGCTTCTCTTAGTTTTTCTACATCTACCGTCAAGCTCATGGGGCCTTCGCTATCGAAATCTCTACCCGTGGTAATCCCGATGTCGGTCAAATTTCGGAATGCCCCACTTATACCTTCAATATTGTTAAAGGTTTGCATACGCAAGAAAGTTTCGACGCTACGAATACTGCTGTCGCCGCGCAAATCGCCAGATGAACTGGTTAAATCACGTAACTGATTTACGGATGTATTGTATTCATCTATAAAAGATTTTATATTCTCGATTATACTATCAATATCATTGGATACCGTAACAGAACTTGTGCCCACACTCATGAGATTGATGGTTACACCTCCAATGGCATCGCTGATTTCATTGGTATTACGAGTAAGTTCGCTACCATTATTAATGGTAAAGCGTGCATCATTACCAGCAATTTGTGATGCATTGGCAAGATTGGTAATGGACAAGAAATTACTGGTATCGGTTGCACTACCAAAACGAACCGTCCTGCTACCTAATGTATTTGATACAATCCGGATTCCATCTGTAGTGGCATCATAACTGGCTGTTACTTGGGCACCAGAATTGTTTATACGGTCAATAATATCTGAGAGGGCATCTGTTTCAGGGTCTATACTGATAGTCACACCATTAATTGAAAACACGCCCCCTGTTACCGAGCCATTCGCAAAATTAACCGTATCCAGTTTTACACCTTGGCCGATAGCTCCCAGGTTATGCGTACTGCGAACCACCGTAGAACCATTTACACCGGTAACCTGGTTTGCCTGGCGTAATCCAAGTATTGCCAAAATATTGGAGCTGCCTTCATCACTCGCAACACCAAAATTAATAACACTGGTATCACCGGGAGTATTGTTTTCGATGACTACTTTGTCACTAGCCGCATCATAGGATGCCGTAACACCGGCGGTGCTGCTATTGATAACTGCCAGCACATCTTCAAGACTTTGCGTGTCGGGGTCAACATTAAATTCTACCCCGTTAATTGAAAAAGTCCCTGATGAGATAGCCGTTGAAATGCCACTGTTGTTCAGTGTGGCACCTGAGTCGATTGGAGAGCCCATTGCTGCATTGCTGTTTGCGACAGTAGCGCTGGCTAATTGCAGAACATTAACTTCGTAGGAACCTATTGCCGGGTTAGCAGAACCGATGATAGCATTGAGAACTTTTGTTTCGCTGGAAGAGGCAGCAAAAGAAGTGAAATTTTGATTAAAGCGGAAATCTTGTGCACGATTACGCAAGCTTAAAAGTTGGGTACGTACGTCCCGGATTGCATTTCGTTCTTTTTCAAGTTGACTAATCCGGGTTTCAAACCGAACTATGGGCTGGCGTTCAATTTGCATTAAACTTGCAATTAACTGGCCAGAATCGATACCAGATATTAAACCACTCGCACTGATGTTACCGCTCATACAGAATCCTCCACTCAAAATGCTTTACTGGTTATTATTGAAATTCTAAGCGCAATCAAATAATAACACTTGAGCAGTATATCGGCACTTGCTTACCTAAACTTTACCTGGAAGTGGTAGAAACTGCTTATCGGTTTAATGCCGATATCTATGTCGTTTCCAAATGATGGTGCTTACATGAAGTATAAGTATAAATCACAGATTCGTCAAGTGGGGAGACTGTTTTAAGGTGAGATATTGTCCATGAAATACAAACGGTAAAGGTGTTTTCAACCGTATGTGCTATTAATTAATTTCCAGTAAACCGCAGGTTGGCATCTTTCAGACGGTGGCTTAATGTGCGAATAATGTTGAGTAAAATTTGTATCGCGACCCGCTTGGACAGTAAGTTTTGAAATACACTTTCACTTAATGCAAATACTTCACTGTCTTCTAATGCGCCTACATCCGCACTTCGGGGCTCCTTGTTAACCAAGGCCATTTCACCAAACATATCTCCAGCGGTTAACACGGCAATACACTGATTCTTGTCATATACACCGATTTTGCCTCCCAAGACCACATACATCTGGCTACCAACGGTGCCTTTCATAAAAATCGCTTGCCCTTTGGGTACATACATCGTCATACCCTTGGAATATATCTTAATAATGTCATCCCGGGTAAGGCCCTGAAAAAGGTCAATACGTTTCAGCAATTCAGCCGCGCGCATCGCATCCATACAATTTTCTCCCATTGGATAAAAAGCAATAATGGCTTGCAACAACTAATCGCTTGCAAAACACAATGGTGAATTATTTCAGTTATAAAGTATCTTACACTAGGTTATACGATATAAATAAAACGACTACAGTTATTGCAAGTATGAATTTTGTCTGTTTCCTGCCGGACACGCTGTGCATATTGTGAAGGCAACTTCATAAAACAACCTTGACAGGTATCGCCTTCAACGGGAACCAAAGCGGGTGCGCGCCCTTTCATGAGACGATCATAATGACGAAGATTACGTGGGTCAATCAACGAGCGAATATTTTCGATACGTTCCTTGATAGATTTTTTGCCTGTGCGTGCAGTCTCATACATTTCCTGGCACAGTTGAAGCCGGGCCAGAAGGATCAAATCGGCATGTGCATCTTTGACCTGATTTAATTCGGCAGCAGAATCTGACAACTTGGCATACATCTCTTCAGGTTCTACCATAGTTTCAGATAATTGCTCTAAAAGCGTGTACATAGTTTTATCATCGTCTGCTTTGAGCATCGATTCTAAATGCTCTTTTTCACGAAGAAGCTTGGCTATTGTAGCGATAAAATTGAGGTAGGTCGTCTGTTGTGTCGGCGGATAACAAATCAAAAAAATCAGATGAACTGGTTTTCTGTCAACAGCCACAAAATCTAGACCATCACTTACTCTACCAACAGCACATATCAGGTTTTTCAAGCCGGACACCCGTGCGTGAGGAACAGCAAGCCCGTGACCTATGCCAGTGCTTTCGGTGGTTTCACGTGCCATAATTTGATCAAGAGCCGGACCCATGCCCTTCAATTTGTGCTTTTCAAACAAAATATGGGTTAATTCTTTAAGTGCATCGGCTTTGGTCTTGACTTTTAATTCTGGTACAATGCAATCCATGTCAACATAACTGGTTAGCAACATAATGGGGCTTACTCCTCTTCCGGATGTAGAACTGACGTTACCTTCTTGTGAGAGGCTTTTTTCAACTATTTTGAAGGCATTCATAGTTAGGCACCCATAGTTTATCATGCCGAAAGCATGGAAACAATAGTTTTTTTGGATTTCATGGTTCCTTATCCTGCTTCCACGGGATAAAGAATCTTGGAATGCACCTATAAATCAAAAAATTAAACATTTATAATAATAAGAAGGAATACAAAGTTTAACCTGTTATTCCAAATCCTGGTCATACCAAATACTGGTAACTACAACTGGCTCTTCATTTTGACCATGATGACGTTCAAGTCCCGCAAATTGGTTGATGGTGATGGGTTTTATTTTGTTGCGCCGAATCCATTCATTGATATGATTGTCCATCTGGTGTAAACCTTCAATATTGGACTTACCAATAAACGTTTGAATCTTCATTCCCATATCCTTTCACATCCCCAGTAGATTCCTGAATAATTAAACAATGCCTTCACAAAGAAAACAATGTTCAGAACTGAATATTTGAGAATAAGCCAATTTGGTAACTTTATATATTTAAAATAGAAAGTAATTTCTCTCGCATTACGGTTGCAGGTGCTTTAATCCCCGTCCAAGTTTCAAATTGTATAGTTGCTTGATTCAACAGCATTTCAAGACCATGTATGGTCTTGCATCCTGCATCTTCTGCCTCCCTTATCAATTTTGTTTTTCTAGGACGATACACCATGTCAAATACCACATGAGAATCACGCAACAACGCTTCAGGAACCGGACTGTGTTCTTCTCTTTCAGGATACATACCAAGGGGCGTACCATTAATAATAATGTCATAATGATTAATGAAAGTTTCTATGTCATGAATAAGATGACCAGTTTCAATAGTAATTGCATAATGGTATAAAAGGTCATCTGCAAGGCCGCGAACTTTTTCTGGTGTGCGGCCAAGAAAGGCAATAGCAGACGGATTCCTGTTAGCCAAGGCAAACGCAACAGCGCGCACTGCACCACCAGCACCCAGAAACAAGATACGCTTGTCTTGAATAGATATATGCGCTTCATCAAAGGCGCGTAACGCACCTGGCCCATCGGTATTGCTGCCTGAAAGCTGACCCCCATCATGTGATAGCGTGTTTACAGAACCGATTTGCAACGCCAATGGATCAATAGAATCCAGCATGTCCATAACAGCTATTTTGTGTGGGATGGTTACGCTGACACCACGAAAATTTGGCATGGCACGCATACCATTTAGAAAATCTCGTAGGTGGGTAACTTCAAAGGCGAGATAAACGCAATTTAAATCAAGTGATTGAAAAGCAGCATTGTGAATTGCAGGAGACAGGGAATGACTCACGGGATTCCCGATAACGGCACACAGCCGGGTCTCCACATCAATTACGCGCATGAAATAACTCCCCTACCCCACTCTTTTTTATAAAGCAATGCGTCTTGAGAATGTCAGTATAGAGCATATGAGTGAAATATGCAAACAATACCAAAAAAGTAGCATTCGCTATAAAATTCTCAATTTCCTCACTGAACAGAAATGACCTGCCACGCGTCGTCACCATGTTCTTTCTCAACATTATTATCTTTTTCGGCTTGTGATGGGTCTTCATAAGGATAGTTCTGACTGATATAGCCCGTGTCCAGGGGTTTGAATATACGGCGAATATCGCGCGTTTCCTGAAGTTCCATTCGGATACTGCGTAACAAGCCAGAGCCACCTGCTTTTGCAGACAGAGAAAAGGTTGACTTTGAATCAAGCACAGGCAATTGCTGGTTGACTGGGTATATGCCTTCGAAATCAATGTGAATAGTTGCATTCTCAAGCTTGGTAAAACGCGGCATCTTCAATTCAAGTGATGCAACGTGAACTTTACCAGTGATGCGATAAGAAGACTCTCCTTCAAATTCCAGTAATTCAACGAAATGTGATTCACCGGTTACGTTTTCCGGTTTTACTTGTATCTTATTCTGGGACAAACCCTTTGCAGCCAATTGACTATCAATTGGCCATTGTGATCCTGGCTGTTGTGGTCCATCGATGATATAATAATCCAGATCACGTGGCATATCAGAAGTTCTCAGTTTGATGATATACCCTAATAGCTCACTTAATTCATCAGAAACGGCAGTGTTGTTCTTATAGTAACGGGTTGAATCACCTTCAATCCGGACCATAAGGGTATCACCCGCATCCAATCCTGCAATAACCTTTTCGTCATTAATGGCAGAAAAAGACTCAATTTCATAGTTTGCTTCCGTCATATCACCAAACGAATTTACAGCCAAAACTTCGAGAACACCACTCATTTTAATTTGGCGGACAGTTTCTTCAGGAGGATTGGAAGCCTGACGACGAAAAACCTGTTGTGTTCGTTTACTATCTGCTTCAAGCGTAAAGTGTAGTTTCTGACCTGCTACTGCTGGTCGGAACATTTGGATTTCGTAGGCAGATTCAGATTGCGCGTGTATATTTGCAGATAAAAATACCATAAGCATTAAAATAAATATAACCCTAGAAATAGTGTGTGCCGGATAAGTTATTGAAAAAAGAATTAAACTTTTCATGTTGAATCAAAAACCTTCCTGATTGTGTACTATGAATCATCCCGGAGGCCATTCAAGTGCCCTGCCACCAAGAATATGCAGGTGTACATGAAAGACTGTCTGGCCACCATCTTCATTACAATTTATAACATACCGAAAACCACGTTCGGTCAATTCTTCCGCTTCAGCTATTTTGTTGGCACACAATACCATGTTCCCAATTAATCCAGCGTCCTCTGGCTGTACTTCATTGATACGGGCAATATGTTTTCGGGGAACAATCAGAATGTGTGTCGGGGCACCGGGGTTAATGTCTTTAAAGGCATAAAAATTTTCATCGGCATACACTTTTTCAGACGGTATTTCACCAGCAGCAATTTTGCAAAACAAACAATCCTGACCCATTTATCGTTACTCCTCCATTTAATAATTCATATTAGTCACAAGACGATTGTCGCACGAAAAATATTCATTATGCAAAGCATTTTTTATATAATTTATATCGGGCCAAGACGGCCAGCAAGGTATTGCAATATAGTAATTCCCAGAATGGAGGCTACTTCTGAACGGTAAATATAATTTCCCAGAGATACTGGCTTGGAATGCGTATCCAGCAACGTGTACTCCTCCGGGTTGAAATCACCTTCTGGACCAACGATCAGAGAAACTGCCTTCGACGGTGTCAAGATTTCCGAAACAGGTAATGGTTTGGCGTTAAGTAGCAAAGCGAGAGAAATTTCATTGGTATGTCGTAACGCCGCCTGCAGTGTATCCTCGTATACTATTTCCGGCAACCAAGCGCGACCACATTGTTTGCAGGCTTCAACAGCATATCTGTGCCACTTTTCCATGCGATTTTTTTTAGTGCGGACAGAACGCGCTGCATCAAAAAAAACTACTTTATAAACCCCAAGTTCTGTGGCATGGCGTATGATGTCTTCCATGGATTGATCACGCTGTAAATTGGCCTGAATCAATGTTATCGCAGGCTGGTCGCGTTGATCGAACCCTGATTCCTCAATGATGACCTCGGCTTCACGTTTTCCAGACGCACAAAACCTACCCCGGCTCCAATGCCCCTGCCCATCAAAAAGACTGACTATGTCATCGTTGCGTATTCTTACTACACGAAGTGCGTGATGGGCTTCTTCCGACGGTAGCGAGATGATGTTTGATGGATTTGCTTTTTCCAAGCCATCGGGAATAAAAAAATAATGTAAATGGGCCATTAAGCGTCCTTGGGTAAGTGCCTATGGAAATACACGGTCTAATTGATAGTTTAACGCTGAATCAATCCGTTGTTGTTCACGGTCCAACAGCAGAATAGAATCCAGCGTTGTTTCCAGAAAGGTTATACGATTTAACTCATCTTCTGGTTGGAGAATATAAAGTATGGCATCTGAATCATCCTCAAAACCTGTTTGGGTTGTGAAGACACCTTCCTCTTCAAACGTATTTTCACCTTCAGGTTTGCCGAGATACGTACGGATTAAATGGTAAGTATCATCATCAAACAATGACAGTACATGATGAATCCCTGCGGCATCGGCTGCGGGCAAGGTTCCCTCATACATCGCCAGAATCGTTTTTGCTTCTTCCGGCTTTTTTGCATTGTTTTCGGGCATGCTTAATGGTTCATCTACCTCGCTGACTGGTTTAATATCCCCTGCTTTCTCTCTTTCGCTGCAAGCACCAAGAACAACCATGATTAGCACTGCGCAGACAAAAAATGTAACAGCCCGTGTCAAATTATGCATCTTGTTTTCTCCATTGTTTGCATAGGTATGCTTATAGTATACACTCAAGAATACACATTAATACCTGTAAATTTCAGTATTGCTACAAGAAATATCTTGTAACGCATACTGGTTCAATTGATTCAAGGCGTTAACTGTCGTTACGATTATATACATTGTGAACCTGCCAATTAGCTTTTAGATTGAACCAAATGAGCGCTTAGTAAAGAAGCACGTAATAACCTATTATAAAAATTCTCAATCATTATACTCAGGAGTATTCAGTGAAATTACACGTACAGCCATCCATTTTACAGGGTTCAGTATCAATACCAGGATCGAAATCGCACACCATTCGAGCGGTGGCAATAGCCGCACTGGCCGAAGGCGAAAGCACAATAACCAATCCCTTGGACTCGGCAGATGCCCGCTCAGCATTTGATGCCTACCAGGCGTTTGGTGCCACCATTACGGACGAAGGTGCTATATGGCGTGTTAAGGGTCTGGGTAGTAATTTGCGTTTGCCTGAAAATATTATCGATGTACGGAATTCTGGAACAACAATGCGTATGGCGCTGGGCAGTGCCACGTTGATAGAAAATGGGATATCCGTTTTGACTGGCGATCACCAAGTGCGCAACCGTCCTTGTGGTCCCCTGGCAGAGGCCTTGAACGCGCTTGGGGCAAATGTACGGGCTACCCGGGGCAACGGCAAGCCACCGTTCGTTGTGGAAGGACGCATTCAGGGCGGTGAAGCCACGATTGAAGCAGTGACAAGCCAGTATGTTAGTTCTTTACTGATGAACACACCCTTGGCCCAGAATGACACCCATTTGATAGTGCCGATATTGAATGAACGCCCCTATGTACACATTACGTTGGACTGGTTAAAACGCCAAGGAATCCGTGTCAATTATGCGGATGATTTAAGCGAATTTGTTATTCCAGGCGGGCAACAATACAACCCTGTGGAATACCGTATACCTGGTGACTTTTCTTCCGCCACATTCTTCTTGGCTGCAGGTGCCATTGGCGAAAACAATGTATTAAACTGTGGTTTGGACCTGGAAGATACACAGGGCGATAAAGCTGTGGTAGAATATATCAGACAGATGGGTGCTGAAGTGCGTATTTTAAGTGATGGTATAGAAATATCAGCGCAATCACTTCAGGGTTGTGAGATCGATATGAATGCCACGCCGGACGCCCTTCCCATGATGGCCGTGCTGGCCTGTTATGCCGAAGGGGAAACCCGCCTGGTAAATGTCCCGCAAGCACGTTTAAAAGAAACCGATCGCATTGCTGTAATGCGCATGGAACTTGGTAAGATGGGTGCCAGTATCCAGGAATTGCCTGATGGATTGATTATTCATAAAAGTGATTTGCATGGAACGGAGGTCGAAGGCCATGACGATCACCGTGTAGTCATGTCGTTGGCCATCGCAGGTACTTTTGCTTCAGGAGAAACAGTCATACATGGAGCAGAAGCACTGGAAGTAACTTACCCGGGGTTTGTGGAAGACTTGCAGGCTCTTGGTGGGAACGTCGTTGTTGAAGATGAATCTGAAGGCAAGGCATAGGGCACACACAAAAACATTTAATTTGTCTGTAGTATTTAGAAAGATAATCACAAGGGGGGTACTATCTAATGGAGTGGCGAGCATATCAACCCGATACAGACCGAGAAGCTGTACACCGCATTTGGCGTGAAGTCGGGTGGCTGAATCCAAAAGAGGAAACTGCCGCAAAAGCGCTTGATATCATGCTGGAGGGCAACCACCCAATCGTTGCGCTGATAAACGACACGGCAGAATGCTGTGTTCTTTCAGATGAAGGCAGTATGCGTTATCAGCAAGAAGAGGTTCCATTCAGTGCGGTTACTGGTGTGACAACCAGCGCCATCGCACGCAGGCGTGGTATTGCACGGCGTCTGACGGCCCAGGCGGTGTTACGTGGAGTTGAAACTGGCGCTTTAGTAACAGGATTGGGCATATTTGATCAGGGCTTTTATGACAGCCTTGGTTTTGGTAACTACAGTTACAATCATCATTACGCTTTTGATCCCGCGACATTATGTGTCAATGACAAGATTCCAGAACCTATGCGTATTACTGCCAATGATGCTGATGCCGTACATGCATCCCGTCTCAGGCGGATACGCACCCATGGGGGAGTTGTCTTAAATCATCATTGCCATACCACCTGTGGAATGAACTGGACAGAAAATGGCTTTGGTTTAGGATATCGGAACAAAGATACAGGCGCCATAACCCATATGATTTGGTGCAATCTGGAGCAGAAAGAAGAAATCAGTAAACTTAACGTTGAATGCATGATATATCAGAACCGTGAACAATTCCTTGAATTAATGGGCTTGCTGAAGCAGCAGGCAGATCAGGTTGTATTGATAAATATGATGGAACCGCCCGGAGTACAATTACAGGATTTGCTCATACGGCCATTTCGCCAACGTAATCTTACACATGCGGGTAATGCTGAAAATCAAGCAATATGCCATGCCTGTTTCCAGATGCGTATGAATGACATCAATACATGTCTCGAAAAATCACATTTTCCTGGAGAGTCCATTCAGTTCAACTTGGAATTGACAGACCCCATAGCGTCGTGCCTGGAAGCCCATGAATCCTGGCGAGGTGTAGCCGGACAATACATTGTTACCATGGGCGAGGAATCCTCGGCAATGCCTGGTGAAAAGCCTGGACTTCAAACTTTAAAAACGAATGTTAATACTTTCACTCGTTTATGGCTTGGTGTCCGCGGCGCAACAGCACTCAGCTATACGGATCAACTAAATGGTTCTCCAGAACTGTTATCTGCACTTGACAATCTGTTACGACTTCCTGTCCCGGAAACCGGCTGGATGTTTTAAGCTTATTTGAAGTAAAATAGAATTACGAATTTTAGTACAGGCCTGCAACGACAACGGTCATCATTGCAGGCCTGTACTGTCATAAAAACTGAGTAACAACCAGTAAATTAATTTCCATTTTGGAGCAAAAACAAATCAATGAAAATTGTTATATTCGGCCCGAAAGGCGCAGGTAAAACAACGCTTGGCAAAGCCATTTCGCGACTTACTGGCCTGAGCACCCACGATACCGATGCTATTATCGAAAAAATATATTCAAGCCAGCATGGCGAGAATTTGTCATGTCGGGAAATATTAAAAAATCATGGCGAACCATTCTTTCGATCATTAGAAGTGGAAGCTGCCAATGAAGCCGCCTTGATGGATTGGTGCATTGTGACGACGGGTGGCGGCCTCATGATGCATCCAGACTCTCGCCGCTTGCTCCGAGACAATGCAATCCTGGTATATATATACGCAGAGCCGGATGTTCTTTGGGAACGCGCAATCGCTCGGGGTATTCCGCCCTGGCTCGAAGGTGAAGATGGGCCAGGCAAGTTTTTAGAACAGACTACAATGCGCGAGGAAGTATTGCTGCCGTATGCAGATATTCTTCTCGATACATCAGAGGATTCACCAAGCCTGTTGGCTACCAGTCTGCTGGACCAGATAGGTCAGGAGCTTGCGGTGCGATGCCGTAGCGCAAATACATTTGGTGACATTATACGAATGACAGGGTTTGGCGAAAGCCACGGTGTAGCCATTGGTACCGTACTGGAGGGTTTGAAGCCCGGAATTGATTTCACACTGGCTGACATACAACAGCAGATGGACAGACGACGCCCAGGTCAAAGCAAGGTCGTTACCCAACGCAAAGAACCGGACGAGGTCGAAATTTTATCTGGTGTGTTTAATGGCAAGACTACCGGTGCGCCAATTGCAATGATTATCCGCAACCAGGACCAGCGCTCTAAAAACTACGATGATATTAAAGATGTATTTCGGCCCGGTCACGGTGATTTTACATTTTATAAGAAGTACAAGATTCGTGATTACAGAGGTGGCGGAAGACAATCAGGTCGAGAGACTGCATGCCGGGTTGCCGCAGGTGCCATACCCATGAAATACCTATTGGAAAAGGGGGTGCGTATTGTTGCCCACGCCGTAGAAATAGCTGGAATTACAGCAAAAAAATGTGATTATGAAGTTATAGAACAAAATGTGGTTCGTTGCGCAGATTTGGATGCCGCTAAGCTGATGGAAGAAGCCATACTCACGGCACGCAGTGATCGGGATTCTGTCGGCGGTATCATTCAATTGGACATCACCGGACTTCCACCGGGAATTGGAGACCCTATATTCGGCAAGTTGGATGCCAGACTGGTAACTGCTATCATGACCATCGGAGCGATTAAAGGTGTCGAGGTAGGCGATGGCTTCGCGGCTACAAGACTTCGCGGTAGCCAGGCCAATGACGCAATGAAAGATGGTTCATTTGCTTCCAACCACACCGGAGGTATTCTGGGTGGGATTTCGACAGGGCAGCCCGTTGTCATGCGGGTTGCAGTCAAACCTACCGCGTCCATAGCCAAAAAGCAACAAGCTTACGATATCCATGATGTAAATCGCGAAATTGAGGTTCTGGGCCGCCATGATCCCTGTATCGTACCCCGCGCAGTGCCCGTAATTGAAAACATGGCAGCATTGGTTATCATGGATGCCTGGGCAGTACAAACCCGGATAAATGCGGAATGGGCAGAAACCCATGGATTGTGGTAATCTGGCTATGCTGTAGTTTGCCCTTCATAATTGATTGAGGTTGCCAAAAAAATTGCGCAGGAGACACTGTAATGCAAATACATATTTTCAGATTAACACTTTACATGGTATTATGTTCTACCTTTGTGCTCTTGATCACGGGGTGTTCGCAGCAGAATGGTTTACAGGAAACACAGCCAAACAATGCGCAATCATCAACCGAGATGATAATTGATGACCTCGAGCCAGCTATTCCGGAGCCGATTTCACCGATTACAGAATTGCCTGTTCCACGTGAGGTTGTTGTTGATGATGATGATGAGGAGGAGGATACCACTGACAAAGAACCCCAAGTCAGTATGACTATGACACGAAGTGTTGAGCCTTATATGCCTGGAGGTGCTGTGGAAGTAACGGTAACGCTTGATTTCGTTGGGGAAGACCCCGTAACGGCGCTTGCCATAGAAGAAACCTTGCCCTCCGGGTGGAAATTCGGTGTGGTTAGTGGTGGTGATTTACCCGCGATCAGCCCCGACACAGGACATACCGGTACCTTCGCGCTGGTGTGGATAAATATACCGGAATGGCCCGCGACGGTGCATTACCTGATTGAGGCTCCAGACCATGCTGAGGGCACTTACACACTGACAGGGCAAGCGGTGTATCGTAAACTTGCAGGTGAACTTCGCACACCGATGTTGGACACGCCATTACAGCCGGAAGAATAATATCTGGTAGGACAATCTCCCTCTGCTCATGCGTATTCAGTGCAGTTGTGGTATAAACTGTAAAGTATACAGCCAGATTGCAGTGACCAAGAGCGTAAGTATCGTTATTGGAATTCCCGTTCGGGCATGTTGCCACCAACTGATGCGGAAACCCAGACGTGCGGCCTGATCAATCACAATGATATTTGCAATGCTGCCAACAATGATCAGGTTGCCTGCCAGTGTGCTGGACAATGCCAGTACCGGGCCTGCAAGTGTATCTGTGGCCATGGGCAATAATAACATCACTGCTGGGACATTCGATACCATATTGGACAAGACCGCGGTAATAATGAAAAGCCAGCCAGGTTTACTTACATCTACACCCTGTTGATTCATAAATGACATTGCCTGTTCCAGCATACCGGAAGCTTCCAGGGCATGATTCACTACAAAAAGCCCACCGAATAGAACCAGCAGGTGCCAATCGACGAGTGCCAGCATGGGTCGGGTGCCCATGCGTCTGCTGGTAAGCAGAAAACCGGCTGCCGCCAGGGCCATGATTTCCCGGGGAATGTCGCTGAACAGGAATCCAATAACAAGCACCAGTAATACCATCATACCTTTGGCGGTCTGCCAGAGATTGAATTCGGGGGACTCCACTTCCAAAACAGGGTATTCCATGTACCATTTGCCCTGGTATTGGAAACAAATCACAGCCCAGGCAAGTACAAGACCAATCGAGGCAGGAAGTATTGCCTGTAAAAAATATACGCCAAAGGACAATTCAAGCGTTTGGCCTATCAACATATTCTGTGGGTTGCCAATCAAAGTTGCGGCAGAACCAATATTGGCACTGCACGCAAGCACCAATAAATAGGGTACTGGATTCAACTTGCGTTTTACCGTACCTTCAATGAGAATGGGCGTCATTGCGAGACAGACAATATCATTGGCCAATAGCGCTGACAAACCTCCCGAGATAAAACTGAAAGCCAGCAACAATATGACTGGGCCGACAGGCAGGGTGACAAGCTTCCGAGTGATGTATGCGTACAGACCACCCAGTCTGAATTGCGCCGAGACTACCATAAGACCAAAGAGCAGACATAAAGTGGGGACATCTTGCGATAACCAGGCTTCTTCCAGGGTTACACGCCCCAATACAAGCAAGAGAATGGCACCCAGTAATGCTATCCCGGTTCGGTCAAGTGCCATACCGGGATATCCACCGAGAATCATACCGGAATATACCGCTATGAAGAGGAGCAGAATTGTTAAATCTACGACCAAAGAATAGATACTCCTATTTTAATGCTTGATATGACTTAGTCCAGGCGCATATTGTCTACATTTTGACGGGTAACATCAAAAATTGATTGATGAGTACCTTCTTTCAGCGTTAACATTTTTGATATATTCATTGCGATATTTATCTTCAGCCGGGAGCCTATTCGATGAAATACAAATTGATATCGTGTGACGTTTTAACACGAGAAGTCGCTTATTGCATCGCACGTACAGCACACACCATCAGTCCTGTGTTTACAGCGAAGGGCGATCACAATGTACCGGGACGATTGAGAGAACGTATCCAGGCGTACATTGATGCAGTAGAAACAGAAGAAGAGAAGTATGATGCTGTTCTGCTGGGATATGGATTGTGTGGCAATGCAACGATGGGTTTGCAAGCGCGCAGCTTACCGTTGGTCATTACCCGGGCTCACGATTGCACTACATTGTTTCTCGGTTCAAAAATTTTATTTAAAGACCACTTTGCGGACAACCCCAGTCAGTCCTGGGCTTCCATTGGCTATTCAGAACGGGGCAGCCGGCTTGTCTCTGACAGCCGCACCCGCATGGGTATGGGTATGGGCACGAGTCAGACCTGGGAAGAACTGGTCGATATGTATGGCGAAGAAAATGCCGAGTATATCCTGGAAACACTGCAACCCAATCATGGTTCAAGCGACCTGTTGTTCCTGGATGTACCAGAAACCCGAGTTGAGGAAGTTAAGCAACGCATAGAGAAAGAAGCAGTAGATTCCGGCTTGGCATTCAGAGAATTAACCGGCAGCATTCGATTGATTGAAGGTTTACTAGCGGGCAATTGGTCGGAAGAAGATTATCTAGTCATCCCCCCAGGGCATCAAATCAGTGCTGTTTATGATCTGGAAGAAGTCATGCGTGCAGACGCAGTCTCAGACACAATGTAATCTGAAAGTAGAAATAAATTATTGCCGACCGACAGCAGGGTTAACTTTTTCTGGCAAACCGCATTAAAACTTCTTCATATTTTCCGGCCAGGACATCCCAGTCATACACCGCACGACAGCGTTCCTGCGCACGTAATCGCATGCTTGCCACGACATCCAGATTTTCAAGGACATAATTCAGTTTGTCGCGCAGGTCTTGTGGAGATAATTCATAGGTCAGGGCAGTATCCTGAACAACATAGGCATTGTCCGGTGTATTCAAGGTCAATACACAACAACCGAACCCCATAGCTTTCAACAATCCCAAACTGGTACCACCTGGTTGATTGCCATGTATTACAGCCAGTGCGCCCTGGTGCAGTGCTTTTACATGTTCGGAATCATAGATGGCCCCCGGAAAAAGTATACGGGCGTCTTTGGTATTACGTAAGCTTGCGGCATAAGGACTATCTTCGGCATTCCCCCCTCCCATCACCAGCTTTACATCGGTATCAAGCCCTTCAAAAGCTTCGATAATTTGGGTACAACTGTTGTCGGGCACATGACGGCTCAAGAATAAAAAATATCGGTCTTTCTCCAGGCCATATTGTGACAATATTTCTGTATCCGCCAATTCGGTATCAATGTTGGCGCCATTGGGAATGTGTATTGGATCGCACTTGAAATCTTCTCGATAATATTCGCTGACAGAATGGGCATCTATGATGAGTTTGTTGCAAACTTTTGATGCAATATAGGCGGAATAATAGATAAAGCGTTGCGTAAAAAAGCCCCATTTGGGCCTGCGCCAATCAAAACCATTTGGGTTCAAGACAACAGGATAGCCCATCATTCTAGGGATAATACATATGCTCCCGATACCGGGGTTGAACGCAAGTATGATATCCGGTTTCAGTTTTAATGCATGAATACACGCCAGTGTAGAATGGACATAGGTATCGAGGGCACTACGGTGTAAACTCGGCAACAAGATGCGTTGTATGCCTTTGTATTCGGTTAACGCGTCGTCTTCATGATTTTTTCGGCAATAACAGTACACTTCATGACCACGCTGCACCAGCCGCGATCCTACCTCTTCCGCGCAAGTTTCCAGCCCACCATATTTTGCCGGCACACCACGAATTCCCAGCATAGCAATCTTCATGTTAATTCGCCAGACACCTTTCTGTTTCGAATATTCAACTCACTGATTTCAGCTAAAAACATAGCAAATCCAGTTGCCTGAACGGTAGTTTCGAGTGGGGATTCTCAAAAAAAAGATTTTATGTAAAAATTTGCTACACTATACGCTTGTGCAACTAATGGATTGCTATTGACGCTAAAAAGTATGGTTTTCAGAGAAATGTTTTGGGGGAATTAAAATGAAGCATTTCGGTCTACTCTGCGTAACAAAGTCAAGTCATTTTTCAAGATATTTGATGTTGTTGATATTACTTGCGGTATCAATTTCTGGTTTTGAAGCGCGTTCTGATAATGATACGGTGAGTGTTGAAGAGGATGTTACCAGCAAATTGTATAATTTGGTTGAATCTTCTACACCTGCTGGTACCGCTACAATTGAATTTGAGGTACAAGATGCCCGCTACGTCAGGTTAATGATTCACAAATCCCGTGGTGGTCAGCCCTGCCTGGATGAACTGGAGATTTTTGAGCCGGACAGCAGTAATAACCTGGCGCTGGCTTCTGATGGTGCAGTCGCGCATGCTTCTTCCGCATTTGATCATCCATTTCATAAAGTGGGACACCTAAATGACGGAATCTATGGTAATGCCAACAGTTGGATTCCAGAAACAGACAGCATGGAATGGGCACAAATTGAATTACCCGACATAAAACGCGTTTCCCGTGTAGATTATTCGCGTGACCGTTCTGGTGCATACCAGGACCGCATCCCGGTCGAATTGGAAGTCCTGCTCTCACTTGATGCGCAGGAATGGGCATCGGTTGCTCATATAACGCATGACAATCTAACCTTTGATATGGCAAGCTTGCAGTTTCCAGTGTCTGAACTTTCAGATAAAACCTGGAATGCTGTTGTTGAATATGCCTTTCTACGTGAACGTGATTCCTGGGACAACCTCAATTCCACGGATTACTTATCGCCTTTATTCATGGATCGTCCGGCAACACCAGATGGGGAACTATACTGGAGCAACATTGCCCGACTGGACGCGCTTGCCAGGACATTACTTCAATTTGAAGCAATGCTCGAACGGCTAACCAGTCGAGGTGTAGACACCCGGTTGGAATTCCAGGAACTTTCTGATCTGAAGCTTCAAGCAGCCGGGAATCCGATTGGACAAGCATTGGACGCGTTGTATTTGAAAGCACGCCACGCAAAACGGCAACTTTTTTTCCGTGACCCCATGCTCGAGTCACTGGAAGAAATACTGTTTGCAAAGCATCACCCATTGAAACCCTCACACAATTACAGTGATCATTTTGATGCCCTGTTTGCTCCCGGTGGGGGTATTTATGTGCTGAGTATTCCACGCGACACTCAGGGACGGTTGGACCCCGCACAGGGTACTGTGCGGTGCCTGTTTGATGGAAGTGATGGCATCGTGCGGCACCCGGTTTCAAATTATGACGCCAACACCATCTATTTTGCCTACCGTCCCAATGAATCTGAAGTACCGGGTTGGAAACCTTATTGGCACTTGTGGGAAGCATCAACAGACGGTTCTACTTTACGCAAATTGACAGAAGGGCCGTATCATGACTTTGATCCGGTGGTGCTACCTGATGGTGGACTGGCCTTTATGTCTACCCGATGTGAGATACGCTTTTTGTGCTGGAGACCGCAGGCCTATGTTCTGCATCGTATGAATCGTGACGGCACTGACATTCAGCGTTTGTCCTATGCAAATTTAAGTGAATGGCATCCATCCATGATGCAGGATGGGCGTATCATGTGGACGCGTTCAGAATACCTGGACAAAGGAGCGGATTTTGGCCACACCTTGTGGTCGATACGCCCTGATGGTACGCACCCGGAACTCGTTTTCGGCAACAACACCCCCTATGGGTACAATCATGGCCACCAGGTTCCGGGCACACACGAAATCGTTGCTACTTTAATATCGCATGGCGACCACCAAGGCCCGATAGTTCTGATTGATACTTCCCGCGGCCCCTATGATACTGGAGCAATAACCAACATCACTCCCGATACAGCGCCACAGTACCAGATGGACCGTGTTTACACAAGGACATTTCGTGATCCGACGCCTTTGTCATCCGATCACTTCCTGGTAAGTCACAATCCTGGCATGCAGGACCATTGGGGATTGTACATTATTGACCGGTATGGCAACCGTGAATTGATTTATCTTGATCCCGAAATCAGCAGCAAGAGACCAAGCCCGCTGAATTCCAGAAAGAAGCCCCCGACCCTCACCGGCATGATTGATCCAGAACTGGCAAAACAGGGTTTGGGTCTTTTTACAATTCTCGATGTATATGAAGGGCTGGAACCTCTTATCCAAAGAGGCAAGGTCAAGTACTTACGCGTAGTACAGGAAGTTCCTTCCATACTGGAAACACTAGAATGTGGACAATTCCAAAGTGACCATGAACCGTTTTCAGACTATTATGCGTCTCCCGTTCACCTGGTTCATGGCCCAGCACAACGCTACCTTACCCAGACACAAAACGCGCTTCATCCACACGCGTTTCGCACCGGACATTCAACACAAATCGATCAAGATTCCATTGAAGTAACCGAGCTTAATGGCTGGCCAAGTTATGTTGCAAAAGCACCTTTAGGGATTGTACCCATCGAAGACGACGGTTCAGCACATTTTCTTGCACCTGCTGGCAAGGTATTGTATTTTCAAGTATTAGACGAAGATTACAATGAAATACAACGGATGCGCAGCGTGGTTCAACTGCAATTTGGTGAGCGCAGAAGCTGTGTTGGATGCCATGATGATCGCCAGGCTGCGCCGCCTGCACGTGTGGGAAAGGCATTTGCGTCACCACCCAAACATATAGAACCGGCTGCATGGGGCGCAGGTCCGTTTGATTATGAAAGGGTTGTACAACCCATCCTGGATAACCACTGTATCCGCTGTCATGACGGTCAATCCGAAGCTGAACCTGACCTGCGTAGCATTCGTGATGAACATCGTGTACCTGCTTCTTATCGGTCTTTGATCTCTGGAGGTTATGTACATTACTTTGACTGGGTATATGGTGCCCGACATTTCAAAGCAGAACCTCTCGGCTTTGGTACGTTGCAGAGCGCTTTATTTGAAATTCTTAAAACTGAAGCCCACCAGGATGTAAAGCTGGAACCAGACGAATTACGTGCCGTCAAAGAATGGATTGATTTGAATTGTCCCTTATGGCCAGATTATCAGTATCGACCCAATCGTCCGGAATAGGAAGTTTCAAAATATAAAATCCTTGATGATTTATGCTTTAAAGCGTTGAAATATATATCAGGTTATGCCGATCCCAGTATGAAATTGCTCAATGCAAGCTTTTTATGTTTGTGTCAAAAATGGCATTCAATTTGACCCGTCTGAATGAATATATTTTCCAGACAAGATGTTATTTAACAGCAGATTAATATTAACAACCTGATTCCATTTACGCTTTGGAGCAATACAATGTGGATTTTAGCATTATGTCTCGCCATGTTCCCCGCAATCTCTGGGGCTGTTTTGCTGGAACCAGAATCCGGTACCGCGTTTCCTGAACAAATCCAAATCGAAGACCAGTTGTTGGAATTGACCGGTGCCGACATTCGACGCTGGGGAGGTGTGATTGTATATGCTATCGCCCATTACGCAGCGAAAGACAACAATGTCACGAGTAGCAACACAGAAGAAATGTTATCGCAATACATCAAAATGGAAATCCCCAAAGCTATTGTACTGAAGGGCACCAGACGTGTACCACTGCGAGCAATCCGATGGTCCTGGGAAGACAGTCTTTCTCGCACAGGTTACCAGGGTCAATATCTGGATGAATTTGTTTCCGCATTCACAAAGCGTTTTGAACGTGACTCAACCTTGTTACTTTTGGCTATACCCGATAACACATTGAAGGCCATTCAAGATGATACCGTACTGGGTAGTTGGCAGGATGCGGACCTGATAACCGCGGTTTGGCAGGTGTCATTGGGAAATGAGTCTGAGGTTGTCACACGTGAGAATCTGGTGCAGCGGAACCACCTGAAACCGGCCCTGGAGTCCGCTCAGTTCTCCGCCGTTTCGCCTCAAGTAACCGTTGCACCTGACGATGCTTCTTATCGGTAAGCGGCATAGCCAGGAAAACCAGTGCTGCCAAAATGAAACAACTCCCAACAGCGGGACCGAACAGCATGGCAATCCGAAAACTGGTTACCTCTGCCGATACTACCGTGTCTGGCCCAATTCCTATCAGCGACAGAAGCATTCCTGTAGCTGCCAGCCCCAAAGCACGCGCCAGCTTTGTCGCCATGGTCCAGGCACCAAAATATATACCTTCCCGCTGTTTCCCCGTTTTTAATTCATCGTAATCCACGATATCCGCAACCAATGAGTCAAACAGTATTATTGCGCCTACAACCAGGCCCCCCAGGAAAGAGGCAAAAAATACTGCTGCCCAGACCTGACCATACGGCAGCAAGGGATACGTAAAAACTGTCAGGAAGCCCAGGGTAAGTGCGCCCCAGAACGCGGGCCATTTTTTGCCAAAATGATGCGATATCCACACCCAGCCTGCTATTCCCAAGGACAAAAACAGCATAAACGGAGCCAGCACATATGCCACGGTTTGAAACTCAGTAAAACCCAGCCGCAGCTCATAAAATTTCAAAGCAAGCGACGCATTCAGCGTTCGACCTATGGCAGCTATTACATACGCTATGAGTAATGGCACAAAAAAACGATTTTGAAGTACTTCGCTCAGCGCGACAACCATTTCTCTGTCCCATTGCCAGATTGTGTACTGGCTGGTTTCCGCAGAGCGATCTAGTGTATCCACGGGCAAGTCTATACGCCGCACAGCGTATACCGTGATGAACGCGCTGATGACTACGATAATGCCAAGCAACCTTGCCGCTTCTTGCCTGGACACTTGCCCGGCATGCTCTATCCCCCACTCTAAAGCTACAACCAGTATCAAACCTGGTAGAAGCGTACCCAACAAGAATCCCAAATTTCGGAAAAACAATCGCCAGGCAAACAATTCTGTGCGCTCATGTCTATCAAACGTCAGGTCTCTCGCCATGGCAGCATGCGGTACCGACAGGACAGTCATGCTGGTATTCACCATTATGTATGTCACAAGAAGATAAAAGAAAAGCCCCCACTGTCCCGCCAGTTCAGGGGGTGTGAAAAGCATGTATACAGCTACCGCAAGAAATATACTGCCAACGGCAATGTACGGTCTTCGCTTTCCCCAGCGTGAGTGTGTGTTGTCGGTAATCATCCCCATTACAGGATCAGTAATGGCATCCCAGCCCACGGCCAAAGCCAGTGCAAGACCGGCCCATTGTGGCGCAAGACCCACCACGGAAGTATAAAACACCAGCAAATATATTTGCAGCATCACTTCAACCGCGGACATTCCCAATTCAGCGATCCCGTACCCTGCTTTGGTATATCGTGCCAGTATGTTTGGTGTTCCCTTCACGCGCGTGTTTTACTCACGGGGAAACCAGGGAAAAAACTTGCTGGTGCTTCGCTGGTATGCTTCAAACGCTATGCCACGACGCATCAGAGAACGGCTTTCAGAAGGCGGTATTCCAGTGATATGCACCAGAAAGATATACATGAACACCGGGCCCGTTAACGCAAGAAACATATGCCAGTCTCCCCAGGCTAGCAGTACGTAAGCCCACCAATGTAACCATTCAAAAAAATAATTGGGGTGGCGTGAATATTGCCACAATCCGGAGCACATCAATTTCCCTGCATTTTCTGGATTGGAACGCCATTGGTTTAACTGGCGGTCTGCCAGCACTTCACCCAGGATGGCTCCCCAACCAGTTATCAGCGCCAACACAATCGATACACTCCAGCCTTCACTTGGTTGTGTAACCGCAGCCAGCAAGGGCAATGAAAAAAGAAGGATGAGCCCGCCCTGAAGCAGGAAGACCGCGAAGAAATACAAATTTGCCCTGGCTCCCCATCGCTCACGCAACGCCGCATAACGTGCGTCTTCTTCCTGGCCAATTACTCTATGCCTTAAAATAAACCATGCCAGACGTGCTCCCCAGGGAAATGTCAGCAATACCACCGCCCATCTTTGAACAGGATTCCCCTCTGCCATGACGGCAAGCCATATCGCGCTGATTGCCAAACCGGCTGACCAGGCAGCGTCACCAATGCCTGCATCCTGCTTTACCCATTGCACCCCATATGCAATTAAAACAATGGTAAAGGCAATTGCGGCAACACCGGTCATTAACAACAACAAGGACATAATTCCCTCAATTACAGTGGACAGTTTCGGTCTTTTCCACAGGATTTACCCTGATCAGCGTTTCGAACCAATCCCGCTAAAGCGTAACGATGTCGAGCTATATAGCGATACAGCACCGGTGTAATCAGTCGAATGCCTGGAAATCGGAAAAATAATCGCAACCAGGACCAGCCGGGACGCAACAATGGCAACAGCATTTCAACAGCAGCATCTCCTGCATAGATACTGCCATCTGGAAGAACAAGATGCATGGCATCCAGGCAATCCGCTTCTCTTATACCCGGTAGCAAGTTTTGGCGCTCATCAGATTGGCAGGGTAAAGGTATGATTGTACCCGACTTCGCTCGTACCATCACCCAGTCACGGGCTGCGCGACAAAACGGGCATTCATCATCATAAATCAGCAGTGCTTTTTTCATCTTGTAGAGGTTAACGATATCGTGTTATCCAGCATTCCAGCATATCCCAAACAAAATTTTTTATGTCATTTTCTGGCGTGCAACAAGGTTTTCTTTAATGCTGCAACAACTTCGTTGACATCTTTGTCACTCAATTGGGGATGCAGGGGAAGGGACAGAATTTTTCCAGACAACTCCGTAGCTATAGGGAAATCCTCTGGACGCATTCCCAGTTTTTCGCGGTAGTACTGGTGCATATGAAGCGCATAAAAATGTACGCCGGTGCCAATATTCTCCTGTCGTAAATCATAGGCAATTTCATCCCGGCTTTTACGCAGCATCTCTGTCCGCAAACGAATGACAAAAAGGTGCCAGGCATGTTCTACTTCCGGCATCACTACCGGCAATTCAATTTCATCAACATCTCCCAGTACAGCCAGGTACATCTCGGCCAGCCGCTTGCGTGCAGCTTTAAATTCCTTGAATTTCATGAGCTGCTGCAAACCCATGGCGGCACTGACATTGCCCATCATGTATTTAAATCCAGGTGCGACCACTTCCAGGGGCGTTGGTACCGCACTGCGTCCATACCTTTCCCAGGCAGTAGCGGCCATGCCATTGGTGGCCAGCATCCGCAATTGATTGATACGTTCCGGATGCTTCAAGGTTACCATGCCACCTTCCATCGTCGTAATATTCTTAATGGCATAAAAGCTGAAGCAGGTATAATCAGAACAGGCTCCAATGGGCACGCCTTTGTAGCTTGCTCCCAATGCATGTGCGGCATCTTCAATCACGGGAATGTTGTATTTTCGGGCTATGGCCTGGATGTCATCCAGCTTGCAGGGCTGGCCTGCCATATGCACCGGCATAATAGCCCGGGTTCGTTCTGTTATCCTGGACTCCAATGTTGCCGGATCCATGTTAAAGGTATCCGGATCAACGTCGGTAAACACCACCTTTGCCCCCATGTTCAACAGTGTATTGCCTGTTGAAGCCCAGGTGATGGGCGAAGTGATGACTTCATCGCCGGGAGCTGTGCCCGCGTCAACCAGCGACAAGTGTAAAGCAGCGGTACAGGAAACAACTGCCAAAGACTCCGGAGCGGAAACAGTTTCTGCAAATGCCTTTTCAAAGGCAGGCACCTGCGGCCCAGAGGTCAACCATCCACTTCTGAGCGCATCCAAAATTGCTGTTTCTTCTTCTTCCCCCAAGCTCGGTTTGCTTAACGGAATAAAGCGGGCTGCCAAAGGTTCCCCACCTTCACTCACCGGCATGGCCCGTAATTGCTTCATACGGGCAACATTAAAGAATGTGGGTTCAAAGGGATCGGCATCGCCATGTTCATGCAACCAATCGGCAACTTCACGTATCCCGTGTGCAATATCTTTCTCACATTGATAGCCCAACTGCTGTTCAATTTTGGAAAAGCGAACATGGAAATCGCGTAGATCATCATCATCACGTGCGATTTCAATGCGTGTATCTGGAATATAACTGGCAACCAGCTCGGCCAGGTCTTTGATCTTGCAGTTCCCCTGGTCCGAGCCGATGTTAAAAACTTCACCCGAAACGATTTCACCCTGGGCTTCGAGCAACATCAGCAAAGCACGTGCCGCGTCATGCACATGAACAAACGGGCGCCATTGATTCCCGCCTCCCCGGACAAGAATCCGGCCCTGGCGCAACGCGGTAGCCACCATCTGGTTCACCGCAAGATCGAAACGCATGCGGCGTGAAACACCATACATGGTAGCAGTACGCCCGATAACGGGTTCGAAATGATGATTTTTCATACGCAACAAGGCCACTTCCGCGTCACGTTTGGTCTGTCCAAAGGTAGAAACTGGATGCGTGGGACTGGCTTCATCAAGCAATTCAAATACGCCCTTGCCATAGACAGAGCAGGCAGAACCGTAAACAAAACGCTTTATCCCCCGCTGCGCTGCCTGTTTGGCCAATTCAATGGTACTTTCAACATTGATGTCGTGTGCCATATCAATATCCAAGTCACAAGTAGGATCGTTTGACAAAGATGCGAGATGTACCACGGCATCAATATTAGTAAGGAGATCGGAAACCTCCTGCAATCGACGTATGTCACCACGTATGATTTCACATTGGTCCCGGTGTTTGACATCGGCCAAGGCTTCCATGCCAAAACAAAAACGGTCCAATACACGCACGGCATGCCCCTTGTCCAACAGCAACGCAACCAGACAGGAACCCAAGTATCCACCTCCACCAGTAACAAGCACACGCATTTCTCTTCTTCTCCAGGATGTTATCGTTGAAATAAATATTTGCCAAGGACAGCAAGTATAACAAAACGGTTTGATTATCGGGGATAATACGGCTCAATAGCATATATTCTGGTTATTCAGTCACCATATTAATCAAGGAACAGTACACTATGCATTGATTCACCTGCCAAATACGGGTAAAATGAGCCGACATTGCCACACTTAATCTATCATACCATGAGGCAAATAAACATGTGGAACAGCATCAAAATTACATGCTTTGGAACTATGACCTATAAACGTTTTACAGGTGCATTTGTTCTTGGTTTTTTACTCATTTCGAGCAGCTCATGCGCAATTTATCGAAATCATGTCTATCTTACCTGGCAAGGGAATACCAGCACTACTATTACCATAAATTACCATTCGAAAGATTCCGACGAGAAAAGTTTGGTGCATTATGACGCTGAATCTCGAAACGGGATAGTCGCAGATTATTCATACACCGAAACTGGTACCAAGCATCAGATTGAAGGACTGCGTGATGGGCGTTTTATTCACAGTGTCGAGTTAAAAGACTTGCAACCTGCTACCACCTATTATTTTGTTGTTGGTAATCCACGAAAAGGCAAAGCTAAGGAATATCATTTCACGACATTGCCCAATGATGGAGAGCCGATACGTTTTATTTCGGGAGGCGACATCGGGATATTGCCTGCCGCAGACCGCTTATTGCGTCAGGCGGGAAAGTTTGAGCCAGATTTTGCAGTAATTGGAGGTGATCTCGCCTATGCAAACGGCAATTTGAAAAATGTGTATATCTGGGACATCTGGTTTCGAAACTGGCATAAACAGATGCGCCACAAAGATGGGGCACTTATACCCATGGTACTTGCCATCGGAAATCATGAAGTCAATAAATTGGAAGGTCCCCCAGAAGTTCGTGCGCCTTTTTATTATGGCTATTTTCCGCAAGGAGGTTCCCCATATTTCAGCCATAGTTTCGGCAGCAACCTGCACCTTGTCATATTGGACAGCGGTCACATCGTTCCACATGAAGAACAGGTCGATTGGCTGACCGAAGTATTGGATACCTATTCCGAAATGCCCTTTCGTATGGCGGTATATCATGTGCCCTTTTACCCCAGTTATCGCAGTTTTGAAGACAGTCGTTCTATTGCCGGCAGAACACATTGGTTGCCTGTTTTTGACGCCTATGCCCTCGATGTCGCCTTTGAAAATCATGACCATACATTCAAACGCAGCAAACGCCTGCGAAACAATGAGCTGGACCCCAATGGTACGCTCTACCTGGGTGATGGCAGCATGGGCGCCTTACGAAATAAAATTGATAAAGAGAATCCACGTTGGTATATAGAAAAGTCTAGCAATACACAGCATTTCTGGGTGGTTGACGTATACCCCGATGAAATCCATTTCAGGGCTGTAGACCACCGTGGTACTGTATTTGATGAAGTCGTGCTGCACGAATCAACACAAGATTTGTCCTATTCTGAGCTGTCACAAAATGCTGACATGCTGATGTCTATGCAATAAATCAATCCTCCTTAACAATGAAACCTACAATTCATGGATAACATTATTTCATTTCCAACTGGAAGCAAAATGCAACTGGAATTTGTCGAAGAACTGTGTATTGGATTCCTTGAACAAACTACCAATCCATTGACTCCTCTCGAAACGCTTTATAACTATTGTAAGCGAAACGATACGTGTTCCAATTTGACGCAATTTGAATTGTATACGTTTTTGAGAAATCATGAACGTATTATGATGCTTTTGGGGCCAGATCAAAATGAACCCGTCAATGAGGAAGCGTTGCGTGCTGGCGGTTTACTAATGGGGCCACGCGTTATACTAAAAGAAAGGATTCCCAGCGAAGGCAATTTAATGCTTCTGTTTAAAGCGCAGTTGGATGATATGGAAACAAAACTCAAAAGCGCAATTGACAGTCTGAACAGTGAACAGCAAGAAGAAATTGACGCATTTACCTCTGCTTTAAAACGTATTAAAATATTGAGAGATAATATTCAAAAGCTTGATCGCCGGTAATCCAGTACAAACATTTCTTCTCAATCTAAAACACAGATAAACTACGATTTTCACTGCATATCCCAAGTTGCAGAACTCGGATCATCATAATCTACGGATAGTTGGATAGCCATGACGCATCTCTTTTTAACAACACTGGTCTGCATCCTGTCAGCCTCTGACATTCAGTTGCATACATTGAAAGTTGAAGACGACATCTGGGACATCACAGCCCAGGATATTACCGGGAACGGTAGTACGGATTTGCTGCTGCTGACATGTGATCGCGACAGCGACCCATTGCGCAAACAACTCCACCTCTTTCAAGGAAACAGCGCTGGCCAGTTCAATGCTACGGCAGATTTCACCTTGCATTTAACGCCCGAAGCAAGCGCCTTGTTTTTAGTCCAATTGGATGAAAACACACCTCACGCGGTACTTGCAGGCGACAATCTTGGATTTCAGATGTACCAATTTGATGTCGACTCCCTTGTAGAAAAGGATTATTTGCCGATTGAGTCCATTATCCCTGCCAATGCTCGGGAACCGGTATTTTTGACAGACAACGTACGAGACTGGACAGGTGACGGACAGGAGGAATGGCTGTTGCCTCAGGCAAACGGTTATTCGCTGCATCGCAAAACAGAGCAGGCAGGGTTTATTACGTGTGAAGTCATCAGCCAGATACGTCAGTCTGGTCATACGACGATTTACCATCGTTTGCCAGACTATGTGTTATTTGACATACCGGAGACTCCCAACCCAGCTCTGGCATTTATTTTATCAGAAGAAATCGAATTTGCATATGGCGTAGACTGGAAACAAAGACATCGCATACGCATTCCCGGGAATCACCGGGAGCATTACCGCAGCTTCACTTCGTTAAAAGATATAAACAACAATGGCCTGCCAGACCTGATCGTGACTGAAATGAAGGGCACCGTCAGTATGGAGTCAACCACCAATATCTACTTGGCTCAGGAACCGTTTGTTTATCTTGCAACACCATCAACGTCCATCTACAGCCGTGGTGCCGTCGCTGCACCTTACTTCCATGATCTGGATGGCAATGGCACACTGGATGCGCTGGTGGTCAGCATGTCCTTTGGCCCACGTAACATCATGAACTACTTCTTTCGCAAACGCGTCAGTGTAGATGTGGAAACGTATCGTTTCAAAGACAATCGTTTTGAAGACCGCCCCGCACACAGCATATCGCTCAGTATGGATGCTCCGGAAGGCCGTGGCAGAGTCGCGTATACAATGGGCGATTTCAATGGCGACGGGCATCTTGATGTCGCGTATGCCCTTTCAGCCGACACCCTTGCCATACACCTTGGGGAAGCAGACGGTATTATCAGCAATCGTCCCTGGAAAACAGTGACACTGCCTACAACCATGGGCGACGTGTATACCTATGATCTCACCGGCAATGGCGGAGAAGATATCGTCCTGTTTCATCCTGACAGCACCTACAGCAAACAGGTACATGTGATAACTTTTGGTTCATCCGGCTAAAGCGTACTTGGTCTCATGCAATGTCTTTATTTTGAGCTTGAAAAATTCGATGTCCCGGTAGCCGTAAGCCTGTCATTACGTCGACTTAATCTTGTTGTTGGTTCTCTCCAACGGGGCGGTAGTAATGGGTTCGTCGTAGCAGGCCAATAAGCCGGTGTGATGGCCCACGATGCTCTGGGCAAATCGTTTCAAATGCTGTATACCAATGGACTCGGCCCGTACACATCTATTAGACAAAAGCACTCGGCTTGCGCTTTGTTGTCGCATTGCCAGAACTGACGGGAAAGTGTCGGGTATCCAGCATGGGCTCAAGGCGCGACCACCCACTCTGTCATGCCCGTGCAGGCTGGAAACCACAAGCGCGAAGCAGGAGATGCGAGCAAGCCCATCCGCTCCCATATCCCGAAGGGATTACATCGCAGTAGCGCGGGGTAAGGCCTCTGGCCGCCACCCCGGGACCAAACGTCACCCCCACACTTGCACCCCGGAGGGTGTGCCAGCAATGAAAAACTCGCGCCGCAGCTCAACAGTTTTACCCACACATAGCACTCATCCTGTCACGCCCACCCGCTCCGTCATTCCCGCTTCCCCCCTGTCATGCCCGCGCAGGCGAGTACCCAGAAGGGTGATGAAGGAGCCGAGGGCACAGAATTATCTTGTATTTAGTG
>CAZIDP010000030.1:0-54371 GCA_964537975.1 uncultured Nitrospirales bacterium | reverse complement strand
GGGTCATGCAAATGACACCGCAGGATCATCCAGGTGGTGAACCCATCTATTCTATTAGAGATTATGTACGGTTCGGGTCATTTACTGAACCGGATATTGCCAAGGGCGATACGCTGGAAGTGGATTATGTCGTGGTGGTTTCTGAAGAGCCACTGGATGCCACTGCATGTCAAGCGCTTTATGATGCCTATACAAACTAGCGTTGACATATTAATAACCAATAACCAGGAATTTTTCTGAAGTGCGACTGGGGATTGTCAGCGATAGTCATGGTAACCGCAAACTGTTGTTTCAGGCGGTGGATCGGTTGACAGAACAGTACCAGGCAGAAGTACTCCTGCATCTTGGTGACGACTATGAAGACGCCATCGAAATCAAACATGCGGGTTATGATGTGTGGATGGTACCTGGGCTGTGGTGCTCTGCGTATCGTAGCATCAAAGTACCCAATACTCTTCTGCAGGTTTTTGAGGGTATAAGTATCGGGTGTGCGCATACTCCGGAGGAGGTAATGGGGTTGCGCAACAAGGCAGTAATCCTGTTGCATGGGCATACACATACACCTAAAATAACAGTAGACAAACGTGGAATTGTAATGAATCCCGGACACTTGAAAGCTGCCCGGGATCGGGGTTCTCCCGCATCTTTTGGTTTAATTGATATACAATCCGAGGCAGTGGATTTGTGCATTTTTACACTGGATGGTGGGGTTGTCGATCAGTGTACTGTGAAACGGGCTATATTGGCAGCACTTGTGCCTCCAATACTACCGGAATCTTGAGGTATCAGGCAGGTGTCTACACCATCACACACGAAACAATGCGGACAATGTGGACATACTATGGATATTGTCCGGGGCGTTTGCCCAAAATGTGGGCAAATGACTACCTGGTTCCAGATTCGGTTGTATGTAGGCTGTGGCATGATTTTACTTGCAATTGCAGGTATGGTATTTATGATTTTTCTTGCGTATTCGGGAGGGTGATACTACGTAGTATTATGAACCTGAGCAGTGTTTTGCTTGACATTATTGCGGATGCTTATATACAATGCGCGTTTGTGAGGCGGCATAGCCAAATTGGTAAGGCAGAGGCCTGCAAAGCCTTCATCTCCCGGTTCGAGTCCGGGTGCCGCCTCCATTTTTGAATCATTTTGACAGCCATTACCGGAAGTAACTGCAAGGAACCGGTAAGGTTACCCTCCCGTCATATAGGTTCTTATAAACCGTGGGCGAGTGGTGGAACTGGCATACACGACGGACTTAAAATCCGTTGGGAGAGATCCCTTGCGGGTTCAAGTCCCGCCTCGCCTACCACGTTTTTTTTTGTAACCACCAATATTATTTCTATTCTGTGTCGCTACTGATCAAGAACCTGCTTAGCCCTTTTTTGAAAATTTTATTACCCTCTTTTATTTGTAGTGCATCCTACGATTTGTGTTGTGTCCAGAATTGAAATAGATGTGCCAATCTTATATCGTATGGAAGTAGCACAATTTCTAAGTAATAATGCGGGGGTTAAAGTTATCATGATCATGGAAAAATTTCGACTGATACAGCTGGTATTGATTTTCTTTGGATTTTTCATCTGTTTTGAGTCCTGTGCAAATGGAGCGGAGAATCAAGTAGTAAAAGAGAATCTTTTTCAGGTACCCACCGAAGCAGCATTCTTTGATGCAGTTGATATATCACGTCCTGAGCTTGCCTTGGTGAAAACAGCGGTAGATGCATCTGATTGGGATGCCGCAAAAGCTGCCTGGGCAGCGCATCTGGAATCACGTACGTCACCACAATGGTTTTTCTCACCCAATGACCAGGAAACATTGATATCGGTTCACCAGCAGCATTTCGACGGACTGGACCAATACATACCCCAGGCAGACTTGGTGATAGATCGGGTTTTCACATTTTTAGGTGTGACCATTGAACTGGAGAAGGAGGTGGAGTGGACGCCCCACATCAATGAATGGAATCACATGCTGAACCGCTTTGGTTACTTCATTGACATGGGCAGGGCATATTGGGCAACTGGTGATGAACGCTACGCCGAGGAATTTGCGAACCTGGTTCAACAATGGGTCAGTGGCAATCCCGTACCGGATGAGGTCATTGGGGTTTGGCATCAGCATGGTACCAGTTGGCGCACCCTGGAGGCTGGCATTCGAAGTTGGAACTGGATGGAGGCAATGCAGTACTTCATGTACAGCAACGCTTTTGATGCCGAGACGAAGTTCCTGATGAGCCGATCGTTCATTGAGCATGGACGTCGATTGCTGGGTAAGCAACAACATTACTGGCCAGGCAACTGGCAGGTGAATGAATGCCGATCCCTGGTTGGTTTGGGCATCATGTTTCCAGAATTTAAAGAAGCAGATGAATGGTATCGTACTGGACTGAAGTATCTTGTTGAACATATGGAACGCGATGTATACCCGGACGGAATGCACCATGAAGTCGTCCCAAGTTACCATACCGGAGTATTGCATTACTATACACAAGTATCTCGCCTGCTTGCATTGAATGGGTATACTGCCAGTGGATTAACCGACAGACATGAGCGTATGTTCGAGGCGCTGATGGTCATCAGCTATCCTGATGGGATATACCCTCCAATCGGCAATACCATGCGAACGGGTAGCCGTTTGATGGGCGATTATCTGGGTATTGGTGCCTTGCTGTATGACCGCGGTGACATGCGAAGTCTCGCAGGGAGCGGTGTGCCAGAAGAAGCTTTCTGGTTGTTTGGTTCAGCAGTGTTTGAGCAGTACGAAGCAATCAATCCACAACCCGCTGATCCAAAGTCGCGCTTGCTACCTGATGCCCGATACGCTGTTATGCGTACCGGTTGGGAGACCGACGACAAGTATCTGCTGTTTGACGCGTCTCCCCGATTGGGAGGGCACAAGCATGCTGACCGATTGCAAGTTATTGTCTACGCAGGCCGCGAATTGCTGATAGACCCGGGCATGTACAGTTATGATCAGCCAGGTTATCAATCTTTGCGTACGGCGCAAAACCACAACACATTGGTAATTGATGGAAACGATCAATCCGATCAACATCCGGAGCTGCTCCACTGGCATGCCGGAGAGGACATCGATTTTGTTGCCGGTGTATTATTGGATTATGGTGTACGTCACCAACGTAGTGTGTTGTTCGTTCGCCCGGATTATTGGCTAGTGGCTGATCATCTGACAGCACTGGAAGCGGATGAAGAAGATGGTGAAGTTTACGACAAAGAACGTGAAGTAATTCGCTACTTTCATCTTCCATTGGGGCCGAGCCGATTCGATCTGGAAGCGAGGAAGGTATCGACAGACTTTGACCATGGTATGAACATACAGGTAATCGGTCTTGATGACGCACTGCTGGAACAAGGTCAAGGAAATGTACCTGTAAGTATGACCGAGATTGCGCACAATGATCGGGCAGCATTCCGAATTACCCGTGAATTGCCATTGACACTGGGTGTGGCACTGGTTCCTTACAGCGATACAAGCGAACTGCCACAGGTTGGTGAATCCCATGTAGATGACAAACAGGTATTTCATGTGGAATTACTGTTTACTGATGGTACACGTGACATCATAAAAATTGCACCTACTCCGATGTTGTTAAACCAGGATGGACATGGCGAAGCGTGGGCTTTGGTAGAACGCATTGATGCGCAGGGGCAATGTACAGGTGTGTTTTGGGTAGACTGAAAATTCACATATAGCAAGCAATATTTTTCTGAATTGCCATTAAAATGGAGGACCTATGCCAAGTAAAGGCAAAAGCCGTGGGAAACATCAGCCGAAGGGGCTGACAATTCTCCATGAGGACCGGGACATCATTGTCGTCGACAAAGCACCTGGCTTGTTGACTATGGGTACCTCACGTGAGAAAGTTGAAACTGCCTATTATCGGCTTACAGATTATGTGCGAAAGGGCAATCCCAAATCGCATGAGCGTATCTATATAGTTCACCGGCTGGACAGGGAAGTGTCTGGTATTCTGGTGTTTGCGCGTACCATTGCCGCAAAGACCGCATTGCAAACGCAATGGGATCAAGCTGAAAAGCACTACTTGGCATTGGTGCACGGGTTGCCTGTGCAACCGGAAGGAACATTCAGTTCTTACCTCGTCGAAAATGGTGTTTATAATGTCAAGTCTACCTTGAATACGAAGCGTGGCAAATGGTCGGAAACCAGTTACAAGCTTCTTGGTCATGTGAAAGGGATTTCCTTGTTGGACATTCATCTTCTGACCGGACGTAAGCACCAGATACGAGTTCACCTGTTTGAAAACGGTATGCCAATAGTTGGGGACAAAAAATATGGAGCACCAAAAACTGGTGTAAAATCACCGGTTATGTTGCGTACAAATTCCCAACGCCTGGCGTTGCATGCCAGGTCGATAGCTTTCAGGCATCCGTACAATGGCGAGCCATGCTATTTTGAAACGCGAATCCCGAAAATGTATTCGTCTTACGGTTCCGTAAGTGTTTCTGAAGAAAAAAACAGTTGATATTCATTGGTGTTTTGATTTTAATTTCTAAAAAGTAACACGGTTACGTAGACGTCGATAAACCACCCAGAATTGTTGAAGGCGTCCACGTAGTGCCTTTTCATCAAGTGGCTGGTCAGTATATGCTGAAATCAAAAACAGTTGTGTCAGGTCCCGGGCTTCCGGTTCAATTGTTGCGAGTTCTTTCGGGAATTGTTCAATAAACTCCAATGGTGTTTCCCATAGGGCTCGTGGTACGCCAAGGTCTTGGGCCAAAGCACATAAAGCGGTGTATGCATAGATGATTTGATCTCGAACAGGCATATTGACTGTAGCTGTGTGTGCATATGGGTTGTCGAATTGCGAACTCATCGCAATATTTTTCTGGATGCGAATACGGCGAGGTAATACAGAAAATTTGGGTATATTCGTTACACGAAGCAACAGCTTTTCCATGGCGAAAAGTTGTTTTTTGAAAGGCGCAGGAATTCTGCTCCAAAATAGTATGAGTCTCTTTATAAGGGCGGCAATCCCCCGGGGAATACCAATTAATAGAAATACACCCAGAACTACCAATGACACTGTTTGCAGTCGTTCCATGAAAGGTGATGGTGCCAGCACTTCGGGAATTTCTTTAATTGTAAAGTCTGGATCATAAAAGTAGGCATCGGCATCATGCCGGTCTATCTGCGCGATAGGTGGCAATCCAGGTCCTGGAATTTTCATGGCAAAAACTATCACATAAATTACCATGACGAGGCCGATAGCAATCCAAAAGCATCCAATACCCGCAGGCATTGAAATTTGTCGGGTGCGGAAATAGGCACGCAGTCCACCCAGGCTGGTAAGTAGGAGCAGGATTAACGCTGAAAAGGTGTAGGTCAATAGCAACTGATCACCACGGCGCAAAAACACTGCTTCACCATGTTGTATTACACGCAGGCCCAATGTGAAAATAATCATTACCGGTACGCTGAAATAGAACACAGATATTCCGGGATGTCTCTTCGGAGGCGCTTGTTGGGTATTTGTCGATGTAGGTTTAGTAGATTGAGCTAATGTGTTTTTGCCGCTGAAAGATTCCGGGTCTGTAGGGTCGTATGGCTCAATGATGTTTGTGGGAAGATATGCCTCTTCCAGGGAAACAAACGCTGGATTCTGTTTGGCTTGTTCTTTATGGTTTTTGTCTCGAGTCAATTTCTCTCGCCACTGCCGGATCGCTCCGGTCATCAGGCCGACTTCACCACTTTGAATATTCTCGTCAATACAGCATTCATAGGTTAAACGGTTTACCATCCACCAGAAAAATGCCATGATGGTCAAGTTAAACAGGACAATGGTGAACTGGTTATAGCTCATGAAGTCGCGAGCAACTGTACCTCCCTCGCTGATCGAGAGGGTGTAAAAGGTTATAACGATGGCAAGCACCGTAAAATAGACATAAGACTTTCCGGTATCTTCAGTGGCTATCAGGCGGTTTAGTGCAACTATCCCTAAAGTGAAGAAGAACAATACCATTCGCAGGCTGATATCATTAACACCCGTGTAGACATAGCGCACATCAAGTAAAAAGAACCCAACTGCACATACCATGAAGAAAATCAGCATCGGTGTTATTATGTCAATCATCCAGTCAGTAACAGTGCGATGAACCGGTGGTTTTTGAGGTTCTTGAAGTTCTGCTTGCAGCGAAGCAAAATCGGTGGGCTGAAAACCTTTGGTTATGCTGTGTGTAACATCTATGTTCATTATTGTCCGATGCGTGCAGGTGATATTTCATGCAGACTGCGTTCAGATTCTATGTGAAATACATAAATATTGTGTGGTGCCAGTAATTGGGCTGCTTTCATATATTCTGTTTGGTGGTTAATAAAAAAAACAGTGACCGCGTATCCCAAATCTTTCATTGTGGCCAAAGCCAGTGCCAATCGGGGGCTGACAAATGGTACGACAGGTAACAGTGCTGCATCACGTGGTACGTGACGAGCTTCTGACAGGAGCATCTGTTCCATCAGCAGGCCATGCCCCGGTAATACCCTTGACAAGTTTTCAATGATCTGTGTGGCTTGAGCAACTCCTCTTCGTGTAGCAACCGATAAGGGGCTTATATTGGTTGATTCTTTGAGGAGGAAATTCTGGTAATCAGCCTCATCTCGGGACAATACAGCTTCATTTTCTACTTCATATTGTGCTACTTCGGCCGCGTCCCGGGCATTGGTCAGCAATCCCACTTGTTCTCCGGACATCTGTAACAAGTACGCGATAGATGCTGTTGTGGTCACTGCAAGCTCAATGCGCGCTTCCCGGTCTTCCGGGAAGTAACTGTCTTCATGTAAATCAAGCAGCAGCGCGCCACCCGTTACCGAAGATGGTTCATACGTCTTGACATATAGTTGCCCTGTACGTGCCGTTGCTTTCCAGTGAATACTGTTTAACGGGTCCCCTGGTGTATATTCACGCAAGCTGTTGATGCGTGTGGGGTCTTGGTATATCCGGTTGCTGATATGTACTGGGCCCATGGGGCGGCGTGCCGCGATACTGTATGTTTCTATGTAAGCAATGGTGGGCAACACTGAAATGTAGTCTCTCCTGGAGCCAGTTCTAAATCTTCGCTGCAATCCAAACAGATCCCCTGATTGCATTAAAAGTGGTCCCACACGATGATATCCCCGACGGGTACAACGCAGTTTATAGGTTGTCTTGATTGAGCGGCCCGGCATGAGAATTGCCAACTGCATGTTCTCGCCCCGGATTGGGAATTCAGCCGGGTAGTAGTCTTCAATAAAAATCCAGGGTATGGGAATCCCGCGTCGGTTTGTAACTGTTACGGTGACCTCTGTCTCCGCTCCCTGTTGCAACAAGGTGTGGCTGATACTCCTTTCACAATCCAGTCCAGCCAACCAAACGCGAGAAGAGATATGTGACAATAGCAACAGAATAAGGAATGCATACAGGGCAAAGGCCAGGTAAGGACTTTGCACCAAAAATGCCAACATAACCAGTAGTGTATAGAAGGAAGCCCACAGTATTTTTTTCATGAGAATAATCGTAACAGGGAACTAAGGTTAAAGGCTACATCTTTGTCTTTAGACTAACTGAGATTTAGGGCAAGATTTCATTTTAAATTCAAGTATGTGTTAGGTGATATGGTATAAATAATTTACAATATGCTGTTGTGCTGTCTGTTATCGTGTACAATATGTGGAGGTTTTGGTGGTATCATTGTAGAATTGGTCTAGTGCAAGGCATTAGAATAGCCATGGTAAGACAGTTAGATTAATGAAAATGAATATATTCGGTTCGCAGTTCGTCTGATCCGTAAAAATGATGGAGGAAATGATCTTGAAAAAAATTAGATATGCAGGTATGGCCTCGCTGCTCCTGATGCTGTCTGCACTTGGGTGTGTTATTCGGACAGAACATCGTATTGATGCTCATATCCGGCTGGATATCCGGCATATCCAGGATCAAGCTGAGCAGCTCCTGGACTTTGTTGAGGGCAAGAGCGATACGTTACCGGGCTTCGAAGAAGCCGCGATGGATGCAACTGAAGAAACTACATCCTGGTTGCTCCGAAGCTGGAATTTGATTAATCCCATGCCCGTTGCACATGCCTCGGAATTGCGTTCAAGTTCACCGCGGGTGCGTGAAATAGCTGAAAGCCTTCGCCAAAATCATGAGGCGATCAGTGCTTTGAAACAACAAGGTTGTCTGGGAGAAAACAATCGTGGCTTTGTGGAGTTACGTGATTGTGATGCATTGTCTGAACCTGCCAAACGCAATGAAGCACAGCAGTTGCTGGCTGAAGAAAACAAGCACCGTAAAGCGCTTTATCAAGAGGTCGCACGCTTGAACCAGGAAGATAATGTCACCGTAGCCACTGTCGAACAAGTGTACGCCATAGAGCGTTTGCGACGGGCCAGGCCAGGTGAAATTGTACAATTACCCAAAGAAGGTAAAGCTTTTGATGAAGTCAAGGACTCTGATCTTGGTCGAAAGCTGGGCGATAAATTACAGCCAAATGCTTGGGTAAGTATTCCATAAAGCGCAGAATTTGTACTTTGCTAAGCATTAGATTGTTATTATAAAGGTTTCTCTTGGTGTTCAAACGTCATGAGAAACCTTTGGTCTTGCTACTGGAAGTTATTGGCTGGAATAGTGGTTGGATTGTGCTTTGTACGGTGGAAAACTTGACAGTTCATGGAGGGTATGATAAACTCTGTTTGTTAGCACTCTGTGTGTTTGAGTGCTAAATACGTGGTATGTTATGAAGCAACAACCTCAAGATTTAAATGAACGCGAGCGGCACATATTACATGCGGTCGTACACAGTTACATTACGACAGCGGAGCCTGTAGGCTCTCGAACTGTTGTGAAGCGTTTTGACTTGGGCGTTAGTGCTGCTACAGTGCGAAATGTCATGGCCGATTTGGAAGACATGGGCTACTTGCAACAGTTACACACGAGCTCAGGCAGGGTTCCTACTGATCGTGGATACCGGTATTATGTGGATTACCTGATGCAAGTGCAACAGTTGACATTAGGTGAGCGTCAGCGTATAGAACAGGAATATCAATCACGAATAGAAGATGCCGATACCTTATTGCGTCAGACCAGCCATTTATTGGCACTGATCAGTCATCAGGCTGGGTTGGCAGAGGCACCGGTAGAAGGAAGCGCGCTAACACAGCGAATTGAACTGCTATCGATAGCGCCAGAGCGGATGGCCGTTTTGATCTTAGATAATCTTGGTCGGCTTCGGACGTATACAGTCTATTTGAAGTCTCCATTGTCCAATGACGCAATCACAAAGCTGACACAATTTTTAAATGTGAATTTGTATGGAGTGCCTGTTGAACGATTGGCGAGTAGCCTTGAAGCGCGCCTTCGTGAATATTTGGATGAGCAGCGCAGTCTGGCGGATCAGGCATTGCAGGTGTTGAGTTTGTTACCTCGAGAGCGTGCATCACAGTTATATCTGGATGGTACCAACCAGTTGTTTGAGCAACCAGAATTCAGGGACATTGCCAAGGCACGCCAAGTATTCGGGTTGTTGGATGCGCAAGATCGCATTATATCTCTAATTCGGTCTGCTTCCAATTCCGATGGTGTCAATCCTCGCAACTCGGTTTTTATTGGTATCGAAGGAAATTTACAGGGATTTGAAGACATTAGTGTAATCGCAGCCCCGTATAAAGTGAATAATGAAACAGTGGGTATGATTGGTGTGCTCGGTCCCAGACGCATGCCCTATTCCCGCTTAACAGCTATTGTGAGCTATACAGCAAAATTTGTAAGCAATGTGCTTACACAATTAGCAGGCCCAAAAAGATAATTCTACTCGCTCCGATAGCATGAGAAATCAGGTTTTGGACAGCATTTGTAATTACTGATAGCTTGCTGAGTTTTTTGAGGAGTACAATGAGCAAAAAGTCATCAGAAAAAAATAAAAATCAGGCAACTACATCCCGGACGAATGAATCTGTCTGGAAAGAACCTTTGGAAAACGATACGATTTCTGAGGCAGTCACCGATATGGATTATGATCAAGACGACATTCAGAACCCAGTTTCTTCGAATGAGCATGACACTCATGATGAAAGTACAGCGGATGAAGATGAAGTAGTTGAAATTCATGCTGTTGAGATGACAGATGAAGAGCCAGATGAAGGGCAAAGTGAGGAAGAAGTATTGGAAGCCGAAGTCGAAGCATTGATTGACCAGGAAGAACTGGATGCGCTTGTTTCTGAAAGAGATGATCTGAAAGACCAGCTCTTACGTGCACGTGCGGAATTTGACAATTATCGTAAGCGTATTCAGCGTGAAAGTGAATTACAACGCAAGCGCGCCGCTGAAAAATTACTACGAGATTTACTCCCCGTCGTGGACAATCTCGAAAGAGCACTTAATCACGGACAGGACACTGGAGATTCTGGGTTGGTAGAAGGTGTCAACATGGTACTCAAGCAATTTTTAGGTGTGCTGGACAACTTCCATGTTACCCCGATTGTTGCTGTAGGTGAATTGTTTGATCCCAATTTACATGACGCAATGACACAGCAACCATCTGAAACGTACGCCGAAGGCGTTGTGATGAATGAGTTTGAACGAGGCTATTACTTAGGAGACACCGTCTTGCGGCCAAGCAAGGTACTGGTGAGTAGTGGTCCTCCTGTACCGATCGAATCAACCGAAAATGCTTCAGCCAGTGGTGTGTCATCAACCGATACCGGAATGGACACCCCTGAGCAGGGTGACGGAGGCGGTGGAGAAGGGAAGGCATAAATTCTATATTACTCTTGAGTGCCGGATAGTGGCAAATGACCAGGAGTGTTCAGTAGTAAAAAAATTCAGTATAATTGACAGGCAACCAACGTAACAGAAGTGAGAGGAAAAATTTATGGGTAAAGTAATTGGTATTGACTTGGGTACCACCAATTCCTGTGTTGCCGTAATGGAAGGTGGAGAACCCGTTGTAATTTCTAACGCCGAAGGTGGGCGTACAACGCCTTCAATTGTCGCTTTTTCGAAAGATGGAGAACGGCTTGTCGGTGCTGTCGCGAAGCGTCAGGCAGTAACCAATCCACAAAATACCATTTTTTCAATAAAGCGTTTTATGGGCCGCCAATACGCCGAGGTGAAGTCAGAAGAACGGTTGGTGCCATATCATGTATCAACAACTTCTTCTGGCGATTGTCAGGTTGAGGTACAGGGCAAATCATATCGACCACCTGAAATATCTGCCATGATACTCCAAAAGATGCGTGAAACTGCTGAGACGTATCTGGGTCAGGAAGTTAATCAGGCTGTTATAACAGTGCCTGCATATTTTAATGATTCTCAACGACAGGCCACAAAAGATGCCGGAAGAATTGCGGGTCTTGAAGTCTTGCGTATCATAAACGAACCAACGGCAGCAGCGTTGGCATACGGCCTTGACAGAAAAAAAGACGAAAAAATTGCAGTATATGATTTAGGTGGTGGTACGTTCGATATTTCGATATTGGCAATTGGCGATGACAGCTTTGAGGTGCTCAGTACCAATGGTGATACCCACTTGGGTGGTGATGACTTTGATCAAGTTATTATTGATTGGTTGGCCGAAGAGTTTCAGCGGGACCAAGGTATTGATTTGCGCAAAGATCCCATGGCATTGCAACGATTAAAAGAAGCTGCTGAAAAAGCCAAATGTGAGTTGTCGAGTTCAATGACAACCGATTTGAACCTGCCATTCATTACGGCGGATGCTTCTGGACCGAAGCACTTGAATTATACATTGTCCCGCGCAAAGCTGGAACAACTCTGTGATAATTTGCTGCAACGTACCAAGCAACCTTGTTTGCGTGCCTTGGAAGATGCCGGGCTTGCTACTTCAGAAATTGATGAAGTAATTCTGGTTGGCGGTATGACACGTATGCCATCGGTCGGAAAAATCGTGAAAGACATTTTTGGTAAAGAACCGCATCGTGGTGTAAATCCGGATGAAGTAGTTGCCATTGGCGCGGCCATCCAGGCTGGTGTTTTATCTGGTGATGTTAAAGATGTATTGTTGTTGGATGTGACCCCGTTATCGCTTGGTATTGAAACCCTGGGTGGTGTTTGCACCAAGCTTATTGAACGGAACACAACCATTCCTGTCACCAAACGGCAAATTTTTTCAACGGCTGCGGATAACCAGACTGCAGTGACCATTCATGTCCTCCAAGGAGAGCGTGAAATGGCTTCGGACAACCGTACCTTAGGTCGCTTTGATCTGTCCAATATACCACCAGCACCCCGCGGTATACCGCAAATTGAAGTTTCGTTTGATATTGATGCCAATGGAATCGTGCATGTATCCGCGAAAGACCTGGCGACCGGAAAAGAACAGAAGATTCGTATCGAATCTTCCAGTGGCTTGTCTGAAGATGACATCAACAAGATGGTCAATGAAGCCGAGCAGCATGCGTCAGATGACAAGGAGCGTCGTCATGAAGTGGAAGTCAGAAACAATGCTGATTCTCTGGTCTATTCAACAGATAAGGCGCTGAAAGACTACGGCGATAAGGTCAGTGGTGATGTAAAAGCCAAAGTGGAAGCATCTCTAAGTGCCTTGCGTGAAGCTGTGAATGGAAGCGATATTGCTGCTATAGAATCGGCCATGGAGCGACTGAGCCAGGAGTCCCAGGAATTGGGTAAGGCAATGTATGAATCGGCGTCGCAGGAAAATGCAGAGCAACCTGGAGCTGAGGCAGCAGGCGGCGCTGGTGCGGAATATGTACACCCAGATGGTGGTTCCAGCGATGACGATTTAGTTGATGCTGATTTTACGGTAGTCGATGATGATGAAGAAGAAGATAAGAAAAATAACAACTAAGAGTCAATTTGATATAGTATATTTGTAACTTGTGCGGCCTGTACATGAAATTGAAAGTACGGGCCGTATGAGATAAATGCTATCAGGCGAATCGTATTGGAAAATGGATACCATGTCGAAAGATATCTATGCTGTATTGGGCGTTGATCGCAATGCCACCCAAGATGAAATCCGGAAGGCTTATTTAAAGCTAGCGCACAAGTACCATCCGGACAAAACCGGGGGGGACAAAAATGCGGAAGACCGCCTGAAAGAAATTAATGCGGCATATGACGTTTTGAAGAATCCTGAAAAGCGTGCTCAATATGACCGCTTTGGCACAACAGATGGACAACCCTTCACAGGTGGGGGTGGCTTTGGAGGTGCTGGATTTGGTGGTGCGGGGTTTGAAGCACCATTTGAAGACTTTTTTGACATGTTGTTCGGTCAAGGTGGTGGCAGACGTCGGCAAAGTTCTGCGCAACAAGGCAATGATCTTGAATTGCGTATGTCAATTACATTGAAAGAAGCAGCCACCGGTGCCAAGAAAAAAATACGCTACAACCGAAACGATACCTGCGGTGAATGCCGGGGAACCGGTGCTGCAAAAGGCAGTAGTCCACAAACTTGTGAGGAGTGTGGCGGGGCCGGGCAAGTGCGAATGGCCCAGAGCTTTTTCAGTGTGACCCGTACTTGTCCGAGGTGTCATGGTACAGGCCAAAGTATCAGTAACCCGTGTAAAAATTGTTCAGGCAAGGGTGTTATACGTGCGCAGCGTGAGTTGTCGGTGGATGTGCCTGCAGGTGTGGACACCGGAGCTCGATTGCGGGTTACGCAAGAAGGTGAACCCGGAATTAATAATGGCCCACGTGGTGATCTGTATATACATATTGAAGTTGAAGCACATGAATTTTTTGAGCGTGACGGGGCAACCATCCTTTGCGAACTGCCTATAACTTTTGCACAGGCTGCGTTGGGTGCCACGGTTCGTGTACCAACATTAAATGGTGAAGCAGAATTAAAAATTCCACCAGGAACACAATCTGGCTCACAGTTACGATTACGAGGCTTGGGTATGCCAGACCTTCGCGGGTATCGTCAAGGAGACCAGATCGTTCAAATTAATGTCGAGACCCCAGTTAAATTGTCGCGGCAACAGCAAGACTTGTTGAAAAAATTTGAAGAAGAAGGCACCGCGAAAAACTACCCGCATCATAATAAATTTTCTGATAAAAGGCGTGCCAGTCAGCATTAGCTAATCTGATAGCTGTTGTTTTTTATAAAACAATGTGAAATATATCCCCGGTATCATGTTCAAGGAATTGCATGTACCGGGTTTTTGTTTCATCTCCAATCTGGGGAGGTAGAAAATTATGCGTATTCTTGTAACCGGTGGTCGTGGTTTCGTTGCTGGAGCCATATTGGCACAGGCACCTGCAAACATTGAACTACATGCCTTGAGTACCGGTGATCGGTTTGAAATGTTACCACATTCTATTCAATGGCATAAAATCGATCTCTTCGATAAATATGTACTTAACAATACCCTTGATGCGATTCGACCCGATGTCGTTATTCACACTGCTGCTGTTGCTGGAATTGATGCTTGTGAAGCCGATCGCAATAAGGCTTTGGCGGTCAATGTGGAGTATACCCGGGAATTGGCATCTTACGTAGAGCGTACCCATAAACGATTGGTGTACCTTTCAACCGATAATGTGTTTGATGGAACTCTGGCTCTGTCTGATCCGCCATACAGTGAGACAGCAAAACCAGCCCCTGTAAATTGGTATGGAGAGACAAAATACAGGGCGGAGCAGGCAGTCGCCGCTATGGTGAGTCCCTGGGTTGTCGCCCGGGTTGCATTGGTTATGGGCTTGCCATTGTTTGGAGATGGAAATGCATTTTTGAGTTGGATGATACCGAAATGGAAAGCTGGCTTGTCTGTGGGGGTGCCGCCAGACGAGGTGCGTACCCCAATTGATGTGATTACACTTGGAAGTGCTTGCCTGGAGTTGGCTCTGGGTGATTATGCAGGTTTTATTCATCTTGCCGGTAATGACCGACTGGACCGCTTGACCTTGGTGCGGCGTATCGCTTCTGTATTGGGGTATGATCCTTGTTTAGTTCATGCCAACAACCCTGTAAATTTGCCGAATCGAGCACCCAGGCCATGTGATGTGTCAATGGATAATAGTCATGCACGTGCTATATTAAAAACACCATTTCCTGAATTGGAAGACGCTGTTAAACTTTGTTTTCAGGCGGCAAACAAACAAATAAATAAATAAACCAAATAGATTTTCCATCACATAGTTCTGTTTGAGAGATATTTGTTTGTATATAAAGAGGGTCTATCCCAAAGTAATGGAACAGACCCTTTTATCTACGCATATTAGATTATATATAGTCGTTAGCAGAGTTTGATGAAACTAATTATAGTTGCATCAACCCCAACCACCAAGTACCTGCGCCCAATTGCCCATTTGAGAGCTCAGGTTACTATTGGTATTTGGTGGGCTTTCAATCGGCATGCCTTCCTGATAGCGCATGAATCTTACATGACCATCCATGAAGAGCACATTGCTACCGCCGGGTATGTGGTTGAACAGTTGTGTGCCACCGCGTTCATCGTGAATGTTGATGCTGCTAGCCCAGGCATCCCACATCACAGGTAAGGTGCTTTGTGCCGCCGTAGATGCACCTGGATTGTTGATGTCTGTAATGAAGAACCGCTCAACACCTTCACTCATTCTGGGGTATGAAGAAGGCAATGGACTTCCATCATCATCGCGCCAGTCACCCTGTCTGTTATCACCTCCCGGTGAGGCATTCAGCCCATTACCATATGTTATATTATCGGCGCCACGGCCTACCCAGCCCCACAGACGCTCCCAGGCAGCTGGACCACCACGATCCTGGATTTGTGCGGGAGATATTTCAATTCGTTCTGAGGCAGGGATTACTCCGTTGTCTACAGCCCACCATATCTGATTGCCCACGCCAAAGGATATGTCCAATAACTGGGAGGTGGTACGAGCTGCGTGTCCATAATAGTAGTAGGAGACCGGTGTGGACAGAATGGCAGCGCGAATGGCACGGGTTATTTCATCATCGGCACCTCCACCGGGACCGGTGATACGTTGTAACTGATCGCCAATGTTTTCTTCAATACCGATGCCATTTGGGAACCATTGGCTGCTGTCAGAACGAGAATCAGAGGGGCAAACCATAATATTGGGATCATTCCAGTAATCGGGATATAAGGTTTCTCCTCGCATTCCCATGCTCCAGCCGAAACCATTGATCAGCCAGCGTTGGGGAAGCGGGAAAGAACCTCTGGCTTCTCCGGCATACATTTTCATAACCAAGCCCCATTGCTTGAGATTGTTTGCGCAAGAAGCCCGGCGTGCAGCTTCACGTGCACGTGCCAATGCGGGTAGCAATATTGCTGCGAGGATACCTATGATAGCAATAACTACCAAAAGTTCGATGAGGGTAAATCCCCTTTTCTTTTGTAACATTAGACTCTCCAAAATGTTTAATATGAAGTCCATTATTAATAAAATACTACTTTATGATATACATTCAGATTTATTCGATAAGCGTCCTCCTGTGGCGAAAGTATAGTTTTGTATATATTACTTTCGCTTGTTGTTATTTAATCACTTAATAAAATGTTCATCAATTAAATTATAATCAAACATCTAGTTTTTGTCAAAATGTTTAAAACGCTATATATATACAAGTAGATAAAATGAATTAATTGCAATGTTGTGTTTTTGTAACTATTAAGCAGGTCTAATGGCGTATCGCTTGTCTTTCCTTGCAATCCAGTTGCGGGAAAGGTATTGTAGTTTAGGTATTGGGGAGTATACGTATATCTAAAAGGATTGCGAAAATGAACAGACGTGAATTTCTAACGGTAAGCACTGGGCTGGCAGTATGCGGTATGCTGAACTTTGGTCGTCGTAGCGTGTACGGTGCAAGTGATGCCGTTGTCAGCAAACCGCCAAATATTATTGTGGTTTTCACAGACGACATGGGCTATGCTGACCTTGGTGTCCAAGGGCAATTGGATGACATAAAAACGCCACATATTGATCAAATGGCCAGGGAAGGTGTCCGGTTTACCGATGGCTATATTACTGCCCCTCAATGTAGCCCTTCTCGGGCCGGATTGATAACTGGTCGGTACCAGCAGCGGTTTGGTTTTGGGCATATCCCCGATACACCTTTGTCTCGCGATGAGGTTACCATAGCACAATACTTGAAGCCTGCGGGTTATACCTCTGGCATGGTTGGAAAATGGCATCTTGATCCAACAATCATTTCGCATAGCTGGGCTGAGCGTCAGGAAGAAGAGGTGCCTAAGCGACCCAATGGTACATTGATTGTGCCATTTCAATTGGAACGTAAATATTATCCCCAGGAATTTGGATTCGACGAGTATTATATGGGTGAAATGCGTCGCTATTGGGCAAACTATGATTTGGAAGGCAACGATCTGGCTGCGGATGGCGAAGAAATCATGGACGATACTTATCGTCTTGAAATTCAGACCGACGCCGCGCTCGCCTTTATTAAACGCAATCATAACACACCATTTTTCTTGTACCTGAACTACTTCGCGCCTCATACACCGCTGGAAGCTACGGAAGAATACCTGGAACGACATCCTGGTGATATGCCGACCCGCAGGCGATACGCTTTGGCGATGACTTCCGCGATGGACGATGGTATCGGCAAAATCATGGAGGTGTTGCAGCAGAATGGTATAGATGAAAATACCTTGATTATCTTTACCAGTGACAATGGGGCACCATTAAAATTATCTATGGTCGACAGTCCCATTGATACGGACCCGGGGGGCTGGGATGGTTCACGTAACGATCCTCTGGTTGGAGAAAAAGGCATGTTGACCGAAGGGGGCATCCGGGTGCCTTATGTTGCCCGATGGAAAGGGGTGTTGCCCGAAGGATTGGTTTACAAGGAACCAGTAAGTTCATTGGACATCGCTGCAACAGCAGTTGCAGTTGCCGGGCTGGAAAAACCTTCTGTATTGGATGGTGTTAATTTGATACCGTATTTAACAGGGGATGCAACAGGAGCACCGCATGAGACACTGTTTTGGCGATTCTGGACGCAGTCCGCGGTTCGTAAAGGTAACTGGAAGTACATTACTGTTGGCGACCAGGCTGAATTTTTGTTTGACCTCGGTACTGATGAGCATGAAAAGGTGAATTTGCTGGAAGCTCATCCAGAGATTGTGGCTGAATTGCGCCAGGAATTGGAAGCATGGGCCAACACCCTCCAAAACCCTGTGGGGGTCCCGACCGGCAGCTTAAACCCGCAAGAAGTCGGCTGGTACAACCACCATCTTGGAACCAGTTTGTCAAACCACTAAAAATTATTAGTCAATTAGCGTGCTGAACAGGTGGCATATGGAATTGGAGCAGGGACTTGGTACTCTGTCTCCAATTCAATTTTTTATAGTAATTTGGTGTTTCAATAACGATAATTGGAGAGGCTTAGTCCTCTAGCAAGTTCGACTCATAGGTTGGTTTATCCTTATGCCACAGCCACAGTCCATATGCTTCCATCAAGGTTAATCCGGAAGATTGTAATTGCATGTGCTCATCTTCACTCAGTTGAATATTAACTTCTACTATTTTGGCTGAACCCATATTCTTAATCCGCTCCACATATTGCCATAATTAAAAATTTATTAATTCGTTTCATATGATGTACCTATCCATAATTTGTGATGGCCTGAAAAACTACACACTCCAAATAAACTGTTTTATATTGAATCTATTTCGCAGCTGGAAAGTCTTTGTGCCAATGCGGTACAATGATTTTCTCTCTTCTAATCAGTAAATCTACGCATACCTAAAGCACTTCAGGAGTTTGAAACATGTCTATTGACCGGGATAAATTAGAACACCAATTAAACGATTTTGATTCCCAAATACGCAGAAATGCGTTACTATCGTTGTTGGAGCAGGTACATGCCGGAAATATAACATTTCCAGAACAGACACGTGACTTTAACCTGCACTGCCACACCTTTTTCTCGTTTAATGGTTATGGTTATTCACCAACCTACCTGGCCTGGAAAGGTCGCTGTGAAGGGCTGTATGCTATGGGGCTGGTGGATTTTGATGTGCTGGATGGGGTTGATGAATTTCTGGAAGCATGTCATATGGTCGGTGTTCGTGCATGTGCTGGTATGGAGACTCGTATATTTGTCCCGGAATTCAGTACCCGTGAAATCAGTTCACCTGGCGAACCCGGTATTGCGTATCATATGGGAGTCGGTTTTACTTCTACCGCGGTACAAGATGATGCCTTACTGCATCAATTGAAAAATATTGCCCAAAATCGTAACCAGGGGTTGGTAGACCGTGTAAATGCATTTCTGGACCCGGTAAAACTGGACTACACTGAAGACATCTTGCCTTTAGTACCCAAGGGTAATGCGACAGAACGTCATGTTTGTGTGGCATATGATAATAAAGCCAAAGCGTTGTTCCCGGACGCAGCTAAGCGAGCAGCGTTTTGGGCTGAGAAACTTGGCATGTCGCAAGAAAATATTGTAAAGGTGCTGGATGACGGACCTGCTTTTCAGGGGTTGATTCGTTCAAAAACGATGAAGCAAGGGGGCGTAGGCTATGTGCTGCCCGATGGAAATGATTTTCCGCGTATTGATGATGTGAATGCTTTTTCCAAGGCTGCCGGTGCCATACCTTGCATGACCTGGCTGGATGGCACTTCTGAAGGTGAGCAGGCTATAGACGAAATGCTTGATCTTATGCAGGCCTCCGGAGTAGTTGCAGCCAATATCATCCCGGATCGAAACTGGAACATCAGTGACGCTGCGACCAAATCAATCAAGGTAAAACATTTCCACGATTTCGTTAAGAAACTGAATGACCGCCATATGCCAATCATTGTGGGTACCGAAATGAACGCTTATGGACAGAAGTTTGTTGATACCTTCAGTGTGCCAGAAATGAAGCCGCTACACGATGACTTCTTGCGTGGTGCACATATTGTATATGCCCATACCTTGCTGCAACAGCATGCCGGAATGGGATATATGAGTGATTGGGCAGACACCAATTTTAAAGATGCGCAGTCTAAAAATATATTCTATGAAATGGTGGGTCAGAGGATTTCCCCGGCTACGGCAGAATTTGTGAAATCAATAACTGCAGAAAACACGCCTGAGCAAATTGTATCTGCCCTTGAAGCTTGAGGACAGACACCTTTTTCTGCCTTTTGTTCTTCCATTGTGATAAAGTTATCCACTCTTTACTTTTAATTTAGTATGGGGTGGATTTTTTATAGGTGACCGACTGGAGGAGACTGAACATGAAATGTACAGCGATTGCCTCTGCGCCTTGGTTCATTTCAAGTTGAAATGATACTGCAATGTGCAAAACATGGTTTTACCGGAAATAATTTTAGAAATTTTCAGAGATAGCATCATTTTGATAATGCGATGTTGAACCATTTGTGGTCAGGGCGTAGAATAAATCCTCGGACTGCGTTGTATAGTCCAATACTGACGAAAAAATTTATACAGACAGGTGACTCTGCCCCATGTACCCTTCATGTTTTAATCTATGTAAGAAGTTAAATTCAGCGGCACACTACTGCCATTCAATTGTATTCATACTTCTGCTCAGTTTATTTTCTGGCATTATCATACCCAATGTGGTTGTTGCTGAAAATGAATCAGAGATACCGGATTCCGATTACATTGTAATCTGTGAAATTGACAGCGATATAAACGCTGGTGTTGCCGTTGTGGTCGAGCGGGCAATTAAAGAAGCAGCCAATGCCGACGCCATTATTTTTATCATCGACACTCCGGGTGGTCGTGTTGACTCGGCGATCGATATCACCAACAGTATTCTTGAAGCACCCTGCACTACCATAGCCTATGTGCGTGGCATGGGGGCTATTTCTGCGGGAGCTCTCATCAGTTTTGCCTGTGACTATATCGTAATGGCGCCGGGCACCAATATTGGCGCTTCCACACCTATAATGATGGGCGCTGAAGGCCCCATGGCTGTGGATGAAAAATCCATGTCTTTTGTTCGTGCGCGTTATCGGGCACTGGGTGAAGAAAAGGGGCACAACCCGTTGTTGGGTGAGGCTATGGTGGATGCGGAAATAGCCATTTATGGTGTTCCTCTGGAAGAAGGTGGATATACCATTTACAAGATTGAAGGTGGAGTGCCAGTTGAAGCTGTGACGGCCCGTCAAATCCGGGGCCTGGCGCCAGCCAGTGACACTCCCGGTGATGAGGAGCGCGAAAAAGATGTTATTGATAATATCTTTGAGCCCTTTGAAGATCAAATTCCAGTAGCCCTGGATGATCTGAAAGATGCTGTACGCCAATTCGCCGGTAGCGGTGATACTAATGAAGATTCAGAGAATGCCTTGCTCAGACCAGTACCTTTACCCCAGGACCTGGATTTGCCCGCAAATGCCGAATTGATATCGGAACCAGGCAAATTACTGACCATGACGAGTTTGGAAGCTCAACGGTTTGGACTCGTCGAGCATGTGTTGCGAAGTGAAGACGAATTAATAGAACAATTCGCTTGGGGTGCGTTGAAGCGTCATCGTGTAGCCATGCGTTGGGATGAAGCCTTGTTTGCATTTCTTACCAACCCGATTATTTCGTCACTACTAGTCCTTGCAGCCATGGGTGGTATTTATATTGAAGTGCGCACTCCTGGGTTCGGTATTCCTGGCATCATCGGATTTACCGCATTGGCCCTGTTGTTTGGTGCCCATCTCGTTGTGGGCATGGCTACTTGGGTAGACTTGCTGTTGGTTCTTATTGGCGTCAGTTTGATTGTCGTAGAGCTTTTTATCTTACCGGGATTTGGATTCATAGGTGTGAGTGGAATTATCATGGTACTCGCTGGTATCTACATGGGGTTGACCCGGGTACCCATACCCCAATACAGTTGGGATTATGAGATCATGTTTAATGCATTCCGCACCTTGGGTTATGGTCTTTCTATGTTCTTTGCTTTCATGGTATTGTCGAGCTATTTCCTGCCCAAGTCACCACTCTTTCGACGATTGGTGCTTGCGGATTCACAACTGGAGTCAATGGGATACATTGTTCAAACTGAAGAAGATGAACGTCTTGTCAGCGGACTGCATGGTATCGCGTTATCTAATTTGCGGCCTGCCGGTATAGGACGATTTAATGACAAATCATTTGATATTATGACCCGTGGGGAATTCATCACCAAGGGTACCCCTATCACAATAATCCGTGTCGAAGGCAACCGTCTGGTTGTTGCAGAGAACAAGAAGTAAAGGAGCACTTGGCCAGATGGATGAGAGAGAAAAAGAATCGTTAATTCGAATGCTAACGCAATTATTAAAAGAAATGGACTATGTACAGTCGCAAGGCGCAGGGTATTATACCTGTGCCCCATTTGCCACGCGGTACAATAAATTGGTTAAGCAGGCAAAGCGCATTTTTGGTAGTGGAAATGCACTCATTGAAACTTTTGATGATCTGGACGAAACAGATCCCAAGGACCCTTCAGACAAGAGCAAGGCATTGTTGGGTATCCGAATTGAAATAACCCAATTGATATCATTTATTGAATCAACCAGAGAGGACAAGAAGTAATGTTCTGGTTGTGTTTGGGCCTTTTTATTGCTGGAATCGTACTCATTCTAGCGGAATTTTTATTGCCAGGTGGTGTCCTTGGTGTATTAGGTGTCTTGTTGATTATAGCGAGTGCAGGAGTCGGTATGTATGCCTACCCGGAAATGACCTTATTTATTGTGATCGGGCAACTTATTCTGGGCTCGTTAATCATTATCCTTGGATTGGTTGTAATTTCAAAGACTGGTGCCGGTCGTGGACTTACTTTATCAGGCGCATTCACTGAAGAAGAAGGTTACGTGAATTATCCCACCAATACCAGTCTCATTGGGACACGCGGCTTAGTATTGACCGCGTTACGGCCATCCGGCACGATAGAAATTGGAGAAGAACGCATTGATGCTGTATCGAACGGTTCCTTCATAGAGAAGGGGATAGAAGTGCGTGTGCTTGAGGTTCATGGAAACCGGGTGGTCGTAGAACCCATTGAAGTTTGAGAAAACGTTTTTGGCTACTTGGTTTTGAAAATAATGTTAAATAATGTGCCAAGTGTTGCATTCGCACGGGGTACATGCTATGGTTAGGTCTGGTATTTGTTTATTAAACAAGCATGGTTTAGACCTTGTAAACAAGGTGCTGAATATGGATTGGGGTTGGCACAAAATGAAGTTTTTTCTTTATTTGGCAGCTGCACCCATGGTGTTAAAGTAAGAAAGGAACGTATTCGATGAATCTAGTTTATTTGGTCTTGGGGCTCATATTGCTCTTGGGACTGCTCATCTTTTCTGTTGTGTTGATATCGTTTTTCCGGCTGTGGTTGCGTGCCTTACTGTCTGGTGCCAGTGTCAGTCTGGCCAGTCTGATTGGTATGAGCCTGCGACGCATTAACCCGAATGTCATTGTTGACAGTAGAATTATGGCGGTAAAATCCGGACTTAACTTGAGCACAAATGAACTTGAAACACACTACCTGGCTGGTGGTGATGTGGTGCGTGTGGTGCGGGCATTGATCGCTGCGAACAAAGCCAATATCGAACTTTCTTTCAAACAAAGTACAGCTATCGATCTGGCTGGTCGTGATGTGTTGGACGCGGTGCAGACATCGGTGCGCCCCAAAGTTATTGACTGCCCGGACCCTTCCAAAGGTGCTTCTACGGTCGCAGCTGTGGCCATGGATGGTATCCAGCTGAAAGCCAAGGCACGGGTTACGGTACGTACCAACATCAATCGTTTGGTTGGTGGTGCTACGGAAGAAACCATTATCGCCCGTGTTGGTGAAGGTATCGTAACAACGATCGGTTCTGCTAGTACACACAAAAAAGTTTTGGAGAATCCAGATATGATCTCCAAGGTAGTGCTGGAGCGTGGTTTGGATGCCGGTACTGCTTTCGAAATCCTGTCGATCGACATTGCCGACATTGATGTGGGCGAAAACATCGGTGCTACCTTACAAATTCGTCAAGCGGAAGCTGACAAGCAAATTGCCCAGGCACGTGCCGAAGAACGCCGTGCCATGGCCCGTGCTCGGGAAACAGAAATGCAGGCGCAAGTGGTTGAGATGCGTGCCCGGGTGACCGAAGCCGAAGCCGAAGTGCCCAAGGCAATTGCCGAAGCTTTCCGTACAGGAAATCTTGGTATCATGGATTACTACAGGATGAAAAATGTTATGGCCGACACAGACATGCGCGAGTCCATTTCCAAGGTTGGTGATAACCCGGAAGACAAACAACAACAGTAATGTCTGGCTGAGGAAACCACCTTGAATTCAGGGTGGTTTCCCGCTTGCTTCATTCAGGAAAGGCCCATGGAAAATCTCATCGGGTTTATTATTTTGATAGTATTTGCCGTCATAGGTTACATATACAAAATCAAACATGACCGATAAGCCGAGGAGTGGCGATGTTGTCAGCCCCAGATTGACCGGGACGAATTGCCACCGGAAACCCGCGATGATAAACAACAACAATAAAGTCTGGCAGAGTTAACCACCATGAACTGTAGGGTGGTTTCCCGCTTGCTTCATTCAGGAAAGGCCCATGGAAAATCTCATCGGGTTTATTGTTTTGATGGCACTTGCCGTCATTGCTACTATAAATAAAGTCAAGGAAGACCGTAAGGCCGAGGAGCGGCGACGTAGTCAACCTAAGACTGACCGGGACGAATTGCCACCGGAAACACGTCGGCAGTTGTATGGCGATATTGAAGGTGAAACTTACGAGGTACCGGTAGCGCGACCTCGCCAGGCTACTCCTGTGGAGAGGCCTGTTGAACCTGGTCAATCGGTTGCCCCACAACGCAGGCCCATACCGCTCGAACAGCCACAACGCAGGATGGATGCACCGCCACGTCGCGGCATACCCACGCCCCAGCAGCGGCAACAGATGCCTCAACAACAGCAACAGATGCCTCAACAACGACAGGCAGTGCCGCAGCGTCAGCATCAACAATCTGCTCCGGCGCAACGTCCACAAACATTGCAACAACCTGCCCAGCAAGAATGGCGTAAAGCACAAGCACATCAAGAACAGGTTGCTCGACGGCTTCAGGCCCAACGTGACAAAAATGCACGGACGCAATATGAGTCGGATCAGGTAGCGCGCCAAAAACGTATGGGGAAAGAAGACAGGGATCGGCATCAACGTGCGCAGGAACAATTGCGGATACAGAAGGAATTACTGAGAAAGCAACGGCAATTTCTCCAATCATTACGCTTTACCGATCAGAACAGCATAAAAAGAGCATTTGTACAGCGTGAAATTCTTGGTACCCCAAAAGCATTCCAGGAGCCCTTTGGTTGATCTCTGGATGACCCCTCTGGATAAACATTTAATTTCGAATCTTCCTAATAATGCACAGCGCTATGGCAAGCACTTTATCAGTGACTTGCCATTCGTGTTTTAGGACTGCTCATGACAATCAGGCATGTGAAGTTGGTGAAGATGGAATCAATGAGATATTTCAGTAATTGATAATAAATAAAAGAGTATGTAAACTGCTTTGTGTAAGTGTATGCGGTTTTACCACATGAAGTTTGATCAGCAAACCAGATTACCGTTAAAAAAACAAGCAAAACGAGTAACAGGGAATGAAGGGAACTAACACAACATGCAATGCTCAAGACGTACATTTTTAACGCAGTCTGTTGCAGGCATAACTGGACTGATCTTTGCTGGAAAGGCAATGACAAAGAGTGACAGCCATTCTGCCCGACCCAACATCTTGCTTGTGACTACGGATGATCAAGGTATTGAAGCAGGATGTTATGGTGATCCCTATGCCATTACGCCGAATATCGATACGCTGGCAGCCGATGGGGTGTTGTTTGAAAATGCGTATGTCACACAAGCTTCATGTAGCCCTTCTCGTAGCAGTATACTTACTGGCCTCTATCCTCACCAGAACGGCCAATTGGGGTTGGCGCATCACGGCTACCGAATGCCTGATGACTTGCCCAACTTGTTTTCAATGCTTAAAGATGCGCAGTACCGCACAGGTATCATAGGGAAATTACATGTAGCGCCTGAAAAAGACTTTCCTTTTGATATGGATCACCGCAGTCCGACCATGAGAACCCGTGACGTACGTTGGGTAGCGGAAGAAGCTGCCAATTTTTTTAACGCCGATGATGATACACCATTCTTTTTGATGGTGAATTACTTTGATCCGCACCGTCCTTTGACAGAAGAAGACAACCAAATTGAAGGTATTCCAGAAACGATACAGCACCCCGAGGACATCCGCACATTCCCCTGGTTGGGTGTCGATACACCGGACGTTCTGGCAGAAGTTGCCACATACTATAATTGTGTACAGCGTCTGGATACCGGACTGGGCATGGTGCTGGCCGCGTTAGAGAAATCAGGAAAACAAAACGATACATTGGTTATTTTTATTGGCGACCATGGAGCGCCATTTACCCGTGCTAAAACAACCTGCTACGAAGCCGGGGTAAAAATTCCATTTATTGTTCGCTGGCCTGGAAACATTCAGACCGGTCTGCGTCAGTCTGCGTTAGTATCAACAGTGGACATTCTGCCTACTTTTCTGGAAGCTGCCGACATCCCCCTGCCTGCTCCAGTCACCGGTGAATCTCTGTTGGCACTGTGCCGGGGTGAAAAAGTGCCCTGGCGAGAAATGCTAGCCACAGAGTATACATCACACGCATTTGAACATTACTACCCACGTCGTGCCATTCGCGACAGACGATTCAAGTTGATTCATAATTTGCTTTATGAACGCCCGAATCCAGTGCCCTCAATTGGTCCGGCGGGCCTGGAACGTACCATGCCGGGTTCGGCTTGGAGGCAGACCTATGAAACCAATGTACATCCACCAGAATATGAGTTGTATGATTTAGAAGCCGACCCATATGAAATGATCAACCTGGCTTCGCATCCTGATTATGCCGTACATAAAAATACCATGACAGTTGCCCTGCGAACATGGCAGGAGCTCACAAATGATCCTTTACTTGATAGGGAAGAATTGGCTGCTCTGACGGCATTACACGACCAGTTACGAGAACAACAATGATAATAATGAATCTATGGTGACAGGTGTACTTTTGAATGTTTTAATAAAAAATATAGAACGTTTGTTGCAAAAACATTCAAAATGCCTTTTTTATCATTTTGATGCTTGCTTATTGCTGTGAACTCTGATATAAGGTTAAATTCGGCAATGGAGTGTCTATGCCGGATTTATCCATTTTCTTCATTGCCTGTGCGGTTGCGCTGTTGAATGGTTGTGGGTTGTTGTTATAACTATTGGAGGAACGAGAAGTGAAAAGGCAATTCTTTGTTGTGGGATGTGTGTTGCTATGCCTTGGCATGGTATTCAGCGCATCTAATGCGGTAGGTCAATTAACCTATCCGACACAAAGTGGTAATTGGAGTGAAGTAAGCTGGACAAATGGTCAACCGGACGGCATCCGAACTGACCTGCGTTCCAATTATACCACTACGGTAAATCAGCCCTACACCGTAGGTGCAGTAGATCATCAACACGGTATGTTAGGGCCGGGCTATGGTGGTGTAGGCACCGTATATGTGGAGTCTACCCTCACCAATCGGGGTGGCAACCAGATAGGTGTTGACAATGAAGGCTGGATGTATATACGCAATGGCGGCGCTCTGAATGTAAATGGGGTCGTGGGTGGCCAGTGGAGCATCCGGATTGGTTCTGACATTAATGGTGCAGGGACTGGCAAGGGACATCTGATAGTTGAGCCGGGTGGTGTTGTCAACGCAACCGGTGGCTGGACCCATGTGAATCTTTATGGTGCACCTGGAAACTCGCTGGAAGTGAATGGCGGTGGGGGAGCTATTAATTTGAACCAACTACGGCTGGAAAGCGGCGCCTTGGTTGCCGCACGGCCAACGGCTAATGGTGCTGCCGGACTGACCACCATTAACTGTACGCATCTGGTTATAGGTGGAACCGGCGCGAACGCGAATACCGGTACTACGTTACGCATAGCGCCTAGCTACCCGGTATCAGTCGGTGATTCCTGGGCAGTAGTTACTGTAAGCTCACAATCTTTCAATCAGTTCGAACATATTGAGACAGTACCGCCCGATTTGGGAGTCAATGTAAGCTATGCGGACAATATGGTAACCGTGACGGTGACCGATGTTCCTGGGCCCCCGGCTGCGCCGACTAACCTGGTATTGACTCCATATCGTCACAACATTATCGACATTAGCTGGACTGATAACTCTGGTACAGATTACCGTCTTGAGCGGAGTCTGGATGGCGAAAATTACGATGCCAGCGTCAATCTTACCGGCCCGGTGAACAGCTATCAGAACACCGGTCTGACTCAGGGAACGACATATTACTATCGTGTAATTGCGGTTTCGCCCTATGGAGAATCAGATCCCCTGGAAGGAGCAGCAGCTTCCGGGATGTATAAAATTCAAGTGGGTTCCGGTGATTTAAGCGAAGATTCGATCTGGGAAGATGGGGAAGCTCCACGTCCACAAGACCGGGTATACGCCATGAATTATCACCACCTGGATGTCAGCGGCACGCATGAAGTGTCACAGGTATATGGCCCGGGTTGGAATTCTATAAGCTCAATGACCTTGAGTGGTAGCCTGACCACCACCCGCACCACAGACTATGGTATGCGGATTGGCAATGGTGCAGACTCTGTCGGGTTCCTTACCATAGATGGTGGTAATTATACTGGTGGTGGTAATCTGGTGGTAGGCCAGGAGGAAGGCCACGGGGTAATCTATATCAAGGCTAACAGTAATGTTGAATTAACGGTCGGCCCTCAACGCTTCATGATGATAGGTGCCTTTAACTCAACGGTAGATTCGGGTAAATTTATTGTTGAAGGCCCCGGATCGACCTTTTCCTTTGGACAGTTCCGCTTTAACAATATCAATCCATCTGAGAATGCTTTTGTGATTCGTCCGACAGCAAATGGCAGTGGCGGATTGAGTGAGGTGAATTTTGGTGGTTCACACTATGTGAACCCATACGGTGCCCATCTGGAAGTAGCACCATTGTATGTGCCGCAAGTCGGTGACTCGTGGACGATCCTCAGTGGCTTCGGACAATACATTGACATAATGGATGGACAAGGCGGAGCCACATTCCGTGAGTTCGACCATGTCCGCACAGTGCCCTCGGACTTGGGAGTCAGTGTTCAATACAATGAAGGCCCGAATAATGTTGTCGTTACCGTAACCGCAGTGCCTACAGAACCCGCCAAGCAACCCACCGATGTCTCGGTTACTGGTGTGGCCCATAATGTGATGGAAGTTTCCTGGGCGAATAATGGAGATGCATACGGGTTCTTGATCGAGCGTGCATCAGGTCCGGAAAAGAATGGCTGGATCGAAGTGGGTACATTACCGTCGAACTTCACCACCTTCCATGACACCAACGCGATACTGCCGGAAACAACCTATGAGTATCAGATAACGGCATTGGGCGCTGTGGCAAATTCCGCGCCTTCAGATAGTGCCAGTGGTGACAGTTTGCCTGAGCCTCCGGAAGCTCCATCCGACCTGACGGCAGAAGAAGATGGTGGATACCAAATCGATCTTGCCTGGACCGATAATTCGGACAGGGAAGATGGGTTCTCCATTGAACGCCGTGAAGATGTGGAAGGTGAGGACTTTGAGGAAGTCGCTACTGTCGATGCCGATGTAACTGAATACAGCGATGAAACAGTTGCACCAGCCAGAACCTATGTCTATCGGGTACGTGCCTTTAATGAAGGGGGATACTCAGAATTTTCCGAGGAAGCCACCGCAACCACCGACACGGCGTTGATAGTCGAACTGGACAGCAAAACATCTTCGGTACATCTTGTCACCTTTGAAACACGTGCCGAAATGGGCGTGGAAGTATTCTTTGCGCAAGAAGACCCCACTTTCCAATGGTACCGTCAAGACCCACTGGGTGGTGACCCGATTCCAGTTGGTACAGACGATTCGGTATTTGTTATTGAGTCTGTGGCCTATGAAGATGCTGGTATCTATTGGTGCGAAGTCACCGCTGGACCAGAAACAGAAAACTCACCGATGATCGAACTTGTCGTACAGCAACCCATGCCATTGGGAGGCCTGTTCGGATTAAGCATGTTGTCGGTATTGTTGGCGCTTGCTGCGGTGTTTACTTTGCGGCGTCAGTCCTGTCAGGGTTGATTTGTTTTAATCAATAGTTGATGTCATCACCGTCGATTCTTCGGAGTCGGCGGTGTTTCCGTTTGATTTTAATTTCAATAGTTAAAATACCCGGTTTACGCGCTTCTTGAGCTTGTTGCAGGTTGCGATGTAGTATAGTAAAAAGAAATTGCCGTTTATCGTAAGTGTTGCGGTATAGTAAAGGTCGAGCAAATTTTTACTGCTATGTTTAACATTAGTGGTTTTTCGCAGATTAACGAGTTTTCGATTGATTCCATTGTTACTGTGTGGGGTGTATCTTATCGGTAATGAACCAATACATGTAAAGATCATGTGTTTTCTGACGCAATACCGTGTTTTATAATCCGCAATTGGCTTGACCAAATTTGATACTATAATTAACATCAATCCCGGTGAAAATTAAAAGCACTTGAGAAAGGCCGGTTTATCACAGCTGAGATATCCGGTTATTTAGTACCAACCAGACAGGAATCGCGCATATATAATGTTACCGCAACTTAAGTCACGAAAATTAGACCAAAGTTTATACCCGCTGGGGTATTATCTCCTGCGATCGGTTCATCGCGCATTCGATATTGATTCATTAAACTCCGGTCATCCGCAGATTAATGACAAAGGTCGCAAAGTGTTGGTTGCGCGGGAAATTGCCCGTAAAATAAATGACATGCGGGATTTTTCAAAGTCAGACACCCGCCCGGCTCGTGCTGGCGAGCTTCTGGCAATGGGTTTGTTGACCGATGTATTCCGCTTTGTAATGACGTTGTATTGTGAAGATTTACACAAAGGGGTACTTGATCGGGGCATGATGTGGACACGCCTCAGGACGGAAACTCGGGTGGTAGAATTGCCGATTACACAATTTATACACCTGTACCCACCTAAACCTGTGCTGGATCAAGATATTGCAGAAAGCACTTTTCTGGAACAACATCTTGGCGGATTACACAATCGGGAAATTGCTCTTCGTGATTTAGTTTTGCTGGGATTGAGCATGGAAAACCCAGCTTTGCGTCATTACCGGGTACTGTTTGATGATGCTGAATTGCGTAGTAAGACGCCTTGCACAACTTTGTTGCAACATATCGATACCTATTTTAATACGCAGCCACCGTTTCCAGATTATAATTTTACCTTGTTGGAATTGCTGCGTGAACCTATGCGGCAATGTCCTGATGATATTGAAGGACAATTGAACTTTATCAGGGAGCGTTGGAAGCAGATTCTTCCGGATGAACTCCTGGAAATGTTGCAGCTCGCTCACGGTGTGTTGAGAGAAGAACGTATGATGCGCGGTATGGGCTCAGGGCCGAACCTTGCTGTGCCGGAGTTCACTGGTGGTTACCTGGAATACGAAGCGTTCAGTGAAGACAGGGACTGGATGCCTAATGTTGTATTGATGGCGAAGACAGTTTATGTCTGGCTGGACCAGTTATCAAAAAAATATGAGCGTCACATCTATCGACTGGACCAGATACCCGATGAAGAATTGGACCGTCTGGCCCGGTGGGGATTTACGGGTCTTTGGCTTATCGGTTTGTGGGAGCGCTCAAAATCTTCCCAAATAATCAAGGAACGCATGGGGAATCCTGAAGCAGCCGCTTCAGCATACTCATTGTATGATTATGTCATCGCGCATGATTTGGGTGGTGAAGAAGCATTAATGAGTTTGAAAGAGCGTGCCATGCGGCGTGGTATCCGGCTTGCCAGCGACATGGTACCCAACCATGTGGGGATTTTTTCTCGCTGGGTAGTAGAACATCCCGATTGGTTCGTTCAGTTGCGTCATACCCCTTACCCACAATACAGCTTTAATGGCCCGGATTTATCGCAGGATGATCGTGTCGGTATTTTTATTGAGGATGGTTACTGGGATCACAGTGATGCGGCAGTTGTTTTTAAGCGTGTTGACAAATGGACGGGAGACACCAGGTACATTTATCATGGAAATGATGGTACCAGTATGCCCTGGAATGACACGGCACAATTAAATTATCTGATTCATGATGTTCGCGAAGCGGTGATACAGACCATACTGCATGTCGCACGTCAATTCCAGATCATACGTTTTGATGCTGCGATGACATTGGCTAAAAAACACTATCAACGTTTGTGGTATCCCTCTCCTGGTGATGGTGGCGGTATTCCTTCTCGTGCAGAGCATGGAATGACACGTCCGGATTTTGACCACTGCTTCCCAAAAGAATTCTGGCGTGAAGTTGTAGATCGGATCGCAAAGGAGCTGCCGGATACCTTGTTGCTGGCAGAAGCTTTCTGGTTGATGGAAGGCTATTTCGTTCGTACACTCGGTATGCACCGTGTATACAACAGTGCCTTTATGAACATGCTCAAGATGGAAGAGAACGGGAAATTTCGTCAATCAGTCAAGAATGTCCTGGAATTCAGCCCCGCTATCCTGCAGCGGTATGTTAATTTCATGAATAATCCAGACGAAGACACTGCTTATGCCCAGTTTGGTGATGGAGACAAATATTTCGGTGTTTGTGTTTTGTTGTCGACCATGCCCGGGTTGCCCATGTTCGGTCATGGACAGATTGAAGGCTACCACGAAAAATACGGTATGGAATACCGCCGTGCTTATTATGAGGAAATTCCAAACGATCATTTAATTACCCGGCATGAAAAAGAAGTATTTCCATTTCTTCAAAAACGTTGGCTATTCAGTGGCGCAGCTCACTTTGCATTGTTCGACTTTGTTACACCAGAAGGCTGGGTTGATGAAAATGTTATTGCATATACCAATTTTGGTGGTGGTGAACGAAGCATCGTTTTATACAATAACTCATTCACCTCTACGCGGGGTGTAATTCATACTTCGGCTGCTGTAAACGAAGGTACCGCGGAATCCAAGCGTTTACGCCGGCATACCTTGGCTTCTGCATTGAAATTAAATACTTTGTCTAATTGCTACTACATCATCCGTGATGCCCATTCTGGACTTGAATACCTTCATCATGCAATACAGATGTCAGAAGAAGGCTTGCATATGGAATTGCAAGGGTATCAATACGCAGTATTCCTGGATTGGCGCGAAGTTTACGATCAAGACCATTCCTGGGGCAAGCTGCATGGGAAACTGGCTGGTGCTGGTGTTCACAGTGTTGCGGAAGCATATCAGGAGATGTATCTGGCTGATGTGCTGGAACCGTTGCGTGGCTTCATAAACGGTGCCATGTTGCAATTACTGGCAGATTACACCGGTGATACCAAAGAAAGCAGACCTTTCCATATTGCATTTAAAGTATACTTAATGGCCATTCGCGAGAAAGTACAGAGCAAGCTGGATGTTCAAGTTGTGATGGATGCCGTGCAAGATGAACTGGCATTGTTGTTTGACTTTGAATCGTACCTTGATTCGTTGACTGTCGAAAAGGACACAGCCGCATATATACGCTCGTACTTGGATGATTCCAAGGAGAGCACAAAAAAGCCTGTACCCGTCAAAGAACAAAGTTCACTTGATTTAAACAAATGGCGCGTACCGTTGGTATGGATACTGCTTCGTCGCATGGGGGTTTTGGTCGCACCTGGTGAGGGTGCAGAAGAGCAAGATACCGATGTTACGCCAGTTCAGAAACAAACTTCGAATTCTGAAGTACTTGTCGAAGAACCGGTATGGAAAACATTACAGGCAGATATGACCAGTGCTGCCTGGATGCATGAGTGGTACATGCTGAAGCCAATGGTCGCTGCATTTGAGCAATTGCACCCAGATTTAGAGCAAGCTGAAAGTGATGCCCGACTGGTACGAATCTGTACAGGTCATATGCCACACCTGCTGGCCTTACAAGATGAAGTATGGGGGCCTGTGCTGGACAATATTTTCAGAGATTCGGATGTCTTGCATTTCTTGCGAGCAAATCATTATCAAGGAAAGCTGTGGATCAACAAAGAACGTTTGGAGTATATGCTGTTTATGATATTCCTGTGTGCGACGCTTTCCATGAACAAGAAAAAAGAAAAAGCTTCTGATGTGCTTACTACATGCCTGGAAAATATCATGGCTATTCAAGAAACCGCCGAAGTCGTCAGTTATGATCTTGACATGCTCTTGAGCTATCTCAAGTAAAGGAGCGTCAGGCACGAAATAGTTATTGTGCAGAAGTGAATATATTAAAACGAAAAGTTGGCCTCCAGTCCACAGGGTAATGCTGTAGACTGGGGGCCAACTTGAATAGGCTGGCCTATTCCGCAGGTGCTGGCTGGGCGTACACGCGAATTACGTCAAAATTTCCAGTGTCATCAAAAGAGCCGATACCAATACTGCCATATGTCAGCGTTTTGTCTTCTGCTGTCATAATGGGGTTGTCCATGTCATCAAAAAAAACCTGGATACTTCCAGAATCTACCTCTCTTTTTATACGTACCGTGTGATATTCATCCGTCCATTCTGTACCATCGGTTCGTTCCCGAGCAATACTGACGCGTGGTTCTCCATTGACCAGAAAAATGGAATTGGCGTGGGGGTCAGCCTCGGTGGCGATGTGGACATAATAGAAATGTGCTGGGTCTTGGTAACCGAAAAACAGGCACAAATCAGCGTGCCCATAGGCTCGTCCTGTATACTTTAGCGTTGCTTCAAAGATGAAATCTCCAACACGTAAGTCCTTCACCCATGCTATATTGTGTGGTGAGCGAACAGGCGGTGTATATTCACTTAGCTTACTGAGAGACAACACAGTTCGTTCTCCATCTGCTTCTAATTGCCATGCATCAGGATCGGTCATCTCCCAACGTTCAATGCCATTATCAAAATCGTCTTCAAAGAAAAGTGGTAATCCATTAAGTTCTTCAGACGCTTGTGCCTCTTCAGAAAGCGCAATCCCACAGATCAAGACAAACAAAGTAATGGTTAACAATAGACTATATGGCGTGTGCCAAGTGTTTGGTATGGTTTTCATTAAACTTAACTCCCTTTTTTTAAAAAAACAGCCGAGTACTTATTTTTGTACCCGGCTATCACACTAATGATAAGCTCTGGCGAAAATCAACTATTTTCGGGTATTTTTCTTATTTTGCGTTTAGGTATGTCACCTGAGTCTGAATTCGAAAAACATAGAAAAATACATTTTTAATTCGTGATAAAGGTAGGTGGTGGATTGGCTCCTAAACGGTATACAGTGACATTTATGACACCTTGGCGTAAGTTCAGGTCTAATTTCCGCATGGCAGCTTCAGATAAATCAATGACACGATCCTTTGAAAAAGGTCCGCGATCATTTAGCCGACAAACAACAGATTTTCCGTTATTTGTCACGACCAGATAATATTCACCAAATTCGCCATCCAGCATGGCACAGGTATATTCATCGTCTTGTAGCCGTTCACCAGATGCAGTGAACTGACTGCTGCTTTCAACTGTGTAATACGATGCTTCTCCTACCACAAATGGTTGCAGTGGTTGTTGCGAGAGGAGCATCAAAGCAATGATCTCAAACATGATCCTTTTCCCATAGTTATCCATGTTTTGTCTTTAGAGACAATTTTATTCATGGTTTACGCCGATGGTTTGGCAACAAATTTTTTAATTTTGTAAGTTGCCTGATTGGTGCAGCGGGTTGTTCAGGGTGAAACGGACTTTTTTAAAATTAATAGTCTCCGTACTTTGGTGTCATGTCGATGCGGTACCTGGCATCTTTCAGGGGGTCTTCTACTTTTGATAAAGTTTGCACATATACTTCAATGCAAAAGTTGTTATGAAGACAGTCAAGGTTCCAACTGTCCGTTGGTTAGAACACGTCGTATTCTTTCGAGGATACTTACTGTCATACGCATTTGGTCCTTAATGCCAAAACTACCAAATGGTTGTGACCAAGTAAAATGATTTTTATGTGAGTTTTCTGGCATAAAAAAATTCACGTTGACAATTTTGTCAGTCAGGTCTGTTTGCATTATCAGAATGCATTCAGCAGGATAGTATAGCAAAATTTGCTCTTTCAGGTCAAAGGCTTTTTGAAGACCATTGGCATGTGCCGGGTTGCGTACCAAAGCACCGAGAAATGATGTTGTAGTCGCTGCTGAGAAACGTTGGGCCATCAGCCCGCCAGTGAACGTTTCGTATACAGCCAATTTCCACCCTTGTTCAAGTAAAAGTCGGTCGACAACGTCTTCCAATGTGTCTTCGTCAACACCCATAACCAGGCCACGCAAACGATCACGAATTTCAATATCCAATGGTTCAATTAATTGGTCCGCAGCCTGGCGATCCGCCGCGTAGGCTGTAATGCGTATGGTCACTGCTTCAGGAGAAGCCAATAGACCTACAGTTGGGTTCTTGGAATGTTGCACCAGATCCCCAATGATATTGTCTACCCTTGATTCACCCATTCCACATACTTTGAGTATCCTTGAAAATACTGTGCCGGTGATTTTGAAGCGTTTTTTTATATACGGTATAACGCGTTCAGTCAACATGGGCTTTAACTCGCCGGGAACTCCCGGCATGCAAACTATCACGCCACGTTTATCTTCAATTATTAGACCTGGTGCGGTTCCATTCGGGTTTTCGATTGGGATCGCACCTTCCGGTAAGGTGGCTTGACGCTTGTTGTTTTCTGTGATTTGCAGACGGTAATGTTTGAAGCGACTTAATATATCTTCATATAAATCATTGCGAAATATCAGTTTACGTTCAAGTAATTCTGCAATTGCTTCACGTGTAATGTCATCTTCAGTCGGACCCAAACCACCACTACACAGTACCACGTCGCTACGTTCAAGTGCGTCATCCAATGCTGCCAGGATTCGCTGTTGGTTATCGCCAACCGTTACTTTTTGATACAGGGGAATTCCGTGTTCGGCAAGAAGCTGCGACATATAGGTTGAGTTGGTATCTTGTATTTGTCCCAGAAGTAATTCTGTTCCTATCATCAATAGCTCTGTTTTCATTTATGCCGTCGTATTCTATTCTGCCGTTTCAAAGTTTAGTGACGCCGAGTTAATGCAATACCGCAGCCCGGTGGGTTGCGGTCCATCATTGAAAACATGTCCGAGGTGGCCGCTACAACGTATGCAGTGTACCTCAGTGCGCATCATTCCAAACCGTCCGTCGTTTTCCAAGCCTATATGATTTTGCATGACCGGTTGCCAAAAACTAGGCCAGCCTGTTCCAGAGTTAAATTTGTGTTCTGAGCTGAACAGGGCCAGTCCGCATCCTGCGCAGGTGTATGTGCCCGCTTCCTTGTGATCATTGTAAGCATTGGTGAATGCGGACTCCGTCCCATGTTGGCGCAACACCCTGAATTGTTCAGGTGTCAGTATTTCTTGCCATTCATCCTCGCTGCGTTCAATTGGTTCCATAAAATCAACCTCAATGTATGTGTAATTTTGTTCTTCTGTACTCTTAACGGTGTTTTCTGAGATGGCCATGATCTCTTCAGGAGATACATAATTCCGGTTACACCCCGAACCGACAACAATTAAAAGTGATAAATGCAAGCAAAAAACAAGATAATATATTCTATTTCTCATTATTAACTATCTCCAGAATTGGAATCTGCTAACTTTTTCGTGATTTCAGGTCTAGTGCGACCAGATAACAGCGCATGCACCAATTCTATATATAACCTGTATCGACCTCGAAATCTTCCACCTGCATATCTCCGTAAACACACGAATGTAGAAATCCTTGATCATCTCGGAGAAGTAATTCGCCATTTGGGCCATAACCAGTCAAGATGCCCTGCCGTATTTTATGGCCATGTCCAACGCGTATGTGAGTGAGTAGTCTGCGCTCATGAAGGAGCCAATCATGCTGGATAGCACGGAAACCGCAGGTTTCCCAGACTGACAACCATTTTGGAAGATTCTCCAGAATTCTGTCCAATACTTCGGTAACCGTATAAGAAATACCGGAGACAATAGCTATTGAGGTTGCAGGCTGGTTGATTTTTTCCAGCCATTCGGGTGACATGCCTATGTTTAGACCGATACCCACAACCAGGAGAATGGTAGTATTTGTTTTATGGTCACAAAGTGCTTCAGAAATGATGCCGCAGATTTTTTTTCCGTGTACCATAACATCATTGGGCCATTTTACTTCGGCTTGAATTTGATACTGGGAGTCCAGGGTTTCTCGAATACTCAAGGCAATAGCCATTGGTAATGAAGGCAACTTCTCAGGCGATGCCTTAACTCGTAACGCAACTGAAAACGTCAAATCTTTACCTGGCTCCGATATCCACAAACGTCCGTCACGACCGCGGCCTGTAACCTGCTTTTTGGCTGCGACGACCAATCCTGCGGTACCGGAACCCTCCAACAATTTCCTCTTGAGATAATCGTTGGTGGATTCAGTTTCTTCAATCCATTCCTGGATAAATTGCATATGCATCCGGTCTCAGGGTGAAGTGTATGTGCAAAAAAAAAAAGAGGGTGACCCAACAGTACAGGTATGATTATTAACGCCACCATGTGAAAACCAGCACCTGAAGTGAATCGCAAACAGAAGATGCCAATTCTTCAATTGATCATATATTGTCTGCTACTTTTTAAGATTTTAAACTGGAGATTTGACTTCAAGCGCGAGCAGCGAAAAATCATCGTGAAAGCGGCGGCTTTGCTTCCAATTTATAACACTCTCAAGAATATTGTTCAGGCATTCATTCAAGTTGTTGGCTTTTTTGCAATTAAATTTTTTCATCAGTCTTTCCCGGCTGTATAATTGACGTTCGGGATTCATTGCTTCGGTAACGCCATCAGAATACAGCAACAACCGATCTCCAGTGTTCAATTGAATAATCTGATCCTGGTAACGGTCATTTGTCAGGCCAATAGGCAAGCCCAAGCTGGGCATAACAATGGGATTTCCGCCTGCGGGGTAATATATTGGTCCTGGATGTCCTGCGGTAATGAACTTGAATTTTAACGTTTTAACATTCAGAACACCGTAAACCAAAGTAAAAAACTGTCCTGTTTCATAATCCCAGGGAAATTGTCGATTTAAGCGTTCCGCGACTTCTGACGGTGAAGTCATCACATAGGTACCTGATTCTTCGATACGCTCCCTGACCAGAGAGGTTTTGTGTGCCATAGGTGCCAGAAGTCGAAAGACAGAGACGGCCAATAATGCAGCGGCAACACCATGTCCGGAAACATCAAGTAAATACAAACCAACGTGGTCATCATCGAGACGAAATACATTCAAGATGTCACCAGCCAATTCATCGCACGGATGGAACTGCCAGGCAAAATGTACACGCTTGGAATTTGGAAGGTGCTCGGGCAGCAAAGCTTTTTGTACTAATGCTGCTGATTCCAGATTGCTGCGCATCCATTGGTTTGTACGCGTGAGCTTGATGTTTGTTTCTTCCAGCAAGTTCAACGCTTCCTGGATTTCCAGGTTGGATTGAACCCGACTTGTCACATCAGATTGTATACTTACAAAGTGGGTAAGTTCATTGCGCTTGTTGTGCAGTGGTGTAAGTGAGATGCGATTCCAAAATGATGAACCATTCTTGCGGTAACTGAGAATCTCAGTGGTAAAAGGTTTTCCGTTGGTTAAGGCATCTCGAATCTTGTCGACTGTTATTGGGTTGGTGCCAGGGCCATGTATAAAACGTGCACTTTTGTTCAATACTTCCTCACGTTTGTACCCGGTTTGCTGTTCGAAACCTGCATTGACATAAATGAGAGGAAAATTGGGTTGTTGAACATCCAGTACGGCGATCCCTTCGGTGCATGCTTCCATGGCACGCATATAAAGGCGCAATGAAGCATTCAGACCCTCTAGTTCTTCAATACGTTCAACTGCTTCCTGGTCGCATTGGGTTAACCGTGCTTCCAAATCTGCAACCTGGTTGCGAAGTTGTTGAACTTCCTCTTCCAGTGAGTGTCTGGATGTGGTTGATTCCTGCACGTATTTCTCTCCGACCGCCATGTAGAATTCCTGCTACTGTCAATTAGATTTTTTATATAGTATCAAAAAACACCAGAATGCTAAAAGTCCCTTTCGCAACGTATATTTGCATTATGCATATTCTTGATAGATATGAATCCTTGAATTTTTGTGTAAGTCATAACAATCAATTAGAATTAAGATACATGAGTCTCTATGAATAGTACCACTGACAAGACAGCAAGAAAGAACAACATATGGCATACCAACTGGTACGTGATGAAAATGTGATGCAAGGTATACGACGTATTGTCGTTGAGGAATACGAAGCTGCAGGAAACTGGCTTGGTGAGGAACAAGCAGGTACTGGCAACGGTGTTCATGAGGCCCGCAAGTGCTTTAAGCGTGTTCGTGGTGCCCTGCGTTTGGTACGAAAAGAACTTGGTAAGCAATATGGTGTGGAAAATGAGGCTGTGCGCGATCTGGCACAGCAATTGGCTTCTGTACGCGACGCACAGGCTATGTTGGAGACCCTGGCGAAATTGAGGGAACTGTTTGGCGGTTACCTGCAACCAGACACTTTCAATGGAGTGCAGACAGCATTACAATCTCGCATGGATAGTTTGGTAGCTTCGGATAGTACAATGCCAGAAACTATCCAATCAGTCCGGGAATCGCTTGTCGCAGCACAGCAACGGGTCGAGGCATGGCCAGACAGCAAAGAAACTTTTGCGACGTTACAGCCAGGCCTTGAACGAATTTATCAGAATGGCCTGCTGGAGTTTCGCCGTGCTCACAAAAGTGGTGATCCTTTTTATTATCATGAATGGCGTAAAAATGTTAAATACCTTTGGTATCATGTGACTCTTTTAGAAAATATCTGGCCAAAGATGATGCAAGCCCAGAAAAAGGCATTGAAGTCTTTATCTGATGTTTTGGGTGACGAGCATGATTTGACGGTTTTTCAATCCTTTTTACCAGAAATTTCAGAAGATTTCAAAGAAGGCGCAGAAATACAACTGCTCATGGGATTGGCCGAACGGCGGCAAAGTCAACTTCGTGCAATGAGTGTTTTTCTGGGAGAACGGATATACGCGGAAGAGCCTGACGCCTTTACGCGAAGATTACGGGCCTATTGGCGCACCTGGAAGCATGAGGGTGATACGATTGCAGATTTAATTTAGTTGTTCTCGAATCATTGGTCTGTTTGTGTGTTGAGTCAATCCATACACACCTTAATTATGTTCTCATTGGGTCTGGGTAAGTTTTCATTGACTTTACTGGGTTGTCCATGATTGCCATGTCGTGTGTTTGATCCATTCACGAATATGCATATATCTGATAAACAATAGACGACAGTGCCTGCAGTTTCGTAATTGTTGTCCGTATAATTTTAAAATTGTGAAAATCTGTAAGACTTGTCGATAATTTACCCAATAAAGAAACTTTTCGACCGTTTTATGTATAAAACTGCCTGTAAGAAGTGAATAAATATTGTATAATATCGTTAGATATTGTTGAAGATTACTTCGTGAACAAGTTGGCCTGAAGTGAAACCATTGATGTAAATCACAAGGTCATATTAGCAGATTCCGGGAGTAGCCAGAAGTAAAGCAATATTACTTGGCACACCCATTAAAAAGTTGAAAAACAGTATGGTGGCTTGGAGTAAATGTCAACCAGAATTGCTCAACCACCGTTTACTCATACGAGTGAACAAGATGTTATGCCCCCGGCGGAAAACGTCCCCTTAGACGTGTTCCACCGGTAGACATATGAAGCTATACCCAATACCCCATACCCCTTGCGGAGCCGTGACAGGCACCCCTCACACTTCCTCCCTCCCCTTCCCTCCTGTCGCGGCTTCGCCCCTTATAGGTACTTCCATCAAACACTTTTTATACTAAAAGCCCGGGCATATTCAAATTTTTTTGATTCTCTCTGTTTTTTTGCTTGACAATTACTTAACGGTACCATATACTTATAGTAGTTTTGCGGTCAGGAGTAACGGTACTTGTTTTGTGATAAGAACCTATATCCTATGGGAAAATCTTCAACACAGCAGTCAATGACATCTCAGAACCTGATATATAACATAAAGCAAATGTATAGAATACATTTTGGTAAAATACAGCTGTCCTGCATTGGGATGGTTCTGTTTGCCTTGCTGGCGAATGTTATGTTGGGTAGTCAGGTTACGACTATGTGTGTTGCTTCTGATGGTTCGATGGAATTGAAAACTGCATCTTTGCCTTGTAGTGAGTCCACTGATGCTACCTGTCCGGGGGTGCCCTCACCTGTGAACCCGCATGAAGCAGGTTTTACTCCAGATAATGAGTGTTGCTACGATATTCCGTTTTCTGTTGAACCATTCCTTACTCCTGCACCTGTGAGAACAGCAGATCAGCATGATCTGTATAACTGTTCTTTGCTATTGATTGGGGATTTGCTTGCATATCACCAACATATGCTTGCCAACGCCCCTGCCTTTTCGGATATCCCTCCTCCCTATTATACAAATCAAACCTGGTCTTGTATCAAAAGCACCATGCTGCTTCTGTGATCTCATCTGACATTTCTGTTCAGATATTCCCTGCACAATCTCGGTAGCTGTGTCTCCTGTATTGCACGTTGACAGCTCCGGATGATTGTTCAATCCCTGTACGATCACTGAAGGACCACATAGTTATGCCTCGCATCTGGGTTATTACTTTGAATACCCTGTTTGTACTGCTTTGTGTTGTCGGATTGACCGGCTGCACTACAGTTCAACCACCCTCTACCATGGCGACCATTGCGCCACGGGCCACTCCTTTCTCACCTGAAAATCCACTGACATTGGAAGTTGCGATTCGACAGGCTCATCAACACGATCCTGAATTGCGTGTTGCGCGTCACAATGTTTCAGTAGCATATTGGGAGAAAGTGCAGACATCACTTCCTCCGAATCCACGGTTAAGTCTGATTGCTGATCCCACTGAATGGGTGGTGAAACTTGCAACACATATTGTAGATATGATTGATCCGGTCAACCGTCGTCAATCATTAATCCATGCAAGCGAAACCCGTGAAGAAGTTGCCGTACTTGACCTGCAAACAAGACAAATAGCGTTGACTAAAAATGTCCGGGTAAATTTTTCAGAAGTTTACATACGACAAAAAGCAACAAGTCTATTGCAGGAACGTGTTGAATTGTTTCGTGAACTTGTTGATATTGCCAATAAACAGCTTGCGCTCGGAGCACTTTCCAGGCTGGATGTATTGCGGCTTGAAAGAGAATTGTTTGAAGCGCAAATGCAACTGAGTGAACAAATGCTGTTGTGTCGACAAGCCAATGCACGGCTCAACAGGTTATTAAATTTGCCTTTGGCAACTGAGTCTGTATTGGATATGCCTGAAGAAGAAGCTGCCTGGGTATCGTTTGAACTCAATGAAAATAACCAAATGGATTTGGGCATGTTACAACGTCCGGAACTGACCAGATTGGCAGTGCAAGCAAGAGAGTTGGAAATTTTATTGAAGGTTGCACCATTGCAATGGCTCGGTGATGTTGAATCGGGTGTTTATTTTAAGAACGAAGACAGTACAGAGATAGGTATTGAGTTATTAATGTTTGTACCTGTTTTTGATCGTGGCCAAGTTCAGAAGCGTGTTTATGAGGCAAAGTTGGCAGCACTGGAAGAGCAAATGCTCGCCACACAGGCATCGTTGATTTTAGAAGTACACGAAGCAGCGTTGCAATTGCTATATGTACGTCAACGACTATATGACGAACTGCCTGCGATTTACCAACTATTGCTCACCGAACATGATCTACTGCAGCAGGCTCAATACCTGGGAGAAGCCGACGCAGTCGCTGTGCGCAAGGCTCGTATTGAGATGCTTGATGCTGAGATGGCAAGTGAGATGGCCCGTCTCGCAGTTTTCCAATCACAAGCAGACCTGGCGGCGGCCTTGGGTGACCGTGGTTTGGATCTAATAGATAGTATTTCCTGAATATAACGAGAAAGACCAAAATGGCAAATTTAGATAACCTGAGAATTGATACCCCTGAAGAAAATACTACGTCAATACGTAGTTATTGGCGTATGTTTGGATATTTTCTACTGATAATAATATTTCTTGGAATGGGAGGAACTACCTGGCGGGTATTGACTGCTACGGAAAATAATGAATCAGTAGACAGCAATGTGTCAGAACAAAAATCACAGGATGATATTAATGACACAATTTCCAATACAGCTGCAGCAGTTTCTGCTCCTGGGAATACCTTTACTGCTGGTGGTTATGTAGAAATTGTACCGCCTGGCCCCATTGTCGTCACAACACGAGTGGAGGGCCTGGTGCAAACGTTGGAAGTGGTTGAAGGTGAAGAAGTGCAGGCAGGGCAGGTGATACTGACTCTCGACAGTACCATGCATCGTCAGGCTCAAGCAGAAGCAAAAGCAGATGTCATGTTGTCAGAAGCACGTTTGAAAAAGTTACGTGCTGGGTTCAGAGAGGAAGAGATCGCCGATGCTTTGGCGCGCATGCGTCAGGCAGATGCCAGAGCTGAATACCTGCGATCAGAGGTTGAGCGCTACGCGCAGTTGGTAGAGATTGGTGCGACACCATCACAGCAATTGTTGGCAGCGCATGGAGAACTGGCAACAGCCGAGGCTGACCTGGACAGCGCCAAAGCATTGTATGGTCTACGAGAATCAGGACAACGGCCTGAAGATATCGCGGTTGCGGAAGCAGAACTTGTCCAGGCGGAAACACGCCTGCAACGTCTTCAATGGCAAGTAGAGCAATGTGTAATCCGTGCGCCTGTCGATGGCGTGGTATTGGAACGTTTCGTGCGGATTGGAGACTGGGTTACACCGACTCAGGTAGGTAATGATTCCAACGCAATACTCACATTGTTTGACCCGGGCAATTTGCAGGTGTGGGTTGAGATTAATCAACGCGATGCAGACCGGGTATCAGCAGGAGGACAGGTGACCCTGCGAGCAGATGCACTGCGTGGTGAAATATTTTATGGGCGTGTATACCGCGTGATGCCTATGGCTAACTTGCAGCGTAATACGGTTGAAGTAAAAATCAAGCTGACCGATGCAGAGGGTAACCCGTCAGTTCCCTCAGTCTTACGGCCAGAAATGAGTGTGCAGGTAACTTTTCTACCGCCAGAACCCACTACCAGTAACCAGGAGTAGCTCAGTTATGACCGTTGATCAAACAGAAAATAAAACTGTAATACATATTGAATCAGTACGGAAGACCTATCGTAAGGGTGATGTCGATGTGACGCCGTTAAACCACGCAAACCTGACAGTGCAAACCGGTGAGTTCCTGGTGTTAATGGGACCTTCCGGAAGTGGTAAGTCTACATTGCTGAATCTGATAGCTGGCATCGACAAGCCAAACTCTGGGCAGGTGATTGTGGACAACCAAAACATCACCCAATGGCCTGAGACCCGCTTGACTGTTTGGCGGCGACGTGCCATAGGCTATATTTTTCAGCAGTTTAACCTGATGCCGGTATTGACGGCATATGAAAACGTCGAACTGCCGCTATTGTTGCTTCCCATTACCAGGCAGAAACGACGACAGTTGGTTGGCACCGCTTTGGAACTGGTCGGTTTATCAGACCGTGCAGATCATTATCCACGTCAACTAAGTGGTGGTCAGGAACAACGTGTTGCCATTGCGCAGGCCATTGCCACCGATCCGAAAATGATTTTAGCGGATGAACCAACCGGAGCACTTGACAGTGAGTCGGCTGCAACAGTACTTGATCTCCTGCGTCAGCTAAATCAACGTTTTGGCAAGACTATAGTGATGGTGACACACGACCACCAGGCGGCCAGATTTTCCACGCGAATACTTCACCTGGAGAAAGGACGCTTTGTGGATACACCAGAAGCCCCTTTAAAGGCATTATCCAGTGTTGATGCTGCGGAGGCAACACCATGATGCTGAAGCTCGTTTTTCGAAATTTGATGCGCCGACCATTGCGCACTGTATTAACTACGCTAACTGTAGCTGCAGCGGTACTTGTTTTTGTTTGTTTGCTTGCAGTAGATGGTGGCGTTCGGAGAATGGTAGAAGAGACGGGAGACGATGCAGTTATCATTGTCTTTGAACGCTACAAGGCCTGCCCTCCATACTCCCGCCTGCCCGTACATTATGCTGACCAAATCGCTCAGATACCCGGAGTTCAGGAAGTTATGCCGATTCGTTTTCTATTATCGAGTTGTCAAACAACCACAGATTTGGTTGCAATACACGGGATAGAGCCAGACAAGTTTCGTTACTTCCGAAATATAAAGGTTTCTGATGATGATTATAATTCATTCGCCAATGAACGTGGTGCCGCCATGGTCGGGCGTGCAACAGCCAATCGTTACGGTTGGCAAGTTGGTGACACAGTAACCCTTCAGGAGTTGCGAGGGGTGTCATTTGTAGTGCGTGGTATCTTTGACGCGCCAGGTTCAAGCCTGGAATCGGTGATTCTTGTAGACCGTCATTTTCTTGAGTATTCCATAAATCAAGTTGGCGTCGCTACCATGTTTACTGTATTGCTTGAGGATGTTGGTCACATGGACGAGGTCAGCCGGGAAATCGATACAATGTTTGCCAATTATCCCGCGCAAACCCGCTCCGGACCAGAGAAGAGTTTTATTACAGGCAACATTGAAGAGTTCATGCACATGGTGCGATTTTCTCAAATCGTTGCCTACCTGGCATTGGTGTTGGTTTTGGTGGCAGTGTCCAACAGTATTTCAATGAGCGTCCGTGAGCGTTTACGCGAGATGGCACTGCTGCGTACCCGTGGGTTTACACAGGGCATGGTTGTGCGTCTCATCTTGTATGAGTCAGTAACAGGAGCTGTTACCGCATCTGTGACGGGTATAGTCTTAGCTGCGCTGATACTTTCCTATGGGCAATTTGCCATTGGTGTGGAAGGCTATACGATTACTCCCTATCTTTCAATAAAGATCGTTCTACTGGCACTTCTGGCAGGTACTTTTCTGGGGTTCTTTGGTTCTATATTACCAGCTATACATGGAACGCGACAGCCGATTGTTACGGCGTTACGGGAGGTGAACTGATGATGGGTATGCCAGTTCGATATTGTGTTCGGTCTCTTTATCATCGTCGTGCACGCAGCATGTTGACAATATTGGGAGTCGCGGTCGCCATCTTTGTCTCAGTAATGATGCTGGGCTTGTCTCGTGGTCTGTTGCACAGCACTCGCGGTACCGCGTCGCCCGGTAATGTAATTGTCCTGAGTTTGGGAGCTGAGTCACTGGAGTTTTCTGCTATAGAACCGGCTGATTTTCAACGTTTCCAGTACGATGGTTCTGTTGCGCAGAAAGATGGTGAACCATTGGCATCACCCGAAAAATTACTCAGCACCTTTGTACACCTGCCCCGGGAACACACGTCAGAGGAACCTGGAATTGTTGCTGGCAGCAATGGTTACCGGGGGGCTGTACGTGGGGTATTGCCTGTAGCTTTTTACGTTCATGAGCAGGTACGCCTCACAGATGGAAAACTGCCCGTTGAAGGGTATGAAGTCATTGTCGGTCGGTTGACTGCGGCAAAGTTGGGTGTTCCTGATACAGCGTTGGCTATCGGTCAATCTATATCCTTCGAAGGTGAAATTTGGCAAATTGTCGGTCACTTTGAAGCACCGGGTACTTTGTTGGAATCGGAGATTTGGGCCCGCCTGGACGATGTGCAAACCGCAAGCCGCAGCCGAGACTATTCCGCGGTTGTGCTCAAAGCACAAAGCCCCACGGCAGCAGAGGAGCTGGTGTTCGAGTTGACTACGCGTACCGATGTGCGTTTGGCTGCCTGGAGCGAAACAGATTTTTTTGCCGCAGCAGCCGATCGGCTACGTCCAGTCAGTATGGTGAGTATCGCCGTCACAGCTATGTTGATGTTTGCAGCTACACTAGCCGGCATGAATACGATGTTTACATCCATATTGGGTCGAACCCGCGAGATGGCAATCTTGATTGTGCGTGGTTACAAAAGATTGGCGGTACTCACGTCGTTTTTGCTGGAATCCGTATTGCTCTGTCTCGCTGGTGGCGTACTTGGTGGGTTGCCTGCACTGCTGCTCAATGACTTGCCGATGCGTATACCCATGGGTGCATTTCGTTTCGCCATCGATGGGTATGTTGTTGGCGCCGGCCTGCTGTTGTCGCTGGTAATCGGTGCCGTTGGTGCCATAGTGCCTCTTGTTAATGTAGCACGCCGCCCAATTGTTGATGCATTGCGTAGTGAATAAATAACGAATCATAAATTCAAGGAGAATAAAAATGTTTACTAAAAATCGGGAGAAAATTGTTGTGTCTTATTTTACTTATCCTTTCATCCAGAAGACATCATTGGAACATTTAATGTATGTGGTCATTGCTGCAATGGGCCTGGTACTTATAGCGCTGGTATCTGGATGCGATACTGACAAGCACGCATCTCAACATACACATCAAGTCACTGGAGATGTGACCGCAGGTTTGATGAAATCGGATAGAACTGGTCTGCGTCCTGCGCATGTTGACGAGACGGTTCCATCAATAGGGGTTGAGTCGCTCCTTCGAAATCAACAAGCACATTCTGGCCGCCTTGCAGTGGAAGGCGTTGTCGTGCAGTGCTTTGAGGAGCGCGGGGCCTTTGTGGTTGTAGATTTGGATGAGTTTAACAGTTGTGGACTGGATGCATGCACCGATGCAGCGATGCCGATACGGATCGAGCGAGATGAATTCGAGGGCGTGTTGCCTGTACCCGGTGAACTGATAACACTCATCGGTGATTTTGAATCAGTCGACCGTGGTTTTCAGTTTGAACTCCATGAAGTACATCTCGGGGAAGCTGTTATCCTTGCCCGAAAGACGGAGTATGGGGCCTGATATATAAACTTAGTTAATAATTGCGAACACCATTATTTGTTACTCTTATACCAGCTATTAGATGTAGTATAAAGTAACCTGATATCCTGTGCCTGGTGTATTGTCATCTGGTTACATAATACCGGTATGTGGTTCTCTTGCAATATCTATAATGCTGCATCATGGGGCAGATGGATTTTGGAACGTGGTTCTTCATAACGGGTGTCAATGCTGACTTTGGTTGATTTGTAACCTACTGAATAGTAACCTTCCTCCGGAAGCCAAATCCTGAAGGCATTGAGTCCTTCATGGTACCGCGCTTCCCATTTGTCAGACCAGGGAGAAAGTGCGCCAGGGACAGGGTCCGCCCAATGATACAAGGGCACATGGAAATAGGCATGCTGTACTTTGCCTGCATCATAGAGGTGGAGCAATGCTTCACCAGCTGCCCGGTGGTCTGTATGTCGGTCATGGTAGGTAGTCGTTCTGTGTTCGGCACCAGGAAATTGTTGTTCAAAGTCGAGGATTACTGCTTCAACCTGCTCTGACGTAACTGCTCCATCTGGCAGATCGAGCACATGTAGATTCTCCGGCTTGACATGCAACCGTCGCATACTCAGTGTTGCTTCCCGGATACGTCCCTGCATGAAGGTTTCAACGTCAATGGTTTCCATACCCATGGCTTCGAGGCGGTTGTTGACTGCGTGAATCGCGATGGAGGCGCCACCTCGTGTGAGAAAGACTACATGGACATCGATGTCTTCTGACAAGGCGTATAGAATCCAGGCACCGAATGAGATAATTTCATCATCTGGATGGGGGATATACAAAACAGCAACCTCGGGTTCTGTGTCTTCTGCGTGGAGACCGGGAACGATGATGATTGCCGCTATGAGAGCAACCAGTACCACATAAAATTGCGTGTTATGTATCATGATTACCTCCAATTAAAGTCTGCCAGGGATTTAGACAAGGACCATTCCAGGATATCGTACTCTCTACCAAAAACTGGTTGTAGCAAGTGCCAATATGGCATTGAAAAGTCCAAATATGTTATCATTTGTACTGTAGAGGAAGGAAATCGCCTGTAGAAAGCGATTTCATGATTTTTTGGGGGGATTTGTGCTGGTTCCGCGTCTCCCCGTGTACGGCTTCGGCCTGATTCTTGTCTTGAGACCAACACCATCACACATGAAAGGCACAAACCATGACTTTTCCAATTGATGTCAGCAAATACAAGCCCCTGGCAATAAATCCTGAGGCGGGCACTCTGACACCAGAACAAAAAGAGCAACTGTTCACCAATATTGAAGTTGTCCGCGATACCATCGTTTTCTTTACCGCTATCGCCGGTATCAAAGGCTTCGCCGGACATACTGGTGGCGCATATGACATTGTCCCGGAAGTGGTCATTGCCGACAGTTTTATGAAATTCAGTGACAAATACTATCCGGCCTACTTTGATGAAGCGGGACACCGGGTTGCGATTCAGTATGCCATGTCCGCTTTCAATGGTGATATTCCATTTGAAAAACTTTATGAATACCGTGCGGCAGGCAGTGGGTTGTATGGCCACCCCGAACGCGATGAAGAACTGGGTATCAAGTTTGCCTCTGGTCGACTTGGCCACATGTGGCCCTATGTTAACGGTGTGGCGCTGGCCAATCCCGGCAAGGTTGTGTTTCTGTTAGGTTCCGACGGTTCGCAAATGGAAGGTAATGATGCCGAAGCTGCACGAATGGCCGTTGCCAAACAACTCAACGTCAAGCTGCTTATCGACGACAACAACGTGACCATTGCAGGACATCCCAAAGAATATATGCCGGGTTATGATGTTGCCAAGACACTGGAAGGTCATGGTCTCACAGTAGATTCGGCGGATGGCGAAGACTTTGACGCTTTATTTGCCCGTATGTGCAAGGCATGCACGACCATCGGGCCAGTGGCGGTAGTTAACCGGCGTTTAATGGCGCCTGGAATTCCAGGAATCGAAGGCAAGAGTGCTGGGCATGACGTGATCAAAAAGGAATTTGCGATTGAGTATCTGACCCAGCGTGGTCATACGGAAGCTGTGGAATTCCTGAATAAGGTTGAGAAGCCATCAAGCAGCGCCACCTACCTGGGTTCCTCCAAGGAAACCGCCGCGAATCGCAGTGAGTTTGGCAATATTGTCAGTGATATTCTGGATACTATCCCATCCGACGAACGCGCCCATCGTGTGCTGGTTATCGATTCTGATCTGGAAGGTTCTACCGGATTGAACAATATCCGCGCCCGCCACCCTGAAATCATTTTTAATGGTGGCGTCCAGGAGCGGGGCAATTTCTCTGCTGCCGCGGGTTTTGGCTATGAAAAAGGCAAGCAAGGCATCTTCAGTACTTTTTCTGCCTTCCTTGAAATGATTATTTCTGAAGCAACCATGGCGCGTCTGAATGAGAGCAACGTGATTTGCCATTTCTCCCATGCGGGTGTGGATGAAATCGCCGACAATACCTGCCACTATGGCATCAACGTGTTTCTGGCCCACTGCGGTCTTCCAAAAGGTGACACCACACGCCTGTACTTCGCGGCCGATGCCTTGCAACTGAAGTCACTGGTCAACACGGTGTGGAATGATGATGGTGTGCGGTATATCTTCACGACCCGCAGCAAAGTGCCTTTCATCTGCAAGGAAGATGGCAGCAAGTTGTTTGACGAAGGGTACACCTTCACTCCCGGTAAGGATGAGGTGATACGTGAAGGCTCTGCCGGTTATGTCGTGTCCTATGGTGAATTGTTGTATCGCGCCCTGGACGCTGTTGAACGTGCCCGCAAAGAGGGGATTGACGTTGGCCTGATCAACAAACCAACTTTGAATGTTGTGGATGAAGACATGATGAAGAAAGCAGGTTCATCTCCGTTTGTACTGTTGGTTGAAGGTCAGAATTACAATACTGGCCTGGGTTCCCGTTATGGTACTTGGCTGTTGCAACGTGGCCTGACACCCAAGTTCGACTTCATGGCCGTGACCAAGCCGGGTGATGGTGGTATCCCCGAGCACATCCCATTCCAGGGGTTGGACCCGGACAGCATCCTGGCGAAAATCAAGCAGTTTGCTGGTTGAACAGCAGACCATGATCTGATAAAGCCACATATATAATACAATTAAATGACAATGACGGTCTGGAATGCAGTATCAATTCCGGACTGTCATTTTGTTGTGTGCTGTTACTCGGATGATTCCGATAAGTCCCAATCCGGTGTATCTTTTATGGCTGTCGGCACTACGGGTACTGCTGGTAACTCCAGTGCTTCTGGTACCTCTGGTGCTTCCAGCACCTCGGGCGCATCCGCTGCTTCTGGGATAATCGGCAAGATGCTGACTTCTGTTTGTGGTGTTTCATGCGATGGAACCGGTTCTGATTCCTCGGGTGATACCAGTCGCATGTACAGCATACACTGATAGGGTACGTCACGCTCCGCGTTCCAGTAAAAGGATTCTACCGGCAACAAACCACTTGACTCGAAACGGGATTCCCAGTCTTTCCATTCATGTTCGGGCAGTATGGCAATCACATACTCGGCTTGCTCCAGTTGCGTCCAACCAGTTTCATTGAAGCCAATGCGGCGTGGTGTTCGTGCGAGCATTGGGTCATCGGTACTGCCGTGATGCGGCAGGCCATACAGGTGCTGGTACTGAGGCGTTCCCCCAATGCCAAACTCAACATAGTCAACATAAATACCATCATCATTGGTGGTGATGCCTTCCCGGTGCAGTATCGCGTTGAGCAATTGCTGTTGAGGTGGTTGCGCATCGGTTTCCTGTACTGGATAGAAAGCACGCCCGGGATTAAGGTGATTCTTGAACACCACCAAATCTGTCAGTAGTGGGAAGGAAGGCAGGGAAGCTTCTTGAGTTTGCGGTATTTCGTAATGTAAACGTCCAAGGGGACCGAATGTGGGATAGGCAATGTTCAGGAACAGAATTGCCATAATGCCCAGCATGCCTCCCATGACCAGACCACGCATACCGGGCCAGGGAATCACAGAGAGGATGCTGGCGGCAAGCACGCTCCCGCATACCGCGACAGGTGCCAGACGTACAGAATCAATCTGTCCACCGTCCAGTGTCCATAAAGCCCAGCCAGCCAGCATGAACACCACAGTCAGGAATAATGGAAACAGGTGATCGGGAAAAATCAGCCAGACTGTGATTAAGCTTATTACTACCACCAGGGCCAATGGCGCAAACCAGGCTTCATTCAACAGCATCCAGGGGACGATAAACCAGGCTTCGAGAGTCTCTGGTATAACTGGCCCAGACCAGGCAACAAGGCCTTCTGCCGCAGGAGTGTCTGGCGTACCGTCTGGTATATTCCCCCATTGCGCCATATACCACCAGATAGTAAGAGACGTGACGACGGTCACTACCATGAAGATATTAAAAGCATAATGTTTCAGACCCTCCCAATCAAAACTGCGTCTGGCTTGCACGGGAAACAGGAGCGAAAAACCGGCGATCAGGCAAACTGCAAATGGGGCCACCAGGTACATCATATAAACGGGGTGGGTGAGCAGGAGCAGTCCACAAGAAATGGCAAAAATGAAAGCCCAGAAGGAATGATGCAGTTGAGAGCCTCGGGCCAGTGCGGCCAGTCCCCACACTACGCAGGCGGTAGCGAATAGATGTGGAGAGAATAACGCTGTTATACCAATGACAATCGGAGTCAACCCCACCAGAGCAGCCGCAAACCAGGCCTGACCGGGTGACAGCCAGGCACGGCCCAAATAATAGACGCCTAGTAACAGGGCAATCAGCCCCAGGGCGTTAAAAGACAGTAACAGGTTGGTGTCTCCTGTAATGGTATACTGCGAGAGCGCGGCGAGCAGGGGAAACAATGGAAGTGTGGGCGTATTGTTTATTGTCTGGTAAACAGAACCCAGCCGTGTCTGCCAGGGGAGTCCGGTGCTGTCAACGAGTGCCTGGTAACAGGCAAAGGTCTGTATGAGTTGCGTTGATTCTGTTTCTGAAATCGGACGTGTGCCGCTTTGTTGCCAGATAAAGTGTGCTGTTCCCAATAGCAATGCAAATACTATGACGGCGATTGCTCCGACAGCAGTAGAGAATACAGAGGATTCATCTTCTTCCGACTCCGGAGCCAACCCGGGCCAACCCGGCGCAAGGGGATCGGTTCCAGGCAGTTCAGTTTCAGGGTGCCATTCCAGATCGATTTCGAGCGGAATTTTTTCGTGCTTCGGTTCCAGTTCTGGTTGATACGCTGGTTTATATGTCGGTTGTTGTTCCATCTCGAATGGAGCAGAACGTTCATCTCGTGGCCTTGCAGGGGCGTTGTGATGGGGGGCAGGCGCAGTTCTATCTTGCATCTGCCTGTACGCTGCTTCATTATCCTTTGAGAAATCCTGTCGGTTTGATGAAGCTTGTCTGTCTTCTGACCAAGGAGGTGACAAGTCCATCGGTTCCAGTCCTATTGACCGATCCTGTTGCCTTGGGTCCTGTTT
>CAZIDP010000029.1:34523-56278 GCA_964537975.1 uncultured Nitrospirales bacterium | reverse complement strand
GGTGGTTATTGCCTGATCGAAGGTGAGTATCGCTGCTGGCACGCCCTCTGGGGTGCTGGAGTGGGGGCGCTATCTACCCGGGGTGGCGGCTCGTTGGCCTTACTCCGCGCTACGGCGATGTAATCGCTCCGCGATAGGGAACAGGTGTGCGTGTGGTAAACAGAAGCGCGAAGCGTGGCACCGACGATCGCATACATCAACATCATCACGCCACCCGTCCCGTCAAACCCACCCCTCCGTCATACCCACGAAGGTGGGTATCCAGCGGAGCGAGGAAGGAGCCGAGGGCACAGCTTTGGCTTGCATTTTATTGGGCCTGAAGGTGGGTTTGATTGTTAGGAATGTATGTAGTTTTGTGCTAGTATTATGTCATTCTGGGTTCCCGCCTTCGCGGGAATGACGGAAAGGGGGCTGCTCGCGGGTGGTTATTACCTGATCGAAGGTGAGTATCGCTGCTGGCACGCCCTCCGGGGTGCGGTGTTGGAGCGCTACTTTTCCCGGGGTGGCGGCTCGTTGGCCTTACTCCGCGCTACGGCGCTGTAATCGCTCCGCGATAGGGAACAGGTAGCGGCATAGCATGTTTTTGCTGGTACGCCCTCCGGGGTGCGGTGTTGGAGCGCTACTTTTCCCGGGGTGGCGGCTCGTTGGCCTTACCCCGCGCTACGGTGCTGTAATCGCTCCGCGATAGGAACCAGGTGGCGGCATAGTATGTTTTTGCTGGCACGCCCTCCGGGGTGCTGGATTGGTGGTGCTACTTACCCGGGGTGGCGGCTCGTTGGCATTACCCCGCGCTACGGCGATGTAATCGCTCCGCGATAGGGAACATACAGGAGAATGACGGTAAGGGGGCTACGCGTGGGTGGCTCTTTTTAAGCGGATGCGGGTATGTATCGGTAAAGTGTTTGTTATGCAAAATAATGTATATCTATATTTCTATGTAAGAATGCATTCATGGATTTATTGTCGCGGTCTTGCTGTTTTTTTCAACCAGTTGCAGGGCAAGAAGTATTGCGCCTGTGACAACTACTTTGTCTTGCAAAGCGCAGCATTGCACCGTGAAGGTATTTTTAAAGGGTGTAAACACGAATTCGTTCAGATAGTGTGTAAGTGGCTCGGTCAACAAGACCCCCCAGTGCGCTACACCCCCGCCAATCGCGATACATTCGGGGTGTACCAGTGTAACCACATTTGAGAGGGCAATGGCGATGCGTCTTGCCGTGGATTCAATAACTTCGTTGGCCTGAAAATCTCCAGCACGAGCCGCTTCTGCCAGCATTGCACAGGTAATGTTGTTTTGATTACCTTCAGAAAGGCCATGCAGTATGGAGCTGGGTGTAACGTCCATTGCGCGGGCTAGTTTCTCAATTGCCCACCCCGAACAACTGTCTTCCAGATGTATCATTGCCCCGGGCTTCTTCGCATTTTCATCTGGTATCCAGGTATGCCCTATTTCTGCCGCGCCCATGCCCTGCCCATTGTGTAAACGGCCATTGAGTACCAATGCGCCGCCGATGCCACTGCCAATGTTCATGTAACAAAAATTGCGGGTACCTTTTCCTGTCCCCAGGCAGTACTCCGCCCATCCTGAAGCATTGGAATCGTTTTCGATACAGATGCGTATTTCGGGAAATCGTTCGGCAAACCAGGATTTTAAAGGGAATTGCTCCCAGCCGGGCACCTGATGTGAAACCAGCGCGATACCGTTGGTGGCGTCCACCGGACCACCGAAGCCGATTCCCAGTGCGACAGGAGGAGGTAGCTCCATTTCAGCTGCTTCCGACAGCAGCGTATGAATGGTTTGTGTCAACCACTCCAGTATAGTGATGGCGTTGGCGTTTTCCGGTACTTTTCCCTGTTGCAACAATAGCAGTTCACCATTTCGCTTTCCCAACCCAACCTGTAGTTTTGTGCCACCTATCTCTATCCCCAGTGCCAATTCTTCTACAATCAAAACTATACTCCAAAATATTTACCAAGTTTGTATGATGACGTCAGGGCCTTCAATCTGTTTGCTCTGTTTGTACGGGTTGCAGCACTGTAGCGATTGCGTCAAGACGCGCGGTGCCTTCTTCCAGGGTTGGGCATAACCAGCCACCTTCATCAAACTCATTCCAGGCATAAATCAGGATTGCCTGGGCTTCTGCCGAATCCGGATATGCATTGCACCATTCGATACCACGCTTGAGGTGCCCCGCCAGTTCTTCCGGCGTTGGTTGTTCATAATATAAGGTGATGTCACCACCATCCACCCAGGGAACCGGAGTTTCCACACGGGGACGCATATCCCAACCTGCTGTAACGAGCGGCACTACCGGCAAACCCGACAACCGGAAAGCATCCCACCAGGCTTCCGTATGTGCTACCAGACTGGCATAGGACGCGGCAGCATGTCCGGCGTTGGAGGCATAGGCACCGATAGCATCCAGCCCTAGTGCCTCAGCTTGATCTTTGAGCGTATCGGCAGACCAACCCTGAGCCACAATATAGGGGTTGGGAATGCCCTCTTCTCTGGCGGTGTCGCGCAGCAGGTCAAACGCGGCACGGGCAGCTTCCCAGGTTTCAAATCGGCCCGATCCCACCAGACCTTCCACGCTGAACAGATAAACCAGGGGACGGCCATTCATAACGGTTTGATAAGCTGGGTCTTTGAAGTAGGAGATATACCGGGCAACTTTATCCGGCCAGGCATCTGGCCCATCACCGGACTCCCAGCCCCCCTGGAGGTTCAGGCAGAAGTTAATGTCTCCCTTTTTCTCGCTGCTCAGGTACAGTTTGAGGCCCAGGCTCAGTGGATCGTCTTCCGGATATATTACAAAGGCCCAGTAATCCAGCCCGGCATCACGGGCATATGCTATTTCCTGGTCCATGATCTCCTGTGTGTTGGCCCGTACTTCTACCGCATGCTCTTCGGGTATCGCGGCATAAAAGGGTAATCGATCATGCCAATGCGCCGGTGACAAGGTACGTTCCACAATCAAACCAACTTCCGAAGCGTCTCCATGCCAGGCATCCCACCGTATCGCGCCAACAATCGGGCGTGTATCACTGTGCTGAAGTGAAGGCTCCTCTGCCGTGGTGTCATAGCGTGCTGTCACTTCCCTGACCCATTCATTATGCGGCGCGTCATAGGGTCCCAGACCCACTTCGTCCGGCAGTATATCCATATGCGGATCATCTGAGTCTGTGAATACCGACCGCACTGCGTCCAGATAGCCAAATCCAAATTCCCGATGCGGCAGAATATAATGGCCTTCCCCCCATTCATTGAGATTGTCCAGCATGACCATACGGGAAGAGAGCGAATCGGAGGGCTGCTGTTCCATGAGCGCGCGCAAGTTACGTGCCTGTGCTTTGTAAGCTTCTGGTTTCAGCCACCAATGGGGGCTTGGGTGATAATTGGTAAAGGCTTCCCAGGGTTCCGGGTTCCATCCAACGGAAAGTGTCGGAACGTCAGGGATGATAGAGCGCATTCCAAAGCGGGCTGTATGTAAATCGTGCAGATGCGCTACCGCTTCCTCTTGGGAAGCTTCTGGTGAGACAGAGTGAAAACAATACGCAAACGAGTAATCCATACCACAATCACGCATCATGCCCAAAATGTGTTGCGAATTTCCCCTGTGTTCTGCCAGCAGATACAATCCGTCAAAGCCTTCGTCAATTGCTGCGGCACGCATGGCATCCGTTGCTGCCTTTACGGCTTCCACAGAACCCAGGTCTTTCACAAAACGCTGGATATCATAAATGAACAACACCGGCTTATTGTCGATAACAAGATAATTGGGCCGTTTGAAGTAGTGCTCCATCCAGTAGGGAAAAAGCTGATGCATGAGGTCGTCCATATCGGAGACACCGGCAAGATTTCCATTCTCCCACATGATGGCAAAGTCCATCATGGATTCATACCGCGCATTGAAAAAACCGTCATGCAAGGCATGTTCCAAGTGTTGACTGATTGGTTGTCCCTCACTGCCATATTGTCGGTACCAGCAGAACATAAAAAATGTCATGCCATGTTCCACCGACCACTTGATTTGCCAGTCCATCACCTCCGGGTTGCTTTCGTCATAATAGCCGAGGGCCGGCATACGTTCTGGATACGCGTCCAGGATAGACCAGCCATAATGCGAACCGGGCTTCCAACCGGGAAAATAAATGCCACCAACATGAAAATCGGAGACCGCGGGTTTTGGTTCCGGGACATAGTCCAGTGAAACGATCTCCAGTGGTTGCTGAAAATGTGCTGGCAATAGAATGTCTGCTGTGGCGCCATCGGGGAGGGTATATACCGCCCTGAAGGGGGTCTCCGACGGATGATCTACTTGTACTGCCCAGGAAAACTCACAAAACTCAGTGGGAGAATCCACAAATTGTGGTGTACCTCCTCCGGCGCCTGTTGTCAGGGCAACACGAAGTCGTTGCCAGGAGTCCGAGGTCTGCTGGGAAGTACTGAGCAGTTGTATATTGTCCGGAACATGAAGTTCAACATTCACGTTCCAAGGCGTCATGGCGACCGGACGCTCTACTCTTAAATATATCGTCTCAGGCCGGTCAATACGCTGTATAGAACGTTCCCAATAAATCCTGGCATTGACTTCATCCTGCAATTCCTGCGTACTACCATCGGCAAAAGATTTTCCCGCGAGTAAAATCAATCCCGTCAGACAGCATATCCAGACCATGTTGTTGAACATGAGACATCATCCCTGTTAGGTTTTCACGTAATAACAACGACTCCAGGCAGCGATACACACAACCTGGAGATTCATTGACTTGTTACTGCTTTTCCGTCAGGAAAGCAGCAGCAGTAATATTATTCAAAAAAATGCTCAATAAAGCAATTCCGACCAGCGTTCTTCCTGCTGTAAAGTTGTTTTCCTTTCCAGCCACTTTTCGTCTGAACCGGCGATGGTCGACATGGTACGGTCCAGGTTGTCAAAGGCTTTCTCAATTCCCGCAATAAACACACAGGTTTTGGAATCGTTCAGCATCTCCCAGACTTCCTGGGCATTGTCTTCCAATTTCTTGCCAATATTTGCCTGTTCTTTGAAATGGGGACGCGGGCTTAATGCTTCGAATGCCTTGAAGGTTTCTTTGTCGTAGTATTTGCCAAGATCATTTTTCATCTTGTTCATATAGAGCATTTCCATGCCAGTACGGGCGCCGTAAAACAGCCGTACCTTGCCCTTCCAGCCACCACGCTCTTCATAGATGTGCTTGACGAAGGCCCGGAATGGCGCGATGCCTGTACCGGCACCAATCAGCAACAGGTTTGTGTCGTTGTCTTGCGGCATGGTGAACGCACTATTGTATGGCCCGGTGATCTTTATTTTATTTCCTTTTTTCAGATCACACAGGTAATTCGAGGCGATACCCCGTTCCAATTCTCCACTGACATCGTCAATGTAGAAGCAGCGGCGAACGCAGAGGGAAATTTCCGTCCCCTTGCCGTCTTCTCCTTTACGGGAACTGGCGATGCTGTACAGGCGGAAATGGTTTTCATTGCCGAATTTGTGCGGGCCAGGTACCAGTACACCGATGTTCTGGCCTTCCACATGGATGAAACCTGGGTGCGAAATCTCCACCACGATATGGCGTACTTCGTCTTCATACTCATCAGGTGTCAAGCGTTCCGTTGATACCACCTTGGCTTCATACGGATTGCTAATGTCATATTTACCGAGTTCCATAGTGATGCTCTCCCTCAATGCGTGATACAGGTTCAACGATATTGGATCGCTCTTCCTGTGAATATTCATCACAAAACAATATTTCGCTACAACCGGCACAGCCACCAGAACCACAATGATCCCGTCCCTGACAGTAGGGTGTTTTACCACTCTTTTCCGCCAGAGTAAGTGCCAGGGCCAGTAAAATCGACATGGCCAGTATCACTCCAACGGCTATCAAGACAGAATGCAACATATAGCTTGTCAGCCTCCAATTCCGGCAAAGCCCATAAATGCCAGCGAAAGTATACCCGCCAGCATTAAAGTCAACGCGGCACCTCGTGCGACACTGGGCACATCATGCAGCTCCAGTTGCTCGCGCAAGCCTGCCATGATAACTAGTGCCAGACCAAATCCGGCACCTGCCCCCAGGGCAAAGACCACGCTTTGAAAAAAGCTGTATTCGCGGAAAGTCTGAAACAGGGCCAGGCCCAGTATGGCGCAGTTGGTCGTGATCAACGGCAAGAAAATGCCCAGGGCACGAAAGAGTGCCGGGCTGAATTTTTTCATGAACATTTCCACTAATTGTACCGTTGACGCGATCACTGCAATGTAGCAGATGAGCCGCAAATATTCCACATTGAATGTTACCAGCACCTGATTGATGAAATAGGCACAGATCGAACTGACCAGCATCACGAACATGACAGCCAAGCTCATGCGGGTTGCGGTTTCATATTTCCCGGAAACGCCCAGAAAGGGACAAATTCCCAGAAATGTTGTCAACACAAAATTGTTGATGATGCATGCGTTAAGAAAGATAAGCCAAAGTGAATCATCCGCCATGGGACATTTCCTCCTGCCCTTTTTTTCTGGCATCGCTACGTTCTTTGACATAGGCAAAAAGCAGCAGCCAGAATCCGAGTACAAAGAAACCGCCCGGAGGCAATATCATCACTGACCAGGGTTCAAAAGATGGACCAAAGAGGTCGAATCCCAGAAAGGAGCCATTGCCCAATACTTCCCGTACTGCCCCGAGACACAGCAGGGCTATTGTGAAGCCCAAACCCATACCGAGTGCATCCAGTATGGCTCGTGGCACAGAATTTTTCGAGGCAAAAGCTTCAGCCCGTCCGAGTATCATGCAATTCACGACGATAAGCTGAATAAACGCACCCAGCGCCATATACAGGTCCAGGCTGATGGCCTGAATTACATAGTCTACAACCGTGACAAAGGTGGCGATGATGATGATATAGGTGGCAATACGCACCTGTTTGGGAATGAAGTCCTTCAACAGCGCGACCAAAGTGCTGGACATGGTCAACACAAACAGAGTAGCTGCGCCCATTGCCAGCGCGTTCATTACAGAATTTGTAACCGCCAGTACCGGGCACATGCCTAGTAACATACGGAAGACCGGGTTTTCGCGCCACAGGCCTTTGATAAAAACATCCATGGGAGGTGTCACTTCTGTATTACTCATGACGAGGCTCCCTTGAGCACATCATGATGCTCCAGGATATACGGGGTGATTTCCTTCGCGTTAAGACCAATGATGCGGGTAACCGCCTGTGTTGAAATGGTCGCCCCGGTGATGCCATCCACTTCCCAAGGGTTGATTTTGTCCCCCTGGTCCACTGCAACCACGGGATTAATAAAATCTGTCCGATCTGCGTTGAGGGAAACATCCAGTGCTTCAAAATTGGCCAGGAATCTTGGATCATGGGCGATTTTGTCCCCCAGCCCAGGCGTTTCACGCATTTCTAAAATGGTCATGCCAACAATCAACTCCCGTTCCGGATCATAACCGTACATAAGACGGATGACATCCTGGTATCCCTGTCCCATCGCCTCCAGAGCGATACCAACCAAGTTACCTGAGCCATCAAGTCCGGCATACATTCTGGTCGAGACGACTTCATCTTCTGTTATCAGTCGTGGCCCATCCGCTTCCACACTGAAAGTAAGGCGTTGTGTGGCTCCTGGCAGTACCTCAAACACAGCGCGTTCGATGGCTTTGCGCCGATTTTCCTGAATAAAGGGTAAAGTCGTCTGATACACAATAACTATAATCAACCCGGAAAACAGGGCGACGCCACACAAGGTGCGAAACATGGCCCAACTGCTGACAGCAGGCTTGTTTATGGGTGAGTCGGACATTATAGCGGACTGATTCATGAAATTATCTTTCTACTGCGCTCACCATAAATTTTAGATTGTGTGAGGTGCGAGATAATAGGTGAAAGTGCGTTGCCCAGTAAAATGGCATACATGACACCATCTGGAAGACCACCCCAATTCCGGATGAGGATAGTCAATGAGCCCATGAATGCCGCATAAATCCAGATACCAAGTGAAGTTACCGGGGAAGCAACCATATCCGATGCCATGAATACCGCACCCAACATCAATCCCCCGGAAAACAGCATGAACATGGGGTTGGCATATTCCACGCTATCATACAAATGAAATATAAGACTGACAAGTGCCGCGCTTCCCAGCATACCGACGGGGATTCTCCAGTCCATCATTCTGCGGAATATAAGGTACGCGCCGCACATGATGATAAGAAACGATGAGGTTTCCCCTGCTGAACCAGCGGTCTGGCCGGTAAAGAGGGGACCGATGTCGGTAGTAATCTGCCCGAATTTCTGCAAGGCCAAGGGTGTCGCACCCGAGAATCCGTCCGCGGCAACGGCATCCATCCATTGCTTGATATCAGGCGGAGACAGAAAAGGAGGTGTCAGGGTTGTCGGAATAAACTCGGAAAACCGCCCAATGGCAAAAGAGGGCGTCCAGGTTGTAATGGCGACTGGAAATGCAGCCTGTAAAAAGGCTCGGCCTACCAGCGCGGGATTGAACACATTGAATCCCAACCCACCAAAAATTAATTTGCCCAGTGTGACAGAAACAATACTGCCCACGGCTGCCATCCATAAGGGGAATCCGGGCGGGAGAGTCAACGCCAGTAATAGTCCTGTGATAACGATACTGTAATCATTGATTGTCGTGTCTTTACCGGCCAACCGACAGAACAGGTGCTCTGTAAGTACACATACGGTAACACAGGTAAAGATAAGGGCCAATGAACTGATTCCATACTCAATGAAGGCGAAGAGGCAAACCGGTATCAGTGCATAAACAACATTCCGCATGATGTCATCCACTTCCACCCTTTTTTTCAGATGCGGTGAGCTGTGAATTACTGTGACTGGTATACCGACGCTACTCATATCCTGGCCTTATTTTCACGGTTGATCGTTTTCGCTACTCGAAATTGCTGAACCAGCGGAATGTTGGCCGGGCAAACATAGGTACAACAGCCGCACTCAAAGCAATCGTTCAGGTGATAATCACTTTCCATTATTTCGTACTGACCGACCCGGGCCAATAAACCAAGTTGTGATGGATTCAGATTTATCGGACAAACCTGAACACATTCTCCGCACTTGATACAGGGATAAACTTTTGTTGGACGATTTCGCAATTCGTTGAGCGTATATACCAGCAGTCCAGTGACCCCCTTGGTTACTGGCGTATCCCAGTCCGCGATGGCGGCACCCATCATAGGGCCACCCAGAATGACCTCGCGGGCCTCCGGCTTCAGACCGGCTTGTTCCAGCGCAAATCGCACAGGTGTTCCCAGGGCCATGAGATAATTGCCCGGTCGAGAAACTCCCGGACCCGTAATCGTTACCACACGCTCGATCAATCCCTGACTTTTCGGCAGCAGTTCACCGATCTGCGCGAGTGTGGCCACATTAAAAATACCAGTGCCAACTTCGTAAGGCAAACCACCGGAAGGTACTTCTTTTCCGAGAATGGCCTTAATCAGCATTTTTTCCGCACCTTGCGGATACTTGGTTTCCAACACCAGTACTTCTATATCGGGAGTGTCACCGATGATCTTGCGCATATTTGCCGCAGCATCGGGCTTGTTGGCCTCTATGCCAATGATAGCGCGTGACGCATTATATGCTTTCATTGCGATACGGATACCATCCAGGATATGCGCACCCCACTCCATCATGACCCGGTGGTCTGTGGTCAGGTACGGTTCGCACTCACATCCGTTTACAATTACGGTATCGACGGATTTCCCCTCGGGCAGGGCCAATTTCACATGGGTCGGAAATGCCGCACCGCCCAAACCCACCACACCTGTTGCTTGCACCGCTTCGATCAGTTCTTTGGATGACATCGCATCAATGTGTTGTGGCGCACCATACAAAATATCTTGGCTTTCACCCGCATACAATTTGAGATAGATTGCGGGCTTCTTTTCGCCACGGGCATTAGGTGCCAGATCGATTTTGCTGATGATCCCTGTGGCTGGTGCGTGCATGGGAACAGACACAAAGCCACCTGCTTTCGCAATCGGCTCGCCCCGTACCACTTCTTGCCCTTCTCGAACGATAGGAACCGCAGGCGCACCCAAATGCTGCGACAACGGGATGATCATCATAGGCGCAAACGGAAAACGACGTATAGGACGGTGCTCGGTAAGCTCCTTGTGCTCCGGCGGATGTAGTCCATGCTGGAACCCTCTACGACGTATAAGCTGCATTAAACCCATGAATTACCACCCTTAGTCTGAACAACCAACACTCCACTAGCCACCAATCCGATTATATGAACTTTTCTGCCCGCTTAATCAGCTTATCAACATCCTTTTCATTGGGGTTGGCCGGAAGTCCGGGGTGAATCACCCGTGCCGTACACTTTTCTGCCGCACGAACTATATCTTTGTATGGCCCAGCCTTAGCGTCCTTGATAGTAGCCTGTTTTTTCTCGTTGTATGCAAAGATTTTCGGATTAATATTGATACACTCATCACATGCCGTACAGTTGGATGAATCAATGTACGGTGCGACATAGCCAGCGACAGCGCCATTACCGTCAGCGGAAGCACCTTCTGCCTTGTCAGATACTGTGGTACCGAAGGACAAGGATTCTGCCAGACCACCGTTACCGCCGCTTTCACCCGTCACCAGTTCCAGCAATTTGCTGGCAAGTCCCTGGGCCATATCGCGACGAACCTGCGTTGCAATGGTTTCCGGGTCCACTTTGTTGTAAAGCCCAGCCAGTGACCGCATCATTGTCCAGAAATTGCTCCGGTCTTCAGTCGACTTGATCAATGCTTCGGACGGGATAACCCGCATCAGTTCCTTTTTCTTGCCCAACACCCAGACATACGGGAATTTGCCTTCTCTGTCATCGGGATCAAGTTCGAGATATTCCTTCACCGTCACCATGTTTTCATTCCAAGTGTCTCGTGGCGCTTTCCTGAACTGCTTTCGGAAGCGACCTTCCGTAACTGCAAAATCAATGAATGTGGTATCGACATCCATTTTGGCTGATTTGCCGTCTTCATCAATGTATTCCAGAGCATAGGTTGGCCAGGTTTCTTCCAGGGCAGGATTCCCGTCCAGGTCCAGACACTCCTCAACCGTCACACCATTGTCAGGGTTGTATCGGAATAACGGGTAAGCCCGGGATTCTACTGCCAGTTTGCTCTGGAATTCAGCCATGTCATCGCCGATTCCATGTTCCGGCATACAAGGCGCATAGATATTGAAGAGTGCAGGTCTGCGAATGTTCACTCCCTCTATAAAACCTTCCAACAGATGGGTTATATTGCTGATGGCGCCCTGCAAAATATAGGTAGTCCTGTGCGCAATGGCAATAAGGCCCATTTCCTTGCGGATTTCTTCTTTACCTTTTTGAGCCTTGCCATACTGAGCCATGTCGGAAATCTGGCCGGTAAATCCGGAAGTACATGCCTGTCCACCCGTATTTGAATATACCTGTGTATCCAGCACCACGACCTTAATCGGTTTACCGGACATCATCATGCGCGAGAGATTCTGGAAGCCGATGTCATACATGGCACCGTCACCACCTATCGCGACTACTGGCGGACTCAACAGAAATTCTTCATCGCTGAAATCCTGCCAGTTGAAATACCGGAATTTTTCATCCATGGACAGGTAAGGCATTTTTCCTTCAAGCTCAAGCTCTGCCTTCCGGATAGTCTTGAAACCTTCTGCCATCTTGGCCATATGGCCCTCAAACAAGCCCATTGCCATAGAGGTTGAATCCTGGAACAGGTGATTTGTCCAAGGGAATGGATACGGGTTGTACGGGTACGTTGAACCCCAAACCGAGGTGCAACCAGTCGCATTGACTATGCCCAACGAGGCCCGTCCGCGCTTCGTAATCCCTTCGGTATATTGCCAGCGTAAATGCTTGAGCTTGGCCACCAGTTGGGTAACCCATTGCAACCAATCGGGGTCCAGGGGATTTTCAGCGCGCCGGATATCCAGTGTTTCCGAAAGGCTTCCCAATGTCAGGTCTTTATTTCGCAGGGATTCCACTGCTTTGCCTATCGCATCGGTGTCACTCAGGTCCATGGACTCCGCCAACTTCAGCCGGATATGTTTTTCTAACTGGGCAATCAGATTGTCCAGTTTTTCTACTTGACGCCGAACCCGTGGTTGCATAAGTGCTTCCACTGTCGCTGTGAACAGGTGCAGCACCGTTTTTTCGCCACACCCCAGACATGCACCATCCCCACCAAGCATGGTCAGGTAGTTCTTTTTGTCCAGTAACAGTGTTTCCAAGGCACCTATACGTTCATCCAAATCATCAATACGGATAAACTCAGGAGAAGTTGTTGGCAAGTCAAGCCAGAAATCCCAGTCACGCTGTAAAGTCTTAATAGACTCGCTGGTCTGCGTCAGTGGGCGAAGCGCATCGTCTTCACATACCTTGACACATTCCATGCAACCTTTGCATGAATAGGGGTTGACTGTGATCGAGAGCAAGCCACCGGAACCTTTGGCCTGATTTTCCCGTACGGTGAAGTAGGGCTTTGTCACAGAGAACTTGAACCCGTTCAGGGTTTCACTCAGCCAGCCGAGTTCTTCCTGCAATTCTTTACGTTCGTCTCCGGTCAATGTTGATGTCGACATGGTATCTTCGATAGCCTTGTGGATTTCATCGACGACAACCGCGCTTTCATTAAGTGATTCCAGGCTGGTGCGTAAGCGGTTTTCCACCACACGCGCCGCTTTTCGGAGATGCTTTACGGTATGACCGTTATCCTCAATGGATTTGATGGCCGTATCAAATATCTCGGTAGGTGAGTGAACCAGTCCGGAAATGGCACTGTCGGGGCAAATCGAATAACAGGCGCCGCAGGCAGTGCAATTTTCAGGAACCCAATTGGGGTGTTCAAAACGAATTTGGGTCATATCACGAAAGACCCCAGTAGCAGCAGGAATGAGACTTAACCCCACAAAGGGGTCCGTCAGATTGTCATTTCCTTTTCCTGTCAGATAGAAATTACCGGTCTGTTCCCAGAACCGGTGAATGTCTGTCTGTGCCACATCACCCGCAGGCAATTCACGCAACATCACCGGCATCTTGACTTCACGCCGTATCTGCTGTTGCGCTGTCATATCTACCGATTTTTCAGTAATCTCTTTAAGTTCATCAAAGCCACGCTGTACGACCCGCACATTGTCTTCAACAACCCGTGCACCTTTTCCACCAAATTTGCTTTGCAATTGGTCTCGGATGGCTTTGAAAAGTGACTCTTCAGTCAGTTTGCGGCTTTCCATTGTATTGGAAGCCTTAAAAAAGGCACCCTGAAACGCGTTGCCCTGCATCCTGAATTGCAGCTCAACATCAGCTGCTTCTTCACGGGCAATTTTGAATGCGTCAAGGTAATATATCCGGATTTCCTGATCGATAATGATCTTCTGATACACCCACGGAATTTCTGCCCATACCTTGGCTGGATCGGAATACTCACTCTGAATGATGAAGACACCGCCTTTTTTTAATCCGGCAAGCGCGTTGGTGTGCTGAAACACATTCGGGTCAGGTGAGAGCACGACATCCACATAGAAATATTCGCAGTTCATCCGTAATGGTTCTGGTGCTGCAGACAGATAATAGGTTGTCGGCTGGCCCTTCTTTTCCGAACCATATTTCGGGTTGGCTTTGATGTGGTAATCCAGCAGATCAAACAAGGTCATCGCCAGGTTTTTTCCGGTGGTGATGGCTCCCCACCCACCAACCGAATGGAAGCGAACCGTGATGCTTTCTTTGGGCATCAGGTTGGGATTCTCACTGCCACGAATTGCCAGTTCCTTGATTCTGGGGTAGGCATCCTGCAATTGCTGCTGGTAGATTTCCTGTTTCGGTGTAAATGGCTCATCATGTATAAATTCGACGGACAAGTAGTAAAACTTCTTTTGCGCGCCGCCTTCTATCATGTTTTCTACAGCGGCAATGATACCTTCTGGTTGCAGGTCGCGGCTGCCCAATCCATAGCACCCGGAAAACAGAGGTGGTAAATCTTCATAGCGTTCGTAAACAGCATAATCCGGAAATGACAATGGTGCTTTCTTGTCACGTGCATGCATTACACCATTTTCAATACTCTTCGCGAGAGCACTGCGAACTTCATTGAGAACAGGCAGGTCTTCTGCCAGAGGTTGATCCGTACGTTCCAGTACAGCAACACCTTTACGTCCCTTCAACACCTTGCTGATCATGTCACCCGGGAAAGGTCGAAACATGGTCATGTTTACCACACCGACCTTGATACCACGGGATTCACGCAGGTAATCCGCAACACATTCTGCGCTGCAGATCATACTGCCCTGACCCAGAATGATGTAATCCGCGTCTTCAACGCGGTACGTTCCAATCCGGTTATAACTTCTACCGGTGAGCGCGGCAAACTCTGCCATCACTTGGTCTGTGATTTCTGCCACATGCGCAAAGAAATAGGGGCGTTGCGATGCGACACTCTGCATGTAGACATCCTGGTTCTGCACAGGCCCGGACAATACAGGATTGTCCACATCCCACAGTTCGGGTATGCGACGACGTGCGTCGCCAAAAATTAATCTTTGGGCTGGAGTGGGGGTTTTGATGATGTCATCCGGACGACCGAGAAATTCCGCAATCAGTTCACGCTCAGGCAACATTAATGACTCGATCAGATGTGTTGTCAGAAAGCCATCCTGACCGACAATACCGGGAGTCAAAGCCAGTTCCGCAATCTTGTGTGCGATAATATTCAGGTCACAAGCTTCCTGGGCACTCTTGCCGAGTACCTGGAAGAACCCGGTATCATCCACCGCGTGGTAGTCATCATGTCCTGCATGCACATTCAGGCTTGCCTTGGTGATTGCGCGGCATCCCATGTTCAATACATAGGTAAGGCGCTTCCCGACCGCGGCATACAATGATTCATGCATGTAGACGATGCCCTGACCGGAAGAAAAATTCGTCGCCCGCAGCCCCGTCATGGACAATCCCGCAGTCACAGCCGCAGCGGCATGTTCTCCTTCAGGCTCTATGAAAATTAATGGCCGATCAGAGATGTTAATATGCCCTGCTGCTACTGCTTCCGCCCAATATTCACCCATTTGTGTTGATGGTGTTATTGGATATGCACCTGCGGCATCGCTTGATTCTCGTTCACACATAATGACGGCAGTATTGCCGTCCATCGCCTGACGCGTCCCAGGATATTTGATCTGCTTGTCTTTACTCATGGCTATTCCCCATGGATTGCTGGATGATAACCCAATGCCACATTCAAACATTGAACCAGAACACCAGGGTGCTCCGGGCATTCAGTTACATCAATTTCCCACCTAAAGGCAATGGGCTATGTCGCGTTATACGTTTCGCGGACATGCCCTTCACTGATTTCTGATTATGTTCATACCATACAATGGCCCCTGTCGGGCAGCGTTGTATGATGTCTTTCGTAAGCATATAGTTTTTAGAATAATCGACGATCGCCAGACCATTAACAATCTCAACGGATTGTGCTGGTGCATCAGCGGCACATCGGCCACAAGCAGTACATGCCACGGCACATTCTGCTTCTGCTTCTTCACCCTGGGCCAAACTTTTACAGGCTACCCAAAGACGATGATCGACGGGATGAATTTCAAACAATTCTTTGGGACAGATGTCTACGCAATCCCCACACGCTGTACATTTGTCTACATCCACGACCGGCAGGCCATATTCATTCATGTGAATGGCTCCAAAACTGCATACACGCATGCAGTCACCCAGTCCAAGACATCCCCAACTGCAACCCTTACCTCCACCAGCTACTAAAGCTGCGCCCCGGCAAGTCTTGTGTCCTTCATACCGAGCTCGCATCCAGGATACATGGTGTCCCCCCGCACACGCCAGGCGTGCAACCTGCTTTTCAACAGAACCGGCATCTACCCCCAGATAGTGCGCTATCAGGTTGGTTCCTTCGGCTGTGTTTACGGTACACTTCCCCGGTGCAATTTCCCCTGCGACCACTGCTTCCGCAAAAGCACGGCAGCCTGCCTTGCCACACGCGCCACAATTGGCATTCGGCAACATGGATTCCACCTGATCGATGCGTGGATCTTCTTCAATGGTAAGTTTCTTGTTGGCAAATATCAATACTACAGACAACAATCCACCAAGCCCCGCCATCAAAACGCCCGCTGTAATAAAATCAATCATGAATACGCCTGGACCCCCGATTCCATTCTGACTTGTACTCAATCTTTTCTGCGTACAATTAAATCATAAAACTGTGTACGCAACCCGTTCCTGTATAATATACCCTTCAAAACTTCTACGCAACCTTGCTTACTATACGAATGTTATGTAAGCTTATCTAAAGTTAACAAAATTAAACATGTGATTATAAAAAACCCAGTAGATATATACCAGAACAGATTCCCTTAGTAAAACACGCTCCCAAAGCTGAACCTATGCTATGAAGGAAAAATTGAACTTGAGTTAATAATGAATTTCTTAGTAGAAAAATGAATGTGCGTCATATGCATGGTTGCTCCAGACTGAGTGTAACATGAAATTATGCTTGCACTACTGCTTTCATGCTTTTCGTGGCCTTCTTTCGGTCATCCCTTGCAGCAGGGAATCCAGCACAGAACGAGATCCTGGTCGTGCTCCGCACACCTGATGGTTACCTGCCTGCGAGCGTGTCGATTTTGTACTTGAACCAGCTGTTTTCCAAATTTGTAAGCCATATTTTATCTCAAGATAACATGGGATCGTCGCTTCAGCGTGATTCTGTGAGGTCACTTAATTTGTGATGATCCCGAAATTGGCTAAATCGACAGGCCGCCTGCGTGGGCATGACGGATAAGGTGTATATGGGGGGTGATGTATGCGAACTTCGGTGCCGCGTTTCGCGCTTCTGCTGACTTACACGCAGGCATGTTCTCTATCGCGGAGCGATTAAAGCACCGTAGCGCGGGGTAAGGCCCACGGCCGCCACCCCGGGATCGTAGCAACCCCTAACACAGCACCCCGGAGGGCGTGCCAGCAATGACAAACCAAGCTGAGCTTCACATTCCGCTGATTACCCACTTGCCCTGGTGTGTCGACATATGTCCCTATCCCGAAGGGATTAAAGCACCGTAGCGCGGGGTAAGGCCCACGGCCGCCACCCCGGGATCGTAGCAACCCCTAACACAGCACCCCGGAGGGCGTGCCAGCAACACAAAACTGGATACCCGATTGGATTAAATAGATATCATGAACCGAATTATGTTTAATGCATTATATTAATCATTAAATACGATAAAAACAAATAAAATTGAAAATATAAAAAGTATGATATAATATAAATATTCCTATATCTATATGAAATTTGAGATTGATTCTACAGGCAGAAATACAATCTGACGTTGTGTCATTATTATGGATGCAAACACTGTTCCGGAGAAATTGTTTTCATGACGACTAACAACATAACCAATGAGAAGAGGTGTATGCATCAAATATCATCGCACTACGCCCATCCTGACCAACGAGGAGCTCAATACACAACAGATCCTGCCAGAATCCCATCTACCTTTCATGATTATATTTCTGGACTCAGAGATAAAACAAAACATTACGCACATCCTTACACGGAAGAACAAGCAGAAGAATTGTTTTTCAGTGTAGTTTTTGAGCAAACCTATAACTGGGTATACTGGTATAATAATAAACAAAATCATCTGTATTATTGTTCTCCATCTTGTATGCGCATCACTGGATACACTCGTGATCAGTTTTTTACGGAACCTGATCTTATCAATCAGATCATCCATCCAGAGGATCAGGCTGTCTGGCATTCACACCAGTGTCAATTACATGGCGATGAATCCAAAGAGATCAATCTCCGTATCATTACCAGGGATATGCAAGTTCGTTGGATAAGCCATTTCTGCTTTCCAGTATTCGATAAAGATGGAACCCCCTTGGGGTACCGTGCATTTATTCGTGACATTACCGAACACCACCTCAAAGCTGAGGAGCGCTGCCGTTTGGCTGCTGCCGTTGAACAAGCAGCAGAGTCAATCGTAATCACAGACCTATCGGGCAACATCGTTTATGCGAATCCTGCCTTTGAAAAAATCAGCGGGTATGTCAGTTCAGAGATAATAGGAAAAAATCCACGAGTTTTGAAAAGTGGAGCTCAGACGATTGCCTTTTATCAGCACATGTGGAAGACACTGCAGTCTGGAAAAGTCTGGACAGGGCATTTTATGAATCGTAAAAAGGATGGTTCATTCTACGAAGAAGAAGCGGTTATCTCACCAGTCCGAGACAACAATGGTGCGATAGTGAACTTTGTTGCAGTGAAACGTGATGTAACCCATGAAATGCTCCTGGAAAAGCAATTACGGCAGTCGCAAAAAATGGAGGCGTTGGGAACACTTGCCGGGGGCATCGCCCATGATTTTAATAATATATTGACTGCGATAAAAGGGTATTCTGAGATACTTATGCAAAATTTTTCTGAAGACAGCATAGATGGTACCTATCTTCGAGAAATTGATTCCGCAGCAAACCGCGCTCGTGATTTGGTAAACCAGATTCTGTCTTTCAGTCGGATGACAGACCAGGAACGAGTACCTTTAAATATCTGTAAAGTAATATATGGAATGAAGGAGATGATTCGGCGATTAATACCCACAATCTATCCCATCGACTTCCAGGTGAAAGAGTCCGTATTGCCGATATCCGGTGACGCAGCGCAGTTGCAGCAAGTACTGATGAATTTGTGTACCAATGCATACCACGCCATGGAGCACAAGCCCGGGCCAATCATCATCCGTTTGCAGTCCGTATTTTTATCTCCCGAATATGTACAAGTATTTTCTGAGATTACATCTGGCAATTATGTTCTGCTGGAAGTCGAAGACCAGGGGCACGGTATTGAACCAGCCATATTGGATCGAATATTTGATCCGTTTTTTACGACTAAAGCAGTGAATAAGGGCACAGGTCTGGGACTGGCCGTAGTAGATGGAATTGTCAAGTCGCATCATGGTGTGATGCAAGTACACAGTGAAGTGGACAAGGGCACCGTGATCAAAATTTACTTCCCGCAGCTTGATCGTGATAATCTTTGGACAACTGAAGACATAGTTTCCAATGATACTTCAGAGCTTAAATCTGAGCAAACGTCTATTCTTTTGGTAGATGACGAACCATTCATTACCAAGGTAATCCGGATTTCCATGGAACGACTCGGGTTCAAAGTTACTGAGGTTTACAGCGCCAGGGCAGCAATTGATTTATTAGAAAGTAATCCATCCAATTTCGATATTGTTATCACCGATCAATCCATGCCTGAAATGACTGGTATAGAATTGGCCATAGTACTGCAGAAAAGGTTTCCTGAGTTACCGATAATCCTTTCTACTGGTTTCATAGACGCAGCTAATGTTGAAAGTGTCACGGCAAACGGAATTCGTGAAATATTGCATAAACCATTCAGTTCAGCAGATCTGGCTAAAGTGATTATGCGCATTCTGAATTAAAATGAAATAACAGGGTATCAGAAATTATAATTGATGCATCCTAATCACCTGCATACAGCACCAGAATCCAGTCATGACACTCTGGTGGTATTGGCGGTTGCCAATTACCCTCTCCATCGGGATGTACCCTACCCAGGGGATGGGTAGTTCCGCGTACAGGATCGAAGTATTGAGCCTGGTAGGCGACCTCTGACTCCAGACCTATTACCATGGGTGGATTCCAACAGGGTGGCGCACAATAAATCAGGCGGAATTTGCCTGGAACACCGACAGCCACATTGCTATTGGGGTCGTTTGCATTAGGAGATTCGACAGTCCATTCTGGAAAACGTTGCCATTCCCACCATTCAAAATTCCGAATGTAGCGAGCGGCCATACCTAACTGGAACGAGCCGGGCAGATGCATGGCTTCATCCCAGGAGGTATTACCCCAACACCGGCCATGAGGCGAAGGCCCATAGGGTTCTTCTGCAGTACACATCTGCCAGATACCATTGGCACCATAGGTGTGTCCGGCAGCTCCATTCAAAACGGAGTGCCAGAAACACAGGCGCTGAATATTCTGCCAGGCATACCCGAGGATGCCTTCATAATTAACTTCGGAATTGATCACAGGCATTGCTGGCATGCGCGCTGCCGCCGTCTTCACCATGTCGATGGTGGGGCCGACACTGGCCCAATCGCCATGACCGGTTTGCAACATTTCAAAGTCCATCACCGAAATATCATCCACCATGTCCCGACCATAGTTGGTAGGATGAATGGTCAGCAGATTGTGATACGGGTCTGTTCCCCGAATTGAACGCATGACCGCCGTCCAGCCCTTACGCTGTAGTTCAGCGTCCCGCTCTTTGTTTTCAGACAGATAATAGGGCATGGCGCCTTCACCAGCAGCACACCAGACCACAGGGTAGGCTGCATACCGGGCAATGAGATAACGCCAGAAACGCTTTATGCGGTCTTCACCGATTTGCGGCAGATAATACCCCCACATTCCAACAATGCACGGCATCAGACCTGCCTGAACGAGATGGGCGATCTTGAGATCAGCCTCGTCGTAATACGCCGGATTGATACCGGTAAAATCTTCTGTAAATGGATGGCCCGCATGGTTCCGTCCACGGGGGTCCCACGCGTCCATGTCCGGGTAAGGTCCCGCGACTATCTGTGTGACATTAAAGCCTTTGTTGACGCGGTCTGTGGCCAGCGCTTTTACGCCATGCGGCCAGTCCAGGCGTGTTGACAGGCCCATCCACCATGTATCGCCCATCCAGAAAAAGGGTGTTCCGTCAGCATGCTCAAAATGGCGATTATCTAAGGCTACGCGCAGGCGGCCATGCCGGAGTAAGGGATTGGTGCCGGTATATGGTCGGACGTCAATTTCACCTTGCTCCTGGTGACTGGTTGCGTTGCCGGGTGCGCTGGTAATTTGGTAAGTCCAGGTACCGGCTTCATCTGGCGCAAACCGCGCCTTCCATATCTGGTCTCCAGCCCAAAACGCGGGTATCTTTAATTGCTGGTTGCCGGGGCCAGAAAACGCCACGTCCATATCGACTTCATTGTATGGGTCCGCAGATGCCGTGTCGATATTGAATGTCAGTTCCAGCATGACATTCACCTGAGCATATAATTTCATCGTTCACCCCTTATGTATGTTTATCGACATACCATTGACAATGAAATACAGAAATCAATTCTTGTTAAGCGTGTGTACAATAGAAGAATTATGGTAACACAAGCCAGAAAACAATTTGCATTATTGTGTATTACAGCACGAACCTTCATTTCCTGGAACCCAGGGAAGTGAGACGGCGGGTTTGCCTCTGCTGGCACGCCCTCCGGGGTGCGGTGTTGGGGGGTGTCGTTTTCCCGGGGTGGCGGCTCGTTGGCCTTACCCCGCGCTACAGCGCTGTAATCGCTCCGCGATAGGGAGCACCTAACCCAATCTGTCATGCACGCGTAGGTGGGTACCCAGAAGGAGCGCAGAGCGCGACACCTCAACGTAATACCCACTCAAGCCTGTCATACTCACGCAGGCGGGTATCGAGAGGGGTTAAGAATAAGCCGAGGGCACAGCTTTAGTTTACATTTTGGTGTTCCCGCAGGTGGAGGTGCTTGTTTGGGGTGAAAATGTTTTGTGTTAGTATTCTGTTATACTAGGTTCCCGCCTTCGCGGGAATGACGGGAAGGGACTACGCGTAGGTGGCTATTTTATAAACGA
>CAZIDP010000029.1:33306-34423 GCA_964537975.1 uncultured Nitrospirales bacterium | reverse complement strand
CTCTGCTGGCACGCCCTCCGGGGTGCGTTGTTGGGGGAGCGCTATTTTTCCCGGGGTGGCGGCCTTTGGCCTTACCCCGGGCTACGGTGCTTTAATCGCTCCGCGATAGGGAACACCTAACCCAATCTGTCATGCACGCGTAGGTGGGTACCCAGAAGGAGCGCAGAGCGCGACACCTCACCGTAATACCCACTCAAGCCTGTCATACTCGCGCAGGCGGGTATCGAGAGGGGTTAAGAATAAGCCGAGGGCACAGCTTTAGCTTACATTTTGGTGTTCCCGCAGGTGGAGGTGTTTGTTTGGGGTGAAAATTGTCATGTGTTAGTATTCTGATATACTAGGTTCCAACCTTCGCGGGAATGACGGAAAGGGGGTTATGCGTGGATAGCTATTTGGTAATCGAATGCGGGTTTGCCTCTGCTGGCACGCCCTCCGGGGTGCGTTGTTGGGGGAGCGCTATTTTTCCCGGGGTGGCGGCTCGTTGGCCTTACCCCGGGCTACGGTGCTTTAATCGCTCCGCGATAGAGATAGGGAGGCGCTATTTTCCCGGGGTGGCGGCTCGTTGGCCTTACCCCGCGCTACAGCGCTTTAATCGCTCCGCGATAGGAACACCTAACCCAATCTGTCATGCACGCGTAGGTGGGTACCCAGAAGGAGCGCAGAGCGCGACACCTCACCGTAATACCTACTCAAGCCTGTCATACTCGCGCAGGCGGGTATCGTGAGGGTGATGAAGGAGCTGAGGGCACAGCTCTAGCTTGCATTTTGTTGATCCCGCAGGTGGAGGTGCTTGTTTGGAGTAAAAAATGTCATGTGTTAGTATACTGTTATACTAGGTTCCAGCCTTCGCGGGAATGACGGGAAGGGACTACGCGTAGGTGGCTATTTTATAAACGAATGCGGGTAACTCTGCTGGCACGCCCTCCGGGGCGCGTTGTTGGGGGAGCGCTACTATCCCGGGGTGACGGCTCGTTGGCCTTACCCCGCGCTACAGCGCTGTAATCGCTCCGCGATTGGGAGCAAGGGATGAGCATGCCCGTTGGCTTTACCCTGCGCTATGGCGCTTTAATCGCTCTGCGATAGGAACAAGGGATGAGCATGCCCGGGGGCTTTACCC
>CAZIDP010000029.1:0-33206 GCA_964537975.1 uncultured Nitrospirales bacterium | reverse complement strand
CGCGCTATGGCGCTGTAATCGCTCCGCGATAGAGAGCAAGGGATGAGCATGCCCGGGGGCTTTACCCCGCGCTATGGCGCTGTAATCGCTCCGCGATAGAGAGCAAGGGATGAGCATGCCCGAGGGGCTTTACCCTGCGCTACGGTGCTTTAATCGCTCTGCGATAGGAACAAGGGATGAGCATGCCCGGGGGCCTTACCCCGCGCTACAACGCTGTAATAGCTCCGCGATAGAACTGGCGACGGCATGGGCACCACGCTACGCTCCTTCGATTGATTGCCCACGGCTACCACCCCGGGACTTCTCCAAGAAAAGTTTGCATCGAGCGCATACTGATGATATATTCAGTACACTATACTTTGAGGATGTATCTTTATCATGAATGTTCCCCAGATATTGGACCGATTACATAACGATGGCGAATTTTGTGCCAATCTGACGGCGTGGCAAACGCTGCCGGAAAGATCGGCGCGATTTGCCCCATTCCCCGACACATTGCACCCCGATCTGGTGGCAGGTTTGAAGAAAAGGGGCATTCATCAGCTTTACACGCATCAGGCAGAAGCTGTAACGCAAGCGCTTGATGGAAAAAATGTCTGTGTGGTTACGCCGACGGCATCCGGAAAAACGTTGTGTTACAACATTCCGGTATTGAATCGTATCCTGCAGAACCCCAAATCGCGCGCCCTGTACCTCTTTCCCACCAAGGCCCTCTCGCAGGACCAGGTGCATGAACTGACCCATACCATCGAAGAAATGGAAGTCAAAATCGGCACGTACACTTTTGACGGGGACACGCCAGCATCGGCTCGCAAGGCGGTACGCAATGCCGGGCATATCGTGGTTACCAATCCGGACATGCTTCACGCCGGTATACTCCCCCACCATACCATCTGGATTCGCCTGTTCGAGAATCTGAAGTATGTGGTTATAGACGAGGTGCATCATTATCGGGGGGTTTTCGGCAGTCATCTCGCCAATGTGCTGCGCCGCCTGAAGCGCATTTGCGCGTTCTATGGCTCATCCCCCCAGTTCATCTGTTGCAGCGCAACCATCGCCAATCCAAGAGAGATGGCGGAACGAATTGTCGAACTTCCCATGACGCTTGTGGACAACAATGGCGCGCCTGCCGGACAAAAGCATTTTTTGTTTTATAATCCACCGGTAGTGAACGCGGAGCTGGGCATTCGTCGGTCTTCCGTGAAAGAAGTTGCGCGGATTGTACAGCAGTTGCTGTCCCGCAACATACAGTCAATCGTGTTTGCGCGCAGCCGCCTGCGTGTGGAAATACTGACGACGTATCTCAAAGAAGCCGTACGGAAAATGGGTAAATCCGACAAGCTGGTGCAGGGCTACCGGGGAGGCTACCTGCCTACCGAGCGCCGGGCGGTGGAGCAGGGACTGCGTGATGGCGCCATTATGAGCGTGATCAGCACGAACGCCTTGGAACTGGGCATTGACATCGGGGCCCTGGATGCCTGTATCATGACCGGTTACGCGGGCAGTGTCGCCAGCACCTGGCAACAGGCCGGGCGGGCAGGTCGCCGTAACAATATTTCGCTGGTCATCATGGTGGCTACGAGCGCGCCACTGGACCAGTACATCGTCAATCATCCCGAGTACTTTTTTCAGCAGGCGCCGGAAAGCGGCACGGTAGACCCCAACAATCTCATTATTTTGAGCAGTCACATGAAATGCGCAGCCTTCGAATTGCCGTTTGTCGAAGGCGAGGCGTTTGGAGTGGATGCCCATTCCACCGCTGAAATACTGGATTACCTCGCGGAAAATCGTGTGCTGCGTAAAGTAAAGAACAAATGGCACTGGAGCGCGGAATCGTATCCGGCCAGTGAAATCAGCTTGCGGACAGCCGCGCCGGGCAATGTGGTCATACTGGACACCTCCGACAATGGCCGTGTCATCGGCGAAGTGGATTACTTCGCGGCATCTGTGGAGGTTTACAAGAATGCTGTATACCTGCATCAGAGCACACAATACACCATTGAGGAATTGGACCTGGAAGACCGCAAGGCCTATGCCCGTCCCGTGGAGGTGGATTACTACACCGAGGCAGAGTTCAAAGTGGACCCGCGGGTAATTGAAGAATTTGAGGACCAGGAAACTACCACCGGATTGCACCGGATCTGGGGTGAACTGAGTATTACCTGGTTGCCAACCATCTATAAGAAGATAAAATTTGGTACCCATGAAAATGTCGGGTGGGGTGAAATTCATTTACCGGAGCAGATCATGCATACAACAGGCTACTGGATAGCTTTCCCCGAGCATATCGGCGATCAATTCGGGATGCCGCAGGAAGAGCTGGGTGAGGCGTTGAACGCGCTGGCCAACGCGATGCGCCAGGTCTCGCCGGTACAGGTGCTGTGTGATCTGGGGGACATCCGGGCCTATGCCGAACTCCGCGCGCCGATTACACATTGCCCGACCATCTACCTGTATGAAACCTACCCGGGCGGCGTGGGTACGAGTGAAAAGCTGTATCATCATCACGAACGCATGTTGGAGGCTGCCGCTTCCCTGCTGTCCGAATGCGGCTGTTCACAGGGCTGTCCGAGTTGTGCCGGTCCCGTATTGGAAGCTGGTATTCATGGGCGCGCAGGCGCGCTGAAGTTGCTATCGTTTGCGCTGGGGAAAACCATTACACATCCCGAGTCACAAGCAGGTACGGATACGACTGCTTCCGTAACACCAGCCCCCCCCAGCACGGAAATGCAACCCAACGCGCTGCTGCCCGAAGGAGTATCCCGGGATGGCAGATAAGGTAAGCAAGCTGAAGGATATGCTCAAGGCGAATGTGTTGAAACGTGGCAGCGAAATTGCCACACCGTCGCCACGCAAAGATAGCACAGAGCCGGAATTACCGTTACAAATGGAGGACAGACCAAAAACCAGCACGCCGGAAAAAGCACCAGGCCTCCGGTCATCTATTCGGGCAACGTTGGAACGGCATGAGGCATCCATGCCCCGCATCAAGCATACTGCTGAGTCTGATGCATATCATTATGAACCGATAGCCGAAACGCAGCAACAGGAAACGGAATTCTACGCGCAGGACATCGAACTGGTGATACCGGGCGAGGTGATTTCCCTGGACGACAGTGCGTTTTACCTGGTCCGCCGTGATTACCCTCTCGACCACATGCAGGGACGTATATGTCTGGGCAAGGCGCTGGAAGTTGACGCGCGACACATCGCGTTCAGCAGCCTGGATGACACCCTGGATACTTTCGACCCACGCAAAGCAGTCTTTGTCGACACGGAAACTTCCGGGCTTGCAGGAGGCGCGGGCACTGTCACGTTTCTTGTCGGCGCCGGGTATTTTCATGAAGATGTGTTTCGTCTTGACCAGTGTTTTATGCGTGATTATGATGACGAAGCGGCCATGCTCCATTATCTGGCAACCCTGTTTGAGCGCTTTGACACAGTGGTCAGTTACAACGGCAAGAGCTTTGACCTGCCCCTCCTGCGAACACGCTTCATCCAGCACCGTATCCCCCCACGGGTAACGGAGTCCAGGCACTTTGACCTGGTACACGCTGCCAGGCGCATATGGAAATTACGGCTGCGGGATTGCAGTCTGGGCAATGTCGAGCGTGAAGTATTGGACATTGAACGCACGGGAGATATTCCCAGTTACCTGATTCCACAATTGTGGCTGCAATACCTGAACCATCGCAACGCCCGGCCATTGGAGGGCGTATTTTATCATCACCGGATGGATATATTGTCACTGGCCGCGTTAACGGGTTGGCTGTCTCAGTGTCTGGAAACGCCCGACGCGCTGGGATTTGACTGTATGGAAGACCGGCTGGCCATTCTCCGTTTGCAGGTGCGTCAAAAGCAATATACCGATGCGATACAAACCGGCCTGACGCTGTTACAGTCACTTGATTCCATTGAACTACGGAAGACCTGTCTCGAGTTGATTGCACAAGCCGCAAAACGTTGCGCAGACTGGGAGCAGATGACGGACGCCCTGGAAAAACTTATCGACGAGGTACCGGAGTCGATTGAAACCCGCATTGAATTGGCAAAACATTACGAACACAGGGCACGCGACCTGGAAAGTGCCCGACAACAGGTGCAGGAATGCCTGGCCATGCTGGATTCCGGTGCGCTCAGTGACGCGGTGAGTCTATATCACGGTGAACGGCATAAAGCGGCGTTAGAAAAACGCCTGGCACGGCTTCAGCGCAAGCTGCCGAAGTGGGAAATGTAAGTAATTGAATGGTAGAGACTTGACCAATAGACAGCCTCTACCATTTATTAAATTATTAATGATGATTGAACGAGTCTTGAATTCAAAAATCACTTGGTAGCAATGTTTTTGTCTCGCCATTTTGGAGTGTCACTTCCAGCGTTTTGCCCTGGTATCGCAGGGTACACGTGGTTCCTCCGATGCTGTGTATGTCAGCGCGGGAGAGGCTGCCGTTTTCCCAGGTTATGTCTACTTCAAAACCACCCCGGGCCCGAAGCCCATGTATGGAACCGGAAGACCACCTTTGTGGCAAAGCTGGCAGCAGTTCTATGAAACCGGCATGTGATTGCAACAGCATTTCCGCGATACCACTGGTCGCGCCAAAATTGCCGTCGATTTGAAATGGAGGATGATTATCAAACAGGTTCGGCAAGGTCATCGCTGGCGTAAGCTGGTTGCTGAGCATGAAATAGGCGTGGTCGCCATCCAGTAAGCGGGCCCAGAAGTTGATTTTCCAACCCATAGACCAACCCGTGCCACCATCGCCCCGGAATACCAGGGATTGCCTGGCGGCCTCGAAGAGCTCTGGGGTATGCTCCGCTGTAATCTCCTCACCCGGGTGCAAGCCCCAGAGATGTGAAACGTGACGGTGGGTTTCGTTGGGATCGTCTTTGTCCTCCAGCCATTCCTGCAGTTGCCCGTGCTGGCCAATCTGATTGGGAGCGATGCGCTCCCGCGTGTCCTGCATTTTCTCTCGTAAGTCCGCGTCGACTTCCAGTATTTCTGATGCCTGGATACAGTAGGAAAACAACGCCCGGATAATTTGATGGTCCATGGTGGGCCCCATGACCAGGCCACCAATCTCAGGGGAGTTTGAAGGACCGGAAATAAGCCAGCCGGAATCACTGCGTGGGTCTTCTATCAGGAAGTCCATAAAAAACAGGGCAGCCCGTTTCAGAATGGGGTAGGCTTCATCACGAAGAAAGTCTTCGTCCAGGGTAAATTCATAGCGCCACCATAGATGCTGACAGAACCAGGCGCCACCAGTCACCCAAATGCCGTGATCCGCGTGATTGATAGGCGCTGTTCCCCGCCAGAGGTCTGTATTGTGGTGGGACACCCAGCCGTCGGCATCATAAAAATTCCGTGCGGTCAACGTGCCCGTAGTAGCAATGTCGCGTATCATGTCAAAAAGTGGTTCATGGCATTCAGACAGGTTGGTTAACTCTGCTGGCCAGTAATTCATCTGCGTGTTGATATTGGAAGTGTATTTGCTCCCCCAAGGCGGATTCAGGTGTTCATTCCAGACGCCTTGTAGATTCGCTGTCTGGGAACCGGGACGGCTGGAAGCTATCAGCAAGTAACGCCCAAACTGAAAATACAGGGCAGCGAGATGGGGATCATCGCCAGCTTTAAATTCGGCCACGCGTACATCCGTATCCAGTTTGGCTGCATCGGTGAGACCCAGGTCTATGTGCACCCGCTGATACAAAGCCTGATAATCTGCCAGATGCCGTTCCAGCAACGTTGAATAGGAGTGCGATGTCGCGCTTGCCAGTATTTCCGCGCATTTCCGGGCTGGATCACCAGTAATATCATTGTAACGTTCGTAGCTCGTCGCGGCAGCCAGAATCAGGACAACCTCATCGGCATCCTGAACGTGAATGCCGTCATCTGACACTGTAATTGTGCCTGATGAATGCTGTGCCAACAATCGGGATTCAAATTGCAGCAGACTCGGTGTTTCGTTTTCATGCACATGGGTAACCCGGCCACGCAGGGCAAGTGTATCCTCCGACAGCGCTATTTGTTCATGGTATTCATGGGGACTGCTGAAATGCACAGTGAAGGATAACGCTCCCGGTCTGTCTGCCGAGAAGTGCATCACCAAAATATTATCGGGGTAGGAGGCAAAGAAAACACGTTCATAGGTGACGTCTCCCACGGCATATTGTGTGCCCGTCAACGCGGTTTCCAAGTCCAGCCAGCGGTGATACTTGTCCGGCATGTCATGACCGGGAAATTCAAAATGCAAATCACCAAAGGGTTGATACGAGTTCTGGCGTGGGGGTTCACTCATAAAATGTTGCATTGCCAGTTCATGGGCTTCGTGTTGCTTGCCTTCGAACAACAATTGCCGCAGCTCCGGAAGATACGCGGATGCACCGATCTGCTGATAATACTGCGGTTGCCCTGTCCAGAGGGTATCTTGATTGAACTGGATACGCTCCGTTGACACTCCCCCGAAAATCATGGCCCCCATATGACCATTACCAATAGGCAGGGCTTCTTCCCACACGGAAGCCGGCTTGCTGTACTGCAATTTCCAATGCAACGAATTGGAATCATCGACATTGCCACTTGTTTCTGTCGCTACAATCATTGTCTGCAAAATAAATATCGGTATAATCATGATAAATTTCCTGCTGCTTTGCATTGATATCTCCCAAGAATAGTTTCTTGATATGTGTTTATAACAAAATCAAAGATAGCTACGTATATTTTTTTATAGTAAAATACAGTTATCATACACCCTCTTATAGGACAAGGCGATAGACTGCATACTTATGGTACGCAATGTTGGCAGAGATATCAATTATGATTTGTCATCAGCGTGTACAACATATTCGGACCAGGCAAAATCTGCTGGATTAACACAGGATTGACCGTTGCCAGTGCTGTACAGGGCCAACATGGTGCCGGACCAAACATCTGCGACTTCGGTAGCGATTATTTGCGCTACCCCTGTTCCCAGTGTAGTCCAGTCTTTCCCTTCTTCCCTGTACTCAAACAGATACTGGGTCGGTTCAATCACTACACGTAATTGCAAAGGGTCTATCGAATTTTCTAAAACGGTACTATGCGACTCTGTGGTGATATCGCCCACACTTTTGCGTATGACGACGACCTGTTTCGCCTCTCTTACTGACTTGTAAAAATCGTAGTGAAACGCATTAGACACAAACACGCTGATACCGGCTTCTTCATTTTCTGATTCTGGTGTAAATTCCATCTTGGTAGAAAATACAGCATGCATCTCGGTTTGGCGACTTCCGACAAAGGCAACTTGCTTACCTGTTTCCAAGCTTTCGACACGGCCATGCAAACGCAAATAGCCAGGGCGGGAGTGTAAATCATAGACCTGTTCGTGGGGATAGGCTAGCAAGGTCCAGTGCAATCCCAGGGTATCGGAATCAAAATTGTCACGAACCGGAATGGCAGGCCAGGGTTTCAGCGGCAGTGTCTGGGTTTGAATCTGATATTGCTGTTGAAATTCCGGCTGAATCACCGGCCAGTCATCGACCCAATCCACCGGAAACAGAAAGGTCTCCCGGCCGATATTGCTGAAAGCACCGTAATGCGCGTGTCGTGTGCCGAGACACACCACCCACCAGGAACCGTCATGGGCTTCGATGAAGTCCGCGTGCCCCAGGCTTTTGATTGGGTGCCACCAGGCGTTATGTTGTGCAATAACCGGGTTGTGCGGACAAGGCTCGAACGGTCCCCAGGGACTTTTACTTCTACCAATGGTTTGCATGTGTAAAAACCGGGAACCACCCTCGCCCATGGTCATGTAATACCAGTCACCACGTCGGAAAAGGTGTGGGCCTTCTGTGTCATCAGAAACCATACCGTGGGCAACCGAACGCAGCGGAGTTAACAATACGCCAGTATCTATATCAATTTCAGCCTGCACAATATCTTTGTCAGAAAACAGCCCGCGTCGTGTGAAATACACTTTTCCATCCTCATCAAAGAACAGACTGGGGTCGAAGACGGGCTGGTCTACAAAAATTGGCTCTGACCATTCGCCAGCCGGGTCCTCTGTAATGACATAAAAATTACCCCCTCCGTGTACATCGGTGGTGATGAGATAAAAGGTACCTTCGTGATAGCGCAGTGTCGGGGCGTATATCATCGGATTTCCGTTATTTTTGTCCAGATGAAAATGTTCGGGGGTTGTCAACGCATGACCGATGAGACGCCAATGTATTAGATCACGGCTGTGATAGATGGGCACACCGGGATAATAAAACATGCTGCTGGTGGCAAGGTAATAATCGTCATCGACACGACATATGCTTGGATCGGGATTCACGCCACGTATAACCGGATTGTTATAGGAAGAATCACGCTCCGCTGCGGCATCAGCCGAGAGTTGAACAAGATTTCCAGAGCACAACACCAACGTCATACATATATGAATGTTCATTCCCAAGTTTCCTGACCAAGCGTGTTTTTGATGAAAAGTACGCCCCGGCGTTTCATGTTGCTAATCAATTTCATTACAGACAAAACGATATACTCCGGATTGAACCTTTACCTCGAGTCTATCATTAATTGGCCCGATTATTTCTACACCTTCTACATCGACTATGCTTATGCCACCTTCGAGAATCTCTGCGACTTCGCATAATGGGAGATGCACCACAGCGGTGGTACCCACCGGTATTTCTACATTATATTCAAACTGAGCCTCAGTCCGTTTCCAGGAACTCACGATGGGGCCATACGGAGCGTTGTATCGCACAGTTGCTTCCGTGATATCGCCGGGCATCGCGGGATTTAATTCAATTTCACGAAAGGCAGGAATGCCCTTTTTCTGCTTTATGCCGCCAAGGCCACTGTAAAACCACTCCATAAGATGGCCCAGCATACAGTGGTTGTTCGAAACGTAGCGCAGTGCCGCCCAGGATTCTGTCAGCGCGGTAGCGCCTCGGGCCAATTGATAACCATAACCGGGCACATCGTCGCGGTTGTTCATGGCATGTATGACATCCGATGCACCGCCCTCTTCAAGCGCCCTCAATACATACCGGAACCCAACATCTCCTGCGGTCAATTGGTTGTCATTGTCACGAACCCTTTGCGCAAACGCATTGAACAGCTCCAGGCGGTGTTCTTCAGGAACCAGGCCCATATATAGCGCCATGGCGTCTGCCGTTTGACTGCCAGTGGCGTACTGCATGTTTTCCTGATCGAAGAACGTATCATTAAACGCCTTGCGTACCTGTTCAGCACGTTGGGAGAATTGGCCCGCGTCATCGTCTTTATCCAGCAGTTCGGCAACCTGAGTCAGGATCGTCAAATTATAGTAGTTGATTGCGGTTCCGGTTACCCCCATGGGCGTCAATTGGGACACCCCTGGAGATTCTGGCCCCAGATCAAACCAATCCCCCAATCCATGGCGTACAATGTGGTTTTCCGCTGTACTTTCCAGGTAATCAACATAGCGCACCATCATTTCATAACTGTCAGCGAGCACCTGGGTGTCCCCATACCATTGGTATAAATACCACGGTAAAATAATGCCGGCACTTCCCCATTCCGGCGAATCCCGGAAGCCCCCGTGAAATTCTGTATATTCTGGCGCTATGTCAGGGATCAGCCCGTTGGGCAGTTGGGTTGCGATCATGTCATCAATGACTTTCCGATAAAACGTCGCAACATCATAGTTGTATCGGATCGCACTTCCCATCAAATGAGACACCTCCAGCCAACCGAGCTTTTCACGATGAGGACAATCGGTCAGCACACTGGCCATGTTGCTGCGTATCGACCAGTCAATGAGATGGAAAATCTGATTAAATAAATCATGGGAGGTATGGAACTCACCGACCAACGGCGCGGCATTCCTGACATGTAAACTTTGTAGTGCGTGAACGACTGGAAGACTGTCTGGATTCGCCGCGTCGGACGGAACCGCGCCCTCTACTTGAAGATAACGGAATCCATAATAGGTAAATTGCGGCTGCCAGGACTCCCGGCCAGTGCCGCGTGAGGTGTAGGTATAATAATGCGGACCACCAGATGCTTGCTGCGTCACCAGGCCATCGTCGCTCAGTAATTCACCAGGCAGTATACGGACTGCTGAACCCCGTTTGCCCTCAACTGTGATCGCGGGAATCGCCGAGGCATTCTGGCCCATGTCATATACCCAAATTCCAGGACTGGGTTCAGATATGGTCACAGGATAGAAGGTTTCCATGATCTTCAATGGATCTGAGGTCTGCGCTCTCAAAGCGGGTGGCCCCTGGACGACAAGTGGTGTCTGCCAGTCGGAATCGTCGTAATCGGGCATCATCCACCCGGTAAGCTCTTTGGTAGCGTCATAGTCTTCACCACCGTAAATGCTTGAGAAGGTGATCGCGCTCTCCGTAGTTTTCCATTCCGTATTGCTGACCACCGTTTGTGAAGTGCCGTCTTCATATTCAATGTGCAGATGAAACCGCATTTTGGGGTAGCCAAATGACGTGATTAATTTCAGATACCTTTCGGGCGGAATATTGTAGAACCCATTACCAAGCATCACCCCAATAACATTGGCCCCGGATTTCAAATTTGCTGTCACATCGTGCGCTACATACAGGGCATACGCATTGTAGTTGGTCCAGCCTGGATCGAGAAAATGGTCACCGACCTTGTCCCCATTTATAAAGAGTTCATGATGTCCCAGGCCGGCAATGGCCACTGTTGCCCGCTTGATAGTCTTCTCAGAATTAAATTCCCTTCTGAACTGCGGCAAGACATTCATTCCAACTTCACGGCTCCGAAAACTGTCCAGCTCCCCTGGCACATGGATACCGGGTACTTGCAGGGCATCTTCAGGCGCTTCCTCCAAGGCGATCCAAGCCGCACCGTTCCAGTCATCTTCATTCCAGAGACCGGTATAACATGCCGCAACCTCGCTCCAGTCAGAGGGTACATCCAATTCGTCCCAGACCTGTACCCGCCAGTAATACCAGCGATTGGATTCAAATGCTGGGCCAGTATATGGCACCAGATGCGATTCGTCACTGATGACTTTATCTGAGTCCCAGAGCGGTTCATGGCCTATATCAAAGTGTTCTTTTTCTGACATGACCACAATACGGTACGCCGATTGCTTCGCGCCTCGACGTTCCGCGTCAAGCTGCCAACTGAAACGGGGATGCGTGCTTTCCATTCCCATGGGGCACTCACGAAACTCCATCCGCAAATTAGAAATATTCAAAATGCCCTCCTCTTGCGAAAGCGCTGCCGCTCCCCAAAACACAGAAACACCCAGTATTATATTGATGAGCAACCGTAAGCATTGCGTATTCATGATTCGCTTCCCCCGTATAACCTTATTTAGACCCAGGAACCATGTAGATCAGTATAGAACATTATAATGTATTATTTATAAATCCATACAAGGCGCAACTATGTGCCATCAAAATGAAGTCGGCTAAACAAGAATTCCATCCAGTATGGACTACGGCTTGCTATCCTGGCTCAGCTTCATGTGCCCATCTTCTGTAAATAACAATGGTTTCGAATTGAAGCTTCGATTGCCTGAAAACAGGTAATGGTATCGTGCGACCGTAGCATCAACCTCTGTCTGTGTTGCGGCAGCGCGATATTCCTGTTGAAATGACATGGATTTTTGTATCCCTGAAAAATGTGAGGTAAGCGCATGAACAGTACTCAATTGAGCTGATAATGCCGGGTTATTGGCCAGGGCCTGTTTTAATTCTGAAGTATAAGCGTAATCTGAGGGGAGCTGAATTTGCCCATTGCTGTCGTAGCTGATACTTGAAGGAGCGGACGGGATATTGTTTTCGGTCAAGAATTGTGGGAATGTTGCAGATATATGGTTACTCAGCGCGTCAATATTGTTCTGGGTAGGGAGCAAGAGCGGGGGAAGTGTCTGCAGTAAAGAGGACGCGTTGTTGGCATTTCTGTTATTGGAAAAGTAAGCGTCTATGTCCAAATTAATAGCGCCTTGATTGGTGTCAAAGATTACTATAGATTCCTGTCCCGATGCAGAGATCGATTTGGATAGTTCGGTATATTTGTTTTGTGCCGTTTGAGTAAGGGCAAGTGTATCGGAAAAATTTTCCCCAGAACCGGAAAGATTTGTCCTGGTGTCGGCTTGAATCTGTTTTTTGTGCGAAGTAAAATTCTTGTAGAATTGGGCAGAAGTAGCATTAATTGATTGGATGTTCATACGATATCTCCTGAATGTAATTGGTTCGTCATATAACAGATATACATAGAACTAGCAATAGGCATGCCACAAATTTTAGAGTGTATTCAGCGTAGCATTATTTAGTATAATTTTATAATACGTGTACTAATATATTGTATATAGTTATGTATTATTTTATGCGTACTGAATTCAATTGAAAAAATGCAAGAAGCCCCAAAAAAAATTTATTTTTACAGGTCTTTTACCAGAAGTTAGCCTGTTGCGTAATTACGTTGGGTTCAGTCACCAACAACCGTGTTGAATCAAATGGGGCACAGATAATCCAGATTAATCATGGTCTTCGCTGTTCACTACACTAGTAACATTACTCATTTCTGAATTCATGTCCATTTGAGGTGGCTCTGGTGTTTCGGTGAATAGATTTTGCAGGTGAAGCTCTATGCATGCACCACCCAAATGCGAATCGGTAATCTGGGTGCTGCCATGGTGTACTTTGGCACAAGCTTGCAAGGACAACAACCCCAAACCACTACCATCGATTTTTGTGGTATACAATGGCTCCATAACCAAATCTCTTTTACTTTCCTCAATTCCTACGCCATTATCATGCACCTTAATAACTACTCCACCAGCATCCTCCTCCAGAGAGATTAGAATATTACCTCTATAGTGCGTTGCGTCTCCGGCATTGAGTAGCATATTGAGAATCGACTGATTGATGAGTGATGGTTGCCCCCTGAACAGTATTTTTTTCTTGCTATCATAGGTGATTTCACAGAATTTTAATTTTTGGTGCAACCGTGCCATCTCAATTGTCTTGTGTATTTCTTCAACAAGATCAAAGTTCTCAATCGACTGTAGATTATCATATCGCGAAACACTTCTCAGTGTATCTGCCAATGTCTTGAGATCGGAAACACCTCTTCTTATTGAACGGATATCTTTATTACATTCGGAGGGACAACTATTGTCCAATTCATCCGTTGCGTAATCCATTATCATAATGACATTGTTCATATCGTGTGCTACAGAAGAAGCAAATACACCAGCCATCGCTTTTCTGTCGGCGGCAATCATCATGCTGCGGTGTTCTGCCAAGGATTGTTCTCGGGCCTGGGCTTTCTTGAGAAACCACAAGCACAACATGAAAAGTGCCAGAGACGAGACAGCGAAGTATCCGACACCTTTGTACAGTTCATATTTCACTAGATCAAACGAAGTTTGCGAAAGGATGTGTACCGTTCTGCCAGAGACGTAAATATAGGCAATTCCAAGTAAAAGATAGATAACAGCAACAACTGCAGCTATCTTGTAGGGCTTAATATTCAAGCTGTCATGTGTGTACATATCATGCAAGTGCTGGTTATTTATCATAAGTTATACCTCTATGCCATAAATTTGTATGGTATGCAACATACTTATTCATAATTGGAAGCACATTATTGCATAGCAAGTAAAATATACCACAAAAAGTGTATAAACCAAGAAAATAGAGCAAAGATTTAGAAAGAGTCACATAAATCAGGATAATCTTTAATAGTTATTATTTCGAAGAATAATTTTGGAATGCCAGCATTGCGATTTTATGCTGCTTGTATGAACACAGGATGGAAGAATGCAGTGAAGTCTGAAATAGGAATAATAGGGAGAGACACCACATCCATGTTGCATCTCTCCCTGCTAAAAGGAGCAACGTAAGTGCTATGCCAGCAGGTCGAGGTCGTGTGTAGTCGCTTTGTCCGATACTGTGATGCTGATAGCGCTTTGTATCAATTGTAGTGCAGCAGCTACCCGAACTTGTGCACCCGACTGCTCCTGATCCTTCAGCTGAGTCGTTTGAACAGCATCTTGAAAGCGACCTTGACTAACACTGGCCCCGATGTTGCTGGCTACCGCAGATAATTCAGACATGGCAGCCTCCTTTCATACATCGGGTCTCCTTTTACATACTACAATCTATTTTTCGGCAAATGACTCCAAATCTTGATAAAAAAGATGCACTCTAAACACGCAATATAAAAAAAGTACGTATTACTAGCAACATTCACCCTATTCATAAGGCCAATAATCCAAAATAGAAAGTTTTTGGAAATAAAACAAGTTATAGTGCAACCAATAAAAAAATATTTCCGTGTCTTATATTCTGATGTAATGTAACGGGATGGGATGGGATGGGCAGAGCAAAAAAACAGAGAGATATAATCAATGGCGACATATCTCTCTCATTTTTAACAAATTTACTCTAAATGCGAATTTATTCTTTCGCGATAGCTTTTTGGCGGTAGTGTTCATCCGGACGGGTATCGATACGGCGTACATCGGATTCGCTGAGGAATTGTGGTCCCCCGAAACCTGCGGTGCCTACAATGATCTTGGATATCTTTTCAGCCATTTCAAATATGTTCAGTACTTTTTGGGCAGTATCGGCCATTGCGAATAAGCCATGATTTTCCATCATGATTGCCTTGGGCAATACCCCTTCTTCATCAATAAATTTCTCCATTTGGGTACGAACTTCTCTGGCCAATACAAGCCCCGGGTCTACATAGGGAATATAGACGGATTTATGTCCCATGACCACAATATGATCCGGGCAGATACGTCCCATGGCAATTTCCCGAGCCTGTTTTGAGCACAGGATAGCGTTTGTAGAAACAGGATGGGCATGTCCGATGAACTTGTATTCCGGGTACTTGAGCAAGAGCGCGTGCAACATGGTTTCCACAGAAGGGCGCCGCGTTTCATTCGGATTTAATGTAGAAGTCTTTAAAGCTTTGTCTACATCTTCATCACCTGCATTCGGATCATCCAGTATTTGCGTTACCTTTGAAATTGAAACTGGCACAAAGCCATCTTCAGTCATCGTAGCCAAGGTGGTTCCGGAAGCTTTGACATACATGGTGTCGTCGTCTGCCCGTACAGAAGTGTTGCCTTCGCCAAGTATTGCGTATGGTTTTTGGGGATCACCCAGAGCACGGGACATAGTTACCAGTTGTTGCAAAAGATCAGACATGGTTTTCTCCTGTTTATAATAAAGGTGTGGGGTTGCTGAAAGTATAACAAATCAAGCATTGCTAACGCACATTAGCTGCTAGTCGAAAAAATTCGATTTTGGAAGGATTAATTCAGGCTGTTGTTTTTGTTTCGCAAACGGATATCACGAAAAAAATTGGTGAGTATAACACCACATTCCTCTTCTAAAACACCTGGAAAAAGCTGTGGTTGGTGGTTAAAACGCCCATCTTCCAGCAGATTCATCAACGTCCCGCATGCTCCAGCTTTCGGGTCGGTTGCCCCAAAATAAACCTCGGCAACTCGCGCAAGAATAATTGCTCCGGCACACATGGGGCACGGTTCAAGCGTGACATATAATCGGGTTTCTTCAAGTCGCCAACTTCCCAGGTAGGCAGCCGCTGCGGTAATGGCAATAACTTCGGCATGCGCTGTTGGATCTTGAAGAGATTCTCGCTGATTGTATCCCTTGCCAATTATGCGACCATCATGTACGATGATACATCCTACAGGCACTTCACCCAATTCGGCTGCTCGTTGCGCCTCACGTAATGCTGCACGCATATAATATTCATGTTCATTGATCATGGGCTGAATTGTCGCTTGCTGCTGCATATCATGTCAAGCAGTTATCATAATTGCAATGTCATCTCAAGTAAAATCATGTTGAGTCCGATAAACAAGATAAGCTGAAACAGTGGTTTGTTTGATTCTCTTGGTCATGTTTTATATCATTCATGTCTATATTGAAACAGAAAAGTTATATTTTGATGAAAAACTGGTATTACTCCATATAAAATATATTACCAGAACAACTTGTTAGATCATGTAGAGTCAACATATCTTTTCTTGCTATAACATAAAACAGCGTTTTTCACGAAACGCGCAGTGAGGCAACGTGGACACACGCGAAAACGGATTAAGTACCTATCTGGCTGAAATATCGCGGGTTCCTCTGCTTTCCCCGTCAGAGGAAATACGGCTGGCCAGGTTGTCACTGAAAGGGGACCCCGCAGCACGCCGCAAATTAATTGTATCAAACTTGCGGTTGGTGGTAAGTATTGCGAAAAAATATCTGTATTATGGTTTACCCCTCCTGGATTTGATTGAGGAAGGCAATCTGGGATTAATGAAAGCGGTCGACAGATATGATCCTGAACGCGGGTGTAAATTTTCTACTTACGCGACGTGGTGGATACGCCAGGCAGTTACGCGTTCTTTATCTAATCAAGGTCGGACAGTGCGCATTCCGGTCTATATCACAGACAATGTTGCACGCTACAAAAAATTGTCCGAGGAATATTATATTATTAACGGTCGGCAACCAGAATTGGAAGAAATAGCAGAAAAGCTGGATATACGCCCCGCAGAAGCCAAACGACTCAAAGAGTTTGCTGAATCTCTGTCACCATTGGAAAACATTCAGAACATGAACCCAGAAGGTGATCGGGGGATGGCTGAAGTCCTGGAAAATCAGGTTTCACCCAGTGCGTATGATCAGTTTGAGTTGGACCAGCAGATGGAAGAATTGATGCGGCAGCTTACGGATCGAGAAGCCAACATTATTCGATTTCGTTATGGTTTGGCAGATGGGCGGGCACACACACTGGAAGAAACTGGCAAGCAATTTAATCTTACGCGGGAACGAATTCGACAAATTGAAAAAGATGTCATGAAGCGACTTCGATCCTTTGTTTTTACACACAAAGAAGATTTTAAACCGTGATTTTCGTCATTGTTCACATTATCTGGCGATATATGGTTCTGTACAAACGATATTTGTTATCATTCCGTGTTTACTTCTAGTTCTCTTACCTTTTTAAATCAAGACCTTTTAAGACCTATTTAAAACCTATTTTTTTACACAACCACCCAAGGAATATGCTTTATACTATGATAGACTTGGCTGCACTTATACGTAACGTACCAGATTTCCCGAAACCTGGCGTTCAATTCAAAGATATAACTACCTTGTTATTGCATCCAGATGCATTTCACCAGATTATCAGCATCTGGGAAGAAAGGTATACCCCCTTGAATCTGGATGCCATTGTCGGTGTTGATGCCCGTGGTTTCATATTCGGTGCAACACTTGCCTACGCTATGAAAGTGCCCTTTGCTTTGGCCAGAAAAAAGGGAAAATTACCTGCCGACACCATTATTGAGGAGTTTTCCCTCGAGTATGGAACAGACAATGTGGAAATGCATCGGGATGCGATAAAACCCGGTCAACGTGTCATTGTAGTAGATGACTTGCTGGCAACGGGGGGGACCGCGGCCGCTGTTGTGCGCTTGGTTAATCGCTTGGGCGGTGAAGTTGTAGAGTCCACTTTTGTAGTTGAATTGCCTCCTTTAGGCGGTCGAGAAAATCTGGCACCTACCCCTGTACATTCGCTTGTAACCTTTATGGTTGATTGAATGTCTGTATCAGAAGTTCATTAACAGAATTCACGGAGATTGGTATGTACAGTAAACTTTCTCTTGTATCCTTCACAGGATTTTTGCCCGATTCCGAGATAGACATTATTACACCTTGTCCTCAAAAACGTATTAAGCATGTTCTGTTTGATTTCGATGGCACCATCAGTTTGTTGCGCGAAGGCTGGCAGCATATCATGCAAGCCGTCTGTGTTGAAGAGATTTGTGGTGATCATGCACCCAGCATTGAAATAGAATCCCGGGTCGCCAATTTCATTGAAGAAACTACCGGGGAACAAACCATTGTTCAAATGGAGCAACTGGTTTCGATGGTTCGCGAAGCTGGGTTGGTGCATGAATCACAAATACTCGACGCAAAGGGATATAAAGCCCGCTATAATGCTCGTTTAATTCGCCCAGTTCAGGAACGGCTTGCCCAACTGGCAAGTGGCAGTATTTCCGAAGAGCAATTTATGGTTGCTGGCACAAAGGAATTTTTATCTGCTTTGGGCGGAATGGATTTGTTTTTGTACGTTTTTAGCGGCACAGACCAGGCCGATGTTCGAAATGAAGCCAAGGCACTGGGGGTTGATGAATACTTTATAGAAATATGGGGAGCACTGGACTCCATCGAAGCATTTTCGAAAGAAAAGACAATACAAACCATCATAAACAATCATAATCTATCAGGAAATGCCCTGCTGGCTATCGGTGATGGGCCAGTTGAAATACGAAATATTAAGGCGGTTGGTGGGACGGCAATCGGCGTGGCTTCGGATGAAATCAATGGTGGGTGGGATGAGGATAAGCGACAAAGATTACTAAGTGCTGGGGCAGATATTTTAATATCGGATTTTCTGGAAGCAAAAAAACTTATATCCTATCTCTTTGATTCTCCGTGAATTTTGAACTTTTGTACCAAGGAATAAGCGTTATAATGCTATCATCACAGTAGAATGATATGTGGGGGTTTGTTGACTGGAGTCCTGTAAATGACAGAATTATTTTTGGCAATTGAAGGTGGAGGTACCAATACGCGTGTATTGTTGGTTGACGTAGATGAAAATATGCTGGTTTTGGAACGTGGGGGACCTTCCAGCCCATTGTATGTCGATGCCAAAAGCTACTCACCCATGCTCGAAAAAATGCTGGGCATTGTTACAGACAAGATAGAATCCATACCCGGTGCGAAGTTACAGGCAATAGGCTTGGCAGGCCCAATGGATCACTCACTGGTCAATTTCACACTAGAAGGGATGTTTCCGACAACACCCATTCACCATGCTTCTGAAGGTGAAATTGCACTTGCATTATATGAGATTTCTGTTGGCGTCTCGATAACCGCCGGAACCGGTTCCAGTTGCCGGGCTGTGAACGAACGCGGCGAGTGGGTATCCGGAGGTGGACTGGGTCCACAGTTTGGGGATGAAGGAAGTGCCTACTGGATTGGCAAAACCGCTATCAGCACATTGGCCTGCCCTGATGGCAATACTATATTTGATACCCCACTGGCACGAGAGTTTCGTACCTGTTTCAAGGTAAGATCATTTTGGGACATTCTACACTACAAAGACAAAAACGGGCATTTGCCAGTTCACCAAATTGCTCTTTTCACAAAGCATGTAGTACAAGCAGCAAAAGAAGGTGATCCCATCGCATTAGATGTGCTGGCAGAAGCGGGACGCAAATTGGGCCGCTTGGTACTGGATACCGTGCGACGCATACACTTTCAGGAGTACCCCATACCATTGGTGCCTTCAGGTGGTGTGTTTCATATTGGTGACATGGTATTACGTCCTATGAAAAACACCCTGCGTTCTGGCAAAATCGCCTTTAAGCATTATCCACCAGTGACAGAACCATGCTGGGGTTTAACCGCGTGGCTTTTAAAACAATATGGGAAAAAAGCTACCAGGTGTCAAGACCACCATTCCAATTCTTCTGGTTAACGTCAATTGTTTGATTTATTCAATTCTCATACCTACAGAAAGCATAACCAAGTATGTATTACGACGATTTTTTTGATTCATTGGAGCACATCATTCAATTTATCCGATCAGAACAACGGGAGCAAATCCAGAAAGCAGCTAAAATGGTTGCAGACTGTTTGTCAAATAAAGGTGTTCTGGCAGTTATGGATACCGGGCATATGCTGAAATATGAAGCATTGACTCGCGCAGGTGGTCTGGTAACCATCAGTCCATTTCATTACGAGCTTGTAGTAGAAAATCAAGCTGATCAGCGCAGCATTACACGAAGCCCCGAGTTGCTGGCAGACATGGAAGCGCGCAAAGCAGCACTGGCGCTTGATGCCAGTAATATGCAGCAAGGCGATGTTTTGTTCATCAATTCCAATTCCGGAAGAACAACCAACGTAATCGAAATTGCGATTCAGGCCGCCGAACGTGGAATCCACACCATCGGAATCGCATCACTGCAGCAGATGACACATTGTGAAGCGGAACATCCTTCCGGGAAAAAGCTGTTTGATGTCGTTGCTATCGCCATAGATAACGGCGCACCGCATGGTGATGCTGCTGTGGTCGTACACGATAATGAGAAGATGTGTCCGATGAGTGGTATCAGTGCGGCTACGGTGTTATGGGCAATACAAGCAGAAGCCGTTGAATTGCTTCAAGCAAAGGGGCTGAATCCCACAATTTACCGCAGTGTTCATGTAAGTGGACATACCTATATTGAAAATCAACGGGAACAATTTTTACAACAAGGCTTTTAAGCTTATACGTTTAGCAGACTTTTTTGCTTATTTTGCCTTGAAATTGACACAATACATAATATGTTTGCCAATCTGCAAGCTTACTAAACCAACATGTTTTTAACATAAATGGAGGTGTCAGTAATGACAACTTGTGCAGTAGTGTTTCAAAATCGTCGCGTTATTTCATTATTCTTAGGAATTTTACTGTTAATCGGAGGTGCTACAGTAGCTGCTGAGGAGACCACGTCGGCTGACTGGATAGAATTGTTCAACGGGGAAGACCTGGATGATTGGACACCCAAGTTCAGCAGACAAGAACTGGGTGTGAATTATAAAAATACCTTTCAGGTAGAAGATGGTATCCTGAAGGTATCGTATGATGAATACGACTCATTCAACGGTAATTTTGGTCACTTGTATTATAAGGACTCCTTTTCGCATTACAGGTTGCTTGTGGAATACCGCTTTGTTGGTGAGCAAGTGGAAGGCGGCCCGGGATGGGCGTTTCGTAACAATGGCCTCATGCTGCACTGCCAGCCTCCCGAGACCTTGCGTTTGGAACAAGACTTTCCTGTTTCAATTGAAGTGCAGTTACTGGGTGGTGATGGCGAAAATGAGCGGACCAATGCAAATTTATGCTCGCCCGGTACCCATGTAGTTATGAACGACGAATTAATCACCCAGCATTGTTATGAGTCTAACTCTAAAACATACCATGGCGATCAATGGGTCACAGTGGAAGTGGAAGTTCGCGGTAACGAAATCATACGGCATATTTTAGATGGAGATGTCGTATTGGAATATTCCGAACCACAGCTTGATGACAGGGATGGTGACGGGAATCGCTTACTGGAGGCTGGTGTAGAACGTATGATCTCTGAAGGTTATATTGCGATTCAAGCGGAGAGTCATCCGACTGAATTTCGCAAAATTGCATTATTACCTCTGGAGAATGATGAATAAATAGCTATGAAACAAACATAACCATTGTTACTGACGCTAAAATGCATCATTTTTCAATAAGCAAGAAAGATTATAAACGGGTGATTTATTGGATATTCATGTGTTTGATTGTCGCTTGGGTATACCTGCTCACTTTTTTTTATATTGCCAGATTTTCATTACATTTATCACAATGATCGGATACTGCATCTACGCTGTATGCACTGATTTGGAACTTACGAGTCCAGGTTTATAAACATTGGCCCAAAATGCAATGTGATATAATGGTTGCAATGAAGTGGTCAAGTGGGTAATTTGTCTGGCATGAAGTCTCTTGCTGATAGTACAGATTTGGCTTGGGCCGGAGAAAGGGACAATCTTTGGAAAATGTGTTGACAGTATTACTTGCCGGTGGTATGGGCGAACGTCTGCATCCATTAACAAGACATCGGGCCAAACCTGCTGTTCCATTTGGAGGTATGTATCGGATCATAGATTTTACCCTGTCCAATTGCATAAATTCGGGCTGTCGGCGTATTCACATTCTTGTTCAATACAAATCGCATTCGCTTGCACGCCATGTTCGAACAGCCTGGGATATCATGCATCGTGAATTGGGAGAAACCATTGATATCATTCCGCCCCAGATGCGGGTGAATAACAACTGGTATTTGGGCACTGCCGACGCCGTATATCAAAATTTGTATAGCATAGATTATGAGGACCCCCGGGAGATACTGTTGCTCTCCGGGGATCATATTTACAAGATGGACTACCAGAAGATGGTGATGTCGCATCGGCAGTTTGAAGCCGACCTGACGATTGCAGCTATAGAAATACCCTTGAATGAGGGCCGTCAATTTGGTGTATTTGAAGTTGACCTAACAGGCAGAATAGTCGGTTTTCAGGAAAAGCCTGACAGTCCAAAACCCTTACCTGATCAACCAGACATGTGTCTTGCTTCAATGGGGATATATGTTTTCAATAAAGAAATATTAAAAAAGGCTTTACTGGATGATGCTGAGCGGAATTCAAATCATGATTTTGGAAAAGACATTATTCCGCGATTAATCAACACCCATAATGTATACACCTACAAATTTCAGGATGAAAATAAAAAGCAGGCGCGCTACTGGAGAGATGTTGGTACCATTGATGCCTATTGGGAAGCCAACATCGACCTGGTTGAGGTAGACCCACAGTTCAATCTGTATGATAAAGCCTGGCCATTACGCAACTATCTCCCCATGCTCCCACCAGCCAAGTTTGTTTTTGCCAATCCCAGTGATCGGTATGGTTGTGCTCTGGATTCAATCGTCAGTCCGGGATGCATAGTGAGCGGTGGCATGGTATGGCGCAGCATTCTGTCGCCGGAAGTACGCGTTAACAGTTTTGCTCATGTTGAAGAGTCCGTGTTGTTTAATGGGGTTTCTATTGGTAGACGCTCCAGAATTCGACGTGCTATTATTGAGAAAAATGTTCAAATCCCGGAAGGAACTGCAATCGGGTATGATTTAGAGAATGACGCACGATATCACAGGGTAACACCCAATGGTGTAGTGGTTGTAGAAAACCTGCCACTGGAAAGTCTCAGCAAGGTACAAGATACGTATTAAACAAACTTCTTGATTTCAACGATTTGGCGCCGAATTATTAATGTCGAAAACTAAATTTTAAGGGAAAACTCCATGCTACTGTATAAAAGCTATCTTAGTTCTGCTATTCTCCTGGTAGCATTCCTGGCACATCAAGCGTCATCTCTGGGACAACATGCGCCGTTGCCAGAACCATTGGCACCGTTTGAAACGATGCTTTCTGACATAGACCAAATCCTGCCAGCGGTTCGGGAATTCGAAAGTAACCAGCTTGAATCACTGGAAACGTACCGGCAAAAAATCAATGAGGCGGCCAGCCGCAATGATACAGAAGCACATGATGAGATCATAAAAGAAGCCATGGCACAGTTGAATCTGGTTCGGGTACTATATGATGCTGCATTGGCACACCATCCTGAAAGCGCGTTGCTCCACAATTACTATGGTGAATTTCTGGACGATTCACTGGGTGAAACGCCTGCAGCAATCCGCCATTGGACTTTGGCATCTACGTATGACAAGAATCTGAGTCGTCCCTACAACAACCTTGGAATATATTATTTCCATAGTGGACAATATGAATTGGGGCTAATAAATCTTGACAAGGCTATAAAACTTGAAAAAAATAATCCGGATTATCTCTTTAATCTGGTTCAAATGTACTTAATTCATACACCACAAATAGAAAAGATTCGCGGTTGGAACCAAAAGAAAATATACCGTGAAGCAATGAAGCATTCAAAACGTGCTGCTGAATTGGCACCCGAAGATTTTGAGTTGCAGCGTGATTATGCCATGAATTTTTTTATTGCCGAACGGTTTGAGGTCAAACCTAAATGGCGTGATGCCGCGAAAGCCTGGCAAATGGCCCGCAACGCGGCACCGCAAAAAGAAGATGAATTCATGACATGGCTGAATGAAGGGCGCGTACGGCTGCGCGAAAAAAAATATGCAGAGGCAGTCACATGCCTGGATGCTGCACTGGCAATAAACCCCGACAGCAATGCCGCAAAAACTTTACTTGAAGAAGCGAAAGAAAATTTATAACTTGTCCAGGTTGTGGCATTTATCTTTCAATATATTGAACCGATATTACCCTTCCGATATAGTTATTTTATTGAATAATTCGATACCTTGAGCAAGTTAACTCTACCAGGCAACCTATGATGGAAAAAACGGTTTTTCAGAAAATAATTGGTCGTGAAGGCGGTCAAGTCGCAATCGTAATATTTTTACTGTTTTGCGTATATCTCTTTGGCTATCGAGGCACGCGTTTTTTTCTTGTACCTTCTGCCTCCATGGAAAACACGCTGCTCACAAATGATCAAATTGTGACTATGAACGCGTCTACATATCAGCGTGGTGACATCATCGTATATCGTGATCCTGTGGATGATGGATATAATGTGAAGCGCATTGTCGCTTTGGGTGGTGACTCTGTCGAAGTACATAGTGGTGTCTTGTTTATTAATGAGCAGTATATCTCCGAGCCATACATCTTTGAATTAATGGAATATGATATCCAACCACCCATTATTATTCCTGGAGGCCATGTGTTTGTGCTGGGAGACAACCGAAATATCAGTGAAGACGGACACAGCAGCCGGGAGGCTATTTCTGAAGCCCGAATCATAGGAAAAGTGCATTACATTTATTACCCCTATGATCGAATGGGAAAGGTGCGGAATTATCCCTTGAAACCCTACGCAGGGTAATAATTTAGTGTAGGTGTTCAATTTCCCACATTAAAAAATGGTATCATTGCCAATCAGGTAGCCTGATTCAGGCCATTTTATGTACAATACTGTTTGCGCAAGGGCAACATTAAGTTGTTATTCAAGCGCGTTATCAAAAATGGTTTATTTTTAAACATCTAACGCTTCTCTGGTAAATTATAACCTATATGAGCAGACCGCATTTTCAAAGTGAAATTCGTTTCCATCGTCCACCAATAACTTGGGCGGTGCAACGCCTAATTGTATTGAATGTTTGTATATTTGCCTTGCAACTTTTGATAGAACCAATTGAGCAATTAATTTTGCCCAGGTCTCTAGAACAAACTTCCAACTTGTTTATCATACTGGGTTTTAGCCCAATGGATTTTTTGTCAGGTAGATTGTGGCAGCCATTGACCTATCAATTCCTGCATGGGGGTATTCTGCACCTGTTTTTGAACATGCTCTGGCTGTTCATCTTCGGTCCAGATGTCGAACGTACCCTTGGAACACGTCAATTTTATAAATTTTACCTCGTGTGTGGCATTTTTGCTGTCATGCTGACTTTTTTGTCTTACTTTATGTATGGACGAGACCCCTCAGTGGTTGGGGCGAGTGGTGCGATTATGGGGGTGTTGGTTGCCTATGCGGTGATCGATCCGGAACGCGAATTTTTCTTGTTTCCACTACCATTTCCCATCAACGCACGGGCACTGGTCATTATCGTTATCTTCATGAACATCATCTCAGCACTGGGTCACGGCAACAATGTATCGGTGGCTACCCATTTTGGCGGTATGATAACCGGATATGTGTACATGGCATTGCGTCCCAAATTTGCTCAATGGCAGTTACAGCGCCGCAAGAGTAAGATAAAGCCAGAAGCAAATGAAGATAAAGTCGGGGACGCAGTCAACAATATTTTCAACTTCAAAGACCACGATTGATTTCAGCTTAAATCGTTTTGTAACTATGCTGAAGAACACAAGCTTTTCGATATACAGTTAATCAGGGATGTAGAATATGTTTGGCACGACGAGCCTTCAAGAATTTATGGTGCTTGTCATGATAATCACCATGTTGAGTATGACCGGGTTATGGCCCAAGGTCTTGCGTGGCCTGCGTGAGATGCGTGGTGAACATTTTGAAGACGAAGAACACAAAGCGCCTTCCCCTCATGATTTGGACATTTGCTACCGTCTCTTGGGGCTTTCTTCTTCAGCAAGCTGGGATGAAGTGGAAAAAGCGTATCGGCGCAAAGCGAAGATACATCACCCTGATCATGGTGGGGATGAAGACACCATGCGTACGCTCAATGAAGCCTACAACCACCTGAAGCGCTTCCGTGCGCCCAAATAACCCAATCAAGCATTTATAAAACTGCTAGATGGCGGTATCTCCAGATTGAAAGTAATTGCCGAATGTAGATTCTCGGTCTCTATATTGCCTGGCATATACGCTATCTCACAACAAACGATTCTGATACCAAGCTGCAAAAATGGGACATACCTTGGCGAATTTAATCTACGAAAGGAATATCAGAATAAACTATAGCCAAGAAAATAACAGTGAACATAATCGCCCATACTATGAATAAGTATACGTACAGAATTAAGTAATTATTTTTAGCTTTCAATGAATCTAGAAAACCTAGTAATATATATGGAAAAAATCCAATAATCACACCACAATAAAGATATATGGAACTAACTGAAAACCACCACCACGAAACAAATACCAGTAAGTAAATAAACACTGCCAAACCACAAAAAAATAACCTGTATTGAAATGGTAATCCATCTTGTTTCATGCCGATTTACTCTCCAAGTCATGGAAGCCAGTCGATTTTAAAAATCACAAACTCGCACAACCCAATATCATAGCATCGTACAAACTTAAATTCAGCTCTCTTATATAGTAATACTATTTATCTTGCTTTGGCGGATATATCATTTTAAATTCATGCTCCGCGGCAAGCGCTACTTCCCGCAACTGTGCTGCACTGTCTACTATGCACGGAAATATATCTGTCTTTAAACTTGATCCGTCCGTGTCCAGAATTGTTGGGATTGCTTCCACTGCATCGACCAGATTCTTACATAGTCGTACTATATCTTCAACATTGGATGGAAGACTTGGTTTCTTCGTTGTATTTGTATACTTTGCAAACTGCCCAAGGCGTTCACATACAACTCTGAATTGACCGTCTATGTCACACACCATTCCAAGAGCACACAGAAATATTTTTTCATCGGAATCGATATTTTTATCGCAGAATTGCGCCAAGGGTGTACATCGTGCATGACAACACAACAACGAGCCAAATAAGTTAATTGTGACCGCGCTGATGTTATCTTGAGGACTTATTTGGGATTGAATTCTGTCAAGCAATGCTATTCGGCGAGAAAATAATGAACGGATGATATTAAGTGTAGGATGGCCGATTTGGCTATGGCCAGTTGCGCTTTCCAGTGCTCCTAATGTATTTATTACTTTGTATCTATTATATACATGTAACCTGTCGAAAAGCATTAGTAAATAAATACTGATAGAATCCGTCCATGGAAAGCGATATACATCATTTCGAATACCCCATAGTTTTTCGTATGTAGATATAAGCAAACACAAACTTTTAAGTCCCGATACTCTGGCATGCTTTGCAATAAACTGATGAAAGTGAATAGCAGCTTTTGCACACAATATCAGGAAATCGTCGTCAATCGGCATTTCCCTGTGAATTTCTTTGTAGCGATCAGTTTTGAGATTTGCATATACAATGTTGCAGTCGGTTACTTCAGTATTAAGCTTACGCTTTTGATCACCGATGAAATTGAGGCAATCACCCCATACAACTTGCTCATATCCTTTTAGCTTTCTAAATTCCAACAGAGCATGTGCCAGATAGGTACGCATAGTGACATCCCCATGATCATAATCTGTTATCCGTCAGTCAGATACTTTACAAGGATCTACAGGACATTGCAATTGTATTCTTAACCACCTGGTACACTTGGTTGACGAATTTTTTGTAGATGCTGGAAACCCATATCAATTCAACCACCAGATGCCAGTGTTCAATATGGTAGCGAAACCAACCCAGAGCAGGTACGGGACAAGCATCAAAGCTGCGGGAATAGATATGCGGTAGAATTCGATGATGCTCCAGATGATGAACAGCAGCAGCACGGCAATATTAATCAGGGCCAGGCTGGGGCTTTGCAGCCCGAAGAAACACACGGTCCAGAGCGCGTTAAGAAATAGTTGTACCCCATACAGGCCCAGCGCTTTGCCAATGGGCTGAACCGCACGACGTAGCCAGACCATCCAACTTGAAATACCCATCATGGTGTATAACAAGCTCCACACGGGGCCGAATATCTGGTTGGGTGGATTCCACGATGGCTTTTCCAATGCGGCATACCAGCTCCCCGGGCTGAAAAATGCGCCGGGTAGTGCGGCAAGCCAGGCGATAATAATGGCCAGAGGCAACAGGGCTGCGGCATATAAATAGCGTTGCCATTTTGATGGGCTTTGGTCAGGTGTATGCATTATTTTGATTCCCGCTTGAGCATTTCAAATGCCAACAAGGCATCTTCACGTGCCTCCTTGTGGTCTACTATGGGTCGTGGATAGGTTATGCCTGGCTGAATACCAGCGGCAGCCAGTTCTACCTCCGTCGCCTCCCAGGGCTTGTGGATGTACTTGTCTGGCAGTTTCGCAATTTCGGGAACCCAACGCCGAACATAGACCCCCTTCGGGTCAAATCGCGTACCTTGCAGCATAGGGTTAAAAATGCGGAAATACGGGGCTGCGTCAGCACCACACCCAGCCGCCCATTGCCAACCCAGGGTATTGTTGGCGAGGTCCGCATCCACCAGGGTATCCCAAAACCAGTCTGCACCGTCTTGCCAGGGTTGCAACAAATGCTTCACCAGGAATGAGGCCACGATCATGCGTACCCGGTTGTGCATCCAGCCAGTGTGCCACAATTCACGCATACCGGCATCGACTATGGGATAGCCGGTTAACCCTTTTTGCCAGGCATGTAATAGCTTTTGGTCTTTTTTCCAGGGAAAACGCGTAAAATCTTGTCTGAGTGGTGCTTCGGCAGTATGCGGGAAATGGTACAGCAGGTAATGGGCAAATTCTCGCCAATAGAGTTGGCGGATATAGGCCTGGGCACCTTCACCTTTATAATTTTTTAATCGCATCAAGGACTGCAAAATCATTCCGGGGCTTATCTCCCCAAAATGCAGATGAGGTGACAAGCGCGACGTGCCAGTTTGGCCCGGAAAGTCCCGTAAGTCCTGGTACATTCCCACGGTGTCTTCTTTGAATTTGTCTAGTGCTTCCATCGCACCTGCGCTACCCGGCTTCCAGCTCGCACGGATTCCACCCGCCCAGTCGATGGTGGGTTCCAGTTTTAATTCCTGCACCGTTAATGAATCGGGCCAGGCATCTGGCGGGGGAACGGATAGTGGCGCGCTTAATACATCTGGCAGGCCCATCTGCCGTGCCGCTTTCCAGAAAGCAGTAAACACCTGGTAGGGCTTGCCTTGTTTGTTTAACAGCGAATCAGGCTTGATCAACAAGCTGGCATGACATTGCTGGTGTGTTATACCTTCTTTTTCCAGCCGTTTGATAACGCTCAGGTCACGGTTCAATGCCCAAGGCTCATACAGGGCATTCCAACATACTGCTCTGGCACCTGTACTGCGACATAATTCAAGAAGCATTGTTTTGCTGCTTTTACCTTTACGGAGGATCAATCGGGAATCGGCTTGATGTAACAATGCTTGCAGTGAACACAACGAATGGTGCAGCCACCATGTTGAAGCACCGCCTGGCTGCCATGCCGCCGCTTCTTCAGGAGTCCAGATGTAGACTGGAATCACGGCATCATATTGAGAAATCGCCATGGACAGTGCGGGATTATCGTCTATTCGCAAATCCTGGCGAAACCAGAACAGGGCTGTTGAATGCGTCATGCCGGGTCACTCCTGATGGTCAATTTGCATGTATGAAGGTTTTGCATCGGTCAATATAGAACCTGATACAAACCAGTACATCATACAGCAAAAAGCCATGAGCAGGAGGCAAAAGCAATCAAACGGATAAATAAGGATTATGCTTAAAAATTTGTCAAAACGAATTCAATGACAAAAGGTCCTGTGAGTATCACCAATATTGCGGCAACTATACTGGTACAACCACCAATAAAAAACATATCTTTACTCTTGATCTGGCCGGTACCATACGCAATAGCGTTAGGAGGGGTTGAAATGGGTAATGCCATAGCATAACTGGCCATGACTGCAATCATTACGGCCATCACTTCCAGTTTCACATCTGAAGCACCGATACCAACCGCCATCGCCAAACCAATGGGCAACAAGATATTGGTAGCCACCGTATGACTGATTACTGTACCTAAACTTACCGCGGCAATACTTACAACTGCTGCCAGGACAAAGAAACTGACACCTTCACCAGGCACCAAACGAATTATCCAGCCGTCCAGATTCGTGCCCATGATACCGGAACCCAAGGCGATACCGCCCGCCATAAGCATCAAAATGTTCCATTCCAGGCTGTCAAAATCTTTTCGGGTAATTACATTGGTCAAGGTTAGGACAGCGGCTGGCAACACAGCAACAACTTCGGTTGGTACGCCATGCCATTCACTGGTAAGCCACAAGAGCACCGTTGAAAAAAATGTAAAGTAGACTATAATTGATTTGCGCGTCAAACGAAAATCACTACTGATGGTTATTTCAAAGCGTTCTGCTGTTGGACGGAATATCGTCAGTAGCGTAAACCACATGACCACGAGGGAACCCAACATCAACGGTACTGCAAATGCCATCCAGGTCAAAAATGAAATATGCATTCCCCGCTCTGCCATTATCGCAACCGCGATGGCATTGGGTGGTGTTCCGATGGGCGTGCCAATACCTCCGATATTGGCAGCGAATGGTACCGCGAGTATCAGTGCCTTATGAAATGCATCCCGTTTTCCGATTTGTCGCAGGAAAGGTTGAACCATAACAATCATCATGGCAGCAGTCGCAGTATTGCTCATCCACATACTGAAAACAGCGGTAATAACCATTATCCCTGCCAGAACAGCCCAGGGACGTGTTCCAAAAGCTTTAAGCAACAAGGAAGCCATCTGTATATCGATTTTTTCTTGTTGTACCGCACGGGCCAGAATGAACCCACCGAGGAACAGGAAAATCACCGGGTTACTGAACGCGTTATACACAGATTGATAACGCATGCTGAAATCAGGTAATTCTGGAAATACTGGTATGGCAATCCAGAATGCCTGAAGCGCAATCACCATCAAACTGGTAGCAAACAAGGGGATAGCCTCTGTTACCCAAAGCACAAGTGCCAAAGCAAAGATGGCAGCCATTCGACGGGCAGGCTCTTCCATCTCACGCGGCATCATAAAATACGTAACAACTCCAATTGCTACTGCAATGGCAACTAAGACAACTGGCTTGGTATCATTGGCATTGGTTGATTTGTGTGCTTCTACACTCATTAATAGTTGACCCCCAGGCTTGGAAAATGCTTGCCAATCCCATGGAAATTAACGGCATTTTCGTGCGTTTATTGATTATATCATATTAGACTTGGAAAGTCCTGCAAATCCAGGTACTTTTCCATGGTGTCTTCTTTTTGTAAAAAGATCGAGTGCTTTAATCGCACCTGCGCTGTCCGGCTTCCAGTTCGCATGGATTATTACCCGCCTAGTCGATAGTGGGTTCCAGTTTTAAGTCCTGCACCATTAGTGAGTCGGGCCAGGATTCCGGAAGGGGAGATGGATTGTGGTGAACACAATCCAACTGGAAGTTTCATCTGTCGTACCGCTATCCAGAATGCAGTAAACACTTGGTTACGGGTTACGGGTTGCCTTGTTTGTATAACAGCGAAGCTGGCAAAATCTACATGCCAGCGTGACATTCCTGGTGTGCGATGTCTTCTTTTTCAGACCGATTGATGACATTCAGGTCACGGTTCAATGCCCAAGGCTCATACAGGGTATTCCAACATACTGCCCTTGTACTTGCGGCGACATAAATCGAGAAGCATTGATTCGCTACATTTACTTTACGGAGGATCAATCGGGAAGCGGCTTGGCGTTATGCCTCTTGTAGTGAGCACTACGAATGGTGCAGCCACCATTAAGAAACGCCGCCTGGGTACCAGATAGCAGTGTTTCTGGAGCCTGGAAGTACGACTGATATGACAACATCATACCGTGGAATCAGCCAGGGTACAGCATTGGATTATCATCCATACTCAAATCCTGGCGAAACCTGAACTAGGCTGTTGAGCGCGTCACACGGGGACACTTCCGAAGGTCAATTTACATTATTGAAGGTTTTGCATCGGTCAATATAGAATCTGATGTAAACCAGAACATTTTTCAGTAAAAAAGCCATGGCGAAGTGAAGCTGCAAAAGCGAGTCATTCACTCCGCCATGTGCAGGAGGCAAAACTAATCAGTCAGTTAATCAGGAATAGTCTTGAAAAGTTTTCAAAACAAATTCAATGACAAAAGGTCCTGTGAGTATCACCAAAATTGCGGCAACTATACTGGTACATCCACCAATAAAAAGCATATCTTTGCTTTTGATCTGACCGGTACCATACGCAATAGCGTTTGGAGGAGTAGATATGGGCAATGCCATAGCATAACTGGCCATGACTGCAATCATCACGGCGATCACTTCCAGTTTCACATCTGAAGCACCGATACCAACTGCCATCGCCAAACCAATGGGTAACAGGATATTGGTAGCCACAGTATTACTTATTACTGTACTTAAACTTACCGCGGCAATACTTACGACTGCTGCCAGGACAAAGAAACTGACACCTTCACCAGGCATCAAACGAATAATCCAATCATCCAGATTCGTACCCATGATGCCAGAACCCAGAGCGATACCGCCTGCCATGAGCATCAGAATGTTCCATTCCAGGCTGTCGAAATCTTTTCGGGTGATTACATTGGTCAAGGTTAAGACAGCGGCTGGCAACACTGCAACAACTTCGGTTGGCACACCATGCCATTCACTGGTAAGCCACAAGAACACCGTTGTAAAAAATGTAGCATAGACTATGATCGATTTGCGCTTCAAACGAAAATCACTGCTGATGGTTATATCAAAGCGTTCCGTTTTTGGACGGAAAATCGTCAGGAGCGTAAACCACATGACAACCAGAGAGCCCAGCATCAACGGCACTGCAAATGCCATCCAGGTCAAAAATGATATACTCATTCCCCGTTCTGCCATTATCGCAACCGCGATGGCATTGGGTGGAGTTCCGATAGGTGTACCAATACCCCCGATATTGGCAGCAAATGGTACCGCGAGAATCAGTGCCTTACGAAAAGCATCTCGTTCACCGATTTGCCGCAGGAAAGGCTGGACCATAACAATCATCATGGCAGCAGTGGCGGTATTGCTCATCCACATGCTGAAAGAAGCGGTAATAACCATAATTCCAGCCAAAACGGCCCAAGGACGTGTTCCAAATGCTTTGAGCAGCCAGGAAGCCATCTGTATGTCGATTTTTTCTTGTTGTACCGCACGGGCCAGAATAAACCCACCGAGGA
>CAZIDP010000028.1:0-61386 GCA_964537975.1 uncultured Nitrospirales bacterium | reverse complement strand
TAACAGAGTTGCTAGACACGCAAAACCGTACTGGCGCGCCACCGAAGTTCGACTGCATCATTGGAGATTCAATTGATCAATATTCTGTACCATTCCAACTCACGACCATTGAATTCAAAGAAAAAGTACGTGCATTGTTAAAACCAGATGGCATCTACCTATTGAATACCACGGATCGTGTACAAAATGGACTATTTCTCGGTGCGGTAGTACACAGCGCGCGCGCTGTCTTTCCCTATGTGACTGCAATCACCAATCGCCCGGAACATGTTCAAGACCGGGACAGCATTATAGTGGTTTGCTCAAACACGCCTGTCGATGCCAACAGGATCATCGGACGTATCCGAAGTAAATACCCAAGCTTTCCCGGTCAAGTTTTAAGTGAGTCACAGTTAGACAATATTGTTGCCAGAAGCAATTTTCGTTTACTGAGAGATGACTACGCGCCAGTAGATTATCTGATGTCATACGTCAGTGATCCAGATCCAGTGCCCAGCTTTGAAGAACAAGAAATATGGCATATAAATCAATTGACCAGAGTCCAAACAGAGATTGAAGCTGGTAGAAGCACAGACAACTTAATAATGACAATAAACACAATTGAAGCATTTATGTCCTGGCATCCAGAAGTATATCTTGCACGCGCAGAGCATTGTATTGCGAACAATAATTTAAATGAAGCCCTATCAGCATTTGAGAAAGCCATAGCACTTGCCCCATTTCGCGCAAATATTTATGCTGAACGGGGTTGGGTTTACCTCAAACTGGGAGAACCAGAACATGCAAGCTCGGACTTTAAAAAATCGCTTTCACTAGCACCTGAACTGGAAACAGCCAAGCTGGGTTTACAAAGATTAACAAGCCTGTAACAAGCATATAAACTATCTTGAACACTTTGAATTGAGCATGCAAGATGTAAATTAATAACTGCCAACTATCAGCTATCTTCCATCGCTTCTCTGACTGACATAGAAATTGGAAGCAAAGGAGGAATATCAATTTTCACTTCTTCCGCTTCTGCTTCTTTAAATTCATCCGGAAAATGGCTTATCAACCACTCCTGAAGCGGCTCGGTCGGTTCTACCATATAAAAGCAACGGGCGATCTGTTCATCAAATCGGTCCAGCACCGGATAGCCTTCAGTGAACATACCACGCAAAATACTCATCTCGGTTTCACGTTGTCCAACAGAACGATAATAAGCTTGTAATTCATAGGCTTCTCGCATAGGCACCGGTGGACCTTTGGGTACAGGTGTAGCGCGTTCCGGTGCGCCTTCCATTTCGGGACTTCCCCAGGCAGCACCCCAACGTAATTCAGGTGGATGGTTGGGATCAAATGACATGTCATAGAGGCGTTCTTCAATTTGTGCCAGAGTCAGGCGAACACGTTCTCCTCTGGAATTGGTATAATAAATATACTTCTCTTCAAATATCCGTTGTTTCTCTGCCAGCAGCGCACGAGCCAAGTCCGCTTGCGAACGTATTTCATATTTTTCCAGACCTGTGAGGTCAACAAAATCCGGCATCATGCCAAAGCAATCAACAGCATAGCGTACCCAATCAGAGAGATAATGATATTTGTTTCTTCGATCAACATCGGAAGATGGAGAACTCCAGGATTCCCATCTGCCATGTGCCTGAAAAATGTTTTCATCTGGTAGTTCAGCCGGAAAAGTTATGGCACCATTACGAAGAACATATTGCCAGGCTTCTTGCACAAAATCTTCACGATAATGAAAGGCCTCACGAATTTCTTCGGCATATTGCTCAATAAATTTGAGAGGAACGATATAATCGACGCTCTTCATGCGTAGTCGGACAAAAGCATGGTAATTGGTGGGTCGATAATCACCCATGTCAATATATTGATTTTTCATCATGGATTCCAGAGCGGTATATTGCTCGGTAGAAAAACCAAATTCTTTCATTTCTTCATTGGTTCGACGCCTCACATTGGTCACAACCCCCTGACTGTTCGTTTCAGCAATGGGGAAACGCCAGATACGCATCCCCTGAAAGCAACCAGCCCATTCATTCTCTTCTGATTGAACCCCTCGCGGCGTTATACCAGATACCGTATTCATTCCGTTGTAAGTATAAATGTCCCGCGTAACAGTGATACTTGCGTTAAGAAATTGCAGTTCACCGTACGGGCTGACCTGACCAAGAATCAAGGTATGTCCATCAAGGTAATTAATGGCACCGGGCAATAAAACATCCGGTCTGATGGCCACTGGCAACGTATCAGAAAGATGGGCATTTCGCCCAGTAAGTTCAACACGGAAATTGCCTGTTGAAAACCCGACAATCATATCTCTGAAAAAACTGTTAACACTACCAGAGGTAAAGCTGCTTATGTGGCCTCCAGGAATGTTCCTGGGAGCAGTACGTACGTCACCGGCACCATCTGAAGATACATAGGACATCATCCACGGAAGCCCCCGACGATAGGCATAATACGCTGGCATGTAGACTCCCAGTTTGGCACAATCAATATGATTATGTACAAACTGAAGCGTAGAACGCGGCAATTGGGGATTTCCCTGGCCACGGAATGTGGCATCTTCAAGTAAATTCATCTGTGGGTCTGTTATGATGCGGTCCAATTTTGCTTGTCGCTGGTCAACATCTCCACCTTCAGTTTTCATGAAGTAAATATGCTCGATCCAGCGCGAAAAATGCTGTACTTCTTCCAAATTCCACTGACGCAAGAGAGGCCAGGCACCACGATTTGATCTGATACTGGGTGGATTGGGGTCCGCTTGGGGCATGGCAACATTAAGCCAACACAGCATCAAGGCCAACGTCATCGCAACCATACGCAGCACATTAAAATTCATCTGTCTTCCTCATAAGAAACACATCCACGAATTGACTTTATCAAACACAAAAAAAAATCATCGAACTGTATTAAATTATAACAAATTTTTACGTTTAGAATCCTTGACTTGAGACACCTTCTATGAAAGGTCATCAAACATAGAACTTAAGTGGTTTAATCAGGTAATATATATAGTACACAAATAAAAATCTAAGAGTTAACATTAATCTGAAGATTTTATATATCCATAGCAGGACAATTTATTGTTCTATTTTAGAGGAAGAGTGCATAAATGAATAAAATTAAAGTACTTTTTGTATGCTTGGGCAACATCTGCAGGTCCCCAACAGCAGAGGGTATATTTCGGCACCTCGTTAAGGAGAATGGCCTGGATGGCAAGTATGAAATCGATTCTGCCGGTACCAGCCATTGGCATATTGGCGAACAACCCGATCCACGAGCAATTAATGAAGCACAATGCCACGGAATAAACATCAGTGAACAACGTTCTCGTCAGGTTGTTATGGAAGATTTTGAACAATACGATTATATTGTAGGCATGGATCAGGAAAACTGTCGTGAATTACGCAAAATATGTCCAAAACACCTGCAACACAAAATACACCTGTTAACCAATTATGCACCTGGGCTTGAAGTTCAAGGTGTTCCGGACCCCTATTATGGTGGCCCTAATGGATTCTCAAAAGTCTTCGGAATCATTGAAGCATCTGCAATAGGTTTACTCAAAGCTGTCGAGTCAAATAGTTGACCAGGGGGAATCAGATCATGGTAAATAATTTACGCAATATGGTTAAAAGTGCTACAGGATATCCAGTCAAATCTACTACTACTTTACATGGTGGATGCATCGGCGAAGTTTATCGTCTTACTTTGGAGAATGATAAAAGCGTGGTAGTCAAAGTAGACCAGGGACGCAATCCAAAACTGGATATTGAGGGCTACATGCTCCAGTACCTGAAAGATCACAGCAAATTACCTGTTCCTGATATCATTCACAACAGTCCATCGCTGCTGATCATGAGTTTTCTGGAAGGTAAAAGCCAATTCCCAATCAATGCTGAAAAGCACGCGGCAAAACTATTGGCAGAATTGCATCAAATCAAAGGACAGGCTTTCGGACTCGAAAAGCCAACTTTGATAGGTGGTTTGCACCAACCGAATAGCTGGAACAATTCCTGGATATCCTTTTTTACCGAGCAGCGTTTACTTTACATGGCGCAGGAAGCTGTACGTGAGAGGAGAATGCCCAAAAGCTTGTATTCCCGAATAGAGACATTCACCAACAACATTGAAGATTTTATTCAAGAGCCAAGCTTTCCAGTACTCTTACATGGCGATGTGTGGACTACAAATGTTCTGGCAATGAACAATAAGATAACCGGTTTTCTCGATCCAGCTATTTATTACGGGCACCCGGAAATTGAATTGGCTTTTATAACGTTATTTTCTACGTTTGGTCAGGCTTTTTTTGAACAATACGAAGAATTGAATCCAATTGAGCCTGGATTCTTTGATGTTCGTCGCAATATATACAATTTATATCCATTGCTTGTACATGTTCGTTTATTTGGAAGCAGTTACCTGACCAGTGTGGAACGCACCATAGGCAGCCTTAATTTTTAGTTTGTACCATCGTAGATACAGCTATTAGGCAGTAGCGAAGGGAGTCACATATATCTGATGGCAAGTGTCAATGACATGCCCTATATTTTGCAATTACTGGATGATCCCTCACCTGTAGTCCGCCAGGAAATTGTTCTGGCACTGCTTTCGCTTGGGCCTGAATTGGATACTGTTCTGGACACAATTTCACCACCACCTTCAAACCAGCAGCGCAAACTAATCAACGATATGCTGAATGAGCACGCACGGCATACCTTGCGTGAATGCTGGAGTAGCTGGTATGGACTTGATGATGACAAAGTAAGACTGGAAACCGCGCTCAGTTGTCTAGCCAGGTACCTGGGGCAAAATCATACATGCAACAAGGTACATGAATTGTTAGACGACCTAGCAATTCAATACCATGAATGGGACAATATGAAGCACCCTGGCGATGCTTTGGACCTGGCCCGATTTTTGTTTCAGGCATCTGGATTCAAAGGAGCGAAAGACAATTATTATTCGCCTCAGAACAGCAATTTAGTTCATGTTATTCAGAATAAATCCGGTTTACCTATCAGTTTGACATGTATTTATATATTGGTCGGACACCGTCTGAATATGCCAATAGGAGGGTGCAACTGGCCAGGACACTTTTTGGCCTTGACCTACGCGCGTAATAACTTATTTGTCGTCGATTGTTTTAATGGTGGCAAGATTATAGATGAAGAATCATTTCTCAAAAAACAAGGCCCATCACGTGATGCGGCATCCAGTCTGCTGCATCATGAAGCTGGAGCAGAAATCATCATGCAACGTATTTTGGCAAATCTGACGAAAGCTTACAAACTCATGCAAGATAGTACCAATCAACTTCTCATGGCAGACTTACTGGAAATTCATGAACGTATGATTAACGGCGCACCGCACAGTTAATACTTACGCGACAGCAGACAATTTTTTTAGATTTGTTCAGGCACGCAAATCCAGACTGCGATAGGGTGGATAGTTATGTAAATCCGGTTCAGCAATACGGCTTTCAACAAATGTTTCCATCGGTCTACCGCCAATATCATACGTCTCCATGCCAACAAAACCCCGTTGTAACAACTTGGCAATCATACCAAGGAATCGGGTCTGTTCTTCAACAGTCATCTCATTGTACGATTCAATAATATTCCGATCTTCCCGTGTCAAATTAAATACACGGTCCACCGCTTGCATCACATCATACCCCGACTTATCCGGCACAACATCGGATACAGTAGAATGTAATGATGATGAAGTCATTTCCGAAATAGTTTGAATCGTTGTAATTTGCGACATTATAAACCAACCTCAACTGATGTTTTCCACATTACACACTTTATCGACAAGATTTATCAGAAACTTGAGCTCGGTTCCTGCAGGACTGGATAGTATTGGACTGAATTCCAGAATAGTTTATGAGCAACTGACTCATTAGCAATACTGCTACTAGCTTCCAGATTTGGTCATGTCAAGTTAAAAAAGAACAGAAGCTCGCTTCTTTTGTTTTTAGATTCATTTTTCATTACAGTCGTCATGTTGACATCCAGTTCACCGCTCCAACACAATAGTCGTTCTCTTGTGCTAATATTATATAAATAATTTTAAAAATATGTATGGGGTTTTTAACAGGTATGTTGGCGAGGGTTCAGTCATGCGCTGTGTTGGGTATTGATGCGTATGCTTTAGCGGTTGAAGTTGATGCACGCCCAGGTATGAATAAAATTCGCATGGTAGGTCTGCCGGATACGGCAGTCAAAGAGAGCGAAGACAGAGTATGCTCCGCTTTGCGCAATTCCGGGTTTCGGGTGCCACGTGGTCAAGTGGTTATAAACTTGGCACCTGCCGCTATGCGCAAGGAGGGCAGCGCGCTGGACCTTCCAATTGCAATTGGTATGCTGGCTTCAAGTGATCAGCTTGGTGGTGAACTGCTGCGTGATTATCTTTTGGTGGGAGAATTGGCTCTCGATGGTTCAATTCGCTCTGTTGCAGGAGCACTGGCCATGGTGTTGTCTGCAAGAGACCGCGGCTTGAAAGGTATCTTGTTGCCTGAAGCCAATGCGGAAGAAGCCGGTGTGGTTCAAGATATCGAAATCTACCCCATGCGCAGTTTGCAGGATGCACATGCCTTTTTGTCAGGGAGTTTGCATAGAGAGTCACACAAAACCAATGTTGCAGCATTATTTTCCAATAATCACCAGCATGTACCCGACCTGAATGAGGTAAAAGGCCAGGGACATGTAAAACGGGCATTGACCGTAGCTGCTGCTGGCGGCCATAACATACTCATGTGCGGTCCCCCAGGTACAGGGAAAACCATGTTGGCCTCCCGACTACCAGGCATATTACCAGACATGACTTTTGATGAAGCCCTTGAAACTACACGGATTTACAGTGTAGCAGGAATCATTGGTACACGACAGTCACTCATAGTTCGGCGCCCTTTTCGCAGTCCACACCATACAGCCACAACCGTATCTATCGCGGGGGGAGGTCAGGGACAGCCGCACCCGGGGGAGGTCAGCCTGGCACATAACGGTGTGCTGTTTCTGGATGAATTACCTGAATTTAACCGGGCTTCACTGGAAGTATTACGCCAACCACTGGAAGATGGCCAGGTTCATATACGTCGGGCCAGTTATTCCATTACATTCCCCAGCCGTTTTACTTTGGTGGTAGCCATGAATCCCTGTCCATGTGGCTATCGCACAGACCCAAAACGAGCTTGCCGCTGCTCCAGCGGCGACATACAACGGTACAGCAATCGTCTATCCGGCCCTCTGATGGATAGGATCGATATTCACGTTGATGTGCCAGCTTTGTCGTTTGATGAGTTGTCTGATGACCAGCCCAGTGGCGACTCGAGTGCTGTGGTAAGAAACATTGTCCAGCAGGCGCGAGAACGCCAAAGAGAACGATATCAAGGCAAGTTTCATTGCAATGCTCACTTGGACAGTAAATCGATTCGCTCTCATTGTGTTATGAGTGACGGTGCCAGACGCATCCTTGAGCTAGCCATGAACAAACTCGGTCTCAGTGCACGTGCTTACGATAAAATACTACGCGTGGCACGAACACTGGCTGATCTGGAAAGCAAAGACCACCTTGCAGAATCACACATCGCGGAAGCAGTTCAATATCGCACACTGGACCATGACCGACTTACGTAACATTACCATAAAAAAGGGTAGAAGTAAGGATTTTTTTACAAAACCAGAACATTTATCATCACCACAGTACACTCTGTAAGCATTAGTAGATTCTATTTTATATTCTATGTTTCTGCCACAAAGTATCATGTCAAATAAATCAGCCTCATGTATTTCCATTTAACGAATTATTCAGGTAAAATCTAATCATCAAATAGAACCACCTAGTGAAGGTTGTGTTCTATGAATCAGAACCGATATTTTGATGGAGGAGAGACTTTATGGAAGATTCATTTGAAACACAAACCGACTTATCCCGCCTCATGGGTGCCATTCGCGATCTTTCACAAGCACGATCTCTGGATGATGTAATGCAGATTGTCCGTGTAGTTGCACGTACCTTGACTGCCGCAGATGGAGCAACATTCGTTCTACGAGACGCCGGGCAGTGCTATTACGCAGAAGAAAATGCCATCGCTCCTTTGTGGAAAGGTAAACGATTTCCACTTGAGTCTTGCATCTCGGGTTGGGCCATGATGAACCGGCAGTCTGTGGCCATCGAAGACATCTATAGTGATCCTCGCATACCCGCCGATGCTTATCGCCCCACATTTGTTAAAAGTTTAGCCATGGTACCAGTCCGACGTGAAGACCCGATTGCCGCTATCGGGGCATATTGGGCGTCAAGCCATCTCGCCACGAATCGTGAGATGTGGTTGCTTCAGACCTTGGCTGACTGTACCGCACTTGCGCTCGCAAATGTCGAGTTGTATCAGGACCTCAAACGAAGAGCGGATGAATACGCTTTACTTTACGAGCAAGCCCAAAAAGAAATGAAGGATCGGCAACAGCTAGAAGGTGAGCTTCGCCAGGCCCAGAAAATGGAAGCCATTGGCCGCTTGGCCGGTGGTATCGCCCATGATTTTAACAACCTTCTCATGGTTATTACCGGTTACAGCGATATGGTTCTCGACATGGTCTCAAAGGAGTTCGAGTTCAGAGAACAATTAGAAGAAATACGCTCCGCCGGAGAACGTGCTGCCTCACTGACCCGCCAATTACTGGCTTTCAGCAGAAAGCAGATACTACAACCTGAAATCATTGATATAAATGAATCTGTAGCACGAATGAACAAGTTGCTTAAACGGCTTATAGGTGAAGATATTGACCTCTTCACCCGACTGCAACCCGGGTTACATCCTGTAGAATTTGATCCCAGCCAAATCGAACAGATTGTCATGAATCTGGCAGTAAATGCACGAGATGCAATGCAGAAAGGTGGCCAATTGACCATCGAAACAGCCAATGTTGATCTGGATGAAGCATACGCCCGTGAACATCCTGACGCACATGCTGGAGCGCATGTCATGATAGCAATTACGGATTCTGGTACTGGCATGTCTGTTGAAGTAAAGGAAAAGATATTTGAGCCATTCTTTACCACCAAAAAGGATGGCAAGGGAACCGGGCTTGGACTTTCCACGGTCTACGGTATTGTCAAGCAATGCGGAGGCAACATCTGGGTATATAGCGAACTGGGCCACGGCACGACATTTAAAATTTATCTGCCCAGTGCCGAAAACCATGTGCTCTCTAAACAGCCTGATACTAACTCTGCAAAGACTTCAGGCACAGAAACCATACTTGTTGTGGAAGACGATGCAGCAGTTCGAGGCTTGATCAGAAAAGTTCTGCTGCGAGCAGGTTATACAGTACTGGATACCGGAGACCCTGATGAAGGGTTGAAAATTTGCCGAGAACACCTTGGCGATATTAACGTATTACTGACAGATGTCGTCATGCCAAAGATGGGAGGACGCGAATTGGCCGAAAAGTTGCAGGTGTTACGCCCAACTGTCCAGATAATCTATATGTCAGGCTATACAGACAATGCTATTGTTCACCATGGTGTACTCGAGCCTGGCACTGCATTCATTGAAAAGCCAATCTCACCTGAAGCCTTACTTACCAAAATAAAAAACTATATAAAAAAGTTTGATTGAGCCTTCAGAACACATGTTGCTCTTGATTGTATCTTCAATTGGCTGTAAACATAATGTTGATGCAGTTCAATATCGAACATGAGAGCATAGATCGACGTAACATTACCAGGAAGTTCGAGTATACAGTAAGGTACTGTTCATTAAGCTTGCTCATTCCTGATAATTTTACCTAAAATACACCTGACCTATTGACATAAACATCGTCTTTTATGTCAAAAACATAAAATTTTTCGAGGAGATATTCATGTGTGACATACTCTCCCGTTTAATAGAAATTAACCATGAATGTGGCGCTAATGCATAGGTGAATCATATTCAGAGACCTGATCGGGTATGTGAGCTGATCGAGCATGTTAAAGTAATTCAGCATGCCGGATGATACCTGCTGGTAAGCACCTCTTATGGGGGTGGCAGTAACTCGGTCGAAAATTGTAGTCCGCACCGCAGATTTTATCTTGAATCATGGAAATGGTGTCAGAAATCCGGAACAGAAGTTGGAAATAGTACATACTGTACACAATGCAACCGGTGATGTCCCCAAACCTATTGTCAAGAACAAAGATGCTCGCCTTGGGCTTGACGTTCATCTGGGTGGGGTGATGAGGGCAACAATTTTGTAGTTTATGTTAAAAAATTAAGCGTCTTGGGGTAATATAACTACCGACACGATGGTGAAACATTTGTCGAAGGATTTCAGAGTGTACTCGTTAATTGCAGATAAATTCACAACGAAAACAAGCTTTTTAAATCTGCTCAAGTTAATAACGGCTCTCTGGAACATCCTAATATATTCCTCTTACTAAAAATATCTCATTAAGATTAACTATCAATCCATGTCGCAATAAGACCACGGCATGATAACTGCAAGGATGAAACCATTTTGAGTGTACAACGCAAAGTCATGGTTATAGGACTGGATGGTGCCACATGGAACATTTTGAAACCTCGAATGAATGCCGGACAACTCCCCAATCTTCAGAAATTACTCAATGACGGGACACACGGCTCACTGGAGTCGATCTTGCCGCCGGAAACTCCCGCGGCCTGGCCCTCGTTCATGACCGGCAAGAATCCCGGTAAACATGGTGTGTTCGATTTTCTGGTGTATGATCCAGAAAAAAAGCGGGAACGCCCGGTAAATGCCAAGCTGCGTGTTGGTAAAACAATCTGGGATTACCTGGATGAAGCGGGAAAAACTTCCCTGGTGCTTAACGTACCGACTACCTACCCAATCAAGCCAGTCCGAGGTGCAATGATTAGTGGTTTTCTGACTCCGGCAGGCGCAAGAGACTATGCACACCCGCCTGAGTTGGTAGACGAATTGGAAAAGGATTATGGTCGCTACCCCCTGTTCTTTGAGACCAAGTCTTTCGTTTGTGCCCATTCAGAAAGCAATGCCAAGAAGTTTATGGACGAACTCGAATTCATGGACCGCACTAAATTCGAAGTGTGCATGAAGTTATTTGACCGATACCAGCCAGACTTTACTATGTTGCATATTTGGGGCACTGATCGTTTGCAACATGAATTGTGGCACTGGTTTGATCCTCAACACCCGAAATATGATGCTGTTATGGCGAAAAAATTCGGCAATCGCATAGACGCGTATTACAAACTCTGCGATGACTACATCGGAAAACTAATCGAAAAACTGGGTAAAGACGATATTGCTTTTGTTATATCTGATCATGGTTTCGGCCCAACACATTATTTCATCGATCTTAATAGTTGGCTGCTACGAGAGGGCTTCATCCAGTTAAAGCGTACATTCAAAGTCCGGTTCAAGAAATTGCTTTGGGATATCGGATTCACCCCACAGAACGCCACACGCATTGCCTATCCATTTTTGCGTTTCATGGGTTTCTTCCGTGCCCAATCTCCTGAAGCAACATTGCGGAAATCGTCGGGCACTATCAAAATTCCCTTCATGTTAAGCCTTAATGAAGATGTTGACTGGGAGAACACAAAAGCGTACGCGCCTTTCGGTTGGAGTGGAATATACATCAATACACGCGATGTGCGACCCAATGGTTCTGTGCCGCCAGAAGAATACGACTCCGTACGGGATGCCATCGTCGAACGTTATCACACTACGCTTAAGAACCCAGATACTGGAGAAGTGGTAGGTGGTCCCATTCATATCAAAAAAGACATGTACCATGGACCGTTTACACCTTACGGCCCGGACATTATGCCGTTGCCACTGGAAAAACACTACATGCCCGTGTGCCTCTTCGGTTTTCAATCCAACGAGCCAGTCTACCCCAACAATACCTTGTACGGAAATCACCAAATGAATGGCATACTTGCCGCTGCTGGCATGGGCGTTTTGAAAAATTCAACCATCAATAATGCGAAATTAATTGACATGGCACCCACGCTGCTCTACTTGCTTGGTCAACCTGTACCTGATGATATGGATGGCCGGGTGTTGCTTGAAATGCTCGAAGATGAAGAAATTACAAACAATCCGGTGAGCACCTTGCAAATTGACAGCAGCGAAAATAATGTTATTGAAGGTCTATCCGATGCCGAGGAAGAAGAACTCCGGGACAGGCTGACCGGGTTGGGTTACCTGTAATGGTTGTTTCGCCACCTTAAAATGCTTGCCCGCTTACCGGGTAGGTGGCAAACGCTATTACCTATTTCAGAACCGCAGGGGAATCTCATAGTTACCGACGCGCTGGTTATCGCTGATACTGAAGAAGGACGTACCCAACAATTCCGGTACAATGGGGCCTTCCAGTTGCAGCTCATGATGTTGTAAGATAGCTTCATAATTGACTTCAAAGAGCGCGGCTGTGTAGGTTCCGGGTTGTAGATCATGAACCACCAAGCCCGGGTAAGTGTTGTGTGCAACGATCTCAACGTGGTCGGGAAGATCAGCAAGCGACGCAATATCTGTGCTGTTAACCTGGCCACGGAAGGTGAGGATCATCCAATTAGCACCTTCAGGTTTACTCCGGGAAATCTGGAACTGAAACTCATTGCTGCGCTCCAAGACGAAATCCCGCTGCACCCGCCCCCCGGGTGGCAATGAAAAACCATCAGATGCATTTAAGTGGGGACGCAGGTGCTGCCGCACGTCAGTATCGAGGTCTCCCATTGATACCGGCGCATTGGCCTGGGCGCTGACATGAAGCTGTACATGTCCGCCTGGGAGCATATCGAGGTAATAACTGCCATCCGCTTCGATTTCCGTTGAGAAACTGCGACCTCTTTTACCGCCAGCATCCTCGGGCTGGATATATGCGAAAACATTGGCAAAAAACGGAACGTTGCCATCGTCAAGACGGACATAGCCGTGTATTTCCGCATTTTCAAATGGTATATCAAAGTCTACAACCTTAACATGCCCGCTTTGTACCTCGACCTCAACCGAATATGGCTCTCGGTGGCGGCGTATAGTACCTTCACTGATACTCGGCTCCTGTATCTGAACTATGACACTGCCGTCAGGGAGATTCTGTATTTCATAATACCCTGTGGCATCGGTTAAAACTGGTTCAACATGATGACTGACGCTCACAGGCTCACCAACTTGATAAGAAACGGAAACACCTTCAAGCGGTTGACCGTATTGGGTGATCCGACCTTCGACGCGACCGCCTTCCTTCAGGGTAATTACCAGGTTACGCTGCGCTTGCGAAGAGTCAGGCAAAGGCACGCCGACAGGCAGGTAGTCCTCATGTGAGACCACTACACCCATTATGATCTCTTCGCGATGCGGCTGCAAAGTGAAATGGCCTTCTACATTGGTGTACACGCCTGCACTGCCCGGCCCCCAGCCCGGAGAGCCTGCCCGGGATGGGTAATTCGGATTCCCGAACCGCACGACTGCATCGACGATGGGCCGAAGATGCCTATCCTGCACAACACCAGCAATTATGTCTGCTTCTTTCAGGTGAATAATAATCTCGCGTGCGGCAATGGCTGGAGTAATATTTTCGATTATTTCTTTGTGCCCGTTATATCCTTCTATACTGTGTACATGCAATAGTATGTTCTCACCGACACCGCTTATCTCGAAGCGGCCCTCGGGGTGGTGTTGGCCCAAACCATCTGCTGAAGTCAGAGGCAAATGCGTTTTATAGCGTATCTCAGGATTTTGTTTCACGTCCTCCCGCATCGCTTGCACCTCATGTGAAGAGCGGAGATCATGCAGACTCCTGGCACTCAGGCCGTAGTGTTTAATCGGCTCTCCGGTGCGATCGCAGAGTACTTGGCCAAATAAAGTCAATCCTTCATTCAGTACAATTTCCACCTGCTGACCGGGCTGCACATTGGCCATTTCACCAATTGCATAAGGCTCTTTCCGGGCCATCACCCGGTAGGGTTGTTGTTCCTCAGGAAAAATCAGGAATTCGCCCTCGGCGCTACTGGTTGTGGTAATCTTCTGACTTCTATCATCTTCCTCCACCGATGCTGTAATGTGGGCGTACGCTACAGGTTCGCCATCGCTCGTGATAACCCTGCCTTGGATGCTGTTTACCTGCGGCTTATAAACCAGCTCCAGATCGTCAATGACTTCACCGTCCTGCAATGTAATGTTCGCTATTTCTGCTTTGGGTAAGTTGCCGGCAGACTGACTGGTTACATAAATGTAATACTCCCCAGGCTTCAACAGTTGGAATGCAAACTTGCCTTCTTCATCACTTCTGGCATAGCCAGCTATCGCACTATACTCAAGGAGATCGTTAATCGTGAGTCGCGTGTCGGTCAGGTGGAGGATTAGGTAGGGAATCACTTTCCCATCCAGACTACGCACCACGCCAGAGATACCCCCCTTACGTTCCATGACCAACTCGAGGCCATGTATGCCTGCTTCGGATACCTCCTCGGTCAGGTAGTCCAACTGCGAATTTTCTTTCCGTAACAGGAGTTGATAGGGATATCCAACCACGATCGACTCCAAATGGAAATGTCCTTCCTCGTCAGAAATCGCATATTGTGGAATGCTGCGCATCATGCTGGACTCCTGAGAAGCATTGGGCCAGCCATGCACTGCTTGCTCCTGAGCTTCTATACGCATGGCATTAATCTGCACCTGGGCAGCCGGACTATTATCAGGAAACAGCACCACCCCGGAGATTACGGCAGTCGGGAATACCTCCACGGAGACATCAATTTCTTCTGAAATCTCTCCCGCCTTAACTTCAGTGTAAATCTTTGGAAATTCTCCATTACGTATATTCATGTTGGTTTGTATTGCGGCATCCCCCATCAAGTACACACTAACATTCTGCATGGCTGCTATATAAATCGGTATTTCTGGTGAAGGCAACTCAATATCAAAGACTCGATATAGACCAGCAGGAATGCCATCGATTCGATAATTCCCATCGGCATCACTACGCCCGGAGGTATAAATTTCTGTTCTTTTAGGCATGGCAGTTAACTGCATCACCGCTCCGACATGAATCCCCGGTAAGGCTTCACCGGTATCTTTGTTGTAGACCCGGCCGGTAATTGCACCACTCGTAACCACCTCCAGAGCAAGCCCGGTAATGGTTCCCTGATCCTGGCTCAGGTTTTGTACGACTGTTACATCAGGTGCAAAGGCTAGCTCTGGGTCTTCCAGTTGGATACGGTAGACGTCGTACGTCAGGTGTTCAAAGACAAAGCCTCCATCGTCATCACTACGGGTGCTTTTGCTGAAAGGTGACACCTGATCCTGCATAAATCCCGGATTCAATGTTTCAATTGTCAGGGTACGATCACCGACATCGATGGTCGGGTCTTCCGAGAAGAGATAGCCCTGTATTGATGCCCCCGCGGAGCGTACTTCTGTGGGGGGTGCTATTTCTGCTGTATGAACTGGTACCTCTGCTGCAGGTACTGGCATTTCTGCCTCTTCCTGCTGAGTCTCTGTGGACATGGAAGGTTGCATCCGGTACGGTACTTCGTGCGAAGTGGAATCTACTTCCTGATTTGGAATCGTTGTGTCCGAGGAAATCAACATCCAAACAAATAACACCGCACATAACAGCAATATGACAGCAATGGCATAGCGCATGATAAGCACCTCAATGCGTAATGATCCGGCTTAGTTGGGGAAAGTACGCAACTGCACCCCCCTATTCCGAAGATTTCAATATAGCATGTTGTAACAGGAAGTTAACGATAGTACACTGCGTAAGTTAATATCAATTTTACTGCACCAACGTATAACACCTTCTGGAGTGGCGGCTCCCATCACTCGAAGTTCCTGATAACGACGCTACGCACTTCCGGGTCCGCTACTTCAATGTTTTGATCACCTTGCGCCTTCAGCGCATTGACACAAAAACCAGTCACAAAACTCAAGCTTTATTGTTGGATTACAAAAACAATACCAATCGGGAATCTTCCATACTATTAAAATCCATTAAAATTGGTAATTATCCTGACAAGATGGTAATATTACCTTAACTTGATTTTAACATTCAGGGGGTAATTTACCATGAAGATAATAAATATACTTATTGTTGTTGTGGCAGTAATGTTGAATGCTGTGTTTTTATCCAATCATTATGGGTTGTTCGATCAGAATGATGATTCGCTTGATATCTCCAGTTTACACTCGATGATGGCCAAAGGGGAAAACGAAGAAGCCATGCAACTGGCAGAAAGCGCGTATCGTCATGCTATTGCAGCATATGGAACCGATGATACGCGTACGATGAACGCTGCAAAAAATCTGGCCTTCGTTTATCGGTATACAGAAAAAACTGAGACCGCATTGGCAATATATAAGGACTTACTGGAAACATATCAGGCAGCGCCATACGAACATCAAGAAGAGATACTGGCAATATTGTCTGAAATAATCGGTGTTCACATGCAACAGGAAGATACCATAGCTGCAATTGAAGTTGCAGAGGAAAAGCTACAACTACGAGAGTCATTATTTGGCCCTGGCAGTTTACAGTTACTTGGTGACTTACTGATTATTGTCGATTTGTACCGTCAGACAGAGCAATATGACAAAGGAATTGCCATGGTACAACGTGGCTTGGACATCATGGAGACTGATTTCCATGCAAATATAAGGCTGCGCAATCATTTTCATATCACAATGATGAATTTACAACACCTTCAAGAGCAGATACCCGTTAACATTTCAAGCCAGCAGCAAACCGAGTGATTGAAATAAAGCGCCTGCAAAGCACACCCAGACATATGGAGAAATTAATATCTCACAAAGATAGTAGCATTGGTCATCATTGCGCTATTCATTTCTACCTTGATATGATATAAGCGATGCGACTGGCGTTAAGTGCAGCAAAAAAAAATTTATTTTGACTTAGGGACTATTAATTTTTTCCAATCACCAGGTCATTAACAAGCACTTAGCGCTCAGAATGTACGTGTAACAAGTTAGTTTGAATAAATTACCAATCATGTGTTGGAAACTATAATGAACCCAACAGAGACACCACACGAAGATACGATTATCATGACAAGCGAAGTCATGGTCGCAACATTGCATCGTCTGGCACAAGAAATAATAGCTGACAATGAAGAAATCCAGGAATTGGTGCTGTTGGGGATTTTGAGTCGAGGGCGACCACTCGCAGAACGTTTAGCCAATGAAATTCACACGATGACAGGACTTCTCCCCCCTGTCGGATCGCTTGCGACAACCCTGTATCGGGATGACTTTCGCACTGGGATGGGAGTCGTCAAGCGCCCAAAAGGTGAAACACACTTTGATTTCAATGTGGATGATCGAACGGTCTTGTTGGTAGATGATGTACTGGCAGCGGGAAGGACAATTCGTGCTGCAATGGATGAAGTCATGGATTATGGCCGTCCCAGGCGTATTCAACTGGCCTGTCTGATAGACCGTGGGCGCAGAGAATTGCCGATTCAAGCAGATTATCTCGGATGGAAAGTCAGCACAGAAACACGGGACTGGGTATCTGTTCATTTACAAGAATTTGATGGTGAAGATGTAGTGATCGTAGAACGCCGACCTGATTTTGCAGCGTAAACATCTACCAGAGTATTACTTTTTACTAAACTAGACGAGCGGGTTATTGTGTTGCTGTTGATATGGTACAGAATATGAAACATTGTCATTGGCCCAACCAAATGCAAGGAGTATGCGCGTAGATGGCGGATGAAGGTTGGTCCCGTAAAGATTTAATTGGAATACAGGAAATCAGTCCGGATGAAATCACACTCATCCTGGACACCGCCCCCCAGTTTGTAGCTGTCTCTGAGCGTTCAAGTGGAATCAAAAAGGTGCCCCTACTACAAGGGCGTCTGGTCGTCAACTGGTTTTATGAACCCAGTACCCGCACCCGAAATTCATTTGAGTTGGCAGCCAAGCGACTCAGTGCTGACACCCTGGGCATAACCGCGAACATGTCGAGTTCTGTCAAAGGTGAAACTTTACATGATACCCTGGCCAATATAGAAGCAATGCATGCGGACATCATCGTCATTCGACACGGAAGCGCAGGTGTACCCCATATTCTGGCAGCACGGCACAAGTCACATATTGTCAATGCGGGTGATGGCCGGCATGAACATCCAACGCAGGCATTGCTGGATGCATTTACTATTCGGAACCATGTACGTACACGTATGAATGATCAGGAGGCTACTCTAGCTGGTCTCAGAGTGGCAATTATAGGGGATGTTGAGCATAGCCGCGTTGCGCGCAGCAACATCATGTGCTTGAAAAAACTTGGTGCTGAGGTATGCCTGTGTGGCCCGACCACACTCATCCCGACTGGTATCAAGCAGATGGGTGTTCAAGTTACTTCAAATTTGAAAGAAGCGCTTGAATATGCCGATGTGGTATATACACTGCGAATCCAACTGGAACGACAAGAACGGGCACTGTTCCCTAGTTTGCGAGAATACATCCGACTATTTCGCATCGATGATAATTCATTGCGCTATGCACCGGAGCATGCTGTAGTAATGCACCCGGGGCCTATAAACCGCGATATTGAATTGGCCAGTAGCGTAGCTGACAGTAACCGTAGCCTCATTTTGGAACAAGTAAGTAATGGAGTCGCCATTCGTATGGCAGTCATGCACTTGTTGGTTAACAGTGGTGGCGAAAACTAAAATACTATGTTGCCTTGAATTATTCGGTAAAATTGCCGATTAAATATCAAGCTGTGTATTATAAGTCGGTTTCACAAGAATAAGAAGTCGGCAAGACAATTCAGTCAAACAATTTTCATTCAGAACAAAAAATAATGTTTAGTTACAACGATTAGCGTACCTTTTTGTCGCGAATATGAAACAATCTACCTCTCTCCGAATTGATACCAATCAGGTATCGTTTTCGGTCAAAGTGTTACTTGCACAGGGGAACTTAATAACAATGCATAAATATATCATCATGGGGGTACAGGGATGTGGCAAGGGCACCCAGGCTAAATTATTACGTGAAGATTTTGATTTGGTGCATATCAGTGTAGGTGATATTTTTCGTTGGAATATTCAAGAACACACCAAGTTGGCTGCTCGAATTAACCGTATCATGAGTGCGGGCAAGTTGGTTCCCGATGATATTGTCGAAGAAATTGTTCGTAAACGCCTTGATGAACATGATTGGAATTTTGGCTTTATTCTTGACGGATTTCCCCGCAATGGCCGACAATCTGAATTTTTCCTGGAAAGTTATGACATAGATGCAGTTATACATATTGATGTGCCAGACGACCTGGTGATGCAGCGTGTACTGTCCCGCCGCTTGTGTGGTAACTGCGGCCTGGATTACAACTTGATACACCATCGCCCAGCTGTACCCGACACCTGCGACGTTTGCGGAGGACGCTTGGAACGTCGCCAGGACGATAATGAACAGGCACTCAGAGAACGCTTGCGTAATTACCATACCAAAACTGCTCCCGTGTTGGACTTGTTCCGCAGAAAAGAACTGGTACTCAATGTAGATGGAAGTGGTACTGTTGAAGAAGTACAGAATGAAATCCGCAGACGCCTCAACTTGCCCTACAACAACTTTGCTGGCTCACACAGCCTCACCGGATAAAAATAAACTTTCATAATAAAAATCTTATGAACGGACAATTTCGTGGCTACCCGGCAGTTGCGTGAAGCGAACGATATCTATATATAGATTTTTCTCACCTCAATTCATCAAGCCTACTCCAATACGAATCTCAACCAACACATTGATGTAGGCTATTCCATCATCAATTTGGACATGCTGGTAATAATTTTTATCTCATGAATTTTTGATGAGCTTGGGAATCAATTTTCAACCTATCATTACATTGCGAAAATATTTCATACAATCTATAGTAATGCATCACCAGCGATGATCATGCTGATAATGATCAATGACTAAAAGAAGCGGAGATGGTATGATGGCGCGATTTATTTCTAATGCGATATTAATTTTATTGGTAACTTTATATTGCGAATTAATTTATGCAGTTGATACTGATACCGAGATTCCGGTGTACCCATCCAAGGCTTATTCCAGCCCACCTGTCCATAAACCCGGATATTTCGATACCCTGAACGGTCTCTTTCTCACAGGAGGAGACCCTATTGAGCGTGCACGTAATTTCCAGCAGAACACACTGGAACGAGCTGAAAAAGACGGTGCGTTCTGGGCACATTGGCAGGTTGAATCACATCCGGATAGTTCAATATCGACGGGTATCTACTTTGTCCCTACTATTGAAAGGGAACCAGAAGCGTTCTCTTTTGAAGTACTGAATGCGTCAGATATACCAGTGCAGCTTGGTATGTTTCTATATGAAAGTCAATGGTTACACGAGCACCCTGTCGCGCCGCAAAGCTGGCATTTGCTTCCTGAAAAAGCGGTTGCACCTGGTGAGCGAACAATTTTGACTTTCCCGTTGGCCAATCGTGCGTCCGGAGCGGATAGTGATCGTGATTATCTGTTATTTCCCCTCAATTTTTCCATTATGGTATTGAATCCAGAGCACCATGATTCATTGGATTTATACTTGCGGGATTTGACTATTCACTATGGCGATGCCGATGACGTGCAGGTAATCCACTTTGATGCTCCAGAAACTATTAAAGCAGGCGCACAGGTAGAACTGGAAATTCATATCGACGGTGATATGACCGATCGTGAAACCAGCCTGGAACTATACTGGCAGGAGCGGGTATTGTGGCGCAAGTGGCTTTCGGATGCGGAGCACAATGCACTGGCTAGTGAAAATCTACTGACATTAACGTCAACGTTGCCCTGGTATATCCCGGAGGGAGAAGTCGAAATCGGGCTGGTAGTAGACGGGTATCGGGCGGCTGGGGAAAAAGCAATTATTCAGGTGCTTCAAGATCGAATGCCGGCATTGCCAAAGGTGGAGCGACGCCAGTTTAATGGTCGGCCCACCGTATTTCTCAATGGTGAAGTGTTTCCCTTCAGTTATTATGCCAGTTACGCGTTTACACCAGGGAATGTATCCGAGTTCGGCGCTTCAGGAGCCAATGTCTTTGTACCACCAACAGTAGCTGGTAACCACATCCATGATGTGGCAGCACCTACCTGGTTACCCGATGGTTCTTTCGACTTCAGTGAGATTGATGAACGTGTGGCTATGGCATTACAAGCCAATCCGGATGCATATGTCATGTTGCGTCTGTTTCTGGGAGTGCCCAACTGGTGGATTGACACGCATCCCGACGTTGCGGGCCGAGTGCGCAGTGGTGACCTGGATGTTGTCTGGGACACCACCGGCTCGAAAGCTTTTTCGATAGCTTCACCCACCTGGCAGGACAAGCAGGAAGAATTGCTTCGTGAAGCTTTGCGGTATTGCATTGGCCAACCTTGGGCGGAACGCATTCTGGGATTTATGTTGGTGTCCGGTGTTACAGAAGAATGGTTTGGCTGGGCAGCCATTGAGGCTATGTCCAAAGATTATTACAGTGATTATGGAGTAGAAAATGAAGCTGCCTTTCTGCAGTGGTGTGATGGCTTGGGTCTGGATGTGGACGGCATCCCTGCACCTGCGGCACGAGAAGGCGCAAACCGTGATCTGTTTCCAGACAGCAGAGAAGGACTGGCAGCCGCGGCCTATGCCCGCTTCAATTCTGTTGCTACCGCGGAAGCCATCTCCCGGTTTTGCCGTGTAGCCAAGGAGGAGACCGATGGGCGCAGCCTGACAGGAACTTTGTTCGGCTATATTGTGCAACTGGCAGGAGAACCACGCCAGCACATGGCGGGCAATTTTGCCTTGCGTGAGGTGCTCGACTGCCCGGATCTGGATATGTTGATGGGCATACCTCTGCACAACTTTCGTGATCTGACCAATGGATACGACCTGTATGTTTCCGCCACAGAAAGTATTCTGAACGCGGGGAAAATGTTTGCCAATGAGAATGACCTCTTTTCCTGGTTGCATCACGCGCACTGGTACACCGAGTACATTCCGGAGGACCCGCGTGAGGGGGCTATCCGTATGCACCGGCGTGTTCTGGGTAACGATGTAGTACATGGCACACAGCGGGGCTGGTTTTCATTACTGGCCAACTGGCATCAGGATGAGCAACTTCAGGAAGAATTTGCCAGGCAGATTGACTGGCATCGTGAATCGCATGCCCTGGACCGCAGTGGTGTGGAGGAAGTAGCTTTTCTGATAGATGATGTGAGTTTTGGCTGGTATACCCCGAACACACCCTTACCGCGTCATGCAAATATTGACATGCTGTATGCCTTCGGTCGTACCGGTGCCCCGGTTGGGGTGTGGTTACTTTCCGACATCGACCGTTTGCCAGAGCACATCCGTGTGGTGGTTGTGGCGCATGCGCCTGCGGCATCGCCGGAAAGCATTGCGAAACTGGAACAGGCACTGGAAAGCGGTGGACGCTCGTTTATCATCACCGGCCCGGTTGGAATCATTGATGGTGTTGGCGGGACATGGGACCTGGAAGCTCCGTCACGAATTCTGGGGCTTCCTGTCAAAGTGCGTGACGAGGCATTGCAGGCAGGGGTGGTATTACCAGACAACAATGAAGCTGTTTATCCGGATTTAGAACGGTTTCCACGCAGTGAAGTGGAAGCGGAGCATGCACTTGCCTGGTATGCTGATGGTGCGGGCGCGGTAGTCTACCGAGCACTCAATAATGACGGTCATTTGATCTGGTCTGGGGTACCTCTGTTAAACAACACTATCGCACGCAGCCTACTTGAGGCAGCAGGTGTTCACTGTTACGCGCCACATAATTTTACGGTTCATGCTGGGCGTGAACTGGTCAGCATTACCGCGCCCAATGCACAGACCGTGACATTGTCCTGGCCAGAAGCGGTTCACGTTACCGACTGGTTCACAGGATGGAACGCTTCCGGCACAGCATTTGAATGCGCATTTGAAGACGGGCAGACCAGACTGTTTCAGGTGGAACGTGTACAGCATACAGATTAGCGCATAGCTGACATCCCCACGGTATCGGTTGGGCCGGTGTATCCTGGCCCGCCGGCAGCAACGTATCCATCGCTGCGGCCAGAAGCGTCCTGACTGATCCAGAAAGCATACAATGCACCATCGGTCAACTCAAAAAGGATACGTACCGGTTGACCGGCAAGCTGGGTCAAGTCTGCTTCGCTGTTCCAATGCATTTGGGCAATGGTGCTGTCGTCACTGAAGGGAACACTGTTTTCGAGCGTGTACGGCGCAATGGGGTTGCCATCCAGGTCCTGTATTTCCGCACGCAGTATTCCCTGGTTTGCCATTGCATTGACAAATAGGTATTTTCCAGAAAATGTTATGGGACGGGTGAGCAAGATTCCAGGTGTGCTTTGAGCGTTCATGGAAGCAAATCCATCCCGGCGCAGCATGGCGACACCGGTCGCGGAACGATCATAAAGTCCATTGGAGGTCAGGGTTTTTTCTGTATTTCCCTGGTAACCGATGTAATAGAAATAAAGCATGTCACCCATGATGGTGCAAATTCCGCCTACAGATTGAATATAACCACGGTCCCACACATCACGTCTTTCCGCTGGAATATGAATACGGCGATCCGGTCGGTCCCAGTGAAAGCCATCGCGGCTGTAAGCAAAATTCAGTTCTGTTATTTTCGGTAAACCGGCTTCCACACATACCTTGTTGTGTGGACCATGATGTATCTGAAAAAATCCGAGCATGATACTTTCATACGCCACTGCATCAAAGTTATATAACTGGGGTGTTTCACGGGTAAGATAATCGATCGGATCATCATGATCTGCCATCAGCCAGATGACACGTTCATCTTCGTGCCATTGGGCTCCTGCCATAAAGTCATCGGTCTCATAATATAATCTTGCGCGGCCGCGTTCAACCGGATAGGCAGGATGATGGATGCCAGTTCGTAAACTATATACCCACTTTTTACGAAACGGATTGTAAAAATGCGTGCTTCGGTCACCAGTTATACCAGTCTCAGTGCGATGGTTCCAATGAATACCATCTGGTGAAGTCAGGCTCAGGCCACTTTGCGGCGGACCAGGGGGTTGTATATAGAGCGTCCACCGCGCTTCGGGGTTTTCAGTTTCCCAATCCGGCGCGACGGTCCAGGAATCGGGAACAATATCCAGGGGGGACACCTGGTTCGTACCAGGGCGTATGTCAAACTCTGGTCGTTCCCATTGCAGGCCGTCTTTACTGGTAGCCATCGCTATCGGACCGAACCAGGATGTTTCATACCACATACGGAATTGTTGTTCTTCCGGATGCCACCATACTCCACCACTTTTTGGAGCAGCACCCGCGTTGCCTTGCCCATACGGTTTTACATGGTCTTCGGGGCCGATGGTCTCCAGTGCAGTTTCCGGCTTCAATACAGGATTGCCAGCATATTTTTCTGGCATATGAAACACCCTTTTGAGATTACTGTACTCGATAAGGAAGTCGTCGACTAACAACTGCCTGCCGATGTCTATGGGAATCACATCCGGTGGAAAATCAAGATACGGCACCGGCATGGGTGCTGTATCAGCGGGATCGATGTTCGGTGGCCATGCCTCGGGAAGGACTATTCCGTTGTACAACACTTCTCCTGCATTGTCACGCCAGGCTAGCGCATATGGTGAGGGCGATTTGACAAACCCCAAAGCAACGACCCATTTATCAAAACGATACGATTCGCCTTTTGCTACTTCCTTGCCATAAACAAGCACACGGTCCCAAGTTTCTTCGCCGAAAAGCTGAAAGTCGTTTACATTGAACTGTTCAAAACCAGATGCTTCCAAATCAGGTCGGCTGTCACTGCCACGCTCATCGGAATAAGGGGTAAGCATGAGTAAGAGGCCATCTTCCATGACTTCAAAACTTGTCAAATCAATCGAGCTGCACCAGAAGTTCAATCCAAATAAAGGCTCGGGACAATCCCTGACGGTATAGACACGATCATCGAATAGGCGGGCTCCGGGTTCAAAAGTCTCTATCGAGCCACTGTCCGAGAAAGAAATCGTTGCCAACGATCCATGAAAAGATGATGGGAGAGCACGAGGTGCTTCTTCTGAAAATGCTGTGCTTGACAGGAGACCAGTGATAATGAGTTTTATAATACTGTGATGATACTTCAATGGACTTTCTTCCTCTTTACATTGTACCCTTCTGACAGCAGGTACAATGCTGGTTAGCGGCAGCGTTGAAACAAAAATATTCTTCAGGAATATTACATTGTAATACGGGGCAAATTGTTTATGCCAATCAATGGCTGTATGCGTGATTGTGTATCATGCGAGTCAAATCATTCGTTTTTGTCCTTAATGTAATGGAGTGACGTACACATGTTTACAGAAAACAATACCAACAAACTGCTGAATGACAACCTGTTAAAAGAAATTCGTGGGTATCTTGGTAAGGAACAGGCTTTGATGGAGCGGGGGATTCTATTGGAACCCGACACGAACAAGAAATACTATACCGGGTATGATTACAAAACGTTGTATGACTGGGATCAGTATTTTGAGGCAATCATTCAAATTTATATGGGGTGGCCCAGTGATTATATCAAGAACGGTGTCACCATATTTTTAGACCATCAGCAAGCAGATGGATTAATTTCGCGGTCGGTTCCCAGCAATATATACCATGACCCTGAACATGTTAAACCGTTCTTGTGCCAAACCATACTGCTGATTGAAAAGCATTACGGAGACCTGGATTGGATATTGAATGATACATATTATCCTCGTCTCAAAAAGTACATGAACTACTGGCTGGAAGCAATGGACAGCAATGGCAGTGGTTTGAGTGAGTGGATGAGTGCGCCGCACACGGGAATGGACAATCAGCATGAACGTGCTGGCTGGTGGGGAGACCGTGTATCTGAAGGGGTTGACCTGAATTGTTACCTGTATCTCGAACTCATTGCTTTCACGCAATTGGCTGAGAAGTATGGCAAGCATGAAGATGTAGACACATTCCGGGAGCACGCAAGTAAATGTAAAGATGCCATCCAGCATTTGTTATGGGATGAAGCATCTGGGTTCTACTATGATCGCAATGTAGCATCTGGTGAACCCATTCGTGTACAGACCATTGCCGGATTCATGCCATTATGGGCGGGCGTGTGTTCCCCGGAACATGCCAGACGCCTTGTAGAAGAGCACTTACAGAATGAAGACACGTTCTGGAGTCCCTGGCCTGTTGCAACAATGTCCAGGTCTGAGGCCGGATACAGTAGAACGACGCTACCTGATGATCTTGGCTGTAACTGGCGGGCATGTGTCTGGATTCCCACAAATTATATGGTATACCATGGCTTGAAACGTTATGGATATGATCAAGTCGCCAGTCTACTTGCAAGCTGTACACAGGAGCTGGTGCGGCAAGCGGGCAATCGTGAATGGTACGATGCGGAAACCGGAGAGGGATGTGGTCTTGATCCTTTCTGGGGTTGGAGCTTACTGGCGCATTTCATGGCGTATGAAGAGCAACACCCAGGAGAACCAAACCCGCAACTGGAACTGAAATGAAGATGATTGAAGCTTTGTGTAAGCTGTGTGAACTGGAATCTGCGTTAACAAAACCTTTGCTGCGCTACCTCATCTGGCGTATGTCACCGATGGTGTTAGCAATGGCAACCGTCTGGAGCGCATTTGGTGAATACGCCAGTGTTGCTGAGAGCAAGGCAGCCAAGGCTGCCCGCCCGAACATCATTTATATCCTTGCCGATGATATGGGATATGGTGATGTCGGTTTCATGGGACAAGAACGCATCCAGACTCCAGAGATGGATCGGCTTGCTGAAAATGGCGTGATTTTTACTCAGCATTATGCCGGTTCAACGATATGTACCCCCTCTCGCGCTGCCCTGATGACGGGGATACACACAGGTCGGGTACATGCAGACCGCAATGATCCTGAACGGGTGATCCTGCCGGAGGAAACAACGGTGGCCGAGGTGCTGCGCGATGCAGGATATCAAACACACTTTGTAGGGAAATGGGGATTGGGTGGTGCCGCTATGGCCGATGATCCCTATGTCGATGAATTTGGCTGGGGACAAGGACCCGGCACATTGATACCCGAGCAGATGCATGCCATTCCTTCCAACCGTGGATTTCATACATCGCTGGCGTATCTAAATCAAGTGTACGCGCATCTTTATTTTCCCATGTATCTGTGGCGTGAAGACCAGAAGATGTATATCCCAGGTAATCAGTCACCTGTCTATGAAGAACGGAAGGTGTATTCTCATGACTTGTTAGAGGAAGAAACCTTGCGTATCTTGCGCGCAGCCGATGGTTCTGCGCCTTTGTACCTGCAATTGTCGTACACCATACCACACCGGGAGACCAAGGCACCGCCTTGTGCAAATCCCTATCGAGATGAAGACTGGCCGGAAGTGGAGCAGGCATACGCGGCGATGATCACCTATCTGGACGCGACTGTAGGGCGGATTCTGGATACGGTGAAAGCCAGTCCGCACCTGGCTGAGAATACTCTGCTTATCCTGGCAAGTGATAATGGAGCGCAGCACACGGATGGCCACAGTGCCTATTTCTTCAACAGCAACGGACCACTTCGTGGAAACAAGCGTGATCTGTATGAGGGTGGAATTCGTGTGCCGACTGCCATGCATTGGGAAAGTGTGATACCGCCTGGTACCCGTACGGACCATGTATCTGCCTTCTGGGACTTTCTACCAACGGCTGCGGAACTGGCTGGTACTGCGGTACTTGAGGGGCTGGACGGTATCTCCTTTGCACCTACGTTGACAGGAGAAGGCATACAACAGCAGCATGATCTGCTGTACTGGGTGTTTTATGAAGGCGCAGGTGGGCCAGATGGCGCGGGAGGAGTTCATATACCCCAGCGTGTCGCTATACGACAAGGTTCCTGGAAGTTGTTGGTTTTGGCCGACAATACTGTTGAGTTGTACCACCTGGATGAGGACCCGGCAGAAACCAACAATCTGGCAACTGTCTTGCCAGAGAAGCGACAGGAATTATTGTCGTTGGCCAAAACCGAAACGATGCGTCGACCAGAAGGCCCGGACCCCATGATTATAGAGCTGACCATATTCGATACCGTTGCCCCCCCCTGGCCGTCACCGGTGCAGCATCAATCAAGAAACTGAAATATTTTCTGTTAGCTGATTTGCATCAGCTTCTTTGCCAGGTATTGCTTTGCCCAATTCCAGAAGGTATTGATACGTCGCGTCTTGTGCCCGGAGTCCATCTTCAGAAAAGTTCACATAAAAGTTGGATTGTTCTTCGTCCAGGACACGTGCTTTGTAGGTGTCATTGACTTGTAAATGCATCATGACCAACACTTCCTGGATCAGCTCTGGGTCTTCGATGGGGAAAGCAACTTCGACACGCCAGTCCAGATTGCGCTCCATCAGATCGGCAGAACTCATGTAGACCTGACAATCATCGCCACGACCAAATATATAAATACGCTGATGCTCGAGGTATCGGTCCAAAATCGATATGGCCCGGATGTTTTCATGGGGCAACATCGCGTATGTTGTACGCACGATCAGGTCCATTTTTACACCGGCCTGTGCGGCGCTTCTCAATTTGTTCAGAATGCGACTGTCGGTCAAGTGGTTAACCTTGAGCAAGATATAGCCTTCTGTTCCTTTTTTTTGCTCGCGTTGAATCAATCGCATCAAGGCCCTTCTTGCGTTGAACGGAGAGACCAGCAATTTGGAAAACTTTGGTGTCGTGGTGGTTAACCGTTTAGCCGCATTTTCGAGATAATTAAAAATCGTATCGGCCTCATTGCAAAGAACTTTATTTGCGGTAAATAACGTGCTGTCCACATACAACTTCCCGGTTTTTTCGTTAAAGTTACCGGTAGACAGCGCTACAATGTTGGTATTCTTGCGCTTTATCAGCAACAGTTTGGAGTGTACCTTCATAGGCGGTACACCAAAGGCTACGGACGCGCCGGCTTCATTCAAACGCTCCGCAATAGCAATATTGTTCTCTTCATCAAAACGTGCCAGCAGTTCGATATTGACAAATATTGCTTTTCCATTTCGAGCCGCATTACACAAGGCATTCACAACTTGAGAGTTTGCTGCTACACGATACAATGTCATTTTAATGCCTTCGACCAGCGGATCAATAGCTGCTTCCCGTAGTAAACGTACCACATGATCGAAGCTTTGATAGGGATAGGTAACCAGCATGTCCTGACGGGCAATCTGATCGAGCATATTCCTGCGTTCACCATCAAAAATACGGTGTTGGGCATATTCTCTGCGTTGAAAGGCTAAATCTGTACGCCGGTTCGGAAAACTCATGAGGTCTTTCATATTGTGATACCGGCTACCCGAAATTACCGTATCATAATCTGTGATGGTCAGCTCTTTCATCAGAATCTTGTACAATCCCTGCGGCATTTCGGAATCAACGACCAACCGTGTTGGCCGCCCGCCCTTGCGTTGACGCAGCACACGTTCCATTTTGCGGACATGCCCCTCGGAAAAGTCATTGTCGATATCCAGTTCGGCGTCGCGTGAAATTTTAAACGCATAGGCTTCGATTTGGCCATATTCGAAAATGTAAAAGATGTCTTGTAAATTGAAGCGAATGACATCGTCGATGTAGACAAAGTCATGATTGGGTGTTTCTACGAACCTGGGTAGCTCGGCAGGGATTTCCAGCAACGCATAAAGTGATTTTTCTCCCGACATTTTAATACCGAGATACAGATGTCCATCGACCAATTGTGGAAATGGTGTACGCTTTTCAAGAATGATGGGTACCAATGATGGCAAAACATTTTCCCGGAAATAGTCACGTACCCATTGGGTAATAGTTTCTGGTTGATTATGCAAATCGGTGTCTTGGAGGAAATGTATGTCTTCTACTGCAAGGGCTTCCACAATGTCCCGATATGCCTTTTGGAAACGTTCGTCAAGTTCCTGTGTCTGATCGGTAATCTCTTCCATGAGCGTTGCCATTTCTTCTTTGCCAATTTCAATGCGACGCCGAATACTGGCAACACGCACTTTGAAAAATTCATCCATGTTGGATGAAAAAATCCCAAGAAATTTCAACCGTTCCATGACAGGTATACGCTCATCTTCTGCTTCCTGCAGGACACGCTCATTGAATGACAAGGTAGATATTTCTCTGATTTGCGGTATATTCTTCATGCTGGAAACTATAGCAAAACGACAACTAAAGTGCCAATAACGCTACTAACGCAATGCTAACATAAAACTAACATAAAAAACGATTGGTGAAACCAGTTCAGGCCTGATTTTGGTCTGAAATTACATGTAAAATATTATTATTGCTTGTGCTTTGCGTCAACATCGTGACACAATAATCAGTACATTACGAAGTTCGTATTCCCATTTGACCGAAGGCATGCCGATAGTATCGGCAGAAATTGGTGCCTGCAATGAACAGCGAAAATCGTTCGGCATACGCGGCAATCTGTTACAAAGCATTACTGGGGTTTTGTGTCTTTGTCTCTGGCGCCTCGATAATGGTTTTGCAGTTCATTGTCGTGCGTATACTGACACGCGATTTTGGTGGTTCGCTGGAAGTCTGGGCTGCTGTTATTTCTGTATGTCTTGCAGGGATCAGCCTGGGTTACTACCTTGGCGGTTATTTGGCCGATCGTTTCCAGTCCTGGCGCATGCTTGGATTTATGCTGGTGCTCGGAGGTACATCAGGAGCCTGTGTTGAAATGCTGGCGAATGTGGCAGGTCAGCAATTACTGCAAGTCGACTTTGCACTCACTTGGCATCCCTATTTCGCTGCACTCTTTTCTTCATTTCTCCCAAACCTGATGCTGGGCACTATCCTGCCCCAGGCAATCAAGCTCGGAACCCATGAGCTTGCACGAGTCGGTAAAAGTGTCGGGCGCATTGCCGCCTTGTCCGAGGTAGGCAGTATATTTGGTGTTATTCTAACCGCGCAGGTGTTAATCGTATACCTCGGAGTACGCGAAAGCCTTTATGCTACTGCGTTTGTATTGATACTATTTGGTATCGTGTTGATAAGTGCGGGGAATCGATTGCGCCTCTGCACAACGATGTCAATGCTTTTCATCGCATTCGGATCATATCAGGCACAAGCCCAAATCGTCTTTGAAAAATACAGTTCGTACCACCACATAATAGTCGAAGATATTTCCCCACACCGGTTGCTTCGATTCAATCGGGACATTCAAAGTACCATGTCTCTGGAGATTCCCTATGCCGGCGGCTTTGAATACACCGACTTCTTTCATGTCCCCCTTGTTTTGCACCCAACCATGGATCGCGTTCTTTTTGTTGGATTGGGAGGAGGAACTGGTCCAAAAGATTTTCTGGCATATTATCCCGAAATGCAGGTAGATGTGGTTGAAATCGATCCCATGGTTATCAATGTGGCGAAGGAATTTTTTGCTGTTCCCGAACATCCCCGTTTATCGATTTACGAACAAGATGGCCGAAATTTTTTACGCCGCAGCAGTAATCGTTATGGTGCGATCATTGTCGATGCCTATGCTTCTGGTGGACCCTACGGTGCATATCTCCCCTACCATCTGGCTACCAAAGAATTTTTTGAAGCTGCTGCATCTCAGCTCATCACAGGAGGCGCAGTCGTATTTAATGCTATTGGCAATCACGGAGGAATGAATGCCGATGTAATACGCGACGTTCACACGACAATGCGCAGTGTTTTTCATGCTGTCTATGTATTTCAAGCACAAACCAGCATCAACACAGTGTTTGTCGCAGTAAAAATTGATGTCAATGACATCGACGAAGATGGGCTGGTTGGGGGAAAGCACTGGCCGGAAGGACCCTGGTTGAGTCACCTCGCCACTGGAGACCAATTACGTACCATGGTCAATCAACTCGCGCAAAGCGGTCATATGAACAAACCGCATATGGTCACAAGGGTAAACCAGTTTTCAAGGGCACATACACGTGGAGTCGTAGGCACCATTCTTACCGATAATCAGTCACAGGCAGACCGCGCCCGCAGAAATTAGCATGTTTGAATCAGCAGTTATGTCTTCAGAAACAGCACGTTGCACTTCTCACCAAAATTATTCACAAATTACTATTACTATTCTATTCTATTCTATTCTATTCTATTCTATTCTAACCAATTTGTATTGATAAGCTGGATGCTATTTCTAATGTAAACATTAAATCAGTCCTGGTAAATATCATTTTATGATTGTTTTTTAATGATAGTCTTTTTTAAGAATATTTAACACGATCTTCATTTACAGTAAACATTTCGGGAGTACTGTCTCTTAAACAAGAGATATATCTCAAGGGAGCGGCAGAGACTATGAAGATTGATTTACATTGCCATTCAAAGTATTCAAAACGCCCTTCGTTATGGTTGATGCAAAAGATAGGATGTCCCGAAAGTTTTACAGAACCGGTAGAGCTTTATCGTCTTGCCCGACAGTATGGAATGTCAGCAGTAACAATTACCGATCACAACGTTATAGATGGCGCTCTGGAAATTGCAATGTTCCCAGACACCTTTGTGAGTTGTGAATACACAACGTATTTTCCCGACGACCGTTGCAAGGTACATGTATTGGCGTGGGACATTACTGAAGCACAGCACCATGAGCTGAGCATTGCCCGTGAAAACATTTTTGATCTTGTCGACTATCTGCACGACCACAAAATCCAACACGCCTGCGCGCATCCCCTCTTTTGGGTAAACGATCGATTGACAGTTCAGCATATCGAAAAACTGGCACTCTTGTTTAAAAACTGGGAATGGAATGGGGATTTGAACCCATCTATGAACCTGGCAGTTAAACAGATTATTGAACGGTTGACTCCCAAAGACATAGAAAGATTAATTGATAAGCATAATATCGTACCGCGTTCACCTGAGCCTTGGCGAAAAAACCTGACTGGAGGTTCAGATGACCACAGCTCAATCAACCTGGCACGAACCTTTACGCACGTTCCCCACGCTGAATCACTTGAAGAATTCTGGGTTGGTCTTGCGCATGGCAAAGCTCGTGTACGTTCGCAAGGGGCTTCCCCCCAGTTGTTCGCCCGCAATGTATATGGCATCGCATATCAGTTCTATAAAAACCGGTTCGGACTGGAACAATATGTCCACAAAGACATCTTTCTACTTTTTTTAGACCGAGCCCTTCGAGCTGGAAACGACATACCCGAACCTTTACTGGCTCGTATTCAGATGTTTTTCGCAGGATATCGTCGGGCAAAAGAATATGATCATACAACTACCTCCATACTCGATTTGGCAAGATTAGAGGCTGAAAAACTTATCCGCAATGATCCACAGCTAATGGGAATTGTGCGTGATGGTGTAACGCGAACCAACGATCTTGACCAGAAATGGTATGAATTTGTCAATCAAGTTTCCAACAAGATGCTGGTACATTTCGGTCGCCATCTGCTTGATCGCGTCGTACGGGCACGCATTTTCGATGTATTCCATTCCCTCGGTTCTGCCGGTGCGCTTTATGCACTTCTTGCCCCTTATTTTGTAGCGTACTCTTTATTCATGCGTGAGCGATCATTTTCACAGGAAGTTTTAAATGAGTTTTTTATGGATGAAAACCAGCAAGGAGACTTGCACCGTACACCCAAAGTAGCACACTTTACCGACACCTTTTACGAAGTAAACGGGGTAGCACGCACCTTGCAGCAGCAACTTGCCACAGCGTTGAATCTTGGAAAAGATTATTCGATCATAACTTGCAGAGATGAGTCCAACCCATCAATGGAAGGTGTTTACAATTTTGGTTCTGTAGGATCTTTTATGTTACCGGAATATCCAGAGCTTAAGGTTTTGATTCCACCGTTTCTTCAAATGCTGCACCATTGTTATGAAGAAAACATCACACACATTCACGTCTCAACGCCCGGCCCCATTGGCTTGGCAGCTCTAGGCATTGCCCGAATATTGAGACTCCCCATATCTGGGACCTATCATACAGCTATACCCCAGTATGTCAAGGCACTTACAGACGATTTCTATATTGAGGATATGTCACGTAAATACATACTGTGGTATCACAATCAACTAGACACAGTCTTTGCACCTTCGGAGTTTACAGCCAAAGAGCTGATAGAAAATAGCATTTCGGAAGACAAAGTACGAATTTACCCACGAGGTATAGATACGGAACGTTTTCATCCAGACAATGCGACATCGACATTTAAAGAACAGTATGGAATTGAGGATGATATCCCTGTCTTACTTTATGTGGGCCGTGTTTCAAAAGAAAAAAATCTTGACGTATTGGTCAAAGCATATATGAACTTGCTGCAACAAGGAGTTGTTACCCGGCTTGTTATCACAGGTGATGGACCCTATCGTGAAGAAATGGAGCATTCACTGAATGGTTCTCAAGCAATATTTACAGGATACCAGAGTGGAGATGACTTGGCAGTAATATATGCGTCAAGTGATCTCTTAGTCTTTCCCAGTACAACAGATACTTTCGGAAATGTTGTTCTTGAAGCACAGGCTTCCGGGATTCCCGTTGTCGTAAGCAATGTGGGCGGTCCATCAGAAAACCTTATTCCCAATGAAACGGGCATAATCGTGGACCCACTTAATCCGGTGACCTTGACCGCCGCGCTTACTGAACTCATTGTTGATTCTGAACGTCGTATCCAAATGGGAAAGAAAGCCAGAGAATATATGGAAAACCGTGGGTTTCATCAAGCCTTTGAACAGTTGTATGCCATGTACACTGGAAATGAAAGTAACTGCAATGACCAAGCTGATACGATATTAAAGGCTTCCGTTGAATTCGTCACACAAACCCTGGTGTCCTGACTTATACTGTGCTATTCACTACCAAGCGGCACCAAACCGAAAAATGAAAATTGAGTCATCAGCATTTCCTGTAATTTTTACAATGTACTTTTTGTACAGTTTTACTCCACCAGACTTGGCCTTTCCAGATGAATTGACTCTTTAAAATCTGAGTAGAGCCTTTCACAGGTCTCCGTGTCTATTGGTCCCATTGATAGCGCTATTCGAAACCGATAAACCAATGGCTGTTCAGGTTCGAGATCAGATTCAAAAAAAGAACCGAAACGTGCATATTGACGTGCAGAATAGGTAGGCATATCAACCTGATTGTCTGGGTGTGTCATATGTAAGACATAATGTCGGCGTCCATTAACGACGGCACTACAGCAAACCCACCAGGTATCGGGTACACGTGCATTGAATTGTCGCGTGACCCCTTCAGGAAATATATAGCGAGTACGCCATTGCGTCCAGAATACCTCATTGGCTAACCGAACATGCATACCTGCATGATGCAGGTCGCCACGCAACTTAATCAAACCAGCCTGACTGGTGAGTTCAGACGTGAAATCAAAAAGCCTGATTTGATCAGGACCCGGTCTTACACCAATTGTACGGATTTCCTCTATGAGCGGCGTACCATCAGGATCGCACCAATGAATCTTTTGCCGTTTAAAAGTGCCCTCTTCATATCTATCCACGGGAATCCATTCAATATGTCGTTGCGATACTCCATCATTCATATGCCAGAAGTCATAAACAGACCCTTCTGCATAAACTTCATTCCATCCAATATACATCCCACGATGGTGGCTGTCGAACCCTCCTGCACCTTTAGTAATTGGATTAAAGCTTTCAGGGTCCAACAGGTGAACGAAAGGCTTATAGGTTCCTTCATGATTTTGTGGATCATAAGAGGTATGAACCAGCCACGCCCACGGCGTCCCATCAACCTGCAGCTCAAGAACCTGGATGCTTGCTTCACTATCATGTCCGATATTAGCAAGAATTCCAGTTGCTACTGTGATGATGCCAATCATAAAGCATATGATGATTAATTTCATGAAACGATTCATAGTATTTATCACATTAGTTTAAATTTGTTATCTCAATATGAATAATATGTTAAAATCAGTGATAATTCACGTATCTCATTTCTTTACAGCACTTTAAAAAATGAATCCTTTTAAAGTATGCTACCTCAAAAATATTGCGCCGTCAGGTGCCTTTATGTTAAATTACCGTGATTTTCACTTCACAGGAGTTCCCCATTCGGGCGTGGCTCGGGTGCCCATTCCTCAATATAGATGGAATGGGTGGGCCACTTTGAACTCCAAGGTATAACCCAAATCAGGAGATATTCTAAAAAAATGGCTATTGTCACCATGCGTGAATTGTTGGAGGCCGGTATTCATTTCGGCCACCAGACCCGTCGTTGGCACCCCAAGATGAAACGCTATATTTTCGGCCAACGTAACGGAATCTACATTATTGACCTGCAGAAAACGTTGCGTCAAATATACAAAGCATATGGACTGGTACGAGATACCGTTGCTGAAGGCGGCACAGTTCTGTTTGTAGGCACCAAAAAGCAAGCCCAGGAACCAGTGCAGCAGCACGCGGATCGTTGCGGCATGTATTATGTCAACACCCGTTGGCTTGGTGGCACCCTGACAAACTTTGAAACAGTTAAAGTCAGTATCAATGAGTTGTCACGACTTCAAAAATTAGAAGAAGATGGCACCATTGAAAAGTTCAGCAAAAAAGAAGGCATCACCATCCGCAAAAAGCGTGAACGCCTTGAAAAGAACTTGTCTGGTATCCAAAAGATGCCGCAAACCCCGGACATTATGTTGGTTATTGACACAAGACGTGAAGCTATCGCAGTACGTGAAGCCGAACGATTGGGCATACCTTGCATCGGTATTGTCGACACCAATACAGACCCGGACTTAGTTGATTTTCCGATTCCAGGAAACGATGATGCAATACGCGCATTAAATCTGTACTGTAAAATCATTGCCGATGCTGTATTGGAAGGCAAAATGAAAGCAGAAAAGTTGCGTGCTGATGAAGAAGAAGAAGTAGGAATCCGGCAAAAATTTGAGGTTGACGAACGCGAAGATGCAGGTGTAGAAGAAGAGGAAGTCGACGTTAATTTAGAATCAACTACAGAGGCAGAAGCTACACCGAGTGCTACTGATGCTCCTGTTGAATCCAATGCCGAAGTAGTACAAGAAGAAACCGCATAATATAACTTACAACCACCATTATCAACGGGGGATAATTTTGTCTGTGCCTGTGTGCAAGACAAATATTGTTCGAAATGAAATTATGGTGCGGAAATTAATCTACGATACATTTGTGAACAGGAGATTATTCTCATGGCAATATCAGCCACTGACGTTAAGAATCTGCGTGACATGACTGGCGCAGGCATGATGGATTGCAAAAAAGCCCTGGCGGAAACCAATGGCAATATGGATGAAGCAGTAAAATGGCTCCGCGAAAAAGGCATGGCCAAAATGGCAAAACGTGAAGGCCGTATAGCAGCAGAAGGCCTTGTAGAATCATACATTCACATGGGTGGTAAAATTGGCGTTCTTGTTGAAATAAACTGCGAGACGGATTTTGTTGCCCGGGGCGAAGCATTCAAGGAGCTGGTTCGTAATGTCTGTCTTCAAATTTGTTCCGCTGCCCCACTGTGGGTAACCCGTGAAGAAGTACCTGAATCCGCATACGCGGCAGAAAAAGACATATATATCAAACAGGCTGCTGAATCTGGAAAACCAGAAAATATCTGTGAAAAAATCGCTGAAGGTAAAATGAACAAGTGGTTCAGTGATGTATGCCTGCTTGAGCAACCTTTTGTGAAAGACCCGGACAAAACTATCAACGATCTGGTGGTGGAAGTTGGCGGACAGGTCGGTGAAAAGTTGAATGTTCGGCGTTTTGTTCGTTTCCAGTTGGGCGAAGGTATTGAGAAAAAAGAAAGTAACTTCGCGGATGAAGTTGCTGCAGAATTGGCCAAAGCTGCCGCAGCGAAAGGCTGAGTAACATTTTGTCTGAATTGGCATACAAACGCATCGTGTTAAAACTGAGTGGCGAAGCATTGTCATTAAATGGTGGTATTGACTTCGACATACTCGGAAAATTCTGTGATGAAGTTGCTGGTATTCATCGATTAGGTGTAGAAATAGGCCTGGTGGTCGGTGGCGGTAATATATTCCGTGGAGCTGAAGGTGTAGGAACAGGATTAGACCGCCCAACCGGTGACTATATGGGTATGCTCGCGACTGTCATAAATGCACTTGCTGTCCAGGCATCGCTTGAAAAACGCGGTGTACCAACACGTGTGATGACTGCTATCGAAATGCGTCCAGTTGCTGAGCCGTACATTCGGCGCCGTGCAACACGTCACCTTGAAAAAGGTCGGGTCGTTATTTTCGGTGCTGGGACAGGCAATCCTTTTTTTACTACCGACACCGCAGCAGCACTTCGTGCGAACGAAATTGGTGCTTCAATATTGATGAAAGCGACGAAAGTAGATGGTGTTTACAGTGATGACCCGGTAACCAATCCCGATGCCATACGGTATGAAAAATTGAGTTATACCAAGGTGCTCACGGAACAATTGCGCGTTATGGATGCCACTGCGATATCATTATGTCGAGAAAATAAAATGTCAATCCTGGTCTTTGATCTGACCCGACCAGGTAATATATTAAGAGCGTTACAGGGAGAACCAATCGGTACATTGGTAGAGGGAGACTAGAACCATGCCCCATCCCGTTATGAAAGAAACCCGTGAGAAGATGGATAAGTGTGTTGGTGCATTTCATGATGAAATGAACAACATACGTTCCGGACGTGCGACAGCTGGTTTGTTGGATGTTGTGGAGGTGGAGGTGTATGGTTCCAAGATGAAGTTAAATCAGCTTGCCACGGTGACCGCGCCAGACCCAAACTTGCTGGTGGTCGATTTGTGGGATAAATCGCAGATTAATGTAGTTGAAAAAGCGATTATGCAATCACCACTGGGCTTGAATCCGTCCAATGATGGAAAAGTTATCCGGTTACCAATTCCACCATTATCAGAAGAGCGACGACGTGAATTGGTCAAAGTGGCTAAAGAACACGTTGAAGAAGCAAAAATTGCCGTACGCAATGTTCGACGTCATGCCATTGAACAATTTAAAAAACTACAAAAAGATGGTGAAGTGCCCGAAGATGATGCACACAGAATGTCGGATGAAGTTCAGAAGTTGACCGACAATCATATCGAAATGATTGACAACACCTTTAAGGCAAAAGAAGAAGCCATTATGGAAGTGTGATGTATCCGGATGGCACCGGATATCAAGTACAGTACTGAACTTTCACCGCGGCGGGGTGGCTAAGCGCTTGGCCGCGGTTTCTTGTTTATAACCGGGGGAGCAAACAAAGCAACCTGATGGCCCATATAAATGAAGATAAGAATCTGCCAGCAACACTTGATGCACACATAGATTCGGCAAATCTGCCTGGGCATATCGCCATCGTGATGGATGGTAACGGTCGTTGGGCTACACAGCGCAATTTGCCAGTCGTCTCAGGACATGAAGCAGGTGCTGAAAGTGTACGCAGGGTTATAGAAGCAGCGCGGCAATTGGGAATTTCTGCACTGAGCTTGTATGCATTCTCCACAGAGAATTGGAGCCGGGACCTGGATGAAGTTAACGCGCTATTCAGCTTGATGAGCCGCTTCGTACATCAAGAAATTGATGAAATCGATCAAAATGATATTCGCGTCCGTATTATGGGGCGTATGGAAGAACTTCCAGATCAAGCCCGGAAAGACCTGGAATATTGTATTGAACGTACTTCAGGAAACAAGTCATTAAACCTTAATGTAGCCATTAACTATGGCAGCAGAATTGAATTAACCGACGCGATGCGCAAATTGGCACATCTGCTTGAGTCAGGTGAATTGAGTCCTGGTGCAATTGACGAAACAGCAATAACATCGCAATTATATATTCCTGAATTTTCTGAAGTTGATTTGCTTATTCGAACCAGCGGAGAGCAGCGCCTGAGCAACTTCATGCTCTGGCAAGTTTCTTACGCTGAATTTTACTTCTGCAACACATTATGGCCGGATTTTTCCAAGCAAGATTTTTGTGATGCCATTGTCGAATATCAAAGACGACATCGTCGCTTTGGTGGAGATCATGCGCATAACATAACCAGAAAGTAGTCCTGATGTTTCATTGCGTAAAGACAAGGTTATATTTGCACATGAAAGATACATCAGGTGCTGTACGGTTACGTTTACTGACCGGCCTTATTCTCGCGTTGATTGGTGTTGTGCTCATCTGGACACCTACTTTACATATCGGCTTCACCTTGTTTATTACGTTGTTAATAGCTGTGGGTCTTTATGAATATTATGCAATGGCTAAAAAATGTGGCCTTGATGTGGAAAGCGAAAGTGGTATCTTTGTAGGGATTTGTGTGGTGTTATCCGCATATTTCCCGGAAACTTCAATGATGGCTGCTGTTTTTACGCTGGGCTGCGGTCTTCTGGCATTCATGCATATGGCCAGAAACAGGCATTCACTTCCGGGTCTGGCTTCAACCTTATTTGGCGTAGTGTATGTTGCCTGGTTGGGAAGTCACTTGGTCGCCTTGCATGGAATTCACCAATTGGGCCCTGGACTGGTGACCTTGATTATTGGTGCGGTAGCGCTATCCGATACAGGTGCATACTTCATCGGTTCTTCCATTGGAAAACACAAGGTAGCTCCTGCTTTAAGTCCGAAAAAAACTTGGGAAGGCACATTCGGTGGTATCATTCTAGCCATTTTATTGATGGTCTTTGTATATACTATCCGTCCTCATTTGCCAATGACCATAATGTTTCCCGACTGGTCATTACTAAAGTACATCATTCTGGGTGTAGTGCTTTCTATCGCTGGACAAATCGGTGATTTCATGGAGAGCATGCTCAAACGCAATGCAGGAGTAAAGGATTCCGGAGCGTTTTTTCCTGGACATGGTGGTGTCTTGGACCGCTGTGATGGATTCCTCTTTGCCGGTCCGGTCATGTACTATATAGTTACGCTTTAACTGCGAAACCGAGAGGCAACATTTATTTCTATGTATGAATTAGAATCAGATTCTATTAAAAGCTGTCAGGAGCGTCTGAAAGAACTCAGGGCATGCCTGAACATTGATGCGACCAATGAACAGATAGCAAAATTGGAAAGCAAAATGTCTGTAACAGGATTCTGGGATGATCCTGAAACAGCACAAAAAGTTGTACAACAGCTAAAAGGATTAAAAGGTATCGTCGGCGCACCAGACGAACTGCAAAAAGACCTGGACGACGCCGCTGTGCTCATTGAAATGGCACAGGAAGAAGACGATGCATCATTGCTGACCGAAATAACGGAATCACTGGAAAATTTAGAACGCCGCCTGGCACGCCTGGAGTTAAACAGTCTTTTTATGGACCCCCGTGATTCGAAGCCGGCATTAGTAAGCATCCACCCTGGTGCTGGCGGAACTGAGTCCTGTGATTGGGCTGAAATGTTATATCGCATGATAACCAACTACTGTATCGCCCGTGAATTTGATTTTGAGATTTTGGAATATCAGCCCGGAGATGAAGCTGGATTGAAAAGTGCGACGTTGCGGGTTACCGGTCCCTATGTGTACGGTAATCTGAAATCAGAAGCAGGAGTACATCGCCTGGTCAGGATATCCCCGTTTGATTCCGCAGCCCGGCGCCATACCTCTTTCGCGGCTATTGAAGTTATCACAGAAGTAGACAAAGACATTGAAATCGAAGTTAGTGACGATGATCTTAAAATGGACGTGTTTCGTTCCAGTGGTGCAGGTGGGCAGAAAGTAAACAAAACCAGCTCGGCTGTACGTCTGACCCATTTACCAACCGGAATTGTCGTGGCTTGCCAGGTTGAACGTTCACAGCATCGCAACAGGGACACCGCATTAAACATGCTGAAAGCCAAGCTGTACGACATTGAAATGCGTAAGAAAGAAGATGAACTGGCAGCACAGCGAGGTGACCAGATGGATGTAGCGTGGGGCAGCCAAATTCGCAGTTATGTGTTGCACCCGTACCAAATGATCAAAGATCACCGCACCAATGTCGAGACCGGCAATGTTACACGCGTATTGGATGGTGATATTGATTTGTTCATCGCAGCCTACTTGAAGTGGAATCTGGAACGCAAAAGTAAAAAAAGGCAACCGACCAGCAATGATTCCAAGAACTGAAGATCAATTATTCTATTCCCACGTTAACATCATACCGTCTATTTTATTTATTATGCAGGATACCCATGAAAATGATTGAAGAAGAACACCACAGTGCAGAACAAGATTTAAGACAGCATCGCCTGGACAAACTGGAACGTATCCGAAGCCGGGGTGATGAACCGTTCAAATATGTATTCGAGCGCAGCAGTCTGATTCTACCGATACGTCAGGCACTGGAGGCTGCTGAATCAGCAAATGCCGACAGTAAAAATGACCCAGATGCTATCCCGTCAATCCAGGCAACTTTGGCAGGACGAATGACAGCATTCCGCAGTCATGGCAAAAGCTCATTTGCGGATTTACGTGATGAGAGCGGAAAAATTCAGGTCTTCTTGAATGTTAAGGAATTGGGAGAAGCATCTTACGAAGCATTGAAAGACCTGGACATCGGCGATTTCATTGGAGTCGAAGGTGAAGTTAAGCGCACACGAAAAGGTGAAATTACTATCTTTGCCACATCATGTACTTTACTTACCAAATCGCTGCGTGCGCTACCAGAAAAACATCATGGTTTGAAAGATGTCGAAACACGCTATCGCCAGCGCTATCTGGATATGGTAGCGAATCCTGAAGTACTGGACACATTTAAACGCCGCATTCAGGTTACCACCCTGATGCGGGAGTGGCTGAACTCCAAGGGCTACCTTGAAGTAGAAACACCCATGCTGCATCCTATCCCGGGTGGTGCTACAGCGCGCCCGTTTATCACACACCACAATACCTATGACCGTGAATTGTATTTGAGAGTAGCACCTGAGCTTTACCTGAAGCGCCTGATTGTCGGTGGTTTTGACAAAGTATTCGAAATCAACCGATGCTTCCGCAACGAGGGTGTAGATACCCGGCACAATCCGGAATTTACCACTATGGAATTATATGAAGCGTATCAGGACTATCTTGGTTTGATGGACGAAACCGAAGACATGTTGCATTACATCATCACCTCAGTTATCGGTGCTTCCCAGTTTACCTATCAAGATATGGAGATTGATGTTACTCGTCCCTGGCGTCGTATCAAACTGCACGATGCGATTCGTGAATATGCCCATATCGATCTTGAGACAAGTCGGGACCGTGACAATGCTGCTGCTCTGGCAAAAAGCATTGGTATTGATGTGGATGTAACTATGGACTACGGCAAGATTGTAGACGAAGTAATGTCAGCAAAAGTGCAACCACATCTGGTGCAACCGACCTTCCTTTACGACTACCCGATTGAATTATCGCCATTGGCTAAAAAGCATCGGGACAATCCGTCACTGACTGAACGCTTTCAGCCATTCATCGCTCGACTGGAAGTCGGTAATGCATTCTCGGAATTGAATGACCCTATAGACCAGCGTGAACGATTCTCCCGGCAGGTATCATTACGTGAAGCGGGCGATGAAGAAGCCCAATTTCTTGATGAAGATTTTATTACCGCGCTGGAGGTGGGCATGCCTCCCACGGCTGGGCTGGGTATCGGCTTGGATCGACTGGCCATGATTGTGACCAACTCCGCATCTATTCGCGAGGTCATATTTTTCCCGCAATTGCGCACCGTGCAGCATGGAGAATAGCATGCATTGGGAGCAGTATACCTTGTTACAAGCGGGATAACTCATGTTCGATTTACCTACAAAACCTGATCAGAAGAATAACAATCACAGTCGTTCACACAGGTCGGCTTGGCGAGTCTACAGTCGTCTGGTCGGTTACGCCTTCCAGTACAAGGGGCGGCTGGCATTGTCGATTCTGTTCTCGCTTGTCATAGCGGTTTCATTTGCATCGCTTCTGGTTGGTGTAGGAACGATAATCAATCTTACTTTTTATGATGCTCCAACGACAGAAACCAATGAGGATGGCCCAGAATTACGTCCAGACCCGGCAATAAAAATAGCATCGGACATTCTCCACTACACCGAACGTATTGAAGCCATGGTTGGCTGGGCACCTCAAGAGCTGGATACCCATTTTCTGGCTTTCGTGCAGAACATGCGTGAAGACCGTATGCGTGCCTTGAAGATTGCCTGCGTCATGTTGATTGTATTGACATTGTTCATCGGGATTGCCCGATTCCTGCAAGAGTACTTCGCTGGCGCCATTGGCTCGTTTATTACTACTGACCTGGCTTCAGCAATGTATCGCAACCTGATGCAACAATCTGTAGGTTTTTTTGAAGCACGCAAGTCCGGTGAAATCATGGCCCGTTTTACCAATGATATTTTTATGGTTAACAACGGACTGGCTGGCGTGTTTACAAAACTCATGCGTGAACCTGTAAAAGCACTGACGTTCTTGCTGGTGGCGTTGCGCATAGACCCTTGGTTGACGATTATCGGGTTGTGTGTACTCCCCCCCATGCTCTGGGTACTCTTGCTCATCGGCAAGAAAATGCGTAAGAGTGTGCGACGTTCTCTACAGAAAGTTGCCTCCATGGCCTCTGTTGTCAATGAGACAGTTCGCGGGATCAGTATTGTCAAAAGTTACAGCATGGAAAAATATGAGACGGCGCGTATTCAAAGTGAAGTAACACGTCTACGTTATTTTTTATTGAAAATGGTGCGTCTAAATGCCATTACCGGCCCACTCACCGAGATCATTCTGGTAATTGGCCTGGTCGCATTTATTTTATTGAGTGGTCAACGCGTTCTAAGTGGTGAGCTCGGAGCTGGTGATTTAGTATCGCTGTATCTAGCCCTGGCCATGATGCTTGACCCCGTTCGCAAGCTCTCGTCCGTAAACAACCTGGTGCAAACCAGTGTAGCCAGTGCAGAACGTGTATTTGAATTTATCGATATGAAGCCAGAAATTGTCGAATCAGCCAATCCAATCAATATTCCTGTCATGTCGGATGAATTGGTTTTTGACAATGTCGATTTCAGCTATGATGGAAACACACCGGTATTACAAGGTATTACATTTCAAGTTAAAAAGGGAGAACTGGTCGCTCTGGTTGGATTCAGTGGTGCTGGTAAAAGCACCCTCATAAAACTATTACCTCGATTTTACGATGTTACTCAGGGCCAGATTACACTTGACGGTGTAGATATACGCCAAGCATCATTCCGCAGCTTACGTGATCAGATCGGACTTGTAACACAAGATACACTACTTTTTGCGGAAAGTATCAAAAGCAACATCGCTTTTGGCATGACACAATACACCGATGAGCAAGTTCAGGCTGCTGCTCGCGCTGCCAACGCAGACGGCTTTATCGAAAGTTTGCCGGAAGGGTACAATACCATGTTGGGTGAATCTGGGGTGACTTTGTCCGGTGGCCAACGCCAACGCCTGGCCATAGCACGTGCATTTTTAAAAGACCCTGCTATTCTTATCCTGGACGAAGCCACATCAAGTCTCGACTCTGAGAGCGAACGATTGATTCAAGATGCACTCGATCATTTTTTAGGGGGCCGCACAGCCATAGTAATTGCACATCGTTTATCTACGATACAACGCGCTGATCGTATTATTGTCTTGGACCAGGGTCGTATTGTCGATGAAGGCAATCACGAAACATTAATGGTACGTGATGGCATATACCAACGGCTGTACGCCACACAGTTTGGGTTGGAATCCCCACCCAACAACAACATCACCTCTGGAGTCGTTCAAGACGAATGACATATGCTATTAAAATTACAATGCGAAATTTATACTTGGTTGCTATGCTGATTTCAGTGCTGATTCCTCTGTTGATTTCAGGGTGCTCTCCGTCACCACCTGAATCTAAATCAACTGAACATCAGGGGGGAACCGCTGCAATAGGACAGAATACGCCGCATGCACTACAAAGCGATGTACAACCTTCTGATACGACAGAACAAGTGATTGCGTATGTTCAGGTATCAGATATTGCAGGCAATTCATTGGTCGAAATGGTACCTATAGTAACATTGCAACCAAACGCTTTTGACACCCCTGTTGCCTTTGGCACTGACAGTGATTCTGAAGGCAACAGCACGATATATTTTCCAGCGGATCAGCGGCTTTACCTCCGTGCCTGGGACCCTGAGCTGCGTTATTTTCCCAATAATTTCTATGATGTCATGCCGCACACTGGAAATGTGGTACGTGATGTTAAACTGACCATGGTGGAAGGTGGCGTTATGGAGATGTTGCTGACAGATGAAAATGGCAATCCGGTAAATGAGGACAATGTAGCGCTTATGATGTATCACCCGGAAAGGGGGCCGTGGTGGCCAGCAGATGCGGAGTCAGACGCGCAAGGATATGTACGCTTTGAAAATGTGCCTGCGGGAAGTTACCAGATTCGATTGATTTCTGAACAGCATGGACGGTTGGAAATTCCTGAAGTAAATATCCCCCCTGGCCAAACCGTAAATCTAGGGCTTGTGTCATTACAGTAATGTCTATATATTTCTAAAATATTAAAGTAATTCTCGTTATAGTGACTGATGTAGTTAACCGAAGGAGTACCAATAGTGGAAGTAATAATTTGCCGTGATGCCGATGCTGCTGCAAATCTGACAGCAGACCTTATTGAAAGCGCATTACAAATAAAGCCCAATATGACCCTTGGCCTGGCGACTGGACGTACCATGGAAAATTTATATGGCAAGTTGGTACAAAAGCATAAAGACCAGCTGCTTGATTTTTCATTGGCAGTAACGTTCAACCTGGATGAATATATCGGATTGGCACCCGAGGACCCCAATTCATACCGTACCTACATGAACCATTTCTTGTTTGATAAAATTAACATTGACAAGCGCAACACCTTTCTTCCCAATGGGACCGCTGATGATCTGGACGCTGAATGCGCGGAATATGAAGCAAAGATTCTTGATTATGGGGGGATCGATTTGCAATTGTTGGGGATTGGCTGCACCGGACACATCGGTTTTAATGAGCCGCTTTCTGCAATACATTCCCGTACCCGATGCAAAGCTCTGACTCCTGGCACCATCGCCCAGAACGCTCCTCTGTTCGACGATCCATCCATGATGCCTCGCCGCGCTATCACTATGGGCGTGGGAACAATACTCGAAGCTAAACGTTGTTTGTTGCTGGCTACTGGTGAGGAGAAAGCAGAAATAATCGCAAAGGCAGTAGAAGGCCCCATGACTGCCATGATTTCGGCAACAGCCATGCAATGGCATGCCAAGTGTACCGTCATTCTTGATGAAGCTGCCGCAACCTGCCTGGAGCAGACAGAGTATTATCATTGGATTTTCCAAAATGAACCAGAATGGGAACCATACCGCGAAAAATATCTCCCATAACCAATTTGGTGTGTGTTTACAGTATGCTTGTTTGACAATTAATAGCGAATAATATGGCGTATCATCAATACAGTACAAGCTGTAATCAAGCAAACATATATATTATTATTGTTAAGGTCTGGAGTCATTGAGTTGAGTCCAGACCTTTTTATTTACACGAATAGACCACTATAAATTCTTGCGTAATAAAAACTAACTTGATAAGATTGAATCGAAAGATCAACTATAATAACAGCAGAAATGGAAATGATGTATTCATGGCCTTGTGGAAGCAAGTAATTCAGCAGCTTTTTCATCTTGTTGGCTACCACCTCTACCCCAAAGATACCCGCCCTGTGCTCCGGCATGACATGGAACGCGATAAAACCTTCATGCACCTCTATTCGCAATGCAATGAATATACAATGACTACGATGGAGCGCCTTTTTATGCTTCACAAGGCTGTACAACATGTGGTGGAGCGTAACATTCAAGGTGATTGGGTAGAGTGTGGCGTGTGGCGGGGTGGCAGTGCCATGATGATAGCATTGACACTCAAGGAACTTGGCCGGACTCAAGACAACATCTATCTCTTTGACACCTATGAAGGCATGCCAGAGCCTACCCCTGAAGACCGGCGCTACAATGGTTCTGACAGTCGCATATCATGGGAAAAAGCACAGCGTGAATCACATAACAGCTGGTGTTTTGCTTCTCTTGATGATGTACAGGAAAACATGAGAAAAACTGCTTATGCAGCAGAACACCTTCACTTCATTAAAGGTAAGGTGCAGGACACGTTGACTACCTCCGCACCAAAATCCATCGCTCTGCTGCGGCTTGACACAGACTGGTATGCCTCCACCAAACATGAGCTTCATGTCTTGTATCCCATGCTTTCTCAGGGTGGTATTCTGATACTTGATGATTATGGTGAGTGGGAAGGGGTACGCCAGGCTACGGATGAATATTTTGCGTCGCTGGGAAAAGATGCGCCGATGCTGCATCGTATCGACTGTGCTTGTTATATGGCAGTGAAGCCATAAATTTGCCACAAGGTTGATATTCTGTGCCATCATTTTTGATAAAAAAATATTCACTACACTATCAGAAACCAAAAATCACCCGGGCTTCACTTGTTTGGTATTACCAGCATAAAGCCCGGGCGATTGTTTGAAAGATTAAAACTGAACTTATATCGGTCGCTCAACCAAATCTACTGGAATCAACTTTTTCGAAGCTGTGTCTATACAAAAAGTTTTCACTTCGAAGGGCCCCAAAATTACCTCTTCATCAATACCATGCAGCGGCAAGGTGATACGCGAACTGCGGCCAATACCCGTTGGTTCATAGATGCGAATAATACAGGCATCGGTTCCTGTTTGCAGTTTAAGAGCCGACATCTGCACCACATCATCACTCAAGGTAATGACTGGTTTCGGCATTTTACCTTCACCGGTGGGGAAGAATGACAAGGCGTAGGGCTTTTCGTTGTGCGCGATAGCTTCCCGGTCGACACTTTCAAGCCGCTTATCCCAGGGGCCTGCATTCAGCCAGAAGGTGAACAGGCGTTCGCCCTGATCAATACGGGCATTGTAACGGTCTTGTGGGAGGATGGGCCGATCCGCCCAGGGATGGGCACAATACGCGGGAGAGCGCAGCAGGCTCATGCGCAGTTCGCCGTCACAACCGTCGAATCCATAGACACCGTCATTGATGCAGGTGATGCCCCTGGATTCATCTTCTGCCACCAGGGCCATCCACTTGTGTGCGGCACATTCGCGTCCAGTGTTGGGAAAATGCTGGATTCCGAAGGCCTGTTGTCCCAGCACAGCGCCGTTTCCCAGTGTGGTGGGGATTGCCCATTTCAGCATACGGTCTTTCTCATTCCAGTGAACCCGAACTTCAACCTCGATTTCGGTACCCTGTTTAGGGATGCGATACGTCTGCACCAGCGCGGATTGTTTACAGGAAAACACCGCTTCGATTACTGTGCGTACCGGCCCGTCTTCAATGACACGTACTGGAGCAAGTGAGTCTCCTTTGATAGCTGAGAAGTGGGCACTTTCATCCGGAGACATCAGCTTGAATTCATCCTCCAGTTCCCGATAGCTGTTCACCAGCATGCCCCAAGGGTCTTCATTATCTTTCATAACCAGCGCCTTGCAGGCTCCCGACTGGAGATAATCAACACCATCGACGGTGTATTTGTCGATGAGGCCGGTGCTGGCATTCACCTGCACTTCCATCTGGTCGCCGCGCACCACAAAGGCTCCATTTTCTGTATCCTGCTTCATAACTGGCCGCTTTTCGAGGACTTCAAAATCACTGTCAAAACGGGTAACCTGTCCCGGAGCCAGCTCAGCAGAAAACACAGCCCGCTTGCGCCAATCAATCGGTATACTGCTGTATTCCTTCTCCGGTTGTGTCGGAATTGGCTTACCATCTTGATAAATAATGGGGACTGTGAACTGCTCGTCAAAGATGGCATCGGCCAATTGAAACTCACAGTGAAAGATACCCTTGACCGGGAAGGGGTGTGGGTTGTACACCATAACAGGGATGTGGTTACCCGTAGCCTTGGGCTGTCCGGAGCACAACGAGAAAAAAGCCCGGGTCTTGAGGCGAGAAACGATTTCCAGCCCGTGGTAGAGCAGGCGGAGAATAGATTCTTCTACCGGCTGAATAGATGAACCGGGTAGATTGTCATGGAATTCGGAGGTAGCCAGGTCACGCATGGCTTCTTCCAAGTCTTCCGCTGGATAAGCCATCAGGTCTTGCAATGCCGCCGAGGTAGCCATCTTTTCTACCAGATACAACTCATTCTCCAGTTGCCGATGCTTCTGTTTCACCCGGCTCATGGAGGTATAGCATCCAACTGCCCAGGGATTGATGTCGTCCGCGTGGGTTGGCAAGGGACGATTGCTGTCGTTTAGCTCTTTGAAATAGGCCTCCGGTGTCGAGTGAACAATATCCCAATCGCGGTTTTCAGACTGAAGTTCCCGCAGCATCTTGAGGTCCTGTCTTGATGGACCACCCCCGTGATTGCCAACACCCCACAGAACTATACCTTCTGCCTTGTCAGGGTTATCACTGATCCAACGCTCCACTTTTTCCCGCGCCTTGCCAAGTGAAGAATTATAAAATGAGGAAACACGGTGGCCGGTAATGGCCGAACCGTCAAAACCCAACCAGACAAAGTCATCTTCCGGTAGCGCGCAGTCCTGTTGATTTGGGCGGCAGAACAAGTACGAATCGTAACCGGATTTTTTCAGGATTTGCACCAAGCCCCGTGTATGTCCGAAGGGATCAAAGTTGATGGCGGTAGTAGGTTCTTTCGCGAATTTTTCTTGAAAATAACGACGTCCCAGGAGTATCTGGCGAATGAATGATTCCCCACTGGGCAAGTTGCAGTCCGGTTGCAGATACCAGCCCCCCATGATGTGCCACCTGCCTGCTTTTACCAGTTCTTGGATACGTTTGAAGAGTGCTGGTTCATATTCTTCAATCCATCGGTACAGAATGACTTCATTATGATTGAAGACATACGTATCGAATTCATCACACAAATCCGCGGCTGTTCGGAATGTAGAAATCGTAGCGGCAGCACCTTCGTCCCAATCCCATTGCCAATAAGGATCAAGATGAGCATTGCAAATTAAGTGAAGCTTTCTCACAGTTTTTAGTCTCCCCTGTGTCTGTAACGGTTGTGCGGAGAGTAATGATTTACGGGCCATTCATTCCCCGACACATAGACAAATCCAGGCAACACAATAGGGTGATCAGGCCGCTAAATGCAAACTCATGAGATAAATTGTGGAATCAGTAGATAATAGGCTTGGCTCAATCGTTGGAAGACCCCATCATCTGTATAAAAACACGAAGAAAGTGTCGATCCAACTGGGTACTCATTTCATCTCGCATGATCTTGAGCGTCTCAAAGGAACCAATTGCATCTTTATAGGTTCGGCGTGATGTCATCGCATCAAATACATCCGCAATGGCACAGATGCGTGCCCAGCGTGATATATCATTGGCTCTTAATCCATCTGGATAACCTGCCCCATCCAGCTTTTCATGGTGGTGCCGCGTGGTAGACAATACAACTTCATCTCGAATGCCCTGCTGCAGCAATATCTGGTGTCCATATACTGGGTGCTGCTTGATTTCATACCATTGTGAGGGCGTCAATTTCTCACGTGAACGGATGATGGCTGGATCGATCATACTCTTTCCGATATCGTGCAGCAGTGTTCCCTGACCGAAAATCCTGACTTCAAATTCAGAATGTCCAATTGCGTGAGCCAGCGCTGTGCTGAAGACAAACACATTCACGCTGTGCGTGTACGTATAATAATCATAGCTGGTAACTTGCATCAGGCTTTTAAAAGCATCACTTTCCTTGAACATGAAGTGAACAGCATGGTCTGCAATATTGCTGCTGCGATGCAGCATATCACCAGCACGTGGGTCTTTCATCATGGAATGTATCAAGTTTTGGGCAGACTCATACAAATAGGTAGCGCGTTGATCAATGGAAATATCTGGGTCCGCTAAAATATCACCTATGTTATTTTCGATATATTGATAAAATGATTGATCGCTTTCCGTTGGAATCAGCAAGGTGACAACATCATGATCCATCAGGCGGTGTTTGACTTCTTGGGTGAAGGGCAGATTTTTGTTGCGATACAGTACAGGGGGATGTGAGTCATTATCAGGCGGCAAATATATTTCAAAACTGAGTTGGCTGTCCAACCTCAAAAAGGAAGTCGGTACTTCAAAAAATTCTTTTTGCTCATAAAACTTTCTTGACAGTACCGTGTCTTTCGTATGTGCCATAACAACATATCCCTGGTAGTTGGTGTTGTGATTTGGTAACAGTGATATCCAACAATATCCGATTCGCTTGGTACTGCTTTATGCGATATAATTCTATCTAACAAGAACACGATATTAACACAATTAGCAACTTAATGCCAAGTAATGCAATTTCCATTACTCGTGTGAAAATCAGTATACTTGGTCTCTGAATTTCAGCGTATCTGTTGCTCACTGCTGTCAAAATTTTTGAAAGGTAATTGTGACTTATGGAAATACCAGTACGTTTTCAGACCTATGTAACATCGCGCTTTGGCATGTTTATTCACTGGGGTACGTATGCGGCAGCAGCCCGACATGAATGGGTGCAACACAGAGAAGAAATTACTGCAACGGATTATAGAAAATACATGGAATGGTTCCGGGCAGATCGTTTCAAACCGGAAGAATGGGCACATCAGGCAGCGGCAGCAGGCATGAAGTATGTGGTCATCACCTGTAAGCACCACGAAGGATTTTGCCTTTGGGATACGAATTACACCGAGTATAAGGCAACAAACAGCCCGGCGGCCAGAGATTTACTGCGTGAACTGGTGGATGCCTTTCGCGCGGAAGGACTACGCATCGGATTTTATTACTCCCTGATCGATTGGTCGCACCCTGATTTTCCCATCGATTCAATACACCCAGACCGTAATCGTCCTGACGTGGAAGTCCTTAACAGTACGCGAGATGTCCGAAAATACCAGCAGTACATGAAAGACCAGGTTACCGAGCTGCTTACGCAATATGGTGAAGTGGATGTGTTATGGTGCGATTTCTCCTATCCCAATGCCGAACACAACGGGTTGAAAGGCAAGGGAAAGGAGGATTGGGACAGCGAAGGTTTGCATAAGCTGATACGCGCACTACAACCGGATATCATTTTGAACAACCGACTTGATTTGCCCCCGGAATACGCCGATTTCCATACCCCTGAGCAAGTCATGCCGATGGAACCGGTTCGGGTAAACGGTAAACCGGTGCCGTGGGAAGCCTGTCATACCTTGAGTGGTTCCTGGGGATACCATCGGGACGAGAGCACCTGGAAAAGTCCGGAGCAATTGTTACACCTGTTGATAGAAACAGTCGCACTGGGGGGCAATCTGTTGATGAATGTCGGCCCGACAGCCAGGGGAACAATGGACGCTCGTGCACGGGCTGCGCTGAAAGTATATGCTGATTGGATGGCGGAGCATGCCGATTCGATTTACGGTTGTGGGCCTGCCGACATCCCGGCACCGAGCGGCTGCGCTTTTACATGTAAAGGAGACCGGCTGTTCCTGCATATATTTTCCTGGCCATTTCTGCATCTTCACCTGCCCGGCTTGGCGAAGCATATACGGTATGCCCAGTTTCTGCATGATGCTTCAGAAGTGGAATTGCATCGTGGGCCATTCAAAGACCCGCTGGAGGTGACAGACCCTATGGGCGATGAAGACCTGTTGACTTTAATTCTGCCGGTAGCAAAGCCTGCTCCACTGGTTCCGGTTGTGGAGCTCGCCTATTCCACATAATCAATATTGATATGACGATTACAGCGGGAGCATTTGGTTTGGGTCAGTTGAAATGATGGCCCGATATTACGTACAGCACCGCAAGGGCATTTGAATGAAGTCCATCCCCGGTCATCGCGTTTCAGCTGGACGGTGAATGTTTGCTGTGCCTGGGTAGGTGCTTTGTCTACAGACGTTGACACCTCTCGCTTCTCAGGCACACGTGGTTTTGCGGTTGGTACGGCATGTTTTCCCAGCATTCCGGCTACAACTGCGCCCCGGGCTACATCCGTTTTGTCGCTATCGTCAGAACCTTGCTTCGACATCATTGTACCGACTGCTGCTGCGGTTGCCAGTTGTGCAGTAGGCACCTCCAGCTCACGTCGGCAACGGGGGCAGTTGACCTTGCTGTGCTTGAAATCCGGAGGCAGCTTAAAACGCATTCCGCAAAGACAGGCTAGAAAGGTGTATTCATTTACCTTGCGTAACAAGTCACCCGCTTCCCGCATGCGTTGCCGTGATGTCTGCTCCGTGGTTGGTTCCTCTTTCACACCGGTACGTATTGCCTGTTCTTGCTCTTCCAATGCCGCTGCAGGCAAATTACCCGCTTTACGCCCTTGTGCCTTTTGCCAGGCTTCCTGATACTTCGCGAATGAAACCCTACCGGCAATACTTCGCAGCACCTTGACTCGCTCACTTATAGGAGGGTGTGTGCTCGTCAGATTCAATGCCCGTGCGCCTTCTTTATGCAGCGGATTGATGATGTACATAGGCGCGGTTACTTTGTTGGCGAATTGCAACTGGTGAGTATCACTGGCGATGGATTCCAAAGCTGAGGCCAGGCCTTCTGGATAGCGGGTATACACAGCGGCACCGGCATCTGCCAGGTATTCACGTCGCCGGGAAATAGCAAAATAGATGAGTCGCGCCAAGAAGGGTGCCAGAATGGCTACTATGATCGCGACGACTAACATAATAATTAACCCGATGCCATTGTCTTTTTTCGAGCCAGAGCTGTAGCGACGAGAACGACCAGACATGGAGCCATACCAGAGGGTGCGCAGAAAGACATCGGAGATCATGACAATTGTGCCGACCATAATGCCGACCATGGTCATGAACAGCACATCGCGGTGAACGATATGTGCGATTTCATGCGCCATAACTCCCTGCAATTGGTCCCGGTTCAAGCGCCCCAGCAGCCCAGCAGTAACCGCTACCGCGGCGTGTTTCGGGTCCCGGCCTGTCGCGAAAGCATTGGGCGCCATATCATCGATGATATAGATGTCCGGCATTTTCGGCAGCCGGGCGGCGATGGTCATTTCTTCAACCACATTCCAAAGCTGGGGATGGTCTTCTTTGCTGATGGGCTTGGCATGACTGACAGCCAGCAGGATACGGCCACCGAAGAAGTAGGCGACGGTAGTCTGTATACCCCACAGGAAAAAGGCCAGTGTCATACCGATTATGCCGCCAGTGATATCAATGTACCACCCGGGTATCGGGTCTCCCGGCTGATATTGATAAGTGTCGGATTGATAGCGCGCGTCAAACAGAGGTACCAGCGAACTCCCCAGTATGAAACCCAGGAGTAGCAAGATGAAAAGCATGACGGTCACCAATACAAGTGACCGCCTGCGATTTACGCGAATTAATTCCCACATACTGTACTAGATTCCAGGTTGCGAAACCCTGCTGTATCATGAAATACATGATACAAAGCGAAGGTTCCGTCAGTGGGCTCAGGAGAAACTGACTTTGGGTACTTCACGTTCCGCGGCGACTTCAATCTCAAAGAAATCCTGTCGCTTGAACTGGAATATACCGGCAACGATGTTGCTGGGAAACATCTCAATCTTATTGTTAAACTGCATCGCTTCGTCGTTGTAAGCCTGACGTGCGAATCCGATTTTGTTTTCCGTAGAGGTGAGTTCCTCCTGTAATGACAGGAAGTTGGTGTTGGCCTTCAGATCGGGATAATTTTCCACTACCACAAAGAAATTGCTCAGTGCCTGGCTCAGTTCTCCTTCCGCCTTACCCTGCTCACCAACCCCATTCGCACCCTGGGCCAGATTACGTGCCTTAGTGATGTTTTCCAGCGTCTGCCGCTCGTGCTGCATATACCCTTTGGCGGTTTCTACCAGATTGGGGATCAGATCGTGGCGGCGTTTCAATTGCACATCTATCTGTGACCAGGCATTTTTAACCGCGTTCCGCAACCGGACCAGCGCGTTGTAAATACCGATCACCCACAACAGTAGTGCAACAAGAATGACAACAATGACTATCAATGGAATCGGTAACATGTTTATCTCCTCCCATTTTCAAAGGAACTTATTTATCAAAACAACCAGCAGTGGTCTGATAGTTGCAGAAGCTGAGTACTGCACAGCAAATGATGACACTATAATATGTATACATAGACTCTTAAAGAAATATTCAACCTGAATCCATCCAGGATAACTTCTCCGCTCCCTGATATGGTTCCATTATCAAGGACTGGGCGGCGTGTCTTCTTCCTGACCACGAAACATGTCATGCAGCCAGTTAACTACTTGATCACCACCTTGTGCCGGGCTGCCATTCTTCAGCACCAGTGCCAATTCACCTTCATCAAACCAGATACCATCATTAACCGGGCAATGGTCATACACGACCGGTGGTGTGCCCCCAGTGGTTTCTTTCAACATTTTCCGTCTACATTCAGGGCACCGACGCGTTGTTTCATCTTGCGCGTGAGAGGGGCATCCTGCGGTCATGAAACCATCCGAGATTTCGCGGTTGCCAAAAAGCAACTCCAGTTCGCCCGCGTCCAGCCAAAGGCCATGGCAGGATACACAGTAATCAACTTCCACCTCTTCATATTCGAGGACAAGCATGGGGTCGTTACAAGCCGGACAGTTCATGTCAAGGTCTTTCCATATAGCATGTGCCAGGGTACACACATCAGAACAAGCATTACAATCCGTGTCAACATTAACATTGGTTGGATTGTAACGTATAACAAAGAAACTCCGCAAGGCATAAAAATTACCCTGCAAAACGCAACAACCGACCAATAACAATAGACAACCAAAATTTGCAGGCTAGCCTGGTGTGTTAGTATAGATGTAAGCTGAGGCCCAAACAGCACTTCTTAGGCATGTTCAAGATACCGATTTAAGCTGCACACCACAAGCCTGACCCACCGCCAGAATATGGTCTCGGGCTGCTGCGTATTCTTCTGCTGTTTCCAGATGCTCCAGCATCAGCGGCACTTCTCCGGGTAAGCGGTGCAGCTCCTGCAAGAATACCGCATAATCCAGGTTGCCTTTTCCGGGGATGATTTCATCCAGATGCAGCGACAGGGTATCACGCAGTATGATGTCTTTCGCGTGACAGCTCGCTATCCAGGGGCCGAGCAGCGAAAAGCAATGGCGCAGTAACGCACCGGTATTGAAGTATTGCCGGGGCGAAACAATCAGATTCACCGGGTCTAAATGCACTCCGAAAGCAGGCCGGTCAATCGCACGAATCAACTCTACATATACTTCCGGGCTGTCCGGTAGTTGGGTCTGCATCATCTCCAGGCAAAAGCGAGTTCGTGTGGGCTGAACGGTATCGAGGATGTCCCGCACCACTTCTACACAGAGGTCGAAACCTACCTGGCTGAGATTGTCGGGATGCGGCCCGATTTCCGAGTCCGGGAGCAGTGTCCCGATATAGTCCACGCAACACAGCGCGCCCAGTTCATCGGCAAGTGCCAGCCGCTCACAGACAAACTTGCGCTGACGTGTGCGCTGTTCCGGATTCGGCGGTATCAGATTGCCCCAAGCGCCAACCTCTGCAATGATCACATCCTCACGGGCATAGGCCTCCCGCACAGCACGCACGGTATCCATGTCCTCCAGGCTCAAGCCTTCCGGACAATACGCAGCGGTATAGCCAAATTGCTTATGTGCCCGTGCCCAGTCCGCCGGATCTTCACCGGTCTGCGTGACTCCTGAACCACCCAACCGAATCATGACCTGTCCTCCTGATGCCTGCTGTCGTCTTCAGAAATGCAACAACCGGTATTAATCTGGCAACACTTCACCGAGCTTGTCGAACACATCGTACTCCGGTATTGTCTCCAACGGCAGCTTTACCAACCGGCGTTCAATGCTGCTGATACAGATGGCCATGGCCGCCTGGTATCCGTGGTACGATATTTCTCCATTACAACAATGCGACTTCGCGGGACTGTCCAGCCAGTCTGCCAGCTCCCGTTGATAGGGCGGTTGATCCCAGAGGGGAAAGTATTTCCCCGGCCCCTTGAGTATCCGGCCTCCGGAATGACGCGTCACCGCTTCCCAGCCATTCCCCGTAATGACACGGGCATATCCGTGGCTGCCATACAGCGTTACCGTATCATCTACCCAGAAATGTGCTTCGTCCATAAAACTGGGTGCCTGTGGGCCGCATTCGATAACGCCACGTACCCCATTCTGAAACCCGAGCTGGGCAAACACATACTCCGGGGAACGGTGGGTGTCCTCCAGCTTACCCTTCCCATGTGCCTGGCCGATCACCCAGTCAATCGGGCTGTAGCCATTGTACCAGAGCGCGTAATCAATCAGATGGGTACCCAATTGCATGAGCCAGGCCTGTGCCGTTGCGTGAATGGTATGCACGGTACCGATGTCACCACGGTCCACAATCTCTTTGACCGTGAGCCAGTGATTGCCATATTTCTGCGCGTGCGCCAGAATGGTTTTCACACCTGCGGCCCGACACTTTTCTGTTATGGCGTGTGCTTCCTGCAACGACAACGCCATGGGCTTTTCATAGGCAATGGCCTTCACCCCGTGGCGTAGTCCCATCTCAATTAACGGCAGGCGGATGGCGGGCAGGGTTGCGAAACAGAAGATGTCGGGCTTCGTTTCCGACAGCATCTGATCACCATCGGTATATAGCGCTTCAATCGGGTACTTTGCGCTGATGCGTTGGAGCCGCTCCTTATCCTTATCACAGATGCCCACCAGATGAAAACGCTCCGGGTTCGACAGAAACCCCCAGATATGATCGTCACCCCGCGGACCACAACCCAACACCGCTACCGTATATTGTGTCATTGCTTATTCTCTCCTTCCCGCTAGGCTGAACCAGATCAATCTGGGGGTTTTTTAATTTACTTTAACGCATACACCTTTATTCCAGTTCGCGAATATTTATATTGCGAAATTCCATCCGATCTCCATGATCCTGAAGGCCGATATGGCCACTGCTCCGTTGCATGCCGGGGTGGTTCGCTTCAAAGCTCTCGGCTTCTTCAAGATTCACATCAATAATGTCCACGCCATTATAACGTACCTGGATGCGACTTCCCTCACAACGAATAAAAAAGTGCTGCCACTCACCTGCAGGTTTGCTGACCCGTTCACTGGGGGCCGCAATGGCATACAAACCGCCGGAATATTGCCAGTCCTTCAAATCAGCCCACTTTTCTGCATAATCGTCGAGTATCTGTATTTCCATTCCTTCGTACGCGGGATTGCCTCCTTTGGGTGCACGGATGAAAACACCACTATTGCCTCCTTCCGCCAGGCGGAATTCCAAACTCAGCTCAAAATCACTGTATTCTTTTTCGGTGGCCAACCAGTTGTGCGTTTGGCCTGTTGTATATAAAACTCCCTCTTCCACGCCCCAATTCACTGTATCGCCACCGTCAATTTCCTGCCAGCCTTCCAAGTCTACCCCATTGAACAGCGGCACAAAAGTACGTTGGCTGCCATCCAACAATCCCAATTCACTCCCCATTTCAAAAAGTGGGTCACCTTCGTTCAACCGTCGGTCTATACCGTTCAGTTGCAGGCGTTCGCCTCCAGCTCCCGACAACGGTGCGCTACCAACACCTGGGGCCAATTCTTCTCCAACAGCAGACAGGTTCAATGCCAGCCCGACAATCAGGCCAAGCACACAAATTCCAGCATAAGACATTGTATTTCGCATGGTATCCATAACCTCCATTCAGTACATCACATCACCAACCGGACCAAACAAGTTCCGGCAAATAGAAAGTATAGCTGGCATATGGCTGAAAATTAAAATCTACATGGAGATTATTTTGTTATCTTCAATCCTTGAGGTTTTCCAGCAATACGCAGCCACTTCACTTGGCTTAGTAAATTATGAGAAATAAATGCCAAAAAAGAATTTTAATAAAATAAAATTTATGCTTGACTTACTGATGTAAAACAGCTATGATAATTAAAAATAGGTGACACCCTTTTCTGGGTGTGCTGGAGATGGGTGCCATCCTCATCAGTATGGAGGTCTATAAAATGCGCACTATCTCTGCATCTTCTCGCTTTCCTTCCTTGTATCAGAGGTCTCTGTTCAGAATTCTGGTGTCTGGCACCTTACCACTACTCCTCTTATTTATTTCCCTGCCTGTGGTAACCCAGGCCTTTTCAGATGAACAACAGGACAAAAAAACAAGTGCGATCCCTTCCGTTTCGGATGTAGAAATCAGGGGGATGCAGAAAGGTGATTTCGTTGAGAATGAACGATATCGGATAACGCTGGCAACAGAAGTATTCAATATTGCATACAGGCGCAATGGTGTTGAACTGCTGATCTCCGATATCGTTGATGGCACTGAATCGCTTGTTGTGCTGGAGTTAAGCGTATTTCGTCAACCTTATATTGAAGAAATCCTGTTTGCTACTGGAGATCGCGCCTTGGTGGTGTCGGTGTTTGGTGGCAACGAAATCTTCATACTGGATTTGGCGCGCAAAGAAGTCATAGATAAAGTTTGGGCACACTTCCAAAAATCATATGCGCTGTCATCGGACAGACAATTCCTGGCATATGTTCACCGATTACCTGCATATGGGGTGCCTGCGGATGCCATGCGGCACATCTGGTTCCTCTACGATGTTTCAGCTACACCGGAAGAAAACAACCCACTGGAACAAGAAGGCGATGCCGGAAATGTGTCTGGTCTGCCTTTGTTTCCCTTTGCGAACCGCCAGGAAATGAGTTATAGCATTTGGGCAGATGAAACCGGATACATGATAACGTCACCCATTGTTTGGCATCCAGTCCGGCCAATGCTGGCGTTTATGGCGATGACCCATGAAGAGCTTGATGCCAAAGGGCGGTTTCAGGAAGTACTCCTGGTAACGCTGTACTGTGACAACATGGATAGGCCGTTGGACCCGGGTTCCTGGCACAGTAAAGTAGCAACATTTGAGCCACATTCCTTAATGGAGCCGGAGCAGTTTGCGTATACAGTAAAGAACAACTCTTTCGGCAGTATTACTTTTGATGCGCTTGTCTGGGAAGGCGATGAGGCCATTACAGGTGTGTTTGATAGCAGCACCCGCAGAATCCAGGGCTACGATCATATCACCGTGTCGCTACCGTAGGTTGTGTAAAAGCATGAGCGCACTGGAGCTTAGATGTAGAAAGCTGTCCCGTGTCTCGCATAGTCTAAGAAAAAATATTCTTGATACAGGTTCATTGCCTCACAATTTAAAAGTATTCCAAGCCCCTTGGCGGTCAGGGGCTGTCGGGTTGAGTCCTGAATTTGACCTTGTGTTTTTTTGCACACCTGACTGTTTGGAATAGTTTAGAATTGTGAGGCAATTTTTATGCTTGACTTACTGATGTAAAACAGATATGATAATTAAAAATAGGTGACACCCTTTTCTGGGTGTGCTGGAGATGGGTGCC
>CAZIDP010000027.1:0-62756 GCA_964537975.1 uncultured Nitrospirales bacterium | reverse complement strand
GTGGAGCGCCGATTCCCTTTGCCTGGCCGGCAGGCACGGTGCTGACGATTCAGGCGGAGCCTTACGCGCACCCGGCTGGCTTCGACCACATCCTGCTGGCCTGGAACACCTCTCCGGGTACAACAATCAACCAATGCCCGACCCCGGAGCAGGAACACAGTTTCACCGTACCTTCACTCAACCCGGGCCAGTCGTTGCAACTTTCACTGGTCACCGGTGTGGTACATAAATATGTTGTCGTTCCGTTTGCTATCGGGGAGGGTACCTCAGATTACTCGCAGACTCATGGCAGTCATGACTATGAAGTATTGCCGGGTGTGCCTACCAACCACCGGTACACGGTCATTGGCCCGAGAGGGGCTTCTCAGCAACTTAGCGTCGAATACCTGCAGTTTCAGGACAGTAAAACGGGAATTCTCGGTTTCGGCTGGGGAACCATGCTCCCGGAATTTCTGAATGGTGAATTGTACTTCCCACCACTGTTTTACGAGACAAAGGATTATCCGATTATTGTACTTGGCGACCTGGGTGACACAAACATGATTTCCTCTGAGGTATTCGTCGATGGTCACGTGCGGGCTGCTTCAAGCACCACTCCGCAGACTCCGTATGCGGCAAATAAAGCGAAAGAACCCGGTAGTGGCACCATGCGGAGCTCCGATAGCACAGCGATAGTGGAAGTATTGACGCAGACCGACCCGCAAACCAATAAGCCAGTGCTGTACGATGCGTATGCCGTACCGACGATCTTATTGTATACAGACCAATCAACCTATACTCCATCAGGTGCTGTTTGTTCTTATCCCGGTGGGTATGTGCTGGGACAATACGCATACAACTATGACCCAGGGGACGATCGTTTTTCTACATTCATGAACCCCAACGGCCGGCCCTATCAAAGTGAATCTCTGGAAGCCACTCCATTTCCTGGATTTGCTTTTGTGCATTGGGAAGTTAATGGCGAAACTGTTGATGTTGACAATATCCCGAACCATGTTACCTGGGATCCGGAGAATCCCAGAGATATTATTGTTGCGATGAATGCTGATAGTGATTCGAAAAAAGAAGAAGTAGAAGCTGTTTTTTTTCAAGTAGAAATATTTTTAACTTTTGATGATGGTCCTTTTGGTCATCACAAACCACCTTTAAATGATGACGGTTTAGCTTTAATGGACGAAGATTCACTTCAATATCCATGGACTTATCGAATACTAAAAGTATTAAAAGAAGAAAAGATTAAAGCTACATTTTTTGTACGCACCCATAGAGTATCAGCTATATCTGGAGGTGGTACATTTGAGGGTATTAAGTTAATTAATAAAATGATTGATGAAGGTCATACTGTTGGCGTTCATACTGGTGGTGCAGATAAGCACCCTCCACCTACAGAAGAAAGCCACATAGAAATGTACGGTAGTGATGGAATACCTGTAGGCCCAAATGGAGAGTGGAATGTAAACACTATTCCTGTTGCTACTATTAATGGTATTCCTACTACAAATTTATTAATAAGCAGCATGACTGCGGGAATACGCAGACTGAATTCTATAATTGAAAGTGAATTTACTGCAGAGTTTGTACGACCCCCTGGTTTTATTGAAGATGATAATGTGAGATCTGTATATCAATCACCAGAAATAAATTTAATCAATAGTAGCAATATAAAAGGAACAGATAATTATCCTAATAATCCAGCATATCACGTAAATGTTATACCAGACGATACAGCACCAACCTTCAATTTCAATACAGTAAAATCAAATTTAATTAGTCAAATAGATTATGCAATTAATAATGATAATTTAAGATTGGTCATTTTATTTCATGATCATAAAATTGCAAATACTTCAGATACTCAACCAGAATACCTTATACGATTATCTGAGTGTATAGCTGAAATAAAGAATCATCTTTGGGCAAACAAAAGAAAGATTATATGGAGGGCTTTTTCTGAAAACTAATAAAATATACTTTGATTAATAAAAAAAATCAAAATAGATGTATGTGTGTTCTGTATACCATATACTTAAAATGATAAATAACTTTAAGGCTAATGATAATGCATAAAATAATAATTTTAACTTTTGGTTTGTTGTCAATTTTTACTATCTCCACATTTCTATCAGCAATGGAAAAGGAAAATCATTTTGAAGAATTTGATTTTGAGTTGATTCTTAAAGAAATTGTAGAATCATTTAACTTTGATCCCGCAGTACCAGACACATGTTTTAAACAATATTTACACACAGAAAATGTTAAGCATATAATATCATTAGGTGATGATGTTATACCGTTTGTGATTGAACATCTCAAATCGGGTTATAATTATTATAGTTCATATTCATTTTACACATGTCTTTTTGTAATACGCAGTATAAGTAATAATATTACAGAGAAAGATAAAACGTTAGTAATCAAATCAATAAGTCATATTCCATTTTTATCCGGTTCAGAATTGTTTGGAGAACAATACAATGATTTCCAGCTTATTCGGTATGAAGTCATAAGAACTTTGGCTGATATGAATACTGAAACTTCAAAAAATTTATTATACCAAATAACTTTTGATGAAAATATAGAGACAGAGATGCGGATTTATGCTGGATCATATTTACTTCAAGACAACAGCTCTGTTCAAAAAGAAGTACAAAATTACATTTTAAGTGTTTATAAGAAAGAAGGATTTTCCAGGTCAAGTTTACGACTGATTGCCTATTGGCGACTTAGCGATTCAGAAATACAAGGTGAAATATTAGAAACTTGGGAAAACTCCTTTCTTGGAAAAGGAAATAATCGCATATGCGAATGGACTTACCATTTTCTCTTGGATTTGATGAAAAATAGCGACGAGAAAATTGTTTCATATTTGATACGTGGATTAGATCATGATCAATATCACATTGAAATAATGGATATTCCATTAGCAATTATAGAACATATTCTACAATACTATTCTGAAACACAATTTCCAAGAGCCTGGTTAAAAGAAAAATGTTTACAACATGGTGGCGTATTTTTTCATGGCATTACTTTTGGAGAACATGATTTACGATCAGCTAAAAGATGGATCAGTATACGACATGAATTGTTTCCAGAATTACCCAATGTTTCCATACGCCGTGTTGATATTCAGGAGTTAGAGGCAGCACGATTGGCAGGTAATACTGGAGTATTAAACCTTGAGGGGGTATGGTTATTGGGCAGAGGTAATTTGCTGGAGATAGATAGTAAAACAGGATTAGTTAATAATTTTCCTGATAAACTTAGGACAGAAATTAATTAAAGCTTATTCCATATCTCTACACTTGATAATATTTTAAATATGTGTATAGCAAAATATACACAAAAGTTGTATTAATTAATAATTAATATTTATTATAATAATGTTTAGTTTTGTGGAATTTATATATTATTATGTATAATATTATTTATTTACATCTATAAAATATAAACTTTTGATACTAACCTTGATTGTAAATTTATTCTTACGAAACGGATTTGTGCATTATGGACAAACCCTGGATAATAGTCTATGTAAACTTAGATACAACCTCAAATAGTGCAACAATTAGATTGATGTCAACCCAACCTACAGAACAAACATTATGGAAGACAGCGCAGCAGTGCGGCCTGCGGGGGGCTCGTATCCGCCCGGGGAACGTGTACCGGTATCGGTTACGGCGGAACCGGGCTTTGTGTTTCGTCAGTGGGAAGATGCCGCAGGTGGGTGGGTGCCCAACTCCCGCTCGCGGGATACGTGGTTAATGATGGACGGGCCACGGAGCTTATATGTGATTATGCGGCTTAGTTACAGTCAGCCGGAACACAGTTATGGCGAGGCGCCGTACGATTCGACGTACACGCCGCATGGTGTGACGGAAGTGAACCTGACGGGCCTGATCAACACCTATACGCCGGTCCACGGGTCGACGCAGTCGTATTTCCCGGCGCAGTGACATAGCACGTTTATTTCTCAGATCAATCATGTACTGTCGCTTCATGCCCTCTACACTAATTTATTGGAGGGTACTGTCTCAACTTCGTTGACAGAGGGAGCTGCTCCTACTTCATGTGATGCCAACCTTCTGAAATGGTATGATATCTTTGTTGTTCCAAAGATATCGATTTGCATTATTCACAGAATCACCATTTGAATGGAGGAGAATATCACCATGATAAGGGGTATGATTTTCAGTCGAAGTTTCGCAGGTTGTCTGTTTATACTTACGGTATTGATTATGCTTGCAAGAGGCCCGATAGTGGCGGAGCAACCAAGACCCTGGGTAGACCGGGATTTATTTCCAGAAGCGTACAGCATCCTGACCAGTGACCGGATTATGTTTCCGGATGATATCACAGACTGGCCACACAAGATAGGTTCGAGTCGTCAGCTTTTTGTTGATGACTTTCTCATAAGCGATATAGAAGGGCTGACCCGCCAATTTCATACACCGGTAAAGTATGCTGATAATCCTTTAATGCCCGGAGGATCTGTAGGGGTCTTGCATGATACCGCGCATAACCAGATGCGTATGTGGAATGGTGCGCGGTATTTCACCAGCACCGATGGCTTTCATTGGGATGCACCAGAATTGGGGCCAAATGGCAATGTTGTCCTGCATGGCGGTGGCGATCTTCGGGGATTCATGGTAAACATAGATCTTCCTGAAATGGATTATCGTTACAAGGCTGTACTGGAACATCGTCACAATCCGCAGACAAATGATCCAGCCGGATTTTACCTCTACCACTCTCGGGACGGCCTGAACTGGGAACGTTGTCCAGATCGCCCCATCCTGCAGCGCTCGCACAACAACATGTTTCCCGGAGATTTTCAACCGCATAGTACTGGAAGTGAAAGGCAATTTATATGGCATCCGCATGCTCCTGACCGCTTCCAGTCCCATGGTGTCGGTGACACCAGCAGTTTTCGGTATGACCCTATCTTAAAGCGTTATATCTTCGATGGCAAGTTTAATATCTATATGCCGCCAGAGAAGTTTGATGAACTGGGCCTGGTAACAGATGGCAAATATCGTATACGGCTGCGTACTTTTTCTGAAAGTGATGACCTGATTCATTGGACACCGCCACGGTTCATGATGTTCCCGGATCAGTATGATCCTCCTGACCGTCACATCTACGCGCATGTCGGCTTCAATTATGAAAGCATGTGGATAGGCATAATTCAAACGATGCAGGTACAGAACACCGGATGGAAGCAAATGGACATGCAACTCAGCTACAGCCGGGATGGACGGCACTGGAGCCGGCCCCATGAACGACAACCGTTCATATCCCTGGGCGATGGTGACAGTTGGGAAGCGGACTATTCCGGAACAGCTTTTACAGCGCCAGTATTGAAAGACAATGAATTGTTCTTTTACTACTTCGGCTCACGTAATCCAGCCCGCGACGATAACCCAGGAGGGCCCTGGCCCACTTATGTAGGCGTGGCTACTTTACGCCAGGATGGTTTTGCTTCACTTAATGCCAATGATTCACCCGGGATGCTGATTACCCGACCACTTCAATTTACAGGAAACTCGCTGTATGTGAATGCCGCAGTGGAAGAAGGCGGCTGGATTAAGGCGGCGCTGATGTCCCGTGATTCGGAACCGATAGCGGGATATTCGCTGGAAGAAGCACATACCATATCAGACGACAGTACGGCATCGCGCATGACCTGGAAAACTAATGAAGTTCTTGTCTCCCCAGAAAATGACCACCATCGTATTCAGTTTGAGTTGAAGAACGCAAAGTTATACGCTTTCTGGATTGAGTAAAAGATTCATCACGATGCAGGACAGTTTCGTGATTGCTCAGAAAAGAATCTTTTCTACCTGAAGCTGCCTGCTATTTTGCTATCCAATAGGAGACACAGTAACATGTATATAACCTGTAAGCTAAATGCAACGATACTGTTGATTAGTGTATTGCTTTGTTGTTTTGTGACAGCCCAAAGTGAAACGGACCTGTTCAGCGAAGCATCCCGTATTTACCTTCTCCAGGATGGCATCCACAACGCGCAGTTATCAGAATCAGAAACTGATGGATATGAAATTATCACAACCGGATTTGATCCCTATGTCTATACTGCACCATTTGCTGAAAAACAGGACATTGCAAAGCATCCTGTTTTGACATTTGAATACTTCACCGTAACGCCCACCGACTCGGTGCAGATTTATTTCGTCCCACCTGAAGAAGAAGCCAGAAGTATTACCGGCCCCGGACTCGGCCATAGTGAAGGATGGACAACCTATACACTCGACCTGAGTACACATCCGGAAGCCTGGGCCCACAATTGGGAACGTTTGCGCTTCGATTTTGCCGATCAGGCAGACCGTACAGTTCGTATACGCAACATCAAGTTGCGTGAGCCAACGGAACGTGAGATAGAATTCGCCGTTACCCGCAAAGCACGCGCGTTGGCCGACGCCACACTTGAAATGAATCTCCAGAGATATCTGGATACCGCATTCCCATGCGCAATCAATGCTGTCGCTGTAGAAAGAGACACTATCACCATTTCAGGCAATTTGGGAGAAATGACCGAGAACCTGTATCTTGCAGAGTCCCCCTTATACCAGCACCTGACTGAAACAGACGATTTTGCCCACTTGGAGCCGCTTACAGGAACATCCATATTCGAGGTTACGCTGGAGCGTTTTGTTCCGATGGAAGACGGTTATTACGATCGCCTGATGTCCCGTTGGCTGGTAGTTCGAAAGACAGATGATGCGCTTGAATTACTTTCCCATGCCCGTTACACTGATACAGTTGAACCAAAATATAACCTACCCAAAGAAACACCCCGTTCGAAAAAGGGCCTCAACGCATTCCGGGTAGGAAGAGGCCCTGTGAGTGATCTGGACGATCTGGAAATCACCAGTGCCACCACCAATATTTTACTTCATTTTATGCGTAAGGGTCCGGGTGATGGTCGAATTCCCTTCGAGTTCAACGGTAAAACATATTTCGCCGATGAACAGGAAATTCTGAGAATCGACGGCACCTTGCAAGAGACAGCAGAGCGAGACATCATTGTTTCCGCGGTAATCCTGGTGCCAAAAGCAAACGGTTTTGCCGATCGCGAGATAGGCAATATCCTCCAACACCCTGACTGTGACCCTGCCGGGATTTACAGCATGGCCAATGTCACTACAGCCGAAGGACTCGAATACTATGCCGCAGCCCTGGATTTTTTGGCTCAACGCTATACTCGACCGGACAAAAAATTTGGTCGTATCCATCACTGGATAGTGCATAACGAGGTTGATGCCGGTTGGGTATGGACCAATGCCGGTGAAAAAACCCCACTTCTCTTCATGGACCAATACCACAAATCCATGCGCATCGCCCATCTTATCGGTCGTAAATATAGTGCCCATATGTTGACCTTTATCTCGTTGACCCATCACTGGAACTGGACGGTCGATCCGAAGTTTTATCATTCGTCAGAACTGTTGGATATTCTATTGAAATTTTCTGAAGTTGAAGGTGACTTCCGGTGGGCCGTGGCGCAGCATCCCTACCCGCAATCACTCTACAACCCGCGCACCTGGGAAGATGAAAAAGTCAATTACACGCTGGAGACACCACTGATCACCTATAAGAACATTGAAGTACTAGCCGCCTGGGCGCGGCAACCCCACACTTTTTACCTGGGTGAAGAGATGCGTGTAATCCACCTGTCCGAACAGGGACTCAATTCCATCGAATACAGCGAAGAAGCTTTTCTCGATCAAGCGGCTGGCATGGCCTTTGCCTGGAAAAAGTTCAAAGTCCTGCCTGAGATTGAAGTCTTCCAATACCACAGTTGGGTTGATAACCGTGGCGAAGGTGGACTGCGCCTGGGGCTGCGAAAATTTCGCGATTACGATGACGACCCATTCGGAAAAAAGCCGATCTGGTACCTGTACCAAGCTCTCGGTACAACAGATGAAGACGCAGCCTGTGCCTTCGCCCTTGAGCACATCGGAATCGAAAGCTGGGATGATGTCCGCTACACGGGTGAAATAAAGTAAGAAAAGAGAAGCTAAGCACGAGAAATAAATACCAAGAGTTCTCGTGTAATTTTGTATACACAAGTGTATAGCAATTTAATAATTTTTGCTTCAATGTCTTTGCTATGTAAATTTTCTGAACACCCACTAATAAAACATACCAGAGTTCACAGAACGCTATGATTGCAACCCAAAATCATCGGGTATATATTATTAGTGGACATGGGTTACAAAGTCATTAGATTCTGCGTATTCGTTTTGTCTTTATATTTTTGTGTGAAATTGATACATACCGGAAGTCAATTTAACCTCAAGCGCATTATCGTGAATCGCAATAACTTTTATATCTTCGGAATCTGATATGGGACGGCCTGATTCTAAAACACTTTCAGGATCGGTGGTAGGTACATATACTGTTGCATTGACATTAACCGGTATGGTCACATCAAAATGAAGAATATTTTCCTCTCGCTTCCATCGTGATGCAACCGTCCCTTTGATAGTTTTCATAGAGGCATCAACGAAGTTCAGGTTCTCTTCTGGAATATAGGGTTTTATTATCACCGAGGCAAAACCCGGATTTTTTGGATCGGGGTTAATACCTGCCAGTGATTTGAATACCCAGGCAATGATGCTACCACCAAGCCCTGCATGATTATGTGAACCTCCGCCTCCCCAAGTTTCAGGCATGGTCGTGCGCCCCTTGGTCATGACGCCCCAGCTGATACCCTCTTCCAAGGTAAGTAAATAAAATCCGATATCTGCCCGATCAATCTTGGTGAGTGTATCCATGACATACTTGGTGCCAATAAATCCACCGGACAGATGCCCCCTGTTTTCAATGTCTCGAATCAAGTTAACAGCGACGCGATTACGCGCTCTGTCAGGAACGATGCCAAGATATAAGGACATGGCATTTTCAAGTTGCGAGTTTTCACCATAGGGATAACCTCTGCGTGCGCTGTCTCTCATGAAAACTTTATTGAATGCGGCAGCAATATCATCAACCATTTGGTGATAATATTGTGCTTCTTCTGTTTTATCCAATGTGGTAGCGATATCGGCCAGAATTTGCGTGCTGAAAAGATAGAATGCTGTACTGAGCAGTAACGGTCCTCCACGTACTTGCACCACCGTTGACATCCAATCACCGCTGTCATCACGTGGCTGGATATGATAATGCGATTGCCCTTCCAGATAATTAATATACAACTTCAAGTTCTCAAAATGTTCTGCCAACAATTGTTTATCACCATAATGAAGATACATTTGCCATATTATAATAGGATATGCTGAACTCCAGCATGGATAGCCATCCTCCAAACCATGCCATGGTGTTATATGGGGAAGTTCTCCAGTTTCTGTAGATTGCTGCACCTGCCAATCTCGCAGCCACTTGGCATAAAATTGGTGTACATCAAAGGCATACATGGAAGATTCTGCCTGGACATGTCCATCTGCACCCCACCCTAATCTTTCATCGCGTTGCGGACAATCTACAGGTAAACCTTGCATGATGCTGCGTTGTGACCAGAAAGCACAATGGTAGATATGGTTTACCAAATCATTGTCCGTAGTGAAATGCCCAGTGATTGCACAATCGCTATGTACCACCCTTCCTATTACATCTTCCAGGGTGGGTGTGCCCGGGTACCCTGATACCTCGACATAACGATAACCATGATTGGTGAAATAGGGCTCATAGTCCTCAACGCTACCGTTACCACTTAAAATGAAACGATTTGTATTGAGTGCTTTTCGCAAAGTACCCGTATTTAAAGTGCCATCATCGTTAATATTTTCAGCGTGCCGTAATAGTATTTCAGTTCCTTCCGGGCCTTCCGCTCTGATTTTTGACCAACCTGAAAAGTTTTGTCCCATGTCGAAAACAAAGACACCTTCATCAACTTCTTGGACGTTTTTGGGTTGTATACTCTCGGTAATGGTAATCGGTGGCCCGAGATGTGAAACCAGTTTTCCTTGGGGCGTTTGTATCAGATTAACATCATCCCAATCTGCGTCGTTAAAACCAGGTGTATTCCAACCGGGCTGCTCCAGCCTGGCATCATAAACTTCACCATCAAACAGACAACTGCTGGTTATAGGTCCTGTGGTTGTTTTCCAGGAGGCATCAGAAATAAAAACTTCCTCGGTTTCGTCCTGATACCGTACGTGTAGCTGCATTATCGCTTTGGGATACCCCGACCACTGCATACGCCAATCCCGGAATCGCGGTGCGGTGTTGTACCAGCCATTGCCCAGCATGATCCCAATTGCGTTGGTACCCTGATTTATATTTTCTGTGATGTCATAAGTGCTGTACAAGACCTGTTCTGAATATAGAGTTTTCAGCGGTAGCATGTCGCGATGGTTACCCGTTTTTTCTCCGTTTATGTACAAATGATACAATCCAAGACCGCATATGTGTGCAACAGCTGAGCTTATCGGCTTTTCGACTACAAATTCATTACGAAGTAAAGTTGATTGCAGGTCTTCGAAATCAGGACCGTCTTCTGTTGAAGGTTCTTCAACTGGCCCCCTCCCAATCCAGACAGCCTTCCACCCCTCCGGTTCTATCACCCCCGTAACAAACCTTGCCTTATCGGTGTACTCACTTGCTTGATCATTTTTATCCCATACGCTAACCTGCCAATGATATATTGCGCTGCTCATCAGCGGTGTTCCGGCATATTTGATATGTGATGATTCTGATGATGTGACCTTGCCACTGTCCCAGACAAGATTATCGTTGTTATCGTATACCAAAATTTGGTACGCGGTCTGATGTTGACCACGCTCTACAGAGTCTAGTACCCAACCGAAATTGGGAGATTGGTGATCAATCCCCTGAGGAGTGTCCATGTAAGCACAATGTAAATCCGAGATACGAATTGAACTTGGACTATCTGCATTTACTGAAAGTGATAGCAAAAAAGTTATTAGAAGTAGCAGGACAAATGATAAACAAGTATTTATAGAGGTATAGAAAATTGGATATTGATCTTTGACTATCTTCATTGATGTTCCTTTGCTAAGCCGTTAAGTATAGAGAAACTATATTATAGCTTATATGAAAACTATTGCCAGCAGGTTAGTGCTGGCAATAGTCTACAAATATGGTGGATTATCTTTGTAGAAGAAGAATCCGGTGTACCAGGTCGCCGGGGATTTCCAATTCTAACATGGCATTATCTGTTGACACTTCACTTTGCGCCAAGTCCTGACCAGTGGCAGGATCTACCCATAGTATTTTCCAAGCACCCGAGCCGACATCAATCAGCATGGTGTTACCCGCGCCACCTCCCAGCAACTGTATGACTACAGGCCCATCGGGTGCTGCAAGTACATTGGCATTTGTGCCTTCGGGAAGACGGGTCAGCATTTCCGGTGCTGGCGCCATATTCCAGAATGGCACCTTTGCTATGAAGCGGCCCAGACGCTCCATTGCTTCATGCTGGTATTGAACGACTGTTTCTGCTTCTTCACCCCAGGGACGATGAAATCGTGATGTGGAAGCACCGCCAACAAAGCGGCTCCAAAAAACAATGTCCCCATCTAATCCATAATTAGTGTAGTCTTTGGAAATAACCAGGGGACGACGGGTATCAGCACTTTCCATTGCTGCACGATACATCCGGATGCGCTCTGCACCTCCGATTGCCTGTTTTACTGCAGCGCCAAATTCATGGCGCGATACCCCTTGGGCGATATCTACATAATCATACAATGGGTCTGTACTCAAGGTTAAAGGATTCAACTCGGGATCACATTCACCATGACCATCTCTGCGGTTAGTGGATGGCATGTCACCGATCATGAGTCCCGGAGCCGCATGCTCGCGGATATAAGTTGCCCAATATTGACTCCACTCCAGAGTCGCACGACTTTCATTAGAAATATTGATCATTACGTTGGGATGATCAGAAGCAAATTCCAGCAAACGGTTCACGTAAAGTTTTTGCAGATCAAGCACGATCGGATTGTCATCTTGTGAGGGAATGGTTCGGTAGAAAGGTGGATTGCAACGTTCTGCATTTGCAGGAAGTACAGTTTCGTCGTAATTGATATTGTTTTTGGGATTAAAAGGATGAATATTCCAAACTAATCCCGGACCGGGATCACGTGCACCACCGGGACCGCGTGTCAATGACCAGTCATCCCAGATTTCCAATGAAATCACAATACGGTTTTCTAACGCAATTGACAAATAATGTTGCAACCTTTTTTCCCATTCGGGTGAAAATTGCGTGAGATCATACCGGCCATCATCCAGAAGCAACCAAGGTTGCAATGCTTCGCCGCTGTAATCTCCCTTAGCAACTGGCGAATACGCCAGGCAACGCGTAATTCCACAGACATGGGGATTGTCAATGGATTTGACTACTACAGCCAGCCTTTCCAACTGATCCTGATAGGTGACACCATCAAACCCACTGAGTGGGTACCAACTGTGAATTCCGGCTCCTCCAATGGGAAAGACAGGAGTCTCGCCCCAAGCCAGATAAAAAGGGTTCTCAGGATAGGGTTGTAGCTGATTGTTACTTTGCTCAGCGTTGCTATCAGGTAACAGGACTAGCAAGCTAAATACCATAGACATTACAATTTTTACAATACATCTGTTCATCATATGCATTCTTTCTGTTTGTTGATATAACACATTTTTACAATTGAAGTTCAGGTAAATAGCAGATAACACAAGAGTAACAATTTCTGAATATCTGCAATATCACCTTGCCGATGTTTTATACCAGAAAGAACGCCAATAGTTCCGATCTAGATCATAATAATTTACTGGTGTATCGTCATGAAAATCGTCCGGCAATATACCATAGCGACGCATTTCCCGAATATAAGGCATTGGAGGTTGGTAACCAGGCATGTCAAAGCGTTTTATCTTTTCCAGGTATTCACGACCAGCCTCAATCATGGCCTGTAGTGTTTTATAATCAGGGTCTTCTCTGGATGTAAAAATACCTACTACGCTACCATCGTCATCGTGGCACAGAGATAATCCGCCATCATCAAGATGAAGGGGAGCCATCAGTAAAAGGGACTTCTCAGGTCGGCTAAGGTTAAACACAATATGCCGACTGAGGGGCATACGAGGATCAGTGATTTCAAACCGCCAGAACGATATTTCCCGTTCGTCGGCCAAGGCCATCGGTAACACCCTGTGGCCCGTATGACAGGACAGGCACCGGCGTTCCATCACTTCAGCGCCTGCTCTTGTTGTTGGCCAATCGAAGTCTACATTGTTTTTTGTGTTCTGGAAATACCCACCGATGGAACCTCCCCCCAGCGCCGCATAGGTACCGGGATAAGGGGCGCCGTGGTCAATCCAGTGCCGCATTATGGCTCTTTCGGTCGCCTCCAAGACAACATCATAATGTGCCCCGTCTGTATATTCGAATATACTACTCACACTGGAACCAATCGTTCGAGGCGGCAGGTTACTTATTGGTTGATTGCGGTTATCTTTAAAGAGTTCTTGCACAGTCATAGTAAAATAACTGTGTGAAAACATAGGCCCGTGATCTCCGGTAAGCAAAATACCGCCTGCATAGGGTCCACCCAATGCGGTTTGTTCATAATCATGGCAGCCAATACAATTTCTATCCAGAATCGGTTGAATGTCTCTGGGGAAATCCGGTACATCAGGCAAATAGTCAGGTAGTGGTTCAATACGGCTGGGCGGCCCCTGAAAGGCTCTGGGTATGGGATAGGCAGCCAAGTCCGGTGTTTCAAGCCGGTCTTCATGACAGCCAACGCAACTCATGACTTCTCCAGGCTGGACAGTTGTAAAGCTGTTCATTTTCTTGACTGACATATCATTCTCATCCAGAGCAAGGAAAAACACAGGACGTTTAGCGGGCAACTCGAAGTAAGCCGAGCCATCCGGGTGTACTGGTACCGTACCCAATGCACGCTCCAAGGTGAAGGAACCACCATAAGTCAGTGGGTCCATGCCGCCGGTATAGTTAATGGGTTTAGGTAGTGATTCAATAACCATCAGCTTTTTGATCTCACCCGGCTTCACCCCCTCCATGTTGCGGCCATGATAAACATCCACCAGAAGCATGGAACCAGTTTCTTTTTCAGGTTGGACACGGTCCGCAATAATTCGTTCTTCAGGTCGAGACGCAATCGGTCTAGGCTCATGTAGTTCAAGCTTTGCCTGGATATCTGTTTCTGGTAAACTGTGAAGAATAACTTCTTGCCCTTTATCGTCGAATAACATAAGATGGTGACCCTGCACTGCCATAAAAGAGTTCTCATTAAATGCCCAGGGGTCGCGGTAAACAGGTGCATTTCGACTCACAGGTCGGGCAGCACGCATCTCATCGGGTCCAAGTCGCGGGTCTACCAACATAATAACGCCATCATGCTCGTTTATACCATGCCCCGGTGAGAAAGAGGCCACGACCAATGGAGAATCAGGCACCGGCTTGGCATCAATCATCAATATCCCGGGATGCATGTTGCCATAAAATACCATTTGGTTTGTGCCATCAGGATTGGTCGTCCACAAGTGATGATAATCTACCTGCGAGCGGTTAATATATTCCCAGCGAGTATACATAATACGCCCATCGGGCAAAAGCCATGGCGTATTGTCATGTTCTACATTGGGCGAAATCATCTCAATGTTGGATCCGTCCGCATTGCAACGATACAAAACAGCTACCTGGGTTAGCCAGCAATTTACCCACCGGTTCGCCCGGCTGGATACGAACATGATGCGACCATCGGGCATATAGGTTGGTTCAATATCATCATAGGGGCCATCAGTGATTTGACGTAATTCTGAACCGTTCTTGTTGATGGTATAAAGATGGTAATATGCGGTGCCTCCCGGTCGATATGAGAAGAGAATGGTCTCCCCATCGTAATGTACTTGCGGATCACGTACCCCACCAGAAGGATCATTAATCAAAGAACGTAAAGCACCGGTGTGCACATTCAATATATCCAGTCTTCCGCCATTACCATAGGTCAACCGGTCTGAACTGTCTGCGAAATACCCAAAATTGGCATACCAGTGTGAATCTTTTCCACGCTGGCGTACCGCAAAGACAATCTCGTCAATGTTGTTCAAAGGACCATTGAGAAATGCTTCAAGGAGGTCTTCATCGCTGGGCAAGGCGTGCGCTGGCGGTGCCTCCTGCTTCGCGAGTGCTACATAGTCATAGACAAGCCAACTCTCATCTTCAAGACGGATGGTAATTGTGTTCACACCATGTTTCAAAAGGCCAGCGGATATAGGAAATGTCAAAGTGCTTGGTGTACCGAACATACTTGGATGGTGTGCCAATTGAGTGCGACCGCCAGGTGCCCGTTGTTCTGGAAGGTCTTCACCATTGACACCAACAATAACCCGCGAACGCTCGGATGCATGGGCATCAAGAATGCCAACATGAAGATACCACATTTCTGTCTGGGCTTCTGGGTTGTCAAATATAATGCTGTGCGTGTGCACACCACCACCAGCCCAAGCATCGCGGGGGGCTGGATGGATAAAGGGCCACTCCGTTAAGGCACTCACACCAACTCGGAATTGTATCGGTTCGGGAAAGCGTTCTGCATACGGTGCATAGCTTTCATTGCCCAAGCCAAAATCAGTGGTAAGGCCATTCGGTGCACCAATACAAAAAAGAACCTCTTCAGCAAGCAGTGGTTTACAACCGATGACCAATATTGAAATAACCACTCCAAACGCAACCCATCGTTCGCTACGCATAAGCCCAATCCTTTTCCCGTAATGGGATTTGGCCCTATTTAAAGAAAGATCATTTTAAACCCCACTTTGCATAATACAGCAACAGTAGCCCACGGTCAATTCCCATGTTCAAACTGACGACAGAAATGATTTTTAAAACAAATTATTGCTTTAATCAAACCTGAATCACAAGTAGGTAATCTTGACCTGTGATGCAATCTTTTCGACTTCATCAGGAGCAAAGTGGCCAATATCCCAACACATCGCATTGGCGGTACCAGCAGCTATGCCACGGCGGGTCATAGTTTCAATATCATCACCCAGATGCAATCCAATTGCGAAACCTGCCACCAGTGCATCTCCCGAACCAACAGCGTTGATCTCCTTGATCTTTGGTGGACACGCCTGCAAGCAAACCCCGTTTTGCGAAACAAGCGCACCTTCCGGGCCAAGCGACATTACGACCAAAGGAATCCCAAAATTATGGTATCGGTCTATAGCATTCAAGCAGTCTTTTACCGTTGTCAATTCAAAACCAGCCCACTCCCCCGCTTCATGTTTGTTTGGCTTGACCATGTAAGGTTTCGCATTAATACCGAGAGCAAACTCGGTACCATGCGAGTCCAAAATAGTTACCGCACCGCACTCTTTAGCAATTGGTATGAGCACAGCATACAAATCACCCAGGCTACTATCAGGTACCGTGCCATTGAATGTAACAACAGAAGCATGTGACACATGATCCTGAAACTGTGCGATGAGCAGTTGCTTTTCTGATTCTGTGACTGATGGCCCAGGCTCAAACAAGGGTGTCTGACGATGTATGGCAGTTTCAAGAATCGTGGTTATTGTGCGTGTCATACCGGCAACCCAAACAGGATGACAAATGACGCCATCGTCTTCTTCAATCATCTGCACTACATGCTTGCCAGGAGCTCCACCTACAACAACCATAGCAGCAGTATCAAATCCCAAAGATTTTACAGCACGAGAAACATTGCTGCCCTTTCCACCTGGAACACAACCATATTTTTCTGCCACATGCTTGCTGCCCAGTTCGACAGATGGAATAAAAAGTGTTTTGTCAACACAAGGATTCGGAGTCAGGGTTAAAATCACTGCAAATTCCAGTTACGTTGTTATATATATATATATAGCGCTTTAAAAACAGCAATAATCAATAGGGCCCACCACGGTCTGCCACAGCTTCTTCCCCACTTTCAAAGCGAGACAATGCACAACCCGCAGCACCTATGACACCGGAGTCACTGCCAAGTCCGGCAGGAACGATTTCGCAACGTTTTGCCGGAACGGAAAAAGCATTTGCTTTGGCAATACGAATTACGGGCTCAAACAACACATCACCGGCGTCAATCATACCACCACACAGTACAATCCGTTCCGGATTTTGTAAATTGATCAGACTGGCAATACCCAGGCCAAGCCAGGTCGCGGTTTCTTCAAAAACCCATTTGGCAAATGCATCACCTTTTTTGGCCGCATCTGAAATTGCTTTACCCGTCAATTCATCCAGCTTATCATTGTACTTTTTGTATAGCGATGAATCTGGATAATCTCCAATCGCATCTACCGCAGTACGAATCATACCACTGACAGAAGCATAGGCTTCCAGACATCCCTTGCATCCACATCCGCACATACGTCCGTCACGTTGCACCTTAATATGACCAAGCTCCGCAGCAGTACCATCGATACCTCGCATTAATTGCCCGAATACTACCATTCCCCCTCCCACTCCAGTACCCAGTGTTAATACCGACATACTTTCCGTGCCTTGTCCCGCTCCAAGCCAATATTCTCCGTAACAAGCGACATTAGCGTCATTATCAACATAACATGGAATGTTCAATCGCTGGTGCATTAACTGTGCCAATGGCACATTTTCCCATCCAAGCAGATTAGGCGGACTGTATACCACACCGGTCTGCCAATTCATCGGTCCTGGAGCACCAATACCACAAGCAATAACATTGGAGCGACTAACTTTGGACTCCTGGAGTAAATCGGTCACAGCACTTTCCATGGCATCCATGACGCCTTCCGGACCTTTTTCCGCATTGGAAGGGCGACTGTCTTTAGCTATCACTTTTTTCTCTGTAGAAACTAGTGCGGTCTTGATATTGGTTCCGCCCAGATCCATGCCGATAACAACCTTGCTCATTGCCAGTATCCTTTCAACTCAAAATTCATTTAAGAGTCAGCGTATTATCATGACACGCCTGACGATATATATAAAACAACAGAAGGTATTGTTGAGGGTACTTATTCCATAGAAATTCCAGCACCTTGCTCAACATAATTCAATGCATTTTTTAATCGCAATAAACACGACTCTTTGCCAAGCAGTTCTGCCAGTTCAAACAGCCCCGGACCAACGGATTTGCCTGTAAATGCGAGTCGGGCTGGGTGAATATAGGCACCCAGTTTTTCACCCTGCTGTTCTGCAAGAGACTCAAAAGCAGCCTTGATGCAATCTGTTGTCCAGGTTGGCAATGGAGTTAGAAGGTTAATTAACTGTTGCAAGCGTTGCCCTGCATCCTCTTTATGCCATTGTTTACGAACTGCCTTTTCTTCATATTCCTGAATATCCATGAAAAAGAAATCGGCATACTCCAGGATGTTGTTGATCGTTCCGATTTTTTCCTGGCAAATTTGAGTCATCTTTAAAAGCCAGTCTACCGACATTTCACGGGGTTTATATCCCGCATTTTCCAGAACCGGAATAATACGCTGCATGAGCTCCTGCGAATCCATGCGCCGGATATGTTGACCATTCAACCAATCCAGCTTTTTCCTGTCAAAACGGGCTGCTGATTTTCCCCAACGTTTAATGGTAAATGCTTCCAGCAATTCATTAATTGAGAACAGTTCCCGGTTTGGTTCTTCCGGTGTCCAACCTAATAATGCGACATAATTAATCAATGCTTCTGGCAAATACCCGTCATCACGCCAATCCAGCACATTCGCACCGTGCAGCCGCTTACTGTATTTTTTCCCAGTTTCATCCAGCACCATCGGGAGATGTGCAAACTTGGGCGTTGTATACCCCAACGCTTCAAACAACATGACATGACGTGTTGCATTTGTGAGGTGATCATCACCTCGTACTACATGGGTAATCTTCATCAGCCCATCATCAACAACAACAGCCAGATGGAAAATAGGATCGCCATTGGGCTTCAAGATGACAAAATCATCAAATTCCTTGTTGTCTGTGTGTACCAATCCCTGCACCAAGTCGTTAACTTCTGTCATCCCCTCTTGAACTTTGAAACGAACTACAAAAGGACGGTCTCCCATTGCAGCCACTTCATCTGGAGTCAAATTACGGCATTTCTGATTGTATCTCGGTGGCCGTTTCTCCAGTTGGGCTTTCTCACGTTCGGCATCTAACTCCTCACGAGTACAAAAGCATTTATACGCTTTTCCTTCATCCAACAAGCGCTGTGCTTCACGTTGGTAAATAGCAGTTCGTTCTGATTGGCGATATGGCCCACAATCACCTTTTTGCGGCTCATCACCAAAAGGAGGACCTTCATCCCAGTCAATCCCAAGCCACTTGAATCCCTCACACATGGCTTGCACATACGTTTCTTCGGTACGCTCCGCATCGGTATCTTCCAACCGCAGCAGAAATGTTCCACCATGTTTTCTGGCAAACAACCAGTTAAATAATGCAATTTTTGCCGTTCCAATATGTAAAAATCCAGAGGGTGACGGCGCTATACGACAACGAATCTGATCCATATATTTTCCCCATTAAGGCAGTTAAAGTACTGCTATACAGAATAGCATGATATTGCATTGCCATACATCTTTCATGTGATTATTTTGAATGACCTTGCCATAAAACATCTTAAGAGCTTGACATTCCGGATGGTAGGAAATACAATATGGTAAGCAATGGCAAAAAACCTCGCAATTGAAGCTGTTTTTTAATGCTAAAAATGTGCTTATACCTACACAATAGACCAAAATTATCTTGTTAAAGACTTTATTTGCTATGAACATCACTGAAAATGAGACCAACTAATGACTGCAATAAGTGCAAAAGTACGAAGTGAGATATCAGAACTACAATTATTGCTCGATTTGAGCCAAATACTGGATCGTAGTATTGATCTTCGCGATGAACTCGGGCCGGTATTAAAATCCATCGCCAAGCATACTGGAATGGTACGGGGTACCATAACTATGGTCAACCGTGAAAATGGCGAATTATATATTGAGGCAGCACATGGTTTGTCAGGCGATGAATTGGACCGTGGACGATATAAGCCAGGAGAAGGTGTGGTTGGTCAAGTGGTTCAAATTGGTAAGCCCATGCTGGTGCCAAAAATCGCCCAGGAACCGCTGTTCTTGAACCGCACACAATCACGGAACATGCACAATCGAGAAGATATCTCCTTCATTTGTGTCCCGATCAAAATGGAAAATACAGTCATTGGCGCACTAAGTGCAGACAGAATTTTTGCTGATGATGTAATGCTTGAAGAAGATTTGCGGTTAATGACAATCATAGCCTCAATGATTGCCCAAGCGGTTCGATTACGTCAGGAAGCACAAGACGAGCGTGATAAATTATTGTCTGAAAATACCCGGTTGCAGAGTGAGCTGCAAGAAAAGTTTCGACCCGCCAATATAATTGGTAAGTCGAGTGCTATGCAGTCTGTGTTTGATCTGATTGCGCAGGTTGCTAAAAGTGATGCAACTGTATTGATACGGGGTGAAAGTGGCGTAGGTAAAGAATTGGTGGCTCACGCCATACATTACAACAGTCAACGTGCGGCAAAGCCATTTATCCGGGTCAATTGTGCTGCTCTCCCGGAGACAGTGATTGAAAGCGAGTTGTTTGGTCACGAAAAGGGCGCTTTTACCGGTGCAACACAACAACGACAAGGGCGCTTCGAGCTAGCCAACAGCGGTACTATTTTTCTGGATGAAATTGGTGACCTGTCACCCCACACGCAGGTGCGTTTATTGCGCGTACTGCAGGAAAAGGAATTTGAACGGGTTGGCGGTAACGAAACAGTGAAAGTTGATGTGCGAATTATCACAGCAACCAACCGCGATTTGGAAATTATGATAACGGATGGCAGTTTTCGTCAGGATTTATATTATCGGCTGAATGTATTTCCTATACACATACCACCACTTCGTGAGCGACGCACCGATATTCTGGAACTGGCTAACTTTTTTATTGAAAAATATAGCAAAGCAAATCACAAATATGTCCGACGAATTTCAACGCCAGCAATTGACATGTTAATGAGCTATCATTGGCCAGGGAATGTACGTGAGTTGGAAAATTGCGTTGAACGCGCGGTATTACTTACCAATGACGATGTTGTACATGGTCACCATCTGCCTCCAACACTGCAAACGGCTGAAGCATCCAATACCCCAATGCAGGGTAAATGGGAAGATACATTACACCGGGTTGAACGCGAATTATTAATAGAAGCTTTAAAGAATTCCAAAGGGAACAAGGCGGAGGCAGCGCGAGAACTCGGACTAACCGAACGACTTATGGGACTCCGGGTAAAAAAACGCGGTATCACCCCGAAACAATATCGTGGTTGATCGCAAAGTTTAGCGAAAATATTTCATATCGAAATCTTCAATGCCCAACAGTTATCAAGTTTTGTATTGCTTCAAATCGTTTTTCACCAATCCCGGACACTTGGGTAATATCCTGGATGCTTTGAAAGGGCACATTATTTCGATAGTCAATAATATTTCCTGCCATTACCGGACCAATACCAGGCAATTGTTGCAGCTCTTCTGTTGTGGCAGTGTTAATGTTAATCAGGCTGCTTTGTTGATGGTCATTGATCGATTGAGATTGCGCAACACCATGCATTGTATTGGAATTACCTGTATCTACCGATAAATACTTTTTATGGTATTCGGGGTGCCAGTAGATGCGCCAGCCTCGCCGTGTGTATTGCGCTGGATTCATGGCAGTGGCATTTCTCGATCCACGTAAAATAAACGCGTTGCCATCCTGTTGTGATCTAACCTTTTCGGGGATGTATAGTACGGCACCATCCAGAACCCAAGCTGCCAGGTTTATATCACTTAGATCGGCATCTTCTTGCAGACCACCTGCGAGATCGATCAAGTGTTGTACCCGCGCACCAGGTGCTATGTTGTAATATCCTGGCGACTTGACAGCACCTTGTATTCCAGAAAACATCGTCCCATCAGATGAGCGAGCTTGTTCATCAGGATTGTGTCTACCTCGTGATGGCACGTCCTGAAATGCTTCCACAGCAGTAGCTTTATCATCTGTTAATTCATCAATTGCTTCCGCTGCAATGCTGTCAGACGCCCTGTCAACTGATGATCGAAAACCTGAGTCGGGATTATTATTAAAATGACTGGGCTGCTTGGTGTGTGATTGATTGCTGATGAAAAAATGAATGCTGAATAACAACATAATAAAACTTACAGTACCAGAAATTCCGTAAATGATCCATTTCATTTTATAATTATCAAAATTAATCAATATGAGCAATAATCCATTTACATAGCACACAAAATAAAAAGTTATTTATATTACAGTATAGACATAAATGGGTTACTTTTACAATTTTCCTAAATAATACAGCATAAATTGAAGTGTTGCTATTTTGGCTTTATATTAGAGCCTTTTTTCACTCCGGAATCCAGTAATGTCCGTATGGCCTGAGCGAGCTCTTTTGCAATTAATGGCTTCATAACTACCATATCAATCATTAAATCCTCGTTTTCATCTTCAACATTCTGCCTGCTGAATCCTGTAAACAGAATAACAGGAATATCTGGTTTTACTTCCTTTACAGCACGAGCCAGGTCTGTACCTAGCATTTTTGGCATCATTTGGTCTGTTATAATCAGATCGATGCTTTTGTGATGCTGGTAATAATATTGAATGGCGATATCTGGCTGACTAAAACTTTTAACTGAATAGCCAAGCCGTTCCAAAGCGACCTCACCAAAACGCAAAATAGTTTCTTCATCATCAACCAACAGAATCCGCTCTGTACCACTTGGTATGACTGTCGACTCAAGTTTATTAGTAGCTTTAGCAGCATCAATTCCAGGGAAATACGTGAAAAACACAGTACCCTTTCCAGGAATACTCTTTACATCAACAGCTCCACCATGATCTGAAACGATGCCATGCACGACAGCCAATCCCATCCCTGTGCCTTCACCTGGGCCTTTGGTGCTGAAAAACGGATCAAAAATTCTTTCGAGAAGTTTCGATTCCATTCCATGGCCAGTATCCGAAATTGACAATTTTACGTATTTTCCTGGTTGTAATCGGGGCATACTGTCCAATATGGTTTCAGTAACGATAACATCCTCCAGTCGAACTTCGAGACGACCACCTTTCTTCCGCATGGCATGCGCCGCATTAGTACAGTAATTCATAACAACCTGATGAATTTGTGTTGAATTGGCAAGTATTGCCGAGGTATGAACATTTATAGAATCTATTATTTCTATGTTGGCTGGTAATGAGGCTCGCAGCAACTGAAGTGCTTCTCTGACGACAACATGTAGAAATACTGGTGACCGTTCTTCTCCGCTTTGTCTGCTAAAAGCAAGGATTTGCTTGACCAGTTCTTTGGCGCGGTGTGCTGCTTGTAAAACCTCTTTCAGATCATCACGGGTTATATTGCCTTCAGGGAGGTCTTGAACTGCCATGTCAGTAAGACCGATAATTGCAGCTAAAATGTTATTAAAGTCATGCGCAATGCCACCTGCCAACACCCCAAGACTCTCCAGGCGTTGTGCATTATGCTTGTTTTGTTCCAGATGTTTTTCTTCTAACTCAGCCAACATGAGCGATGTCACATCTTTTATGGTGCCCAACAACCGGTATGCCTCTCCCCTGTCATTCGGTAATACAACACCAATGTCCTCGACATTTCGGTAGTCACCAGATTTATTGCGCAGTCGATACCTAATTTGATATTTACCAATGGATTCCAAGCTACGCTTTAACGTGTTGTAAGTATGGCGCCGGTCTTCGGGGTGAATATGCAACATCCAATCACGAAAGTGAACTTTTATGATTTCATTCGTTTTATAACCAGTAACCTGGGTTATGGAACCTGCCAAATTAACCTCTGAAGTTAAAAGTGAATAATCGTATATCATTTGTCCGGTATGGTTGACTAATTGACGAGAAGCTGGCGTGTTTTCCAATGCCATCTGTTTTTCCAGTGATGTACCCCGCATATCTTTCATCACCGTTATTACGATCAGACGATCTGTTTCACCTTTATTCACATGAGCATGCACTGCTACTGGGACAGGTTGCAAAAATTTGTCTTGCAAAATCGTTTCAAAATACAATTGTCGATGCGTAAGTATACTGTCTATGCGTGTTGTGAGAGCTGTACGCCGATTTTCCGGTAGCAAATCAAAAATACTGATCTGCATAATATCGTCACGATCATAATGTAACATCCGACATGCCGTATCGTTTACTTCCAAGAGACGTATATCTGTTCCATTGGTGTTTACGAACCATAAAAAGACTGCATCCCGGGATGTTTCAAGCAAATAGGAATACCTGTCATTGAGTTCACGTAATTCTCGAATCCCCTTTTCAGCCAATATTGACAAGCGTGAATTTGCTTGCTGTAACTTTTCAATCAATCGTTTTCTTTTAACCAACATTTTAAGTTTGGCAACTACTGAAAATTGGTTGTAAGGTCTGGTTAAAATATCATCAGCACCTGCTTCATATATAGCTTCATAATGAGCTGAGGCTAACCCTGGTGTTTCCAGCAGAATTACTATGAAATGTTCGTTTTTTACAATAGACTTCAACTGTTGACAACAATTTAAAGCATTTTCAATACCAGTAGCCAGATCGATAATGGCACAATCTATTGGGTGGAGACGGATATCATTGATGGCAGAGATCGTATTATCTGCATAAAAAAGTTGAACATCTGCCACCTGCTGAACAAGTTTTTCAGAGAACAGGTCATGACAGTCCGGAGCAGCACCTACAAGCATGAGGTTATAATAAAAATTATCAGCAGTCGACATTTATTTTTTATAGCTTTTTGTCAATGATTTCACGAAGCTGTTTGGAATAAAGGTATACTATCCACAAGAATAGTAAATAAACAAAATGAAAAGAAACATTGTATGAAACATTATCGTGCCACTGCACATTTCTACTTCCATGTTCATTTTAAAAAAATAATTTTTCTTGCATCTTCCCTTGTTGTGGCTGGCCAGTTTCAAAACACTACAGCTTCGGAACAAAATTTGTTTCCAAAAGAAATATATGGTGTAGATTACCGAATGGATGTCAAAGATGTAATGGAAGAAGACATTCTGGAGATGGCAGTTGCTGTAGGTGGTATCGTCTTTTCTGATCAATTGACACGCATGAGTAATGGTGACTATCTTCTGGATTTGGAAGATATATCAATTTCAAACTCAAATGGAAATGCGTATCCATTATGTCCAGATGAACGATTTTCCGATCAACAAGTATTGCCTTTTTGCACTGCTTTTCTGGTAGCATCCAACATTATGATTACAGCCGGGCACTGTCTGGACACATTCCAACCTGATGAAGTCGTCATTATATTTGGCTTCCAGGTAGATAATTTTGGTCAGACTCCCGAGGTATTGCCTGCGTCAAATGTATACTTTGTAGATGAAATTATTCATGTTGTAAACAATTTCTTAGATGATTATGCTATCTTTCGACTCAACAGGAGCGTTCCATCCAACGTTAACCCATTACGTTACAGACGGATAGGCAAGGTGCCCGGTGGTACGCCTATAGGTGTAATCGGTCACCCGCTCGGGTTGCCACTGAAAATTGCTTTTGGTGAAGATACCCGAGTTTATAATAACACCGGATTACGATATTTTAGTGCCAACTTTGACGCTTCTGCTGGTAACTCGGGTTCACCGGTTATCAATCAACTCACTGGTGCTGTTGAAGGTATTTACATTTATAGCACCATCAACGATTTAGCCTTCAACAATAACTGTTGGAACCAAAATTATGTGGAGTCAGATGAAGCCGCCCAAGGTGTTTTTCGGATATCAAGAATTGCACAATTAATTAACCAGGCAATAGAAGATTCTGTTGAAGAGAAAATTATTCCGGCTTGTGGTGCTCGAGATAGAACAACCAAAATAGGCTTATATGATTTTATCCTGATGCTCTCATTAGGCCTGTTTTTATTATGTGTCAATTGCAAAAAAATGAAAACCAAACAATAATTCCTGCTTTATATATATGCACAAACTCCTATACCAGACATCACGCAATAAATGGCATAAAACACTCGTCAAAAATTTTGTTTTATTTCCAGTGATATTCATATTGAACGGTTTGTTTGTTTATGCAGAAGCTGATGCAAAAACACTCGAATTTAACGACTTGTCCTTTGAAGTGCCTTCACCTCATATCGCCTGGGGAAAACCATTATCAGGCAAGACTATTGACGCTGTCATGATTGCACCTCGTTTTACCATGAGAGATGCTGTTGAATTATGGCAACGTCTGGATTTGAATTTAAGGACTGTTTCCATCTGGAGTCCTACGCATCTGGGACATGATCCTGCGCAACCACATCTGCACCTTTCCGGATCGGATACAGAATCAATAACAAAAAACCTGGAGCAGCATTTACGACGTCAACCTGATGTCATTATTTTGGCACAACTGGAATTGGCCGTACTACCCGAACACATCCAAAATTTAATTGCAAGGTATGTGCAAGATGGAACAGGTTTGGTAATGGCGTATTGTAGCCAATCTCTTCCTTCGACTCTGGATAGCCTTGTAACCGAAATGATACCTGCCGAGCCAGAACAACCGCTGTCGCATGGCATTGGTGAAACCTCACTACCTGATTGGACCGAACTTCGTGATTGTGTACATGCATTCACATATCAAAATGGTCGTATCGTAATATTAGATTATCCGGGAGATTTTCCCAGGTATCATGGGTTGATACCTGCCCCTACAGAATCACTTCCAGCGCCACACAGTTTGTTGGATAATCTTTTTTCAATGGTTGCCAGGGCAGTGCGGTGGGCTGCCCATCGTGATGAAGATGTATGGATTACCAGGGTAGTTGATATTGGCCCCAAAGGCCCTGACGCGGATGAAGTTCCGCCAGATATGCCTGAACTATTCGTCAAGTCAATACGAGACTCAATACAAAATCAACCCTTACGACCGTATAGAATTGAATTGAACAAGACACTTGAACGCCGCTTGATAGTAAAAGCACAGCTTCGTGAAGTACATTCTGGCGAGATTCGATTGTATGAAGGAATCGATGACTTAGAGCGCGGCAACAATTCATATTTACTGGACTTGCTCGTGGAACCAGGTAATTATCACCTTGATGTATGGTTGCTGGACCGCAAGGGCATTGTAGATTGGTATACTCAAAAACTACATGTAGAAGGCTGGCCTGAAATTGCAGATTTGAAAGCTACAAAAACCTTTTTATTACCCAATGACAGCCTGGAGTTGACCTGCCAAGTACGCCCTGTCCTAAGCAGTTCGCGACAAGGAACAATTTATGCACGTGCAAAAAATATATATGGCGAAATCGTATCGGAAGCATATCAAATTGTTTCGGCAGAAGGTGGTGATGTGCGTCTGCGCCTTGGCTTCGCTGATTTGGATACATCATTAATAACTATTGAAATTTTTGCCATTAATGGTGCTTTTTCCCGATTTAATGAACTTCATTTAAGTGCGTACCCGCGAGAAATTCGCTATTTTCCAGTTCGTCAACCCGCAAACAACCTGGATTTCCGGTTAGCTGTATCCAGTGGCGACATTCATGAATATAACAGCCGGTTCTATTTGAATCGTTTAAAATCTGTGGGTGTTGATATTGTTTCGGCTCCTGGAAATCATGGGAATCTGTTTCACATTGCAAATTCCGGGCATATCTTCATTCCTGAAGTTACTGAGCACCACGTTAAAATGGGCGGTAATGGAATGGTACGTGAACCTTGTCTGCACGACGATGATTTCATACAAAGTGAGCAGATTCATTTACGTGATCAGGTATTACTGCATTGGGCAGGTTCTACAGGGGCTTACAGTCTGGGCAAACACAACACGATCACCGAAAGTGATGAGAATTTGTGTCAATGTGAACGCTGTCTGAAAGCTTTTATACCTTATGTAAAAGATGTTTTCAAAGGTGAAATACAATCATTTCAACAAGCATGGAATATGCCCTTTGCCGATTGGACACAAGCGAGGCCAGTTGCAGATTATGACAGCTCCATTATGGACAGTTATGCTCCCTGGATGAATTTTCGTAATTTTATGGAGTTTTCATTTACCGAATTTTTGACGACACAAAGGTCCACCATTCAAACTGTAGACCAGGATGGTTTAATTGGCATGGGCATTCTGCCTGACAATTCACCAATGCATGGCTATGATATACCAGCTTTGTCACGAATGCTTGATTTCATGATTTTTGACCCCTCCCCTGTAACTATTCGCAAAATACGTTCATTTCATAAGCCGCATTTCGGTTCAGGCATGAAGCTTCAAACTACTCATACAATAGATTATGGTAATGAAATGCAACACTTGATATGGGAAACTGTACTTAATGGTTTCCCGGTAGCTTGGTCTTATAATCCTTTTGGCAGTGCCGATGAGCCTGGTATCCATTCCATATTGCTGCCTGATGGGCGACCGAACCCAAATATCCAACCTGCAATAAATACTATCAGCGTGTTAGAATCCGGGCTAGGTACTTTATTGCATATGGCAACACGTCAACAAGACCCAATTGCATTATTTGACAGCAATAGTGCCCGGTTGCTGGCTGAAATTGAACCGCATTATCGCCAACGCAAACAGGCAGCTGAAGCTATTTGGCTGAATATGCTGCTCGAATTGGGTGTGGACCCTGAATATGCAGATCACCTTTCACTAAACAGCCCAACAAACCAAACACAACTGTTAATATTGCCACATTGTCAAGCATTAAGTGATGCTGATATCGAAGCAATACTTTCCTTTGCAGATCGAGGAGGAATGCTGCTTGCTGACCTTATTCCAGGAACACGCAATGCAAATGGTACCTTGCGGCACTATAATCCACTACAAGAAGTGTTTGATATAGAACCTCAAGACCATTCCAGTAAAGAAGCAATCCAATTTATTAGAATAAACAACGAAGTTCTGGACTCAGCGACATTTTTAGATGATATTTTGCTTCCGACCGATAATTCTTGGAAAGCAATCTCTGAGAACCAGGCAATTAAGGTAGCGGACACCTATATTTGGATAGAGAACAACTGGAAAAACGATTCTATACCGGCTTCAATTGTACTCAATCATCCGCTGACCACAAGTACAGCTTTGTTAGATGCTATAAAGACAAATTTTTTAAGCCCATTAATCGATTCAATCAGTACAAATAACCCAAAATCAGACATTCTTCATGAATCTGTATCTTTTAAAGGTGATATAACACACTTAGAATTTGGGACTGCCAATATTTTTTCATTTTTGCCACCAATTGTGACACAAGGCTCTGGGCGCCAACGAGTTCGTCTGAATTTTATGAAAGACGACATAGTTTATAATCTGGTCACACAAGAACGAGTATTAAATCCACATCGTGCACGCTTAACACTCCAAGGTAGTGAGCCACTTCTGTTAGCGCAATTACCGTATAACATAACAAGCCTCGATCTCATTCTTGGCCCAGTTGTACAGGCTGGAGAAAGACTTATGCTCAAATTGCAATTACATTCCAGTGATGGTATTATCACGTCCAAGCATATCGTACACATAACACTATTGGACGTAAATGGTAATCGAATCAAGCGTTTTTCAACAAATTTGTTACTGAATGGTGCATCTGCAACAACTCATATCGCATTGCCAATGAATATCTCGCTGGGTAACAAGGTCGTTAAGGCAGTAGAGGTACTAAGTGGTGTCTCAAGTGAAGCAATGATAACCATTATGCCGCCTGCCCAGTAAACAGGTGAGCAATGAAACAAAACAAACAAAATTTCGTTTAATTCTGAAGATTCGATAATTATCATGATAGAGTATATACCAATAAACTCGAAAATCTTATTTAGTCCGCATGTCCCGCTTTACACATTAGGAAATTATGGTATACTATATGTTGAGCATAAAAAATGCCTACTACTTAAAGGGGGAGCTGTTTATTGAACTCAATAGCTGACAACGATAATTCCATACTCAAGCACCTGGAGATAATCTGCGAGGCATTAATTTATATTGATGCAAAAGACTTATCTGCTCTTGCAAGTATGCACCAGCAATTTGAGGACCTTGCTGAAGCTGCGAAACAACTCAATTTTAACCAACTGCATGATGGGGCACTTGAAGCATCAAAACTGATTGAATCAATCATACTTGACGAGACAACAACCCCAGAACAATTGCTCGAAAACATCAATACATACTTTGATCAAGTACAACAGTTGGTACTTCAGGATAAATTATCTGTAGACACTGTACTTCCAGTTCTACAACAGACAGAGTCAGTACCTGTTGAAGCTTCTGAAACAAGTAATTCAGGCACAAAACCAGCCATGTCTGAAATCGATACCGGTGAATTGCATGATATTTTAGAGCGTGGACAGACTACACTGGATGCTTTAGAGTCTGAATTGTTACGGCTTGATGAGTCGACCCAGGAAGATGTTCAACGCAAACTGGAGAAATTTTTCCGAACCTTGACCGCTGAAGCGGGGATCACTGGCCTGGATGACCTAACGCGGTTAAGCCATGCTGTGTTGCAAAAGTTACCTGAGTCTGATTTACTGATCCAAGTAGATGACTATCTGGCACTTCTCGACACGCTTCGAAAAGTATTTTCGCAAATGCTGAAGGGCGAACATTTAGAATCAATCGATTTTGATTTGCATTTCCCATTATTTATAGAATCTGCTACACGAACCAACCTGTTCGCAGCTACTGAAAATATTGGTTCAAAAAAGACTGTCCCTGTTGCTGCGCAGCAGCCGGTGGAAGAACCTCCTATAGAGCAATCAACAGCTTCAGAAGGTCAGCCATTAACTGGTGACCGTGAGCTGATTGCCGAATTCGTCGTTGAGGCTACCGAACATCTTGACAATGCAGAGGTACAATTATTAACGCTTGAAACGGACCCCAAAGATATCGAAGCCATTAATGCCCTGTTTCGTGCATTCCACACGATAAAAGGGGTTGCTGGCTTTCTGAACCTTGGTGATATCATGGGTGTGTCCCATGAAGCAGAAAATCTGCTTGATAACGCTCGTAAAGACGTTCTTGTACTTGAAGGTTTGCGAATTGATTATGTCTTTGATTCCGTTGACACATTGAAATCAATGATCCAGCAGGTACAGCAAGCCTTGAAGGACAATGGTTTAATTTTCCCACCACCCAATACACAGCAATTGATACACGATTTAAAAAAGGCTGCCAGCCCAGATTTTGATACGACCAGCTCCCCCGCAATTGAGAACAATAAAACTGAATTGCCTGAAGACGTCCGATTGGGCGATATTCTGACATTACATTATAATATACCTGAAAGCACAATCACTTCCGCACTGGAAGCCCAAAAGCTTTCAAATAATACCACCTTATTGGGTGAACTTTTTGTGTCACATTCGGTAATATCCAGAGCACAATTGAATGAAGCACTGGAAATAAGCAATCGTGACAACAAACATCGCATGCTGGGTGAGGTGCTGCTGGAAATCGGCGCAATCAACCAAGAAACACTTGATGCCATGCTAGCCAGGCAGCAACTTATCGATTTTGACTTACCCAAACTGGGCGAAGTACTGGTGCGTAATTGTGACGTCCAAGCCAAAGATGTAAGCCATGCATTACGCGAGCAAAAAGCACTGAAAGCAGACCCGCTCCCTTCAGGCACAGCGACCTCCGCACCCAAGGCAGCAGTTGCTGTTGAGGAAATCATTGCTGACAAATCATCTAATACTTCCTCGGTCTTTGTGCGTGAATCTGTAAAAGTGGATGCAACCAGATTAGATCAATTGGTCGACCTGGTAGGTGAATTGGTAATTGCAGAGTCTATGGTCGCACAATCTAAAGAGTTTCTGTCAGGTGCATCCAACGAATTGTTACGGCATATAAATCATCTGGACAAAATCACACGCGATCTTCAAGAAATGGCCACCTCATTACGTATGGTTCCTGTGCTGGCAACATTCCAGAAAATGGCCCGCCTGGTTCGCGATTTATCAAAAAAATCACAAAAACCTGTCGAATTTATAATGAGCGGAGAAGATACTGAACTGGATAAGACCGTGGTCGATAAAATCGGCGACCCTTTAGTTCATATGGTACGAAATGCTGTAGACCATGGCCTTGAAGCCAGTTCCGAAGAACGAGTCCAGAACGGCAAGCCAGCAACAGGTCGCATCTTTTTACGTGCTTTCCACAAGGGCGGGAACATCATCATAGAAATTGAAGATGATGGTCGGGGATTAAACCGGGAAGCAATTGTCAAAAAAGCGAAAGAGCGTGGATTAATTGATGATGCAGATAAAATGTCAGACCGAGACATTAATAATCTGATTTTCGAGCCCGGTTTCTCTACCGCAAAAGTACTTACAGAGATATCAGGACGTGGAGTCGGAATGGATGTGGTCAAGCGTAATATTGAAGCATTACGAGGCCAGGTTGATATACATTCGGTAGAAGGCAAAGGGTCAAAATTCACTATTCGCCTACCGCTCACCCTTGCCATTATCGATGGTATGGTGGTACGTGTTGGCATTGAACGTTATATCTTGCCTACACTGTCCATCATTCTTTCATTACGCCCCACAGAGAACGATATTCACACTGTAATATCTAAAGGCGAAATGTTAACTTTACGTGGAAAGCAATTACCGATAATTCGTTTACATGAAATATTCAATAAGCCAGAAGCAGCCATCAAAGCAACCGATGCCACCATTGTGGTGGTAGAGAACGAAGGTAAAGAAATTGCCTTGTTATTAGACGAAATTGTTGGACAACAGCAGATAGTGATCAAACCGATGGGTGAAGCATTTCGCAACCTGCCTGGCATTGCCGGGGCTGCCATTATGCCCGATGGCAAGGTTGGTTTGATTCTTGACATTACCGGTTTGCAAAAACTCAATGCAAACGAAATCATTAAACCAGTAACAACATAATTTACAGCAATATCTATCAACAGCATTGGTACAAAACCTTAAAGGAGTAAGCTTATGAGCAGCGAACAAGCTTCGATTCAAAAGGAACCGGGAATCAATTTCGAAGCATTGGCAGGGAAGTATTTAACCTTCCAACTTGGTCCCGAGGTTTATGGACTTGAGATACTCAAAGTTCAGGAAATTATCGGTCTCATGCATGTCACCCATGTACCCAGAACACCAAAATTTGTTCGTGGGGTAATCAATCTGCGTGGCAAGGTATTACCGGTTATCGATTTACGTAGCAAGTTTGGCATGGAAGAGATTGAAGACACATCGCAAACCTGCATTATTGTCCTTCAAGTAGCAACAGATGATAATTCTGTTATAATGGGTGTGTTGGTTGATAGTGTTTCAGAAGTGGTCGATATCAATGCCAGCCAGCTAGAGCCAGCACCTAATTTTGGCGGCAGTATAGATACGGCATTTATCCTGGCCATAGGGAAAATTGCGGACAAGGTAGTTATATTGTTGGACGTTGACAAAGTCCTCACTATAAATGAGATTGATCATCTTGTAAAATCGACCTTTGATTCGTAATTTTCGCCCCATGTTGCCAATTGTCGTAATGTTCTTCGTATAAATTACTTAAAGAAAATTACTATAATTAGAGCAATAAGTTGTTTAATTATTATTATAATGAAACCTATCAAGAATTAGTATCAGGAAATAATAGTGAATGAAAGTTGAACACATCAATCCCTTTATTGAAAGCACCTATGAACTTTTTAGCACCATGCTGAGTTCTAAAGCAATTCGGGGCGATATCGGAGTGGCTAAGGCAGAAACAAATCCGCGTGATATAATGGCGTTGATTGGGCTGAGTGGCCCAGCACGCGGTATGGTGGCCTTATCATTTCCCATATCCACTGCTATCAACATGGTTAATCGATTAATAAGTTCTGATATCAAAGTCATGGATGATACGGTATCTGATGCAATTGCAGAAATGGTTAACATTGTCGCTGGCGGAGCCAAGGCCAAATTAAAAATTGACAGTGCGGAACCCATGGACTTAAGTCTTCCAACAGTAGTACGGGGCAGCAATTTTAATATTGATTATCCCAGCGGTTCTGTTTGGTTGGAAGTACCTTTTACCAGTGATTTGGGTAGTTTTTCCCTTCGGGTGACCTTTGAAACTGGCAAGTCCTGAAACATTTAATACTCTAAATTGAAAAAAGTAACGAAATCAGGGAGTGACTGAATGCGAGCACTCGTAGTAGATGACTCCGCAGTTATGCGAAAAGTACTTATAGGAGCTTTAGGTCGCGCCAACATAACGGAAGTAGACCAGGCAGCCGATGGACAGGAAGCTGTGGCCGCAACCGAAGCTAGCCAATACGACATAGTGTTAATGGATTGGAATATGCCCAACATGTTGGGTATTGACGCATTACGCGCCATTCGTGCCAATGGTAAAACCATGCCAATAATCATGGTTACGACAGAAGCTGAAAAGAGCAGGGTAATAGAAGCGTTAAAAGCTGGCGCCCAAAACTATATTATCAAACCTTTTGAACCGGCGACCATCGTGAGTAAAATCCAAGATGTGCTGTCTAAGGTGAGTGGGTAATACTGCACAATTGCCAGGAATACAAGAATATTTCAGGTCATGATCCAGCCTCCAACATGTAAATATGCAGAGACAATTACCACTGAAAAAATTATATCTTGATCCCGGGGCATTATATTGTACTCGGGAACCGGCGAAGCTGTTTGCCGTACTGGGCTATTGTGTGTGTGTGTGTGTATGGGACAACAATCTGGCATATGGGGCCATGGGGCATTATGAATTACCATTCATCGGTGAGCGAGACAAGGCAACTGCTAGATATGGTAATATTGCTACAGCTGCATTGGTAAATATGATGGTACGATTGGGTTCATTGCCTCTTCATCTGGAAGCACAGATTATTGGAGGCGGTATTCCACGTGAGGATCCGGATATGGTTATAGGTCAGCGCAATGTAGAAATAGCCCGCAAAGTTTTTAAACGCAAGGGTGTAGCCATATGTTCAGAAGATGTCGGAGGCTTAATGGGACGTAAGCTGGTATATGACACAGCGACAGGTCATCTAATGGTTATGAAAGTTCATAATATTCGTCAGGATGACTGGGAAATTTAATTTTACCTGCACTAACCAATAGAAATCTAAAAATATTTTAATCAATCGTCATCACCAAATACGATATTTTTGACGGTGGAGGTAAAACTGTCATATGGAAACGAAAGTATTTGATGCTTTTCGGGCGTTAGTGTATGAATTGAGTGGCATATCTCTTGGGCCGCAAAAAACTGCTTTGGTATCAGCCAGAGTTGGTAAGCGAATGCGTGCACTCGGATATGAAGACTATAGTGCCTATCTGGATTACGTACGTCACGAAGATAGTGGCGATGAGATAATCCAGCTTATAGACGCAGTATCAACCAATGTAACCAGCTTTTATCGCGAAGCGACACACTTTCAGGTGTTGGCAGATCACTTAACTCAATGTCGTAATAAAGGGCTGAAACGTTTTCGTATCTGGTGTTCTGCATGCTCTACAGGTGAAGAAGCGTATTGCATTGCGATGACAGCCTTGGATACTTTGGGTGATTCTACCAATGTTGATATTCGTATACTTGCGACAGACATTTCAACCAAAGTACTACAAATCAGTAAAAAAGGCGAATATGACGCACAAAAATTAAGCCCGGTACGCAACGAATTGCTCAATCGATATTTTGAAAAGAATAAAGACAACCATAAAATTACGTACAAAGTAAAGCCGATACTGCGAAACGTCATTACTTTTACACGTCTTAATCTGTCCAAACCACCTTTCCCGATGAAAGGCCCAATGGATGTAGTTTTTTGCAGGAATGTCATGATTTATTTTGATGTAAATGTAAGAACACGGCTCGTTGAAGACATCTATCGATTATTAAAGCCAGGAGGTTTATTAATGCTGGGCCATTCCGAAAGTTTAACCGGACTGAACATACCTTTTAAGACTTTGCAACCGGCAGTGTATCAGAAATAACATTTCGCACACATAAACTTTAGTTCTATATTGCGGGAGAGTTCATTGGGAAGATTTACTATTGGTATATCAGAGATGCACATCAGCAATTCTCCAGATGATATACTCATCACCTATTCACTTGGTTCTTGTGTCGGGGTAAGCATATATGACCCTGAAGCAGTGTTGGGTGGATTGATTCATTGCATGCTGCCCATGTCAAAGATAGATCCCGCACGCGCCAAGATGCGCCCCTGTATGTTTATTGATACGGGCATAACCTTGATGTTGCAAGAACTATTAAACAAAGGTGCAAACAAGCAACGTCTCATAGTTAAAGTAGGTGGTGCAGCCAGTCTAATGAACGACGACAGTATGTTTCGCATTGGTGAACGAAATATAGTAATCTTGCGCAAACTTCTTTGGAAAAACAAATTATTGATTACTGCCGAAGAAACTGGTGGAACAGTAGCAAGAACTATGGCATTATTTATGGATACTGGTAAAACCACTCTCAAAGTTCAAGGAAAAGAATATGAACTTTGATTCGATGTATTCAGGAGCGATCTTCACCAGTGTGATGACATTGGAAGCCAGTACATGTAGAATAACACTTCCTGTTGGTCTGTGCTTGTGTTTGATAGCGGGAGACTGCAAATGAATGAGCGAGATAGAATATTAAGTGTGCTTGTTGATGTCCCCGGTCTTCCATCAGCAGCTACACGCATATTGACACTGATTCAAAATGAAAATACCAGCATAGCAGAAATTATGGCTGAGGTCGAGTATGATCCTGGATTGACTGCGGATGTTTTACGCCTCGCAAACTCTGCCTATTTTGCTGGTCCGAGGAAGATTAGCTCATTAAGAGATGCAGGTGTGTTATTTGGACTCAACCGTATGATGCATATTACTCTCGCTTCAGCAATATTTCCATTGGCAAGTCAGCCTATCAAAGGGTACGATCTCCCACCTGGTGCATTGCTTGATCATATGATAGCTGTTGCTATAGGCGCAGAAGAACTGGGAAAAAAATTGAACCTACCCGCACCGGCATATACATTTACTGCCGGTCTATTGCATGATATCGGAAAAATTATCCTGGGTACCTTTGCAGAAGTTAATGTGGAAGCGATATTAGAAATTGCGTCATCACAAACGATACCATTCAATATTGCAGAAAATCATGTATTGGGAATCGATCACGCAGAAGCTGGTGCAGCATTGTTAAAGTTTTGGGACTTTCCTCAAGATATTATTGATGTCGTCCATTGGCATCATCAGCCTGAAAAGTTTCATGGTGATTCATTGGTTTTAGACTTGGTACATGTTGCAGATATGCTTTCTATTGAATGTGGATTAGGCGTTGGCATTGATGGATTGAATTACTGCCCATCTCCTGTAGTCATTGAACGGATGCGCCTTGATCCGGCAAGTATGGAACAAATTTCATGTATCATGTTGACTGAACTGGAAAAAATCCGCAGTCAATGGGAAGCAGCGTACTAAGGACAAATAAATGGCATATAATATATTAATAATTGACGATTCAACTACAGCGCGATCCGTAATATCTAAAACATTGGAAATGGCTGGTGTACCGGTAGGTGAAGTTTATTTTGCCGAGAATGGAATCAAAGCATTACAAATACTAAAAAATGAATGGGTAGATTTGGCATTTACCGATATAAATATGCCTGAAATGTCTGGTATGGAGTTGGTACAAACCATGTCAGAAGACGATGAGTTGCGTGAAATTCCAATAGTTGTTGTATCTACAGAAGGCAGCCAAACACGCATAGATGAACTACGCTCCCATGGAATTCGTGCATATATCCGTAAGCCTTTTACACCGGAAGAACTCAAACAGGTAGTCGATAACCTGATGGAAGGGGAAAAATAGTGGATTCCGCAACTATTAACAATTCTTTGCTGGAAGTTTTTTCCAGTGTTTTGGAAGAGTCAGCATTTATGTTTACTGAGCCGGGTGATGAAAGCTCCCTGGAAGAGGTAACTGACCATTATGTAATGGTAACAATAGGCTTTTCAGGCCCAACTAGCGGTAAAATTATTTTGGCAGTTCCAGAAGAAATTGTCCCACAGATTACGGCAAACATGCTGGGTATGGATGAGGATGATCCGTTGGTATTGGAGAATCCCCATGATGGTCTCAAAGAATTAATCAATGTGGTATGTGGAAATCTGGCTACACAAATTATGGGTGCGGAAGTCGTAGTAAACTTGGAAATCCCTGAAACGCAACTCATTGAAGCCGATAGGTTAGAGGCATTGTTTATTGACGACCAACCCATGATAGTACTGATTGATGATTATCCTTCAATCCTCACCGCACGAATTATCTCCGACCAGGAAAGTACCTGACGCAATGGTTTCAGACAATACTACATTTGCAAGTGGTGTCCCCGGAGTAACAAGACCGGTACGGGTTCTTGTCGTTGATGATTCCGCTTTGGTGCGGAAAATACTCAAAGAAGAACTGGACAGAGACCCCGATATTGAAGTGATTGATACCGCACCTGATCCCTATATTGCCCGGGATAAGATTGTAGAGCTTAGGCCGGATGTTATCACTCTGGACATCGAAATGCCACGGATGGATGGTCTCACCTTCCTTCGCAAACTCATGCGTCATTTTCCCTTGCCAGTCATCGTCGTATCATCCCTAACAGTCCGAGGCGGCGAAATGGCGATGGAAGCACTTGAAGCAGGCGCGGTTGAGGTTATGTGCAAACCAGGTGCAGCATACACCGTCGGAGATATGTCAATTGCACTCATAGACAAGGTTAAAGCAGCCGCACGAGTTCAGGTGAAAAAACGAGATGCTCCGGCTTCAGTCCGACAATCGGCACAACCCACCTTGCTTGCCATGACCCGCACCACCAACAAGGTAGTCGCGATAGGAGCCTCTACAGGTGGCACCGAAGCACTCACCCGTGTTCTGACCGCGCTGCCAGCAAACGCACCCGCTATTATTGTAGTTCAGCATATGCCAGAGCACTTTACCCGATCATTTGCAGACCGCCTGAACGACCTTTGCGCAATCGAAGTCAAAGAGGCAGAAGATGGTGATGCAGTAGTGCCAGGGCGTGCGCTTCTTGCCCCAGGAAATTACCACATGTTGTTAAATCGTTCTGGAGCCCGGTATTTTGTCCAGATCAAAAGTGGACCACTGGTAACCCGCCATCGCCCATCAGTCGATGTAATGTTTAAAACAGCCGCAAAATATGCCGGTAGCAATCTGGTTGGCGTTATTATGACCGGGATGGGTCGAGATGGTGCTGCGGGGATGAAAATTATGCATGATCATGGCGCCAAGACTATCGCACAGGATGAAGCATCCTGTATTGTATTTGGTATGCCTAAAGAAGCTATTGCGTTAAACGCAGTAGACCATGTATTACCACTCGATCATATTGCCGCAAAAATGTTGAACCTGGCTGCCGCCGAGTAAAATTTTGATACATGTGATACATGTGATTTGTACTTCAGTATCCAATAGTAAAATCAAATGTCGATCGAATTGATTGCATGTTGTAACGCATCGCATGTAATTCGCCTGTGTGAAGCGTCCCATAATACTTCATTGGCGCGCACCAATATTACTTGTGGTGATCGATGATTTACAGCAAAACGAGATGTAATGGCATTGGATACAGATCGGGATTCAATAACTTTCACCATGTACAACGGTGGGCTTGTAGCATCTGTTTTTTCAAGGAACCGAACCACTTCACTATATGCTGTCTTTGAAATGGGACAGGCAGTGCTGTGCTTAAACAATAGCAATGCTGTTTCACTATATTTATTTAATATTTCATCAAGTACTTCAAGTGTTTTAATTTCTTCCACAGATTCTCCCTCATCTCCAAACGAATAACTACTGATCAGCATACGTACCCAATTATTTATTGTCACAATCATTTCAGAAACTTCATTGGAAATTATAGCTAATTTGTTATAACGCGCTTATTGAATTAAGTGAAGAGAGATCCGGGCAATGCAACACCGATTCCATCATGTGCTGCAATTGCCCGGTTGTTTTTTAGCAAATTTATACAGTGTATTTATCTCTAATCTTCTTTTACCTGTGCGGTATAACCCGTGAGTAAATCGCCGTCAGGTGTATGCAGGCGGGTGTCTACAAACCATCCAGCATTGTATTGGCAAACTGCCAACAGTACCTCGTTGTTGCCAGCCTTTAACGATAAGGGTGCCTCTACAATTCTGGGCAATAGGTCTTGCTCCATCCACGCAGCACACACAACTTTTCCATTAAGCCACACCCGAATACTGTTGGGTGTATTCAGCATTAATACTGCATCAACATCCTCTTTACTATGTATTATAGTACGCAAGTAAGCTGTTTGTTCGTATTCTGGATACATCAGATCAAGTGCAATACGTCCCGGTAACTCTCCTTGGAGGCCAATCCGAGCGATTTTCCATACTACCTTGACATCGTCTTGTTCCGGCGGAAATGATACATTAAACAATGCATCACCTACCAGAGCATTCTCACGATATGGACCAGCCATCTCCCACGCGGTCACGAAATCCCTGCTGTTATTAATGACATGCTTCACATGATTGGCTCTATTTCGGGTACCTTCCGCTCGTGCAGAAAAATCAATACTATTCAATGCTTCAAGCACTGCATCTGGATACGCCCCGGCAATTTCTTCGGCAACTTGAACAAGTGCCAGATAATGCTCTTCTGTGTGACCTGTAGCATCTCTGTTCTCATATAGCCATTCAAACATTTCCCATAACGGAACCGAACCAGCAATACCCAGGAGTTGACGTGCGTCGTCATCAGTAAAATCCAAGTCTTTCATTCGGTCCAGATAGGCCATTTTTACAGATGGCTTGAGTGTTGTATCCTGCCTTAAGAGCCGAATTGCGCCTCGAATTGCAGCTGTACGCACAGCAGCATCGAAACGATTGCCAGCCAGCATGATTCGCTGTAATTCGGGCAGTGCTTCCGAGTTTGTCCAAGAGGCTAGTACCGATGCCGACCTGTTGCGCAACATGTCGTCAGAATTATCAAGATATGAAGATACTGCAATAAAAGCTTCTTCACCACCAATTCTCCCGAGAACATTTAACAACAACGCCTTGATGATTAGATCATCAGTTGCATTAAATGCCTGCAACAGTAATTGTACACCTTGCGCCGGTTGTTGCCGTTGCACCACCAATACCAGAATCTGTTCCACCTGATCTGCGACAGCTTCATCTTTCGCAACCAGTTGCAATAATCCAACTCCCTGCTCAATGCCCGCTATCGGCTGTAAACTGCGAAAAGCGGCATTACGCACATCACTATCTTCCCCCGCAATCTCTAGAAGCAGTGAAGCAGCTTCGGTAGCGCGCCGGTCACCCAGTATCTGGATTGCAGCCAGTTGTCGTGCCTTGTCATCTCCCTGTGCTATTTGCATCAGTTGCTGATTCACTTCATCACCACGAATCATAGCCAGACTTTCACGGGCCAATCGTGCTTCTGCTCCATCTCCTTCAAGCATGACTTTTAATAAAGGATTTAGTGCGGTAATGTCACCGACATAACCTAATGTCTCAATAAATTGCGACTTCAATTCTGGATGCGTATCGGCTTCCAGCATCGCTACCACCCCTTGCGAAGCCGTAGTATCTCCACGAATAGCCAGTACATTGAGTGCCAATTGCATGATGTCTGGTTCAACCTCACCCAATGCACCTGCAATACCCTGACTAATCTCTTCTCCCTCAGTCTTCCCAAGCCAAAGAATTCCCACCTGTCGTACCTGTTTGGCGTCTGAAGCTGCACTTTCCAAGGCAATAGCAGCTTGATTAACTTCATCCAGTGACATACGAGCGTTTACCACTGCAGCTTGAACATATTCAGGTATTGTTTTGGTCTCAAGGGCATCAAGCAATGCCATTGCAGACTCCAAGTTGCCAGCGACACCCCATGCTTCAACACAAAGCAGGCAAGCATCTGCCAATGCATCAGGTGGTTCAGATGTTTCTTCCAGTGTAGAAAATAGATAAGCACATGCAGGTTCGCCTCCTATACGGCTCAGCGCTTCATAAGCATTCAGACGCACATCGACTTCATCGGCTTCTGCCAGTTCTATTAAGACTGGAACGGCCTCAACATCACCAATGCGTGCCAGTGCTTGTATTGCACCTAATTTAGGCTGAAAATAACTCGTCATAGCGGGATGGGGATAGGGTAACTGCATCGCAGCATCACGCAAAGCCGCATTTGCTTCTGGTGCAGGCATGGTTTCCAACGCACGTACCACGCCATCTGATACATCAGGATTTTCAATATGCTGCAACAATGCAGGAACACAATCGCCTGAACCCATGACGGCCAATTGCCGCACAATAAACTGTAAAGCATTGGGCGTAGTTGCTTCATCGTTCAGTAAATTAATGAAGCCACTTTCCAGTAATGCCTGAAGGCTGTCATCACCTCCCGATTTTAAAACAAACTTTTCTATTGACGACAAAGGTGTTCGCAAAGCACCACTTGAAAACGTTTTTAAATAATCCATTGCATCTTCGATGGTTGTTTCATCATCTTGTGAAATGGCAGATACCATGTTCACGGAGAACATGGCTAATAAACAGGCACCCAGGGGCAGTACGCTGTATAAAAATTTTCGGTGTAACATCATTTAAAACCTTTCCTGTCACTATCGGTTGTTACCGAGAATCAAAACTTTACATTAAGCACCTGACAACAGATTTTCAGACCTGCCAAGGAGCACGGACAGACGGAACCATAAAACGGTTTGCCTCATCGTCATTGATAAACTGTTCGTTGTCCGGGTCCCATTGCAGTGGCCGATCCAATTTCATTGCAATATTAACCATGTGGCAAATCGTAGCAGAACGATGACCCACTTCTGCTGGCGCTTTGGTAATCCGACGTGACTTGACTGCTTCGATAAAATCTATATGATGCCCTCGGCTGCGTCCCAGGTGTTCCTCATCGTGTCCGATAACCTCACGAAGCAGAGAAACTGGCTCCGCTTCAAGGTTACCGCCATGCACATGAATAAATACCTTACCGGAATCCCCTTCAAATCCCACACCTCGTGGCCCGGAACTGGAACCCAGTAACCGCACACCGTTGGCATATTCAAGTTCAAAGCGATAGCTGATTGCCGTGTTGTATAATCCTTCTGATGGGAAAAAGCCCGAAGCTTTGATAGCAACAGGCCCGGTATAGTCTGTGTTATTGCCCAATTGGGCTAAATCAATCACATGTGCCCCTCGATCTGTCATCTCGCCACCGCTGTAATCCAAGATATAGCGAAAGTGGAAGTGACACCGCTTTTCTGTATAAGGTGCCAAAGGCGCTGGTCCTAACCACATGTTGTAGTCAAACCATTCTGGTACAGGCATCGGATCATATTCCAGAATATTTCCATGGTCTACCGGCAGATTCACCCGTATCGTGTGAAGTTTTCCGATTCGCCCATTACGTACCAACTCACACGCGAACCGTGCATTGTCTCGAGAGCGTTCGTGGCTACCTGTCTGAAATACCCGGCCATACCGCTGAACAGCTTCCACTACTTTGCGTCCTTCTGGTATAGAATTCGCAAGGGGCTTCTCACAATAGATGTCTTTTCCTGCCTTTGCGGCGGCAATAGACATGGCAGGATGCCAATGGTCTGGTGGTGCCAACATCACTGCGTCGATGTCACATCGAGCCAATACTTCCCGAAAGTCACCATATAAATCACATCCGGAATAAGAACTGTTGTCATTTTGAGCAGTATAGAATTCCCTAACTTGACCAGCAGCCAAATCCAGATGCTCCCTGTCCACATCACATAGTGCCAGTACCTGCACTTCCGGTAAGTGCATCAAAGCATTGGTATTATGACGGCCTTGTCCTCCCAGGCCTATTGAGGCCAATGTAATCCGGTTGCTTGGAGCGATATGGCCATCTCTCCCCAGTGCTTTGGATGGAATAATTGTTGGAAACAACGCGGCGGTCAGCGTCGCGGCAGTCCCTGATTTAAGAAACGTTCGTCTGGTCAATGATTTTTCTGATAGCATAAAATTAAGCCTTCCTGTGCTGCGATATAAAATTTATTTAATTCGACCCAGCATGTTCAAACAACTCTATAATGCACCATTTGCTCCGAAACATCAAATGATAGACCGATGAAAAATTAAGAACTCGAAGCAGCAATCTGTTTTAGCTATAATACAGTTGTTATGGAAGCATTAAGTATCAAATTTAAAGCATTGGGTGATCCCACCCGTCTTCAAATACTCAAATTGTTGCCGACTGCACCGAGGTGCGATCATGCCTGCAATGTTTCAGAGTTGGCCGAAACCCTTAAAATCTCCCAACCCGCGGTTTCACACCATTTGCGTATTCTAAAACACGCCGGTATTGTTCGCTGTGAGAAAATGTGCCGTGATGTTTTTTACTGGGTAGACCAATCTGTACTGGACGAAGCAATTTCCGAATTACATGATCTGATTGTCATTCAAAACAATGCATCGGAAGCTAAGTAGCCAATTCACTGGCAATCACAATGTGTATCAACATCACATTAAGTACTAATTTAACTCCCCCACTCTCACTATATTTTCTGGCTGCAATGTGCAAGAAGGCAGTTTTTTTTGCTACAGTATGCAACCACTACTTTTACTTGATCACCATTGGAGAATCACTGTGAATAGCGACGATATTCGTGCAAGTTTTCTGGACTTTTTTAAGCAACGTAATCATGTGATTGCACGTAGCGATACGATTGTGCCGGGAAATGACCCGACATTACTCTTTACAAGCGCCGGTATGGTGCAATTCAAGCCTTATTATACGGGAGAAGTGCCTGTTCCATATCGTCGAGCAGCCACATCACAAAAGTGCTTGCGGGCCGGTGGCAAAGCAAATGATCTCGATGAAGTGGGCAAAACTACCCGTCACCTAACCTTTTTTGAGATGTTGGGAAATTTCTCATTTGGTGATTATTTCAAACGTGAAGCCATCCAATGGTCTTGGGAATACACAACACAGGTACTGAAAATGAACCCTGAACGGATTCATGTTTCTGTATTCACGGATGATGACGAAGCCGATTCACTCTGGCAGAGTGAAGTAGGTTTGCCACCAGAGCGTATCGTCCGGTTGGGCGCCAAAGAAAATTTCTGGGGGCCAGCTGGCGATACAGGGGCTTGCGGACCTTGTTCTGAATTACATCTTGATCGAGGCGAAGCATATGGTTGTGGTGCACAAGATTGTGGTCCGGGTTGTGAGCGCTGTGAGCGGTTTATGGAGTTCTGGAACCTGGTGTTTCCACAGTTTGATCAGCAACTGGACGGTTCACGCCCACCATTGAAAAACAGGGGTATTGATACCGGTCTGGGACTGGAGCGCCTGGCGGCAATCTTGCAACAGAAAGACAATGTTTTTGATACAGATGCGATTTACCCAATTATCGCGGCCACGCAACAACAAACCAGCGTTGCTTATTCAGACAACCCGGTTCCATTTCGGGTGATTGCAGACCATATACGGGCACTGTCCTTTATGATTGCCGATGGAATCCTGCCAAGTAATGAAGGCCGTGGTTATGTGGAACGTCGTCTTTTACGTCGTGCCGCACGATTTGGGCGTGAGTTGGGTTTTACAAAACCATTCCTCCACCAGTTGTCACATACCCTCATCGATATGATGTCCGGTCATTATCCAGAGCTGGAAGAAAGTCGCGCACGTATTGACAAGCTGATTCAGATCGAAGAAGAACGTTTCACGAGTACCTTGGCGCGTGGTATGGACATCCTTTCAAATATATTCGATGTAATGAAGTCACAAGGAGAGTCTGTCGTATCAGGTGAAGAACTCTTCAAACTGCATGACACCTACGGCTTCCCCCTGGACTTGGCCACCGATATTGCAGTAGACCAGGGATACAATGTCGATAAAGCTGGTTTTGAAGCGGCTATGAAAGGGCAACGAGAAAAGGCACGTGGTGCCTGGGCAGGTAGTGGACAACAAGAAATAACACCTGTATATCGGCAACTGTTTGAATCTTCAGGAGACACCGATTTCATTGGATATGACAGTTTAGAAACTGAAAGCAAGGTAATAGCCTTGTTGCGTGATGGGCTTAAGGTAGATTCCCTCAGTGAAGGCGAACACGGTGAAGTCATTCTCAACCAGACCCCCTTCTATGCGGAGTCCGGCGGTCAGGTTGGTGATATGGGAGTATTCGAAGGTAAGAATGTTCTTGCAGAAGTAACCAACACCCGACGTTACATCGGTAAGATGAATGTACATCTGGTTCACTTGCAACGCGGTATACTTGAGGTTGGAGATAGTATTGATGCCAGGGTAGACCGGGACAAGCGCTTGTGTACCGAAAATCACCATACAGCAACCCACCTCCTGCAGGCAGCATTGCGTTTAAGCCTTGGAGAGCATGTACGGCAGGCTGGTTCGCTTGTTGCACCCGACCGATTACGTTTCGACTTCACCCATTTTGAAGGCATTGATCTAGATCGCCTTCAGGATATCGAGCGCATCATCAACGAATACATCCGTCGAGATGAACCGGTAACCACCCAACAAAAATCCCTGCAAGAGGCCCGCGCTGCCGGCGCCATGGCGCTTTTTGGTGAGAAGTATGAAGATGAAGTACGCGTGGTACAGGTGGCTGATGTCAGTATGGAGCTTTGCGGCGGCTGTCATGTTCCCCGTACTGGTGTCATCGGCTATTTTAAAATCTTGAGTGAAAGTGCGATTTCCGCAGGTGTACGTCGCATTGAAGCTGTATGTGGTGAACCATGTGTAACGCTTTTACAACAAAGAGAACGGCAACTCATCAATACAGCCAAATTATTAAGTGCCAATCTGGATAATGTCGAAGAGCGGGTTCATGCGTTGGCTGAAGAAAACCGTCGATTACAACGTGAAATGGAGAAATGGAAACAAAAGGCCGTTTCAGGTGCCTCTGTAGATTATATGGAGCAAATACAACACGTGGCTGATATACCACTTCTTGCAACACTTGTTGAAGGCCAGGATGGCAAGGGGTTGAGAACCTTAATGGATCAACTACGGGACAAGATAAGCACTGGTATCATTGTCTTGGGTAGTACGGATGAAGGCAAAGTATCTTTGTGTGTCGGTGTAACCAAAGACTTAACCGGTCGCATAAAAGCCGGAGATATAGTGCGTGAAATTGCACCAATCGTTGGCGGAGGTGGTGGCGGTAGACCGGACATGGCACAGGCAGGCGGTAAATCTCCTGAAAAGTTACCTGAGGCGATACAAAAAGTCCCCGAAGTAGTGAAATCTTTGCTGGCTTAATTACAGATTTACAATCAACCTGATTACACGATATATCAAAGATTTCTACATAATTTTCTCCTACATAGAACTAATGATTCTTCGCATGAAAGAGGTACGTTTTTACAGATGCCGCACCCACAACTGAACCGCAACAAATTGAATCTTAAACCACTGTCTCACCGACATGACAAAGTGTTTATAGAGCGGGATCGGGTATTACCTACAGAAAATGCTCGGGAATTTTCGGACATGGGGTATCGTCTGCTGGATGAACTGGTTGCTCGTATTCTGAAAGCGCGGCAAGACAACAAGCCTCGAATGCTTGCTTTTGGTGCACATACTATCAAAAATGGCCTGGCACCTGTACTTATTCATTTGATGGAGCAGGGTTGGCTTACCCATCTCGCTACGAACGGCGCGGGTATCATCCATGATTGGGAATTCGCATTCCAGGGCCATAGCTCAGAAAATGTGAAACAAAATGTAGCCAATGGTGAGTTCGGACTGTGGGAAGAGACAGGTTTCTACATCAATCTGGCCATTAACATTGGTGCTTACCTGGAACTTGGCTATGGCGAATCGGTTGGTGCTCTCGTTGCCAATGAATGTATGAGTATACCAGAGCAAGCAAACTTATTAAAAAACATTACCGAGAGTCTATGCAGTCAATCTTTTGCAAGAGCTGCTGCTACCGCAGACCTGCTACACAGTATTAGCAGCTTTAATCTGCCAGCAGGGCATATGTCTGTGCCACATCCATATAAACAGTATGGGGTGCAAGCTGCCGCATACCGGTTAGGAATTCCCCTGACTGGCCATCCCATGATTGGCCATGACATCATTTATGAACATCCCATGAACCAAGTATCATGTATCGGACGAGCCGCTCAACGTGATTTTCTGTCCTTTGCACATGCCGTTTCACAACTTACAGGCGGTGTTTATATGAGTATCGGTTCTGCAGTCATGTCGCCTATGGTTTTCGAAAAGTCCATGGCCATGGCACAGAATTTGGCCATACAAAACGGAATCACGGTAAAAGACCACTATATTGTAGTAGTCGATCTTCAAACATCCCATTGGGATTGGACACAAGGTGAACCACCTGAAGACAACCCGGATTATTATCTGCGTTATAACAAAAGCTTCAGCAGGATGGGTGGCGAAATGCGCTATATGACCGCAGATAACCGGGATTTTCTGCTGGCCTTATCCCAACGTTTGGATGCAATACAATAAAATTTATCTGTACATTTCACACGGGAGTTATCATATGAAATTAAATGACATAGAACAAACTATATTATGTGAAATGACTGAGCGACGGCCCGATTTATCTGTATGCCGGGATGATTTATTGCATTTGCATACGATGTTAATTGAATGTTTCGAAAGAGACGGGACTTTGTATTTGTGTGGTAATGGTGGTTCTTATGCTGATTGCATTCATATCGTTGGCGAATTATGCAAGAGTTTTGAACGTAAGCGTCCAGTTCCCAATGCATTGGTAGACAAGCTGCGTACCTTACCCTTCGGAGAAACACTGGCCACTCATCTGGAAAGCGGATTTCGTGCCCATGCCCTGGGCTGTAACGGAGCACTCAAGACTGCGATTGAAAATGACTGTCCAGAGTGCGATATTGCTTTCGCCCAAGAGTTGAATGCCTTGGCTCGTTCTGGAGATGTATTGATGGCTCTATCGACTTCTGGCAATGCACGTAACTGTCGTATGGCGATGTCAGTCGCTCGCGCTCAGGGTTGTACCGCAGTAGCCCTGACCGGGCCCAAAGGTGGCGAAATGTACCTGGAAGCAGACTTCTGTGTTCGAGCACCCGGCGATACAACAAAAACAGTACAAGAATCTCATCAGGTTTTATGGCATACCTTATGTCTACTTATTGAAGCACACTACTATCTTGAGATACGGTAAAATCCTTGATCATTGCTTTTATATAAATTGTCAGTAAACCAATTACCACCATAAAATTTCCCTCAAGCCCCGTTTTTTTGCTATAATAGACCTATCACGTGGCCAGCGGTGGCGCTCTTCAGTTTCTGCCACTCTGAATCTAGTTTGCATAATCACAACCTAATGGGGAGTATCGTCATGTCTGTAGGAAAAAAATTTAAAATTGCATCTATCGGTGCGGGTAATGTTGGTGCTTCAGTTGCACAGTATTGCGTAGAAATGGAACTGGGCGATGTAGTACTCACTGATATCCTGGAAGGATTACCACAGGGTAAAGCACTAGACCTTACAGAAGCAGGACCAATCCGCGGATACAGTTGCCAGGCCATTGGTACAAATGACTATAAAGATATTGAAGGTTCAGATGTGGTCGTAGTTACTGCTGGTTTACCACGCAAACCTGGCATGACGCGTCTCGATCTCTTGGAAAAAAACGGTAATATCATTTCTGGAATCTGTGAGAACATCAAAACGTACGCCCCGGACTCTATCGTTATCATCGTAACCAATCCTTTAGATGTCATGGTTTATCTGGCTTACAAAAAGCTTGGTTTCCCGGCCAACCGTGTTATTGGTATGGCAGGTTGTTTGGACAGTGCCCGCATGCGCTCCTTTGTCGCTATGGAATTGGGTGTCAGCATGAAAAATGTGGACACGATGGTATTGGGTTCTCATGGTGATGACATGGTACCTCTACCCCACTACACAACAGTTTCCGGTATCCCCATCACCAAACTTTTGCCTAAAGACCGCATTGATGCTATCGTAGATCGCACCCGCAAAGGCGGCGGTGAGATTGTTGCCCTTCTGAAAACAGGTAGTGCCTATTACGCGCCAGCAGCCAGCTCAGCCCGCATGGTACAATCCATCCTTCGTGATGAAAAGCAAATCCTGCCATGTGCGGCGCTCCTGAATGGCGAATACGGACTTGACGATATTTTCATGGGCGTTCCATGTAAATTGGGCAAAGATGGTGTCGAAGAAATCCTTGAGCTTGACATTTCCGATGATGACCGTCAATCCCTGCACAACTCGGCAAAAGAAGTACGCTCCGGTATCGCCGATCTTCAGTCCAAAGGTATTCTCTAAGACTGAATAGTTATTTACAAAAATTTGATACTTTACAGCGCCTTCATGTACGAATAAAATCATTGGAAGGCGCTGTTTTCATTTATAATGTTAATTACAAACATTATAAAATTGTTACTGAAATTGAAATAGTTAATACAAATATCATACAAAGCAGAGACCCTTGTTCGCATGCAAATTGGTTCATTACAAATAAACTTTCCCATATGTCTGGCACCAATGGAAGATGTATCCGATATGCCGTTTCGGCTTATCTGTAAAGAACAAGGTGCTGATATCGTATATACAGAATTTACCAATTGTGAGGCTCTGGTTCGCAATGTTAGTAATGCGTATAAAAAAATTCAGCTTCATGAAAAAGAGCAGCCAATCGCGATACAACTTTATGGCAGTGGCGAAGAGTCTTTGGAAAGGGCTGCTCAAATTGTTACGGAACAGGGTCCCGATTTTATTGATATCAACTGTGGTTGCTGGGTGAAGAAAATTGCCAATCGTGGTGACGGTGCCGGACTGCTGCGCGATTTGAATAAATTTCGTGCTGTTGTCGAGTCTGTACAACGCGGTACTTTCCTGCCGGTGACTGTAAAAACCCGTCTGGGTTGGGATGACAATGATATAGTCATACTCGAGGTCGCCCGTATGCTGGAGGACTTGGGCATTTCGGCACTCACAGTACATTGTCGTACACGCAAACAAGGATATAGCGGCGATGCAAACTGGAGCTGGTTGTCCAGAATTAAAGAAGTGAGTAATATACCGTTGATAGCCAATGGTGATATAGTAACCCCTGAACATGCAAAACAATGTCTGGAAATGGGGGCTGATGGTGTCATGATTGGACGCGGCGCTATAAACAGTCCCTGGATTTTCCAACACGTAAAACATTTTATCCATACCGGAGAACTATTACCTGAGCCATCACTCAGAGAACGGGTTGAATTATGTATCCGGCACCTTCAGGACTCTGTAGAATACCGAGGTGAGCGTTGGGGCGTTCCAGCATTCCGACGTCATTATGCTGGATACCTCAAAGGAATGCATAACATAGCCAATCTTCGAAAAGAGCTTATGCAATTAAATGAAGTGGCACCGATTATTGAACGAATTAACGAATATCTGAATGAATATGAATCCGCCGTCACAATCTAATGCATTTATGAGGCAAAACTGTTTTGCCTGTTTTGGTAAAAAATGAAAACCATTCTGTTGTTGGTACTGAAAATCACCTTTGTTGCCATTGGCACCTATGTTGCATTTGTATTGTATCTCTATTTCATGCAAAACAAGATGCTGTACCCTGCATCAAGCCAGGTATGGCGAATACCTTCCGACTGGGATTGGGAGTACGAAACGGTTCGGTTACAGGTCGACAAATACACTACCAACGGTTGGTATATACCGCATGAAAATGAACGTGCTGTGGTTTTGTTTTCACATGGAAACGCAGGCAATATAGCAGACAGACTCGAATCTGTTGACTTGCTGCGGTCATTCGGCCTTTCGGTACTGGTATATGATTATGGAGGGTATGGTGAGAGTACAGGCAGTCCATCAGAGCAAAGAACTGCCGCTGACATTCATGCCATGTGGAACTACCTTGTTGAAGAACGTGGATATTCAGAGGACAATATTATCTTGTTCGGACGTTCGCTGGGTGGCGCGGTTACCATGCAATTGGCACCGGAAGTACAAGCAGGCGCGGTGATTTTGGAAAGTACGTTTAAATCAATTCCCCACATTGTACATGATTATTGGTCTTTTGTCCCCGCAAGACTATTGGCGAAGCATCAATACCCCAGCATAGATAAAATATCAAACATCAAGCCACCATTATTAATAATCCACAGCCCCGAAGATGACATTATCCCATACCAGCACGGTGTAGATTTATATGAAGCGGCATCACAACCCAAAACTTTTGGAACTATCAGTGGCAATCACAATTACGGATTTGTTAATTCAGAAGTAAATTACCGGAAAATCTGGGAAGACTTTTTAACCCCGATATTTGGCGAATTTAAATAGTTTTATAGTTAAAAGTAATACCCTATTACTTTCCTGGCTCCGTCACTATATCATAATCGACAACCAGATGGTGCCCTTCTTCCAGGTAGCGGGCCAATATATATAGATAATCACTGAGTCGATTACAGAATGACAACATCGCAGCCGCTTCAAATCCTGGTATGGCTTCTTGTAGTCGCACCAGATTACGTTCCAAGGTACGCGCAACCGTTGCCGTAACATCAGTTTGCGCTGAGACCAGATTACTTGCTGAGACAATAAAGGATTTTGGTAACCGAATGAGTTTTTCAAGACGTCGCTGTTCTGCTTCCAAGCGCTCCAAATGTTCAGGCCCGATCTCCCCTTTTCTATATTCAGGGTGTTTATTAAGGGGATCATTCACAGCGGAACCCATCAGAAAATAGACATGTAAAAGCCACAATAAAAAATCTGCAACTTCTGCGTGATCCCGAGATTTTTTCTCCAATATCAATAACCGGATATATGCGGTTTGAGCACGCAAACTGTCTACCCAGCCTGTACACTCCAGCACAGCATGGCTTTTGGCAAGGACATCACCGGCTAAAGTTCTTGTCGTTCCACTATCACCATTCCGGGTTGTAACCTGTGAATTTTTCATCCTAATTTTATATCCAGCTCAATTCCTACCGGACAATGATCAGAACCCAAAACTTCATTCAATATAAATGCTTCTTTAACTTTTGGTGCCAGTGCCTTGTTGACACAGCAATAGTCTATCCGCCAACCAATATTTCTGTCACGTGCTTTGGTACGATAGGACCACCAAGAATATTTTACACTGTCGGGATTCTGCTGCCTGTAAATATCCACATACCCATTATTGATAAAGCGGGTCATGGCCTCCCGTTCTTCAATATAATAGCCGGGATTGTTTTCATTGTCTTTTGGGCGGGCAAGATCTATCGCTTCATGAGCAATGTTAAAATCTCCGCAAAGCACTACATGCTTGCCACCTGCCACTATACCATTGGCCAGGTGCGTAACCGCATTACAATAGGCCAATTTATAATCCAGTCTTGCCCTCTTTGCCTGGCTGTTTGGCCAGTATCCATTTAGTATTGAAAATTTTGGATATTCAAGTACCTGTAGACGCCCTTCCACATCGAATTCATCTACGCCCAGGACACCAACGGAAACAGGAGGTGTTTTTACATACGCTGCGGTTCCACTGTAGCCTTTCTTTTGAGCCGGATTCCAAAAACTGCTATAACCGGCAGGTGTTAACAATTCTTCGGCCAACTCTCCGGGATGTACTCTTGACTCCTGAATGCATACAATATCTGGCTGAGCTTCAAGTAGCCACTCCATAAACCTGCTTTTCAGTGCGGCGCGCAACCCATTGACATTCCAGGATATGATGGTAGTCATTAAATTAAATACTCCTTACACAAGGCAAAATATGAATTTATGTTAGTTTGTTAAAAGTAAAAACCCCGAAATGCATTTGAACATTCCGATATGTAGCATTCAATGATACTGAAACGTAATTGTAACCTATTATTGGGAATCAAAGGTCCATCCCCCTCTCCGCCAACGAGCTTGAGACAATAACCTCCGATAATCTAGTGTAGAGGGCAATAAGGTTTTCTCTTTGAGTAAAGCACCTCACAAAGATTAGTTAAAAAGAACTCAGTGACTTGACTTCAGGTATAAAGTTGGTTGCCGCAGAAAGTAATAATATCCAACTCATGAAGGTACCAGCAAAGGTACGTTATCATCGCATAAACACTGAGCACTAGGTACGTATCGTAGTGGAGGCGACACATCGCACGCAACTTGACGAAAATGCCTGGCGAAATCGGCGTACTTTTACGCAGTGAAACGCTGAATGAATCGTACCTGAAGTATGTTGGCTTCAATCAAGTGGCCTGGATGCGCTTACCGACAATAAGTATAGTTGATAATATCACAAGTATCTGGAAGTACAGTAGTAGGTTGGAGAAAAGAGCCAATTCAAGAACACCAATTGTCCATTACTCGCTGAACCGAGAGAAAAAGCTAGAATTTCTTTAGTCATCGATTACCTATGCATTGGTTAAAATTACTCTATATAATACCCAAGAGTTTTTTGAGGACTGTTTTGTAGGTATAATTAATCAAAATCCTCCATATATAAAGTTGTACTATAAAAATAGAAAACAAAAGCTGCAAAAACAGTAATAACACAACAAAATGTTCTAATGTACCCCCATGGCGTATGAGTAACTACTGAATTATTAGCAGCATCCCAAACTGTTGTACCTGTTTGTAAAAGTCGAGTAAATGAAAAAAATAGCGTAAATATAGTCACTATAGGTAACCCCAATCCTGCACCGACGACATACATATATAGAGTCCGTTTAATGGCTGAACTAAAAATAAGTCTAGAACCTGACCTATCCTTCACGCGTATCCCGAAAAGCCATTTTCCAGGAGTTGCTCCAAAATATGTAATACACATAGCTTCCAACGGTATCCACAAAGTATTCATAATAACAATTGATATTATTGGAATATATAAAGTGTTTGTTAGTATATGAATACTATCTGACAAATCAAATCCTATATAATACAACGGGTACACAAATAATATCGTATCAATAAACCTTGCAAAGAAACGGCGCCACGGATGGAGAATACCGCCAAAAAATGCTATCCTGTTATCTTTTTTTTCAATTTTATCTTGATATACATGACTAAATTCAATATTATTATCAGGTAATTGATTCATATCATAATTCCTCTATATCAAAGCAATTTGCAACTTTTAGTAGTTTACATCAATATTTTTCATAATATCATTGATAAATAAAGCAACTCATATGTAGTTACTGGGTTGTATTATAGTGAATAGTTTTATTTATTATACATATATGATTTATCTCTCTTGTTATACAATACCCAGCCTAAGCCAAAAAACAAATGTCAGGGCAGAACCAGCAAGAATAAACAGGAAAGCGAAAACCAATGAGGCGCCCTTATCCTCGTTTATTAAAAACAATAGTACAGCAAAAAGAAAGGGTAGGGTGATCAAAACGGCGAATACAATTTTTCCACTTAATGTCGATTCATCCCAATCTGATACATTCTTGAAATCCAGCTGTCCATTGGCATTGATCATATTCACATCTAGTACATTATCTTTTTCAGAAGATATAATAATTTTTAAACCGCGAGACGGTATAGGTAACCGCCATACAGATTCTGGTCCTGAGATGATTTTTTCCGCTCCCATAACCATAATGCTCTCCTCCAATTTATGCAGTGACTCTATTGAAGATAGTGTAGATATTGCAATCATATACTTTATAGACGCTCGATTCGACCACTCAATCATGGCAAATTGTCCAAACAAGATTCCAGATGTAATAATCACCGCAATTGCTGTCTTCTTTGAGAACCACATAGACATCAAAACTACCCTATCTATTTAGTTGAGTCATAGGTGTTATCTTCATAACAGTATCTATAATCACTTAAATTATCATCTTTTTCAAATAAATTCATCTTGTTTCCCCCAATATACGCGTAGAGATACGGGCTTTTGAGTATACCGCATAGGTCGCGGGAGGATCAGCAGTGAATTGCAGGATTGTAATAACGGAATTTGGCATAGTAAATGGCTGAGTACGTAGTCAAAGAGGTAGCCATAAGCAATATATTTTTTAATAATACATGAAGCAAGTCCTGTGTTTTAATAAATAGAATTATGGACCTCTATAATAATACGAGTTCATTATCCATCCAGGTTTATTATCATCAAAATTTAGTATATAAATAATAGAAACAGTACTTTTTGTAAAGAGGATTGGTATATTAGTTTCCTGAATTACCATCAACCAATAACAGGTGTCATGTAGTGAAACATCATTCGAAAATTCATTTGTCTCTATTTCCAAAAAATTGTCAATTATGGTATCTGATATTTCAAATGATAATGGAATTAAATTATTTTTGTTGTAAATGAAAGAAAAAAGTTGTACTGTCCCATCTTCTTTTTCGAATTCCCCAAAATATATTTTTCTAATTCCATCTAAATAATACTCAACAATTTGCTTAAGATTGTCTGTTGAATTTAAAAATATGTTTAGATCATCTCCATATTTAGTCATTGATAATTTATTGGAATATATATTATTTAATGCTAAAAGTTGATCATCTGATTTTGTCCAACATATACCTACTGGGCGTAATGCAAAAATTTGATTATCAAGAATTTGGTGTATATCCTTCATATTTTCAAAAGGTACTATTTCAAGTTTTCTTAAAAAGCCTGAATATCCACCATCTCCAGATGGCTGCAATGCAAGTTCTCGTTTTAGAAAATTAATATTCAATTCAGAATATTCTGGAATAATTGCTGTTATGATTTTTGAAGAATCTTCTCCCAATAGGTCTAGTGCTTTATCTTCAATTTCTTTTGGCATGAATGCTGGTCCATAATTATATTTTTCAGATAAATTTATAATATCTAATTCATTAATGATGATATTGAAAACATCTATTCCATGATTTGGAATACTACAATAAAAATTATTATCTTCATAAAATATAAAATTAAATTCAATTGGGATGCTTTCAGGAATATGGTTTCCATCTGAATATGCAATTTCACAAAATAATATTACGAACATCAATTGAAAATAAAGCATACATTTGTTCATTAATATCCCTCACAACATTCTTTCTCAATGTTTAACATAGCTACATGGCCAAGGATCGCAAATGCTAGATTCATTTGTACTAAAATTAATCAGCATATGTCCAGTACTGCGATCACAACATTGTAAAATTAAGTAATCTTCCAGCATATATCATAAATGCATCGTGTATAATATAAGGTATACAGATAATTTCGCTTATCTCAGCTGCGTTGACTGTTGCTCCCGTGTAGCGACTTACTTCAGTATGTGCAATACATACTTACGATTATTGCACGGAATTATTAGAATATCAAATTTTATCAGGATTGCCAAGCATCCACATACCTGGTCTATCCGTCATGCCCGGGGTGGGTATCCAGAGGAGCACAGAACGTTGTGGGGTGTTGCTGGCACGCCCTCCGGGGTGCTGGGTTGAGGTGCGCTACTAACCCGGGGTAGCGGCCGGGGGCCTTACCCCGCGCTACGGTGATGTAATCCCTTCGGGATAGAGAGAGGTGGTGTCCGTTGTCATGTTTTCTGCTGGCACGCCCTCCGGGGTGCTGTGTTGAGGGTGGCGTTGTCCCCGGGGTGGCAGCCGGGGGCCTTACCCCGCGCTACGGTGATGTAATCCCTTCGGGATAGGAACACGATGGGTTTGGGTGTTAGGGATGATTATAATTCTTGTGCTAGTAATATGTTTTTCTGGGTTCCCGCTTTTGGGCCTGTCGATTTAATACTTGAACCGGCTATTTTCTATATTTGTAAGCTATGTTTTAACTCAAGCTGACATGAGATCGTTGCTTCAGGGCGATTCTGTGAGGTCACTTAATTTGTAGTGATCTCGAAATTGATTAAATCGACAGGCCCTTTTTCGGGAATGACGGGAGGGGTATCTCCACGCAGGTGTCTCATTGGTGATAGTTGACAAACAATATGAGGAACAGTGTTTCATAGCAATAAGATCAACCGTACAATTTTTGATCAGGAAAATTAAAGTATGGTTTATGCGTTGTTGTCTTCACTGAAGAAAACGTCAACGAGTGATTGATGCACTCCAGGGGCGCCAAACATGGGCAACTCACGGTCTCGCATGGTGTTCTCCAGATTCCGAATGTCTTCCATACCCAATTCCTTAATGTCACCAATAGCGAGCGCCTGTATGAGTGTAACCGAGGTCATTTCCAGTAACTCGGTACACATCATGGTCCACTTGATATCGAGTGGGGTCATAATAACCAGGCCATGGTTTTCCATCAGAAAGGCATTGTACTTCTTCAGCAATGGCAGAAAGTTATCTGCTAGTTTTTGTGTTAACGGTTCAGCATACGGCACAACCGGCACGGGACCGACTTCGGTGATTGTTTCCGGGAAGAATGGCCGCATCAACCAGTTTTTCCCTTTGGTTATCGTAAAAACATTGGTTACCGGCGGATGACAATGCAGTACTGTTTTTATGTCAGGTCTTTCCCGGAAGAAATTGACATACATGGCTGTCTCACCGGTCGGCTTATGAATTCCCTCGATGACCTTCCCTTCTGGATTGATGAATACCAAATCATTAAGCTGGATATCCCCTTTATTCATGCGTGTGGGAGTAATGAGTATTACATCTTCTTCCAGACGCCAGGCCAGGTTGCCCCCGTGTCCGGTAACATATATATTCGCACTCAGTTTGTGGCATACCGCAACAAAATCGGCAGCTTCACGGGCATATTTATCCAGATATTTCATTTGGTAATTCCTTTCATCAAGAGATTTGGTGCGTGAAGACAAAATTACATTTCAGGTACCATGGTCCATCCAAAAGAAGGGATGATAATTGCGTTACCATTCACAAGGGTGAGTTCAACTGGTTGGTCCGTCGTATTATATGCTACATATCCGGCCAATCCATAACTTCCATAAGGAAAACCTTCCTTAACACGCCTTTGTTGCAATGAGGCAACACGAATTCCCACACCGGCTTCTTTCACAATGTTCCGCAGAAATTGAAATGCCGCTCGTTCTAATATGTCTTCATCCGCATTCCAGACATGGTTAAAAAAGCGGTTGGTGATGTGAATAACCCGGCCTTCGTTCCAGCTGGTTAAAAGAGGATAATCACCGACTTCCGCCAGTATGTTTTGCGGTGCTGGCCAACGAGTGATGTGCACGATCTGGTCAGCCGGATATATGAAGGTGTCAGGCAACTGGACTCCTGCAAAGAAAGCATGGTTAGCGACTGGTAGAATCTTGCCCTCAGGTGCCTTGAAGTACTGCAACTCCGCCTGACCATCCCAACGCACACCTCGCGCTTGCCAGCCATCAGAAAAATCACCAGAAACAGTACTCTCATCGTGATGGGTTAAAAATAGTTCACCGCACAACATAAGCATGGGTGCCGTTTGCAAGTGAGTCCATACGTTTTCCGGCAGGTACATGGGTTCAGGCAGGATGACCAGTTTGTATCTGGTCAGGTCGGTACTGGTGATCAAATCGTAAGGAAGCGCACGTACCTCAACGCCCATTTGTCGCAACATGCCTTCCAGTTGCCGAACGCCGTTCTGATAGAACCAGAAAGAACTACCATATCCGCCCGGCAGCGCGCCCGCGGCATAGGATAGATATACTATTGCGACCTCAGGTGTTCGTGTCCGTCGACCGACGGTATCGATCAGCTTTTGGATGTCTTCACCAATACGCAAGCTGTATTCATCTTCAATCTCGTCAATGAAAACGGTGGTCTCAGAAAGAAAATCTGTATGATGGCCCCGCCGCATGGGAAATTGAAACGCAACAGGAACAACGCCTTCTCCCGCACTTTTTGCCATTAACGGCAGCTCATGGTTGCGCCAGTCCTCGAATGTTTCGTAATGCTGCATATTGCCGTGGGTTTCACCAAAAGCAATAGATTGGTCCTGGGAAACATGCCCGAAGGACAAGTCCTGGAATACAAAATCCGCACCTGGTGCCGGGCCCATATTCAAAATATGATTTTCATTGGGATACATTTCGCTCCAGGTTCCCACCAGCTTGTGTGTATGTTTTTTTGCTTCAGCGAGATATATCCGGCGCATTTCCACCAATGTTTCAGAGCGAAACTGCAACCATTGCAGCCAACGTAATGAGCAAGGCAAGTCGGCTTCAGGTGCTTGTGGGAGCGGTTCGCCTGGTGTATTCATATGGCGATTAAATGATTCCTTGGCTTTTTCTGAAAACACAAATTCCGGGGGAAATCCTCCTTCACCATACAATCCCCATGAGATGACGAATCCCAAAATGTCGGGATGTTTTTCATGGTGCTGAATCAACTCGGCCAGTGCTTCGCAAGCGCGTTGTACGTCATCTGGATCAAATGGGTCTGTGGCTGTAAAAGCGGGCCGCGCCAGCATTTTAAGTCCTGCTTCCGACCAGATCGCCACTTCCTTTTCATGTGCCTTCAGATCATTTCCATGAGGCGCGTTCACTACTTCATACCCGAACTGGAGTACTGCTTCAGCCATTTCTTCGTGGGGCCAACCCCACATGGGAACCAGAATCTGTTTCTGTTGTAATGATCGCAGTTGTTCTTCCCTGGAAGGCAGTTGCGTACCATCTTCCAAGTTTGATGAAACTGCAAGGCTGTAATTTGGAATAACAGTATTTACAAAAATCATGATAGCCAACACAGTAGTGTTTTTTTTGAAGTGCAACGCAGCATTCCTCCAATGTCTTTCGAAATCGAAAACTATTAATAAAAAGAAACTTTACTTGCCGTTAAGCTCATTTCCCGCTTCATCTATGAAACGTACGAGCAACCCCGCCCAGGAAGTATTATTGTTCGGTGTATCTGCCAGTCGAATGAGTACCTCGTTTTCACCTGAATCCAGTACTATTGGAATGTTTTTGATGATAAAACCTTGCCTTAATTCAAGATCGCGATAGACTTCCTGATTATTGATGAAAACTTGAATGGGATCATCATAAGTGAGTTCCATAAATGCATTGCCAGCGACAGGACTGTGAAGGGTTGTTCGTGCCATTATGCAACGCGCATACGCGCCCATGTGATGCTCTCCACCAAGGTCCATAACATGTCCATAGACATACATCAGATTCAGATGGGGGCCTATAGCCGGTTGCACAACCCAACCCTCAAAGTTTTCTCGAAAGACCTTGTGGAACATGAGGTGTGTTGCTTCCACGGGCGTACCTGCGTCAAGTGTTGCGACATCTGGTAATACGGAGAATAAATTGTCGGCAGAGCTGGTATCAGGAGAAAAACCATCATCCGCCAAAGATGCCTCTACTGGACCGAAGACCTGCCATTCCAAACCGGAAATATCTTCTTGAGAAAGCACCGAGTTTGCAGGATCATCCTGATACCAATAATTAACACTCCGGGGAGAAACCCCCTTCAGTACTGCCCAACTCAATTCCAGGCTTTCCTTAAAAGGATAGGGATTCTCCAAGTGAATACGCATGCGACCTTCTTCATTGCTGAATGCTTCTGAGTAAGGTAAGTTTTCACCTTGCCCGAAAAATGCAAAACTGAAGTAGTCTTCTCCATTGATACCGTGCAACATCGAAGGCAATCCGGAATTGCCGTCTACGACGGCAAAGTCACCCCCACCATGATCATGGCCGCTATCATATAGGCTCAGACCAACCCAATGACCACGACCTTTGGCATACAGCATGAGAAATGGCAAGTAGCCACCTGAATCGATTTCATATGCTGAATGCGCATGAAAATAACGCCAGTCCGGACTGAACTGCGGTACCTTTTCGATGTCCACTTCCAGCACCCATTCTTCCCCTGGCGACTCGCTTTCAATCCTTACCTCAACCGATTCTTTAAATGGCATGGGCAGGTAGGCTTGGTTGTTATTGAATGCGGTTCCACGAAATGGGCCAAAAAAGTCGGCAATGTCCACGTCGACCGCCCAGGTTTCTTCCTGTTCATATCGGATTAACAGGCGTGCGCTTGACCGTCTGTTATTGACACCAAGCCGTCGGATGATACCTGGGCCATCAACCTTTATGCTGCCGCTTCCTGTGAAGCGTAATTGTTCCGTAACGATTTCCCCCAGAAACGATGTTGTTGGTGCTGGCATCTGGCCTTCATATCGCAATTGTATATTATCGGCTTCAAGTTCATCTTGAATCAGGCGAACGCCTTCCATCGAATCATCATCCAGTCGATAATCTAATTGTAGGAATATCAACCCGTAAGGATTGGTGGGAATCAGATCAACACGCAGGCTTGACTCGAAAGGTACGGGCAAATACCAATTTTGACTGGCTTCCGGTACAAGGGTAGCCCCCAACGGTGTCCAGGGCTGATCACATGCTTCTGCAGCCACAAGCAGGTCATCCCAGTTACCATGGATCGAGGGCACCTCTTCTCCGTCAACAAAGAACTCCAACCGAAAAGGTGAGGCACCTGGGCCATGTGTTTGCCAGATGTGCCGTAAACTCCCCTGGCCTTCGGCTTCCAGAATGGTTTTACGGCCACCTACTTGCAATTGCCGGGGCCGTTCCGAGTAACTTTCCAAACCGATAACAAAACTGTTTTTCATGGGACGGTAGTGTTGTGCCACATGCAAATGCCGCAACGCATCACGATAACGTTGCGCTGGATGCAGTATTTCATCGTCTGAGACTTCAATCAATTCAGCATGAATTGTATTGATAAAACACAGAATCAACAAAGTTAACAAACACACCCCTCTGGAAAACA
>CAZIDP010000026.1:37471-63237 GCA_964537975.1 uncultured Nitrospirales bacterium | reverse complement strand
TAGTACCTCGGGTTCGGGTAGTACCTCGGGTTCGGGTAGTACCTCGGGTTCGGGTAGTACCTCGGGTTCGGGTAGTACCTCGGGTTCGGGTAGTACCTCGGGTTCGGGTCCCACTTTAGGTATTTGGAATTCTACAGCTATGTTTTCTTGCGTTAAGGCCTCACTTTGGATGATATTCTGCTGGGCAACATAATTGCCTTCGTCAACCTCAATTGAAGCTCGGAAATGATTGGATTGTGCTACCATATCCGGTTTTGGTGCTCCAGGCAATTCAGTAGGCATACAACCGAATACCGTCATCAATTGTAAAGCACAAAAAATACTATAAATTGTTAAAATAATTTTTTTGTTCATGACTACTACTATAGCAATTAAAAGAGTTTGGATGAAAGAATTGCGAAAATATTTTCTATGTTACACATTAATACAAAACACCGAACATGGGGTCCGGTGTTTTGTTAAATTATTAAATTTATCACTCTACACTTTTTCAGTAGAACTTATTTCTGTATATTGGTTACAAATAAAATTCACCTATTGACGTGGACCCGGCACTTCCCACGGTTCTTGTAGTGGTTTGTATTCGATTTCAACAGCTCTTTGGTTGCCTATAACGCGTAGAAGGCGAAGCGTGATACCATATTTGTTGGTTTCGTGGAACTCTTCTCCTTCACGCACCCGGTATGATTCGACACGGTTAGAAACCGGGTCGGAAACCCGGAGAAACGTATATAAAACGCCATCGACTTCCATAAACCCGGTGACATCAACGATGGGTCGTTCCAAATACATGTCGGCGCGTTCTTCTATTCGGTTATAACGGTCACTATTTGGGTGTAGTACCTTGTATGCCATAGCACAACCTTTGACTACTCCCCAGCGTCCAGCTTCTCGTGCCTGATTGACGAGGTCGTTAATGTCTTGTTCCAATCGTTTGATCGCTTCAGGCGCATTTATTTCATAATTGAAACGAGATTTAACCTGGTTTAATTGGTTTACCAGATTCTCACGGTCCTGCGGACTTACACCACCACGCCACAATACCCCAATAGCTGAACGCATTTCTTGATGGATTTCCTGCGCACTTGGTGGTGGGGGAGGTGGAGGCTCTTCAACTTCAGGTTCTTTTTCATTACAACCAGTCATAATGGCAAGCATCAAAAAACAAATCAATGAATGCACAAGAAATTTATACATACTTTTCCATCCTATGTTAATATACAAAAACTTGTTAGAATCCTATCATAGCAGACCTTTAACGCACAAATTCATGGATTGAGCAGCCAGGAGCTTAATCGGTATATGGTTAGGTTATGTATGTTTCATCAACTTGGCAGCAATTTTTCTGACTAAAATACGTGGCACCAGTCTCACTAAAAATGTTGACAACTTGTTAATTATTCCAGTAACAACAAAGATTTTACCCTGTTTGAATGCGTTGTAGCCTTGTTCTGCCACCGACTCAACTGAGACAAGCGGAATAATACCACGATTAAACAGCAAACTTTTGTCCATGTTTGAACGATTTTGAAATTCAGTCAAGGTGGCTCCTGGACATAAAGCTGTAACCTTTATACCAGTTCCCCGTAATTCTTCATAAAGTGCTTCAGAAAATGATAGTACAAATGATTTTGTTGCACAGTATATTGCAAAGTTGGGTCCCGGTTGAAATGCCGCTGTTGAAGCTACATTCAGTATGCCGCCTGATTTTTGTTCTATCATGTGAGATAAAAATTTATGGGTCAGGTCGACCAGCGTAACCATGTTGAGTTGCATCATGCCTTGCACTTCATTCCAGGGCGTATCAGTAAAAGCACCTGAAATACCAAATCCGGCGTTATTGACCAGGATATGCACTTTCAAATTATGTGCATTTACATAATCATGTAACAGCTCAGTTCCATTTGGTGAAGCCAGGTCACAGGAACAAACATAAACCTCGATGTTGTGTGTATTACGAAGCTCATCAGCCAATGATTCCAGACGGTCTTTATTGCGTGCGGTTAATAACAAGTCCATGTGGTCTTTGGCAAAGCATCGCGCCAACTCTTTTCCTATGCCGGACGATGCTCCGGTAATTAGAATCACTTTTTTGTCTGCCATTGTTTGCAAAACCTATCAAGTTGTACCTGTATACCAAGCCTCTATATCATGAAGGATAAGTTGGCTTATGGTATAACAAGAGCGTTGTACACTTTTTTATATTGATTACTATAGCAAATTCATGTTTGCATGGGGCTATTTATTGCGTGATTTCTGCAGGAGGTATAACTTGTGAAAGATACATTACCAGGTTCACTTAATCGTCGTTCATTTCTAAGCACTGTAGCCGTGGGTGCAGCGTTTGGATTGGGCACTCAACAATCACATGGGCAAACCAGGGGTGAAGGATTGGACTCCATGAACAGAAAACCCAATTTGGTATTCGTTTTCGCAGATCAATGGCGTGCACAAGCGCTTGGTTACATGGGTGATCCAAACGTGAAAACACCTCATATTGACAAGTTGGCAACCAAGAGCTTGAATTTTACAAACACGGTTGCCGGTATGCCGGTATGCTGTCCCTATCGTGCCTCCCTGATCACCGGTCAGTATTGGTTGACTCATGGTCACTTTATGAATGATCTGCACCTGCCTCATCGGGTACCGTCAATCGCGGATGCCTTTAAGGAGGGTGGCTATGATACCGCATACATTGGGAAATGGCACCTTGATGGAAAAGGGCGTTCTAGTTTTATACCTCGAGAACGTAGACAAGGGTTTGAATTCTGGAAAGTATTGGAATGTACACACAATTACAATAACTCACATTACTATGGCGACACCCCGGAACGTAAAACCTGGGATGGTTATGATGCTATCGCGCAAACCCGGGAAGCGCAAAAGTATATGCGTGAGCATTCGCAAGACAAACCTTTTTTTCTTGTACTGTCTTGGGGCCCCCCACATGATCCTTACCACACAGCTCCACAGGAATATAGGGATTTGTATGATCCAGAAAAGTTGACATTGCCCCCCAATGTACCGAAGGAATCTGAAACTGTTGCCCGCGATGTCCTTTCATGCTATTATGCGCATTGTACCGTGCTGGACGACTGTGTTGGGTTGTTGATGGAAACATTAGAAGAAAATGGTCTGTCTGAAAACACCATCTTTATATTTACCTCGGATCATGGTGACATGCTGGGTTCCCACGGACAACTCAAAAAACAGCAACCTTGGGAAGAGTCCATCATGGTTCCAATGCTGATTCATTATCCTGCTGTTTTTGGTCATAGTGGCAAAGAGATTGATACATTGATTAATACCCCAGACCTTATGCCGACCATGTTGGGGTTGTGTGGTGTAGACATCCCCGATACTGTAGAAGGCAGGAACCATGCTCCGGAGTTGTTACGGGGCGATATTCCCCAAGTAGATGCAGCGCTTACCATGTGTCCTGCTCCTTTTGGAGAGTGGCAACGCGCCAATGGCGGTAGAGAATATCGGGGGTTACGTACTAAACAATATAGTTATGTTCGCGATTTGAATGGACCCTGGCTACTGTATGATATCAAGAAAGACCCTTATCAAATGGATAATCTGGTGAATACACCTGATTTCACGGAGGTGCAAGCTGAACTTGACAGGTTGCTCCAGAGCATGTTGGATGCGCATAACGACACTTTTATGCATGGCGATGAACTGCTTGCCAGCTGGGGATATGAAGTTGATGAAACAGGCACCATCCCGTATGAGCCATAACAATTGTTCAGGTAATGTTAGCGCGGCACAGATATGCTACAAAAAGCTTGCCCTATGTTAACTGAATTAGGTGACACTTCTAAAAAATTCACGCAACACTAATGATTTCCTAATGATATTATGTGATTATTTTGATGTTGTTGAGCCTAAAAATGGGGAATGACATTACTGTGAGGAAGAAAATCACATCATGGCAAAAGAAAATATCCTGGTGGTTGAAGATGAAGAGGCAATACGTGAGCTTGTCCGGTATAACTTGAATCGAGAGGGATATTCAGTTCAGGAAGCTGAATCAGGAGAACAAGCGCTTCAATTTACTAAAAACAAATTACCTGATCTTGTAATTCTCGATCTGATGTTGCCTGAAATTGACGGCTTAGAAGTGTGCAAGCGGTTGAAATCTGATACACGCACCCAACATATCCCGATTGTCATGCTCACGGCTAAAGGGGAAGAAGCCGATATTGTTACTGGTCTTGAACTTGGTGCTGACGATTACATTACAAAACCTTTCAGCCCACGTGTTCTGGTTGCACGCGTTCGTGCTTTGTTGCGGCGGAACAAGCAAGAGGAAGTTTCCAAAACAGACACAATACAAGTACACAATATGGTTATACATCCTGGCAGGCATGAAGTTTTGGTGGAAGATGTACCTGTTAATCTTACACACACCGAGTTTCAAGTATTGCATTTGTTGGCGAGACGACCTGGTTGGGTATTTACGCGCTATCAAATTGTTGATGCTGTTCATGGAGACGATTATGCTGTAACAGATCGATCTGTGGACGTTCAAATAGTAGGTTTACGCAAGAAATTGGGTGATGCCGGCAAATATATCAATACAGTTCGCGGTGTTGGCTACAGGTTTCAGGAATAAATCACATGGCACGAAAACGGCTTATCTGGCAGTTGTTTCCAACGTACCTTCTTGTAACAGTACTGTCTTTACTGGCAATAACCATTTATACAACCCGCACTGTAAAAAACTTTTATCGGGAACAATTATCAGATAATCTGGAAAGACAAGCGTTGCTGTTGCGCCCGCAAGTGCAACAATATATTCAAGAATTACGCTATGTAGCGTTGGACCGTTTGATTAAAGAACTGGGTAGTTCGGTAGGTGTGCGTATTACGGTTATGTTACCAGATGGAAGCGTTATAGCGGACTCCGATGAATTTGTAGAAAATATACAGAATCATGGTGAACGACCTGAATTTCTGGGAGCCATGACAAGTATCATTGGACGTCATGAACGCTATAGCACTACGGTACGCGCCGACATGACGTATATTGCCATACCAGTTTATAGTGGGGGAGAGGTGATCGGTGTTATACGCACAGCCTTTCCCATGATTGAACTTTACAACAATTTATACGCCATCTATCTGCAAGTTTTTGCTGGTGGTACCATCATAACCTTGATTGCCGGTGCGCTTTGCTGGATGGTTTCGTTGCATATCATGCGACCGATCGAAGACCTCAAGCAGGGTGCACAAAGGTTCGCACAAGGCGATTTTAAAAACCCCCTACTACCACCAAATTCCACTGAAATTGCCGGATTGGCTGAGGCAATGAACCAGATGGCAACGCAACTAGACGAAAAGTTGCGGACGGTAATAAGTCAGCGAAATGAACAAGAAGCTGTTTTGTCCAGTATGGTTGAGAGTGTTTTTGCAGTAGACCATGAAGAGCGTATTATCAGCCTGAACAAAGCGGCTGCAAAATTGTTGGGGGTATCATCTCCCGATAAGGTGCATTCAAAGCCGTTGCATGAAGTTGTCCGAAATACGGCACTTCAACAATTTATAACCGATGCCCTGCACAGCGATACTTCTCTGGAACGGGAATTGGTTCTGCATAATAAAGGGGAACAATACCTCCAGGCAGGAGGTGCGGTATTGCGTGATGCTTATGGGCAACGATTTGGTGCAGTGATTGTGCTCAATGATGTAACACGACTTCGGCGTTTAGAGAAGGTACGCAGGGACTTTGTGGCCAATGTTTCACATGAACTCAAGACTCCGATCACTTCGATTAAAGGTTTTGTCGAAACATTACAGGACGGCGCCATTAATGAGCCAGATGATGCAACGCGTTTTCTTGATATTATTGCGCAACAGGCAGAGCGGTTAAACAATATTATAGAAGACTTGTTATTGTTATCGCGTGTGGAACAAGACAGAGAGTCCGCGGACAATGTGTTGGAGCATGCCCCAATAAATTCAGTTATTAGAACAGCAGTACAATTATGCCTTCTGTCAGCAAATGCGAAAAACATTTCAATAATAAACACCGATAGCCAACCTATAGAAGGCTTAATCAGCCCAAGTTTGTTGGAGCAGGGCATAGTAAACTTGATAAATAACGCTATAAAATACAGTGAGCCTGGTAGTAGTGTTCGTCTATCTCTTGAATCGAATGAGAATGAAATAATTATTCATGTACGTGACGAAGGTTGTGGAATTGCCTCTGAGCATTTGCCACGTCTGTTTGAGCGTTTTTATCGTGTAGACAAAGACCGTAGTCGTCGGCAAGGTGGTACAGGGTTGGGGCTGGCTATCGTGAAGCACATTGCGCAACTCCACAAAGGATACGTCCGTGTAGAAAGTAAGCTTGGTGTGGGCAGTTGCTTCAGTATACACCTTCCTGGAATTGGGCATGATAAAGCAGCATAATATATTGTCACCAGCGTATTTGAACGCAAATTATGGTTTTGAAGCAAGGAGTTCGAAAATGAGGCAGTATAATTATATGTTTAAATATTATAGCAAATGGACTTGCATTACCGCATTGATTGTCCTCGGTCTGTTGATGCCTGCAATTGTTGAGGCGCAGTCAGCCAAGTTAACATTATATTATCCCGTAAGTGAAGAAGACCCTGCATTGGGTATTACCACACATATTTACTTCACTGCCAATGAGGTTATAATAACTGATCTGAGTGACAACACATTTCTGTACCGTCAATTTGGTGAAGATGAATGGCAACGGAGCGTAGTTGATGTCAAAGGACCACATTCTATCGCATATCAGCCAGAGCAGGGCTTATATTACGTAAATGATACAGAGAATAATCGCATGATAGCTTTTCCGAGTCTTGACAGTCCGGAAATTGCCGTAGAAAAAACCACCATGGCGGGAGTAGATTTGCACCGAATTCATGATGTTATCTATGATGAAATGACTGGATGGATTTATGCTTTGAACCCGTACGATCCCGCGGTATTTCGCTTTAAGGAGCTGGATGGTGAGATAGAGAAACTGGATTTTTCCGATGAATTGGAATATACACGGGCAATTACTGTTGTTGATTCCACCTTATATCTGATAGGTTCCAGCCGTGGGAAAATCATTGAAATTGTCGATTGGGATGAAAGGCAATACAAGGTTTATCAAAGCTATGATCATAAACGCCAGGCCCCGGCTGGCTCGTGGACACATACTGGCTTGATTCCCAACGATGCGGAATTTTTTAATGGGAAGTGGTATGTTTCCAGTTATTTTACCAATCAATATGTACCGGAGCCGACTCCCGATACAGACAACCATAAACTGATTTCCTTTGATACCTGGGACGATTTTGAGGCTGGAAATTGGGAAGACCTCAGCGAACAGCTTCCAACTGCATTTGTTCCGTATTTCTTTACAGTGCATAACGATCAATTGTATCTGGCAGGCTTTTTTGATGCTTCCTGGGAAGGTGGCAAGCACCGTGGGCATGTCTATCTGATCGAGCCAGTCGAATAAAGTTCAACAGACATATTTATTTGGTTAAGTCGGCGACGTGATATCGCTATGGCACCAATTGAAACAAGCTTTTAGTATAAAATATTTGCCCCGGATGGCATGATGAAACGCATTACGCCAAACCGGGGCAATTGACTTGATTCATGTTTGATATTTCACATTTACAGTGTCAAGTACACATGCAGATAAAATTATTATTAAGGTGTATTGCTGTCGGGCGACTACCAAGCGCCTAATTTTGCGGTACGATCGGCTGTACCCAGGCCATTTCCAGTTCGCCGTGGGCAAAGTAATTTTCCTTGGGTTTACTGGAAACTACCAGGGCACGCACATACAGCTCATCACCCTCTAAAGTGTAAGATGCTGAGGTGCCTTCGACTTCTTTCAGAACGACTCCGATCTCATCGCTGTAGCGTCTTGTGGTCTTGACTGGGTTTCCCTCATTATCCAGCACCGGCTCGCTGGAAGGGTCAAACCCTTTTCTGGTACCAATAAATTTTGTGGTATAGGTTATCCCTTCTTCCGGCTCTATGGTGATGGACAACCCATCGTCTGACGTCGTAATGCTGCTGAGCGTGACCCCGGTGGATGCGTAGAAATCACCAGCTTCCATAGCCGCAATGAGGTGTTCCGGAGTCAGGAAGCGCGTACGCACCATCACCCATCCCCGACCTGGCAACGCTGTTTCTGTCAGAGAATCATCGTAATTGTGAGAATCGTCAACGGCCAGGGCATAAACGGTCTCGAGATTCAATTCTCCCAACCGCATACTCAGTACAATATCCCACATACGGTCCAGATCGATATGGACGTCATTACCGAAATTAAAAACACTTCGGTGGCCATTGTACACTTCGAAGAATTGCAAATTCTCCACAGGAATCATGTCTTCCGCGGCTACTGCCCACTGGAAATTGGGATGGTTCAGGTGCGGTAGCATGGCCTGGCCGGTTTCTTCCTGTTGCTCCAGTACAGCCTCAAAATTGCGCTCGATGGTTTCTTGCACTGTATCGCCACCTTGGGGTGGGATATAGTGGATGAGGTTGGTTGCGTTCACATGTACCGCCAGATGATCGGTTATTTCTTCGCCTTGAATCATCAGAAAGCGGCCAGGTTCTTCAAAGAGGGTGCGGAATTCGTTCAAGGGTTTGAGACGTACTTCAAGCTCGTCATCTCCATTGGTTCGCGTTTCAACCCATTCATCTCCAAATTGCTCGCGGTAGTATTCAAACCCTTTCAGCCCACCACTGCTTTGCGCGAAGCGGCTTGTTTCAGGATTGATCCACTTCTGACCCTGGCTCAGAATATTGTGGTCGGACAACGATAAAAAATGATACCCATGCTGTTTGTACCAGTCCACCACCACTTCGGGGTATTGGTCACCGTCGCTCCAGAGGGTATGGGTGTGCAGATTGCCCTTCCACCAGTAGAATCCCGCTTCATCCGGAATTGGAGCAATGTATTCCGGCCCATGATCATGGGTTGTATAATCTGTTGGCGCATGGCTGTGACCGTGTGCGCCATGCGGGTGTGCCAGGGCGTTGCTACCCGCTATAATAATAAGCAGGGACAGAGCAACGAGTACCAATAACGTGGGTATTGGTTGTTTGTGAATCATAACGTTTCTCCTGATTTAAAAATTACAGTGCAGCTCAGTGATGTGAAAAACAGCGCTCCAGGGTGAACACCATAGTTGCGTCAGCTTCATTACATGCTTGAATGGCATCGTAGTCATTAACACTGCCGCCGGGTTGCGCAAGGGCACTGATTCCTTCTCTGATCGCCGCATCAACCGCATCTCGGAAGGGAAAGAAACCGTCAGAGGCCATAACGGCACCCTCCAGTGTTTCATCCCCTTTGTACTTGTTTTTTGCCTTGATGATGGCTTGTTCCACCGCGCCGACCCTGTCCTGTTCTCCAGTACCCACCGCGAGTGTCTGCCCATTTTTGGCAATGACTACGCCATTGGAGCGGACATGAATGTTGACATACCAAGCAAACAGCAGATCGTCCAGTTCCTGTGCAGTCGGCGTACGATTAATCGTGGTGTTCCCTTTTTTGGGATGTTCATTGTATGCAGGGGTTAAATCCGCCGCTGATTTAACCCGACTGAGATAGGGCTGCGCAAGCACGATGCTTCCGTCGTCAAATACCTTCATTTCCGGTCCGGCAACGGGATCATCGACGTATTTGGGCAAACCGGAAAAGTCCGGCACGCGGATAATGCGTAATTCTTTGTTGCGTTTAAAACGGACATAGTCACCCAGTACTTCGAGAGCTTTTGAAGAAAAAGCAGGTGCCGCGACACCTTCCACGATGGTTTCCATAATAGATTCGGCAGTTACCTCGTCAACTTCTGTATTGAACACAACGACGCTGCCGAACGCGGCCTGGGCATCGGCATCACGTGCCCGCTCATACACCTGAACCAATGTTTGCGCGGTCTGCTGAATCGCTACACCGGAGGGGTTGCAGTGTTTCATCACGGCACAGGCTGGCCGTTGCATGTATTTCAGAATGCCTATGGCGTGGTGCATGTCTTCGAGGTTAGTCTGGGACAATCCGCTTTTGCCAGATTTCAGGATTTCATACCGACCCAGAACCAGTTGCGCCCCATTTACTGGACGATAAAAGGCCGCAGATTGGTGCGGATTGGTTCCGTAGCGAAGGTTTTCCACCTTTTCATATTGATTGCCCAGCACTTCAACTAAGTCCGGAAATGAACCTTCAGTGCGCGTTCGGTACATTTTCTTGAGGTCTTGCTCTGCCATGATTGGGTAACTCCTGTGTTGATGCACCATACGCCAGATAATAAATAAATCAAAAGGCGTATAGATGTGCCCAGGCGCTCGACAGATTGTGTGATGTGTCACTTCCTCGTGGTTATTTCCACGTTAAATCGCCAGTTGTGACCATTTATATCAAGTTGTATCAAGTTCAGCTTGAACCTGTATCTCTGAATTCAAACTATAGAATTCAGCGTTGAATTCTAAATTTTGCCATACCGTTGTGTCTTAAATCTACAATGCGTAAATCTTAAACGTGTTTTATTGTGATTTTGTGTGGTTTGTGCATACACTAAACGACATGCGACCAGGCCAACTCTTCCAAAGCCTGGCGCAGCTGTACCATTTCCTGTTCATTAAACAGTGCGAGAGCCAAACTGAAAAAGTTATTCCAAGAAAATCGTAGTAATGTGGCTGTGTCCCGGACAACTACTGTGGCTGTTCGAACACCATCAGGATTAATTTGCTGCATCTCACCAAACAGGTCAGGTGCCTGAACGGTTACCGTTGGTGCGGTACTCTTGGCGACATCCACGGTGCCTGATAACAGCGCATATGCCAATTCGCTGGATTTCTCACCCTCTGTGAATAACTTCTCACCATCTGAGGCCTGTATGTTGTTGCCTACCCCGACTAAAGTCAGCACAAAACGCTGTCGCAATGGTTCCGGTAATTGTCGTGTGATAGACAAATTTTCCAATGTGTTGCGTAATGCAACGAGGTCAAGTGCCATGATGATTTCCTTTTCTAGTGCGTGTGGCCATCAATTGGGCTATAACGCTGAGTAAAATAGGTAATATTTCTAGCGAATAAAATTTTAATAATTGTCCTGGAAGCAGTCAATGTAGCATAATTATAACGCTAAAAAATAGAGAAAAGCATGGTGCATCATAATCCTGGTTCAGGACACCGGATGGTGCGGTCACTATTTGAGTATAATTAAGCATAATTTAATGACGTTAATTTATCAACTTTGAAAGCAATACAGTAATTTGGCTACTGCCCCTAAGCGAAATCAAAATACGAACAACCAGCAACGAGACAAAAAAATCGTTATAGGTTGGGCTGAATTTGTAGATTTCCCGACCTGGCATATTGATAATCTCCTGGCCAAGGTAGATACTGGTGCGCTCACCAGTGCCCTGCATGTTGAAGATTTGGAAGTGGTAGGGGGCAACTTGGTGCAATTCAATGTAATAACCAGCCGAAAACATGCCCATCGGGCCGTACGTGTCATTGCTCCCATAATAAAATGGGCGCGAGTGCGTTCCAGTACCGGTCATTATACTGAACGCTGTTTTGTTCGCACCAACATTCTCATTGGAACCGTTGAAAAAGAAATCGAATTATCCCTGGTTTCCAGAGAAAAAATGCAATACCGGATGCTTCTGGGCCGTAAGGCATTAGAAAAAGACTTCCTGGTAGATGTCAGTCGCCGCCGGGTCTTTAGCAGGAAAAAAAGTTCGATTCAGAAATGATCAGCACAGAAAAAGGTGTAAACATATAAATGAAAATAGGTATTTTGAGTCGTCAACCGCGGTGTTACAGTACACGGCGTTTAAAAGAAGCGGCAAAATCTCGGGGACATCAGGTACAGGTTTTGGATACGCTTAAATTTTCCATGACCCTGGAACAGGAGATGCCGGGGCTTTATTACCATAACAGGCGGCTTTCTGTTTTTGATGCGGTAATCCCTCGTATAGGGTCCGCTATCACATTTTTCGGACTGGCTGTATTGCGCCAATTCGAGCAAATGGGTATATACACGCCCAACGAATCGATTGCTATTGCACGTTCTCGAGACAAGTTGCGTGCCATGCAGACCCTGAGCCGGTATGACATTGGAATTCCTGCGACGGTCTTCGTGCGCAACAGTTCTGACATTTTGCCATCGATTAATCGCATCGGCGGAACACCAGTTATTATCAAGGTATTGGAAGGTACCCAGGGTGTCGGTGTCATTCTGGCGGAAACAGAAAAAATTGCCGAGGCTATAATTCAGACCCTGCACAGTGCAAAACAGAACGTTTTGATTCAGAAATTTGTCAAAGAAAGCCAAGGAACTGACATTCGCGCATTTGTGGTCGGCGATCGTGTTGTGGCGGCCATGCGGCGTCGTGCGGCAGCGGGAGAGTTCCGGAGCAACGTACACCGTGGTGGTTCTATGGAAGGTGTTCAGTTGGCTGCGGAGTATGAATCAACTGCGATTCGTGCTGCGCAAATTATCGGGTTACGTGTGGCCGGTGTAGATATGCTGGAGTCGTCGGAGGGACCGCAGGTAATGGAGGTGAATTCTTCCCCCGGGCTGGAGGGCATTGAGAATTCTTCGGGAGTGGATGTTGCCGCAACTATTATCGAGGAAATTGAACATCAGGTATTGTTTCCTGATGTTGATCTGCGTCAGCGTCTTCGATTGGCAGGCGGATTTGGTGTTGCGGAATTCCCGGTCTATAATCTTCCTGAGCTGGAGAACCGAGCGTTGAGAGATACCGACCTGGCCCAACGCAACATCAATGTAATTGGTATTACCCGGCCTGATGCAGTTATTCCGAATCCTGGTGGGGATGAGGTGATCCATACCGGTGATTTGCTTTTATGCTATGGTGATTTGCATGAATTGCGTAGCATGATGCCCACCAAACGACCGCATAGACAACCTCGACGAAAAAGCAGGAATTCAACCGGTATTAAACGTTGATTATTTGTTGTTGGCGTCTCGCTTTGGCAATATGTCATCAAGAAATACGAAGGAGGACTGTTTCTGTTGGAGGCAACACAGAGCGGAGCAAGAAGATCAAACAATACCAAGAGTAAACCATTTATGATTGATGGTGTACGAATTCCCCTTGGTGTCACCCGAGATTTAAACCTCAAGTTCAGTGAGACCTACCTGGGGATTCCTGTCTCCATCCCTGTACGTGTCATACGTTCCCGCAATGCCGGGCCTTGTGTCTTTCTCACAGGTTCCATTCATGGCGATGAGCTCAACGGAATGGGCATTATCCGCGAATTGCTGTATGATCAACCGCCTCCTTTAATCCGAGGTACCCTGGTTTGTATACCGGTCGTCAACTTGTATGGTCTGGAACACAACAAACGCTATATGCCCGATCGGCGTGATTTAAACCGTTGTTTTCCCGGGCTGGAATCGGGTAGTCCGACCAGTCGACTGGCCTATGCGTTGTTTCATGAGATTGTAAAACAATGCGATTATGGGATTGATTTTCATAGCGCGGCTTTGCGTCGTACCAATTACCCAAATGTTCGTGGCTCACTGAGTAATTCGAAAGTGCGTTCATTGGCCCAGGCATTTGGCGCGGAATTGTTACTCGACTCCAAAGGTCCGGAAGGTTCATTACGTCGCACTGCTGTCCGGAGTGGTGTTCCCACTATTGTCGTTGAAGCGGGTGAGGTATGGAAAATAGAACCGGGTGTCGTTGATTTTGGGATACGGGGTTGTCTCAATGTTTTAAAGTGGTTGGAAATGATCCCAGGTAAACCCGAAAAGCCGTTGTTTCAGGTAAATCTAAAGAAAACGACATGGGTACGGGCAGACCGCGGCGGAATTCTGGGCTTTCATGCACGGCCCGGTGAACTGGTGGAGGAAGGTGCGGTTATTGCAACAAATTATAATATTTTTGGAAAAGAACACCGAACCTTACACGCTCCAGCTTCTGGAATTGTTCTGGGGATGACTACTATGCCGGCTGTGAAACCCGGTGAACCTGTGTATCATCTGGCACAGCTTTCCCGGCGCAGTTTTCATCGGATTGCTGCTATTATGAATTCTACATCAACTGAAGATTTATATAGTCGAATTCAGAATGACCTTGCAACAAACATTACGATTCAAGAGCGCTAAATGATGTATTTTGTATGCATGTTTTTGGTATAATGTAGTAATTGATATTATTATTTATACAAATGTACCCTGGCTTGATTCCTTTATTTAGAGGTGCTAAAATCATGCATCCGGGGGATTAATTCAAGCAGCCCTGCTTGAAATTAGTTTTGGGTCATCTATCACACATCTACAAAACAGGTGTAAACGTAGGAGAAAACAAATGGCTTTTATCGTAACTGAGCCGTGCATTAAGTGCAAATATACCGATTGTGTCGACGTATGTCCTGTGGCCTGTTTCCACGAGGGTGAAACCATGTTGGCAATTGATCCTGACGAGTGTATTGATTGTGGGGTGTGCGTGGATGAATGTCCTGTTACAGCAATCTTTTCAGAAGATGAGGTGCCGGAAAAGTGGCATGAGTATATTGAACTGAATGCCAAATACGCTACCGAGTGGCCCTCAATCGAATCGGGTAAAGACCCACTTGACTCCGCGGATGAGTACAAAAACATTGCGGAAAAGAGAGAACTATTCAGTCCCGAGCCAGGTGAAGGTAACTGATGTGTTGTGGTTTCTCTGGGTTTAATTCCATGTTTATAATTGCTCTAAAAGTCTGACAATTGTAGCTGATATGATTTGCTCCAGGCGATACAGTCGGAAGCATTTCAAGTCATCAGAATCATAGTTTTCTAATTTGATTTTACTTCACTTCACCACGAAGACAATCTATTCGATTCATCGTGGTGAAGTTTTTTTTTTGAGGCATGCACCACCTATTGTCACACCCACCCTCACCGTCATGCCCACGGAAGGGGCGTGTCCAGAGGGGTTGACCGCTTGTCGGGGGTTGTCAATTTGCTGGCACGCCCTCCGGGGTGCTGTGTTGGGGGGTGTCTTTGTCCCGGGGTGGCGGCCTTTGGCCTTACCCCGCGCTACGGTGATGTAATCCCTTCGGGATAAGAACGCACAACGGCATGGGCACCAAGCTACGCTCCGCCAGTTGTACACCATCACCATCATATCCACGAAAACCAACGCACCCACCCTCACCGGTATGCCCACGCAGGTGGGTATCCAGAGGGGTTATGAAGGAGCCGAGGGCAGAGCTTTAGATTACTTTTTTGTGTTCCCGCAGGTAGGTTTGGTTGTTAGAGATGAATATATTCTTGTGCTAGTATTATGTCTTTCTGGGTTCCCGCCTGCGCGGGAATGACGGGAAGAGGGCTGGCACGCCCTCCGGGGTGCTGTGTTGGGGGCATTGTTGTCCCGGGGTGGCGGCCTTCGGCCTTACCCCGCGCTACGGTGATGTAATCCCTTCGGGATAGGAACAAGGGATGAGCATGCCCGGGGGCCTTATCCCGCGCTACGGTGATGTAATCCCTTCGGGATAGAGACAGGTGGTTACCCCGCGCTTCGGCGCTTTAATTGCTCCGCGATAGAGGCAGGTGGAGGTCGTTGGGCTACTGCGTTGTAATCGCTCCGCGATAGAGACAGGTGGCGGCCCGTTGGCTTTACCCCGCGCTACGGTGCTTTGATCGCTCCGCGATAGAGACAGGTGGCGGCCCGTTTGCTTTACCCCGCGCTACGGTGATGTAATCCCTTCGGGATAGAGACAGGTGGCGGCCCGTTGGGCTACTGCGTTGTCATCGCTCCGCGACTGAGACAGGTGGCAGTTTTCATTTTATGTATGTCGAGGTGAAAAAATATACCGCTTCGCAGATTGTGTCTGTGTTGTTCACCGGAGCACAATCTACGAAACGGCCATGAAAACCTACATACTGGTGCGATTATTAAATCGCGGTTACTGCTATTTAATTGTATTGTTTACGACTTTTTCGATCGGTGCTGATTCCTTGTCCGGAAGTAGGGTATGCCCAGCAATAACAGTATGAACGCCACAAGCCCCAGGTAATCCTGGGCACTCAGGTCGCCTGCAAAAACACTCCCCAGGTCGTGTGTGTTGTTGGTTGATACTTCTTCTACTGGGAACCCAAGCTGCACAGTGGCACCATGACGCACCAGGAAACCCAGGTAGGTGGTATCGTCCAGGATAAGCTGTAACATGGAATCATCCACGAGCCACCCGGCTACTTGTTCTGCAGGATACCATCTGGCACCGGCATGATTTTCATGGTAGTAATACAGCGTAACTTCATCGGCTTGGTATCCATCTGGAATGGCAATCCAGACACGTTGTGGTGTTTCGAATACTGCTTCAGAAAGAATGTGGTAGACATCGCCAAGCGCATGTCCCAGTTCGGTTTGCAGCAATTTGGTATCTGCCATTACCAGATGACTTTCCTCCATGCCTTCAATGTCCATGTTCAGGCTGCGGGAGTCAAAGCTGTTGTAGGTCGGTTGCCACACCGACACCAGGTTTTTGTCGATGATGTCCGCATTCCCGTCAATCAGGAATTGATATTCATAAGGACCAACATCTCCGAAGAATGAGGTGGCGCCTACGGTCATCGTTATGACATCACCGGGCAACATAGGTGCTTCTGGAACGTAATGTACCCAGAAATCTTTGCCATCACCTCCAGGTACCGGGTCTACCAGTACTGAATCGGTGACAAGACCTGCCATAATTACTTGGCCCCAGATAGAATCGACATTCAGCTTACGGTTGCTACGAAGCCGAACAGACAACGTGTCTTCTGGAGCGGTATAGATGAAGGCATCGTCCGACCGCAGAACTGGCATGGTGCGTTCAAAGACTTCTTTGTTACCCAGGGGATGTCCCCGATACCCGAGATTGCAGGTCTCAAAATCGCCAGGCCCACACTCGTTGATTGCTCTTACACAGTAATAATACGGTATGGGGTTGAAATCATTGTTCGGCCCGATACAGCCAGCGCCAGGGGCACGTTGCGGTGCTGCTGCGGTGGTATCGTTATAGGACAATCCTTCGACCGTCGCCAGCAATATCGCTGTGGACTGCGGCGCGGTGGCCAAATGACGATATACTTCATAGGCCGTTGCGCCGTCCGCGGCTGACCAGGATATCTCTACATGGGAATTGTATAGCCCATCACTTGCGCTAACATTTGACGGTATACCTGGCAGATCACAGGGGTATTGTGTGATCAGCACGTCTACCGGACTGTTTCCTGCTTCAGCTGATGTAATGCGGAGTGCGCCATGACGTGGTGCGTCGCCCAAGTTGGCTGTATAGGCAATCGTAACTGTACCGCTGTTTGAACCTGATGTACCACTGTTTATGCTCAGGAAGTCGCCAGAAATTACGGTTATCTGCCAATTCACCACACCACTACCGAGATTATCAATGATTAATTCGGCAGTATCTGCTCCTCCGTTTAGTCTAAGCGTCAGTGTTGAAACTTCAATACGCGGTTCTTGCGATATCACGTTTTGCAGTGACTGACGAATCAGGCTTCCGCTCACCGGCCCCATCGAATTGAACTGGCTTTGGGTTATGTAGGGTATGACCGCACGTACCTCTTCAAACGAAAGCCGGTTGTTGTTGTTGGTATCTACCTCATCAAAATGTTGGAGCAGAAACTGCGCCATTTTGCTCACAGTCATCGGAGCAGGTGTCCAACCTTCATTTTCTGGTATTACACTCAGTTCGAAGGATCGTGCGAAACTTTGATCTCGGCTGTCTGTGGTGCGGACCCGGATGAGGTATAAATCTTGTACGGCAATATCCACATCCGCGTTCATGAACAGACCATTTCCTTCGATATAGAAGGCGGTGTTGTCTACGTCTCCTGCGCCTGGAACGAGCAGGAAGGTATGCACATCATTTTGGTCCGGGTCCACCGCCTGTAAAGTCGCTACCGGGTATCCCACGACAGCGTCCTGTGGTATGGTATTCTGACTGAGCAGAATATCGGTTGGTGGATTATTGATGTCAATGATGTGAATAGTAAACACTTTCTCGAAGGTGTCACCACGTTCATCATCGGCTTGTATTCGGATTGAGTAGCTGTTTTGTGCTTCATACTCAAAGATGACATTGGTCAACAAGCGGTCCTCTTCAATACGGAAAGCTTCGTTTCCTTCATCGCCTTCACCTGGAACCAAAGTAAAGATGTGCTCATCTTCTTCATCTTCGTCGATGGCTGTCAGAATACCCACCAAGGTTCCAGGTTGTTGACTTTCTGGCACCTGATCATTGCTGAGCAGAATGTCGGTGGGCGGGTCATTCACATCGATGATGTGAATCGTGAATACCCGTTCAATGTCTGCTCCAGCTTCATCTGCTGCACGCACCCGAATGCTGTATTGGTTACGCACTTCGAAATTGAATACAACATTGGAAAGCAGGACATCGCCATCGATAATGAACCGGGCATTGTCTTCACTACCTTCTCCGGTAACCAGACTAAGTACATGGGTGTCTTCTTCATCTGGGTCTTCGACAGACAGGACGCCTATGGTGGTGCCCACGGGTTCATTTTCTGGAATGGTGTTACTACTCAGGTTGATGTCCAGCGGTGGTCGGTTGACCGGATTGACCGTGATAACTATTCCTTCACTGTCACTCAGAGGTGGAGCGCCGTCATCCTGTACGGTGAAGATAATCGCATAATTTCCGGCATCGGTAAAGCCAGGAGTCCAGGAGAACTGGCCGGTCACCGCATTCAAGGTTGCTCCAGGAGGAGCGCCTTGCATGTTGAATGTCAGCGTATCACTGGAATCTGGATCCGCAGCACTGATCGTAAAAGCCAATGTCTGGCCTTCGTCAACGGATTTGTTGCCAATTGATGCCAGCACCGGTGGTCGGTTGACATTGATAACGGTAATGTCAATGGTTTCACTGTCGCTTGACACTGGAATACCATTATCCGACACGATGAATGTAACAGAATACACCCCGGCATCCGTAAAACTGGGTGTCCATGCAAAAGCACCGGTAGTTGGATTCAACATGGCACCTTCCGGAGAATTGTTCATGCTGAAGGATAGAATATCCTCTTCATCGGGATCGGTAGCACTGAGGGTAAAGGCCAGTGTCTGGCCTTCCTCAACAGAACGATTTCCAATGCTTCCCAACACCGGAGACCGATTCACATCATTCACCGTGATTACAAATACTTTAGAATCGGTTTGAGGTGGTGTATCGCTGTCCTGAACAATGATTGTTATCAGATAGACACCGGAATCATCGAATCCGGGAGTCCACACAAATTCACCGGTACCATTACCACTGTCCAGCACTGTGGCACTGTGTCCGGCTGGCAGGTTCTCCGCATCCATTAGCAAGGCCAACCCGCCAATGTCGCCCTTTTCAGCGCGCAATGGTACGCGTAGCTCTTGTCCTTCATCAATGCTCTGATCGGCAATCGGGTCCAGCTCAGGTGGTATGTTGAGATCATAAGAGATACGCAGCAGGGGAACAGAACCGATTTCGTCATGTTCGCGTGAATTGAACTGAACAACCTGCCCTGGTACATTTTCATCCGACAGGAGGAACCAGCCATGATGATCTGCAGGATTCATAACCAAGTCCAACACGTCATCACGAAATGAGGCATTTGAAAATTGATAGAACCCAACATCATTTACTTCTATCGCGTCCAGTGTTTCATCGACAAAGTCACCACCAGACTGGGCCCAGTTCAGATCATTGTAAAAACGGTGTATCCAGGTGGCATCGCCGGGTTCAGACGGTACACCATCTTTGCCGACTATCAGGAAATCTTCTTCGTCTTCGACAAAGTCCGCAGACTCACCTTCGCCCCAGGAGGCCAATGAACGCACCAAACGCAGAGAAGATGCCGATTGTGTATCCGTAATTTCAGAAACAAACATGGTAAGCGCTGCATCAATAATAGTGACATGCGCGGGCAAGTCTTCTTCAACATCAAATGCGAGTATGGCCCGGCGCCGCAAGGAATCTTCATTCATGCCGACCAGCAGATTGTGACCGGAACCGTTTGCCAAGGCTCCGTTCCCATCTTCATACAGGGTAACATCCCGTACCGGGTTGGCCAGGATGTTCAACGTATCTACAACTGCCCCGCCAGCATGCGTTGCGCTGTCGGGCTGACCAATCAGATTGCCGACAACGTCATACATACTGCGAGCCTGGACAGTAATGTCACCGCCCTGAATCATCTGACCAAGTTCCCATCGCAACCGGTATACATTGTCAATCAATGGATCGATGAACTGCGGGTTAGAAGCCAAGGTACCTCTTCCGGAACCCGTCAGCACATAATTGGTCACGGTCAACACACCACTGCCCATGGGCTCAGAGAAACGTATAAGCACTTCAGAGGCGCTCGTTACCAGCACGGACAAGACCTGGGGCGCAACGCCCAAACCACCATCAATATGGGTAGCACTATTGTTGCCGGTGTCAAGAGGATTCCCTGCCGGGTCAAACATGTTTGTGGCTGTTACGGTTACAGTAGCACCAGTAAGCATTTCACCGGTACTCCAACTCAAACGATACGTGGCATTGCCAACATGGCTGACTGACACGGGATTTATGGCCAGTGATCCTATGCCAGGTCCTGATAAGGCGTAGTTCAAGTTATTCAACACGCCTTGCCCCATTCTTTCGCTGAACGTGAAGTCCATCGTCAATGGAGTGTTTACCTGTAGGGATACCGCGATTGGATTCAGTTCCAGACCTCGGACCAGCGCCGACGCGCTGTTTTGACCGGCGATGACATTACCCAGGACATCCGTTACATTCTCAGCGGTAACTGTAATCATCGCATCATTGCGCATTTCTCCCGCAGTCCAGGTAAGGCGGTAAGCATAGTTCTCCGCATCCTGCAATACAACCACATTGGGTCTTGGGTCCAGACTGCCGCCACCTTCACCTGTTTGTCTGTAGTTGTCCGGATTAATGGCATTCTGTCCCATCGGTTCGTTGAAGAAGATGTCGATGATATTCTTGTCGACGATTTCGATACGACGCACCTGCGGCGGTGTGTTGTCCACCAGGGCCAGTTGTGTCGAGACGATTTCAGGAGTGACATTGCCCGCTGCATCACGTGCAGTACCTGCAATGATCCGCAATCCCATACCGCCATTGCCGGTGATATCTGTTACCGTCACAGTCCGCTCTACATTGCCATCGCCCGTAACCGTTATAACGCCATCGACAACACCGGCGGACTTGCCTTCGCCTTCTTCTCCTGCAATACCTGGTCCGGCAAAGAAATACAGGGAGATATCGTCTTCGGTCAAGGTGATTTCATCTACATCGGTGTAGGAAACAGTAAAGACAACGGGGCCTGAACGTGTAGTATCCGGTGTAGGTGCGCTGATACTGATACCCGGGAAATCCCCTTGACCGCCTCCGGCATGCGTTCCACTATTTGGTGTGCCCAATGCGTTTCCGGCATCGTCGAATACATTCGCAACACTGATGGTAACATCGCCAGCAATTTGCATTTTTCCAGCATTCCAAGTGAGCTGGTACGCATTAACACTTATGAAACTGACGTTGTCAGGGGTGCTGTTCAGTGTGCCCTGGCCGCTGCCCGACAGTGTGTAATTCGAAACGGTTAATACTCCAGCACCCATCGGCTTGCTGAACGTGACCACTATCGCACGGTCTTCTACGACTTGTACGGACTGCACCACCGGCGCTGTTCCTTGACCGCCATTTGCATCTGTGCCACTATTGTTGACACCAATCAATACACCGGAGGCGTCGCGGACATTTTCCACTGTGATGGTAATGTCACCGCCGATGGTCATGTTGCCAGTATCCCAAAGCAGCCGGTAGGTGTTGCCGGAAACAAGCTCAACCTGGTTGGGTTGCGCACTGAGGCTGCCCTGGCCACTGCCCGATACGGTGTAGTTTGCCGCGCCCAGCACCCCATCACCCATAGGTTCGCTGAAGGTTACATGTACTGAACGTTCGCTTTGTACATTTACACTGACCACTTCTGGTGGAATGCTGATGCCGGCTCCTGTAGCAGTCGCGCTGTCCGGCATGCCTATTTCATTTCCGATCAGATCGAACACATCACTCGCGGTAACAGTAATGTCACCACCATCCACCATGTCACCGGAAATCCAGTGTAACCGGTAGGTTTCAGTGTTCACTTGGGTCACTTCTACCGGTTGCGTTGACAGAGTGCCCTGACCACTGCCCGATAGAGCGTAATTCATTGGATTTGATGCACCGGTACTCATGGCTTCACTGAAGATAATTTCCACTTCATGCCCTGAGATGACCGAGACTTCGGAAACAGTCGGAGCGATGCCGATACCACCACCCGCGTCTACGGCACCATCAGGTACTCCGATCGGGTTCCCTGCTTCATCGTATACGCCTTGCACGGAAATTAGCACGTCACCACCGGTAAGCATTTCTCCGGTGTTCCAAGTCAGTTCATAGGTGTTGCCAGAAACCAGTGTGACGCTATCCGGGTGTTCAGTCAGGCTGCCGCGGCCCGTGTCACTGATGGTGTAACTGGCTGCCGTTTCGACACCGGCCCCCATTTCTTTGCTGAAGCTGACCCGTACTACATTTGCTTCGGTCACCGTGACATCGGTCAGCACGGGCAATTCACTTTGCGCTTCACCTTCTACGGATGCAGTGTTGAATTCGCCGATTTCATTGCCTGCCAGGTCGGTTACATTGGCGACGGTAACAGTCAGATCGCCACCAGCCAGCATATCGCCCTGGTTCCAGGTGAGTCGATAGGTGTTGCCCGATACCAAAGCAACGGTGTCGGGTTGTGGCGACAAGGTACCACTGCCGGTACCGGAAAGCGTGTAGTTGCCTTCAAGCAGCGCAGATGCGCCCATAGCTTCGTCGAAGGTGGTATCTATGGTAAGACCGTCCTGTACCGAAATGGACAACAGACGTGGTGGAATACCGATGGCTCCGCCCGTATGTGTGGCACTGTCGGGATCACCCATGGGATTACCCACCTCGTCGGTCATGCCGTTCGCTGTGACTGTAATATCACCGCCATCCAGCATTTCCCCTGAGGTCCAGATCAAGCGGAAACGTGTATCGGAACGTTGGGATATCTGATGCGGATTTGCCGCTAGCGTGCCCAACCCGGAACCTTCTACGGCATACAGTGCTGGGTTCGTTGCGTTTACAGCCATGGCTTCGCTGAAGACCAGGTCCAGGCTACGCTCACTCAAGACCGCAACACTGACCACGGTCGGGAGCTCACCAATTCCGCCGCCAACCTCGGTGGCATTGTCCGGTGTTCCAATCAGATTGCCCGCGAGGTCTCTGACTATGGCTACTGTGATAGTGATATCGCCATCCTGCAACATTTCGCCGTTATCCCAAGTAAGCAAATAGACTCCGGTTGCAACGAAGTCTGCGCTGTCGGGATGATTGCCCAGGCTGCCCTGACCCGCCCCGGAGATAGTGTAATTGGCCGCTGTAGTTGCGCCAGAATCAGCAAGTGCTTCGCTGAATGTAATTTGTATACTCTGCGATGTCTGTGCGGCGATGCTCTCCACGACAGGCCGTGTGCCGATACCACCGCCGGCATGGGTGCCACTGTTCGGTGAACCGACATTGTTTCCGGCTTCGTCTTCCACATTACCCATGTCCACCGACACTGTGATGTTTCCTGCTATGCGCATTTCACCGTCATTCCACGACAAACGATAGGTGTTTCCAGCAAGCAGTACAACAGTGTCTGGGTTCGTTGCCAAGGTGCCCTGACCGGAACCGGACAAGGTGTAGTTGGCCGGTGTGGTCACACCTGCGCCCATGACCTTGCTGAAGGTCACATCAACCACATTGGCTTCCGGTACATTCACTTCGTTGACCACGGGAACATCGACTATGCCGTCTACCAGGTCAGAACCATCGTTGGGCGTGCCCAACGGGTTACCGGCTTCGTCTTCAACGGCATTGCCTGCGGAGTTATCCACGGTGATGGTAATCGTTTCGCCTTCAATAAATTCACCTGCATTCCAGATGAGGCGGTAGGTATTCCCTGACTGCAAGGTAACTGTATCAGGATTGTTTGCCCTGCTGCCCTGGCCAGCGCCACTCAAGGTATATTTGCTTGGGTCGGTCACGCCGGCTCCCATACTATCGCTGAAGGTGACGGCGACGCTGCTGTCGGATTGCACGGCTACCTGGGTAACCGTTGGCAGGTCTGCCACGGCGCCACCTGCATCGGTGCCGAAATCGGGATCACCGATTGGATTGCCCGCGGTGTCGCTGACATTTTCTGCGGTAATTGTGATGTCACCACCGTCCCGCATTTTGCCTTCGTCCCAGGTCAGACGGTAGGTGTTGTCGAGTTCATGGCTTACGTTATCGGGGATGTCGTCCAGGCTGCCCTGGCCATCTCCGGAAAGCCTGTAATTGATCGCGGCAAGTATACCGTTGCCCATGCTCTTGCTGAAGGTGATGTCTACGGCTTGCCCCGATACCACCTGCACCGCGGTTACGACTGGTGAAGTGCCAATGGCACCGCCTGTATGGGTACCGAAATCGGGATCGCCAATCAGGTTTCCAAGACTGTCCTCGACATTTGCCACGGTGATGGTGATGTTTCCGCCGTGCCGCATTTCGCCGGTATTCCAGGACAGACGATAGGTGTTGCCGGAAACTGATGCGACATTGTCCGGTGTTGCAGCCAGGGTTCCCTGACCACTGCCACTGAGGGTGTAATTCGACGTGGTCAACACATCGGTTTCGTTCATAGGTTTGCTGAAGGTGATGTCGACATTAAGTTCATTAAACACCGCGACACTATCCACGATGGGGGGTACACCTACACCGCCGCCAACGTGGGTGGCACTGTTGGGAACGCCAATCGGATTCCCGGCCACGTCCTGCACGTTGCTCACGGTGATGGTAACATCTCCACCGATGGTCATTTCACCGTCCGTCCAACTGAGCCGGTAGGTGTTGCCGGATAAGAATGCTACGCTGTTTGGATTTGCACCCAGGCTGCCCTGACCACTGCCACTGATCACGTAATTCGCGGCACTTGTCGCGCCAGTTCCCATAGGTTCACTGAAGGTGACGTCGACCACTTGTCCAGTGACCACCGAAACATTGGTGACGGTCGGCGCAGTGCCAATACCTGCCCCGGCATGGGTGCCACTGTTGGGATTTCCAATGACATTGCCCGCGAGGTCGGTAGCGTTGTTTACGGTAACAGTGATATTTCCGTTGTTCACCATTTCACCGGAATTCCAGGACAAACGATAGGTGTTGCCACCTTGGGAAGCAACTGAGTTCGGGCTTGCTGTCAAGCTGCCCCGTCCACTGCCACTAATGACATAGTTCGCCGCGGTTCCCGCGTTGCTCGCCATGGCTTCACTGAAGGTGACATCTACTGTACGTGCCCCTGTCACAGCGACATTGGTAACTATAGGTGGTGTGCCGATAGCTCCGTTGGTATGGGTGCCGCTGTTGGGCGTACCGATGAGGTTGGTAGCCAGATCACGCACATTACTAACTGTGATGGTAATTGAGCCGCCCAGCACCATCTCGCCTGCTGTCCAGGTCAGGCGGTACACATTGTTGCCCTGGCTGGTTACAGTATTTGGACTAGTCGCCAGGTTACCGCGACCTGTACCGCTGATACTGTAATTGGTCGTCGTTCCCACACCGGTACCCATGGGTTCGCTGAAGGTCACATCGACCACATTGGCAGCAGCGACATTAACCGCCGTCACCGTTGGTCGCACGCCTATGCCGCCACCGATATG
>CAZIDP010000026.1:33683-37461 GCA_964537975.1 uncultured Nitrospirales bacterium | reverse complement strand
GCATTGTTCGGGGTGCCCAGGGCATTGTTGCCGGTATCAATCATGTTGACTGCGGTGATGGTTATATTGCCGCCCAGCATCATCTCGCCTGCTGTCCAGCTCAAACGGTACACATTATTGCCCAGGCTGGTTACGGTATTCGGAATAACGGCCAGGCTGCCACGGCCCGTTCCGCTGAGGGTGTAATTGCCCGCCGTAAGGACTCCCGTGCCCATGAGTTTGCTGAAGGTGACGTCCACGCTTTGGGAAGACTGCGCGGTGACATTGCTGACGACAGGAGCTACGGCCACACCGGTGAAAGCTGCGGAATTGGCTGCCGGGTTAATGAAATTGCCCGCATCATCCGTAGGGCCGGAGGAGCTGACCTGTACCGTATATGCGGTGCCGTTGGTCATCTCGTTGACCGTAACATCAACTGTGATGGGGTTGATTCGGTTCACGCTGATGGCCGTCAACGCGACGCCACCTCCGGTGAAGGTGTAAAAAGGGGCGTTCACCAGATTCGCGTCGTTGAACATGGGTTCATCAAACACGATCCTTACGGTCTGGCCGTTGAGTGCCGTGGCGTTGCTGACCTGTGGTCGGGTGGTGTCGTTGAAATCTTCCGGTGGCCGGATACGTCCCCACCAGGTACCGTATGCGCCAGGCGCTGTTTCGCTGTATTGCTGCAACGCCCAGAGCGTTTTGTCGTCCGCCGGGTCTACGGCAGTACCGCTATACCGACCCCAAGCACTCCCGGAGAACGGCCCGGTACCTGCTTTGTACCGTGTAATTTCTTCGATCATACCTGCACTGGTCACGGGCATGCGGTAGGCATGGTACGCGCTTGGGTAGACCGTGGTCGAGGAACCCGAAAAACCCAGCAGGACTTCATTGTCCTTATTTACGGCGATCCCGGGGTAGTAAAAAAAAAGGCCGTCGACTTGACCGTCAACTATACCCGATTGCACTTTGGCACCTGTGCCCGCGTTGATTTCCCACCACTGCACCGCCGATCGCGTAGGATTGTTGGCGGGCAGGCCAACCGCGTGCGTACACCACAAGCTGCCATTACGCAGCACCGCGTTCATGATCCGGTCGTCCATATTCGTCGTGATGGGCGTACCAACAAGGTCCGGCTGCGGTGCATCCGGAGGCGATGCACTCCACGGACTTGCCGTCGGCATCTCAGCCGCAGCAGTGAAGACCAGGGAACCGATATTGCCCGAAATGCTGAATACCCGCAAGCGGCCGATGCTGTTATCACCTTCATATGCACTGACAAAATACTGCGTTGTCACCCCGTCATCATACGATGCCACCGGCGTCAGCACACCTTGTACATCACTGAAATGTTGCCGTTGAAAATCAACTTCACCTTCGGTAAACAGCGATGCCTTATTAATTGTCCAGACATTCACCCCCTTGAACAAATCATTCGATATGGCATAGCGGTTGGCTGTCAGGGAGATACGATTAACGGTGAAACCGATATTGGCATAGTCTACCCAATCCTCATTCTCGTTGTCCGCGATAAACGCGAAATAGCTCCACGCGCCTCCCGGATTGGTCGTCTGGCTGACCGCCAGCACCACCTGCGAATTGGCACTGCGGCGATGTGCCACAGCCGTCATGAAAAAACGCTCCGAATGCGGGTCATACAGCACCCGGGAATGATGCACCTCGGCTCCCGCTCCCAACAACGGTAGCCAGAAATTGCTCAGGGGCACCGAGGAAACCGCACTGCCATCCTTGTTCTGAATTCGTACCCCGGCACGCTCCACACTCATCAGAAATTCCGGACCAACCGCGCCACTCGGGTCCGGTGGTGCTTCGGTACTGTTCTGCCGTGCTGGAAAATGACTCGGCCCCAGCGACACCACCAGCTCCACCGCGGTACCCCGCTCCAGGAAACGGTATGCCGGTGGTTCCGTGCGAATTACCTGGCCTTCCGGAATCGTATCATGATATTCCTCCAACACCCGCGGCACCGTTACCCCCTCCGTCACCAGCAACTGCCGACCCTCATCCCCCAACATCCTCGCTACCACCGGTACCATCACCAAATCCAGAGACGAAATCGGCTCCCGGTCATACCCTGCACGAATCCAGTTAATCACCGCTTCGGCTCTGAAACGTGGATCCCAATTGCTCCGATCCATATTACGTAATTGCTCAAAATACCAGAGCTGCGCCTCATCGATATCGCTAAAAGACTGGCCCAAAACCTCGTTGCAGTAGCGGAAAATGTCTCGCCCAGGGTCGGAGAACGGGTATGGCGCAGTGAGGTTGGTCCAGCCTTCGCGGCTTACATTGTTGTTTGTGCTGTAGCCGAAGTTATTTCTATGTGTAATTGCTTCCTCTGAGCCACCAGCTAAAATAGTGCCTCCGTTTGGTTGATTAACCAAATTCCCAATTACCTCTGTCCCTTCATATCCACCTGGTATACCTGTACTTCCTATGTCTAACCTTCCACCGGAACCATTGCTTTGCCAATCATATATTAAATTATTTATAACCTTATTACCTGGATGCAATAAAGTTATGGTAAAAGGCTGAATATTAGAAGTTCCATTTCTGAAACTTGCAGCAAGGTTATCAATGTATAACCCATTCATTGCATGTTCAATTCTATATCCCATCCCCCTTGGAGTTGTTTGGTTGATGTTTAAACCACCCAGTAATAGATTTTGATTTACGTGGTTATGATATGGTCTATAGATAGCAGAGCCATCTTGTACTGTTCCCATAATCATATGAATTGGATTATCAATACCAAGATTATGTTCCATTATTCCACCAGAACGTTGCATTATCCCGGATGCCGATGCTCTCGATGTAATGTTACTTTTAGTTATTACACCTCTAGGACTGTATTGCAGATACATATTATGATTAAAAACTGTAGCGTCACTTCTGTCACCATCAGGATTTGTGCCACAATGATCGACGAAATTCTCCTCAAAAAGAATTCCATCTATACTAGACATATATATACCTTGTTTATGGCCTGAACCTGTAGGATAGGTTCCATATACAACATTTCTCCTATAAACGAAGTTTTCTCCTCTGCCATCCAACCCCTGAATGATTACCGATGCATGCTCAAAATAACAATCTTCAATTAGCCAATTTATGGTTTTGTGTAAAATAGACACGCCGTCATATTGGGAACCATTTGAATAACAATGCAAGCCAACAATAGCAACATTGCTCCATTCCTGCTTGCCTGAACCTGACTGCTGGATAAATGTATTGCTAAGAATAAACCTTGGTCTTGTCCCAGTACCCCAGCTTGTTATAACAGCAGGCTCACCCTTGGCGCGCCCATCTCTGCTGACATTTCCAATGTTTCCATTCCATGTGTCACCTCTTTTGAATAAAACCCAATCAGGAAAACCACTCCTCTGTTGCGCTCTTGCTGCACCAATTGTTGCGTACGCATTGATGATGCCTGTAGGGTTGCGTGGGTCGCTGCCAATCTCAGGATCGTTTGGAATATATATTTGCCCTGTACTGTCGTTGCCAGCATTACTAACATATATCAGTCGACTATCATCGGATGGTGTGAGTATAGTCCATCCATCTTCGTCTAATGGAATGCCTGTGAAACGTTCTGCCCAATTTGGCTCTGCTTCAGCATATGGCACTATAACCCCAAATGTACATATTAGTAACAGAGTAGGGATTGTCGTATAAAATATTTTAAAATATCTATGACAAAAATTAGTAACCATGGAAGAATTCCTTAGAGTATGATAATAATAAAAAATTAAAGAATATAATCATATTTTTTTTA
>CAZIDP010000026.1:0-33673 GCA_964537975.1 uncultured Nitrospirales bacterium | reverse complement strand
TTTTTAGAAAAGAAACTCAATATTTTTTTATCATATCATAATTCATGACTTCTTATAAAACACATTTTATAAAGAAATTCTAATAGTGTAAATATCTTAGGTTGGATTTTTAAAAAAATCTCAGAAAGGCATAACTTTATTGCTTATAGTGTTGTATGGCATAACTTTCGATCGCTATACTCTTAATTTATGATCAATATCTCTTAAGGAATATACCACATTGAAACCTTTACATATAGCCGAAGCTTGTAACCCAGAATGGGTAAGTGTGCCATTGGTTGGCTGGAAAATGTCGGAAGCTCTCAAAAATCAACTACCTGGATCGCACTTGGTGACCCAAATTCGCAATAAAGTTGCCATTACAAACGCTGGTTGGGAAGCAAATAAAGATTTTACAGCTATTGATTCTGAAGTAGTGGCTCGATTGATGTGGCGTATTTCCAGCCTGTTGCGTGGTGGTAAAGGTAAAGGTTGGACTACTGTTACAGCTTTTAATATGCCTTCTTATTTATATTTTGAACATCTTTTTTGGAAGCAGTTTCAATATGCCTTAAAAAATAAAGAATATAACTTAGTGCACCGGATTACACCTTTGAGCCCGACTTCACCAAGTCCAATAGCAAAAAAATGTGCCAAAATTGATGTGCCTTTTATCTGGGGACCTATCAATGGGGGTGTTCCTTGGCCAAAAGATTTTGATAAAGCACGGCGCAAGGAAAAAGAATGGTTGTCATATGCGCGGGATGCGTATAAACTCGTACCGGGATATCATTCAACTCGGGAATATGCTTCAGCAATTATAGTAGGATCACTTGATACACTGAAACAGATGCCAGATAAATACCATGAAAAGTGCATCTATATTCCAGAAAATGCTGTAGATATTGAGCGTTTTAGTGAACCCATTGACCGTGATGAAGTGGAGTTGCCTCTTCGCATAGCCTTTTTGGGTCGCTTGGTGCCATATAAAGGGGCTGATATGTTGTTGGAAGCAGCAACTCCTCTGATACGACAAGGCAAGGTGATTGTAGATATAATTGGTGATGGTCCTGAAATAAAGCCCCTGCTTGAATATGTAAGGCAGGAAAAACTGGAAGATGGTGTACAATTTGCAGGATGGTTAGCGCATACAGAAGTACAAAAACGTCTTAAAAAATCAGATGTTTTCGCCTTTCCGAGCATCAGAGAATTTGGAGGTGGTGTTGTCTTAGAAGCTATGGCACTAGGCCTCGTACCAATTATTGTAGACTATGCTGGTCCATCTGAATTGGTTACTGAAAATACTGGCTTTAAAGTACCATTATCTAATCGCGAAAACATTATACGAGGAATTCGTAATTTGTTGGAGCAGCTAAGTGAGGAACCCAATGATTTACGGACCATGGGCAAAGCTGCACGACTACGAGTAATTAATAAATTTTCATGGGAAATTAAAGCGAAGCAAATTGTTGAAGTGTATCATTGGGCATTGGGCACAATCAATCACAAACCAAATTTCGAAATCATATAATTTACCATAAAATGCTGTTGTCCCAACGTTAGCCAAAGAGTTCCAACTGTTCAGGTAGCTGGTCGTCCCATTTATTTCCACGACAGTCAAAATGCCATGTAAAATAGGTGTTTTAAATTATACGTACAAATAAATTTGCAGAACTATATAGCGGTCTATGTCAAATTTTGGGTGTTTTCGGCAATCCCTAACTAACAAAAATATTTAGTTTGCAACCCAAATTTATCTCTTCACTGTATTGGGTGAGAGAATGAATTAAATGAAGTGCAAATTATGTTTGATTTATATTTAATAACAGCTCGATTTTCGATATCATCGGTACAGACCATTAGCATTTATTTGCCGATTGGCCTTTCAGGAGAAGATGGTTTCCTTAAAGGGATGATTACCACTGATCAATTTCGCTGTAAACCAAATTCTGAACGCGTCATACGTGCAGAGAATGCTTCGCATTATTATGAAGCTGAATCTACATTGCGAGGCATTTTCCAACATGAACTTCGTCTGGTTATTAGTACGGTGTTGAATTGTTATTTTTGCTGGGATTTTTTGGCTTTTGCTACGGATCCAAGTGGCTCCGGTGCTGGTGTACTCATCAGAAACCAGATTCAACATGATTCAAACTGGTACCGGAATTACATAAATAACCAAATAAGATGTCGTTGAAGGTGGGTGATCATAAGAGGAATGTTATTTCGAAGATTTCAGTCGTTAAAAAAATATCCATTGTATAAGAAATTTAAGTATTTACCCGTTGCAATAGTTGGTTTCATGCTTGATTTTCCGGTGATGCTCATTGCAAACTATAAACTAAAAAATGGAAGTGCAATAGGATATTGGTAAATATTCTGATTGTACAAATGATTTTATAATAAAGGATGCAATAGCATGTATACCGTAGTAATAGTGGTGCCATTTCGGCGTAAGTCCGAATTTGTCGGTGAGGTCGCGAGTGACTGGGGATATGCATTGAAATTGTTGCGCGACTCTTTCTCTGGTCGTTTTGGAAAAATTGTGGTTGCTGCACCGGAAATCCCACTTGGAGATGGATTGATTGGCAATCAGGAACCGTATGCATTGCATGCAGAGGAAGATGGAATAAGTTTTGTCAAGATTGCAAATACCCAGTGGCGTGCTCGGCAATTCTGGAAAAATTATTTTAAAATCCGTAAGCAGTTGCAACAGTTGGCTCAAGATACCGATGTGTTACACACAGATATGGGTAATCTTTACCAACCATATCCTCGAATGGGATTTGAAGCTGCCTGGCGTGCTGGGGTGTGTACTGTTTTTGTACAGGACATGGATATAATCCAACAAATCAGAGATCAGAGCCGGGACAAAGGGTTGCCAGGCAAGTTGCGGGCAGAAGCATATGCTGCAATATACTATCAATTGACCCGTCGCGTAGCTGCCCGCGCAGATTTATCTCTGCTCAAAAGTAAGGCTGCATTTGGACGTTATGCACCTTATGCAAAAAATCCCAAGAATTTTATGAACACTTCATTCAGTATCAGTGACGTGATATCGGACAAAGCGATTCAGGAAAAGTGTACTGCAGTGGAATCATCTTCTCCTTTACAATGTCTTTATCTGGGGCGGCTGGTTGACAGGAAAAATATAGATCATGGGATTCATGCCGTCGCCAAGGCACGTCAGATGGGTGCGAATGTTGAGTTTAATATCATTGGGCAGGGTCCGGATGAGGAGCGATTACAGGCTAAGGCAAAAGAACTTGGGGTAGCGGATGCTGTACATTTTCTAGGTTCTCGCCCATATGGCCCCGAGCTCATGAAAGAAATACAAGCGTATCCAGTGTTTTTATATTCTGCAACGATAGAAGACACACCCCGCGCTTTGTTTGATGGACTTGCGGCAGGGTGTGCTTTAGCATCATACCGCACTTCTTATACTGAAGAAGTGGTTGAAATGGGCCAACACGGCCAATTGGCACCCTTGGGTGACACAGATGCCCTGGCCAAGATTTTGTGTGATTTAGATAGAGACCGATCAAGAGTTGCATCCTTAATTCGCGCAGCAGGCCAAAATGCAGCTTATCATGCTGCAGAAAACTGGTATCAACGCAGGGCTGAATGGACCATTGAAGCGTATGAAAAACATCATCATCACAACAAATAGGATATATAAACAATATGCCGATAATTGCATACCTTCGTGCCCACGGTGGCAATGATTTTCTACTGCATTTTGCGTTTTTTGAACAGTGTGAAAAAAGAGGCATATTGGATAAAGTTGATTTTGCTCTAGACCCATCATCCAGCAGAAATTATTGCTTAAAGCTTAAGCAGCGTTTTCCACAATTGCATCTTGTTGAGGAATTGAGCTTCGCTCGGCGTGCGATGCAATGGACAGAAAAATCGGTTGGCCGTTTTTATGGCCCTATCGGCTATCTGGATCGTTTTGATGCCGTGTGCGAAGGTTGTGGAGGACATGTCCATGGGCAGTTTATGCATTCAAATCCGTTCCGTCATTACCAGCGTACACGTAAAAGAGCATTTCTCTTTCAGTCAATAGAATCTAGTGCATTGGTATATTCTTCAGTTAAAGAAGCCGTTCGGGATGCAGATTTAATTATTGCAAGATCGAAAAGCACGGCAAAACGGGCTGAAGAAGCGGGCAATAAAAATATTGTAACTGCTATTGACATTGTGTTTGGTTTGAACCCTTCTGATATCGAGTACAAACCTGGGTATTCTGTAGGCTTACGATTACCCAAAGACTACACAGAATCATATATTAATGAGTTGAAAAGATTGATCTCATTTCTAAACAACCAAAATATCCCAATTGATTATTCGCAGGCAGAACCACCTCTTGGAAATGAAATGAATAAAGATTCGCAATTATTCAGAGATTTTCCCCACACAAACATATTTCCAGGCGATGATATGTACATTCCATTCAGCAAAAAACGTGATCTAATCATATCGCAACGACTACATACCACGTTGTTTTCTTTGATACATGGTAACACAGCAATTCTGCAATTTCAGATTCAGGAAGACACCAGTAAAGTTGCTGAAATATTATCAGATATTGGACTGAGTGAAATAAAGGTACACAAATTGACTGATTTTTCACTCGATGAGATTCAATGTTTTTTGGACAAACCCCATGTTATACATCAGGATACCTTGTCCAGTGCACTCGATACAGCCCGTCAAAAAGTTAAAATTGGTATGGACGCATTCGAAGATTGGGTTGCTACGCTTTAAATTCTGACAGCAGATTAAAACTTGCTGAAGCAACTACATTATTTTTGAACCATTGATATTTCATCCCACTCCCCAGCCTATTCATTAGTCTGTTCGTTGAGGGGCGGGTTGTGTGTTTGGGTCAGGGGCTGTTTCCTGTTGCGGTTGCTTTCATGCAGGCCGATGGTGATCCAGGCGATGCGGAAGAGGGTGCGTATGGGGAAGTCGACGCTCATGAGGCGGCTGGTGAGGCGTTCAATCGGCATGCTGTCGTACACAGTTTTGAGGCAAACGACCGCGCAGAGGAGACCACCGACACCGGACAGGGTGAAGCAGGCGCGGAATCCGTTGAGGCCGAAGTGCTGGATGACGAGTCCGGCGAGTATCGGGGTGATGCCAAGGGCGACGGCGGTGCCGAGGGTCCAGATGTTGGTGTAACCGACGCGGCCTTCATGCTGCACGTAGCTCAGCATGGCCCGGTGCAGCAGCATCCAGAAGGCGGCACCGAATATGCCGCCCAGCATGATGATTGCCACGAGGAGGTAGGGCGTCCATACAGCGCCTGGCCACAGGAGCAGGCATGCGAGGGCCACGAGGGAGTGGGCAGTCAGTGTTTTGAAGATTGCCCGGGCACTACCGCTGTGTTCCGCGAAGTGTTCCCAGTAACGTATGGTCAGGAAGACGCCGAGGCTTCCGGAAGCCGAGATAAACATGATGGCATTGGACGACAGCTCCAGGATGTCGCGCATGTACATGATCATACTGCTGCCCAGCCAGGAAACCGCCGAAAAGCAGAATATGGCACTGAGGATAAAAATCATGTATTTCTTGTCTTTCAGCGCAATCTTGTATTCATAGAAGCTGGAGACAAAGTCGATTTCTGTTGCCTGACCTGCCCCGCCGGGGACACGGTACATCCAGAGTACGCTGACCAGCCCGGTGATTACGCCGATGAAATAGATGAACAGGTAGCGGCCGATGCCCGGGGTGCCGGTGAGTATGAGTGCCTGACTGACAATGATGACCACACTGATGACCTGGGCCAGGGAGGTTTCCGCGCTGAAAAAGGGACCGCGCTGTTTCGGTGGCACCACTTCGTGCAGCCAGGGAAACCAGCCACCAGCACCCATAGCCCGTGCCATGCAAAAGCCGAGTGTGGTCAGTAACAGCAGGTACCACGCGCTCTGATTCCCCCACTTCATAATGAGCAGGGGCATGAGAAATACGCCGCAGGTCAGGATGTTGCGTGTCATCCAGGCAGTCATCATAAGCCGCTTGGGCCCGAGACGCAGCACGAGAGGCACGGTTCCGACCACCAGCAGCATGGAGAGGGGCATGAAGGCGATGAGCCAGCCCACCCAGGCAGGGGGCATATCGATTTTACGTGCGAGGAGGATCATGGCAGGCCCGACAGTGCATTGCCAGGAGACCACGTTGATTGCCGTAAAATTCAGGAACCTGCGAGGCGCATGGTCCAGTTCGCGGATATTTTCAACCAGGGGTATATGCAATTCGGGCCACTTCCAAATGTTCGTTTTAGTACAGGCAGGGAATCATCGTTACATCGTGTACGGGGAAATAGCAGAAAATCTTTTTTGCAACGCACCGGGGCTTAATTCGGACAACGTAAACGTGTGTTCAGACAGCGCATTTTTAAAACTTTGCAAGACACATGTCCCCACGGTATAGTACAAATCAGATAGTTCTATTTTATCGGAATTCGAATGGATATAGCAAATCAAAAATTCAGCCCAACAGAAATTGATACGAAATAGCTACGCTATAATTTACCATGGGCGTTTCAGAAGTGTTACAGCAATACCGTCACGTTTTTTGGTCCACAATCCACCATAAACTGCTCCCGCAACGCCTCCAGGTATGGCGAAGTACGTGCTGGCTGGTTGTTGATGGTTTCCAGGGCAATGCGGCGTAGGGGGGACTGCTCCCGTTTCAATAGATGCTTGAAGATGCCCAGGTAATATCCAGCTCCTGGATGGTCTGGAGGCACCCGTATGTCCAGCGACCTGCCTTGCTTCTCGACTACCAAGACCAAGGATGTGCCGTGATACACCAGCCAGTTCCCCGGAACCCGGCGCGGCAAGTTCCAATGCACCGCTTCCAGATCGATACCACACAACGATACCGGGTCCAGCGCGTTCATCCAGTAGACCTTGTCCAGGGAGGGGGCTGCCTGGAGTATCTTCAAGGCGTTCGGTGCAAGAAACTGCACACCGGGTATGCCCTCGAAAAAGCGCCCGGTCAGGACTTCCCCGGACAGCTCCATGACACGCAATGCGGTGAACAGGTGACCCCAGCGTAACAGGGGTAACTCGCGTTGCAGCAGTTCCCGGAAGAGGATGCCATACCGCCGCAGCAACACACGCACCCGGTCTTTTTCCAATTCAATGGCATCCAGCCGGTCTTCCGGTTCGGGCACCGGGGGCAGGGCGAACCATTGTCCGGAGAAAGGGCGGGTGCCTTTCCATCGGCTGAAACGGAAGCGTTCCCGGCGACTGGCACTTGGGTTAGGTTGGCTGATCTTCTCCGGTTTATAGCGGTGCTTCGCACCCTGTCGAAAGGTCTCAAAGTGATTGTTGCTGACCTTTCCCTCCCAGACCAGGTCCCAGAGCTGCTCGGACAACTCTTCCGAAAGAAGGTCACGCTGGTCCAGCAAATCCACCAGGCGGTATTGGCCCCGTTGATCTGGGAAAAGCACGGCCGCTCCCCCACCATCTGTGTTCTCCTCCTTGCTGACAAATAGTTCCCGGTCTTCTGAGAAGCAGGGAAACAGCTTTTGCCGGCCCGCGCCCATCCACCACAAGCCGCTGTCCTGCATAACCTTGTCGAGGGTTTGTGCCTTGTATTTTTTGACGCGGGCAGGCAGCAAGTCCGACTCCCACAGGCCCACCGGCGCGGCATATCCCATGAGTGACTCCAGCGCTTTCTGCACGCCTTCTTCCCCCTTGGTGCGGTGGATCAGTCCCTGATACTCCGCGAAAAACAGCGGCAGACGCTCAATAGGCAGGGGGCTGAAAGTAGTCTGCATGGCAACGCGCGCACGCCGCAAAAGCGACTCCAGGTTTTCCCGATCACACACCTCCAGCCCCGGCACCTCCAGGGTGATACGATCGAGGATCACTTCCTGCGCGTCATTCAGTGCCGACAACGCTGCTTCCAGATCAGGCACTGAAACCGGTAGCTGCGTCTGAAGCCAGTCCAGGGGAACCGGGCCATAATACCGCAGCCACTCTCCCAGCCAGGCTTCGAGCGTAGCGCCTTCATTATTATGTTGTTGTGTACTTCGAAGCAAAGGCGATTTCACTGCCTTGCCATCGAGGGAGAGAAATCGTAACGCGTCATGAGGAAGGCCCCAGGCTTGCTGCAGATAGGCAACGCGGTCTACAGTAACGACACCCCGCGGCACAGCTTCCGATGCCCAGGCAATCGAAAGCACTTTGCCGTGCAGTTCACCGCGCAGCGCTTCCTCCGTCATGTCGATACCCTGGGCGCAATGTGCCAGCAAAGCGTCAAACTCCAGCATGGGCAGATACAACCGATCCTTGAGCCAGTCCAGCAACTCTTGTGTACTGCCCGGCGCGTATCCCGGATAGAGCCGTTGTACCCGCTGCTGAAACGATTCGACCAATTCCTTCGACAATTGCGGACGCAGTTCTGCAGTAAAGACAATTTCCTTCAGAATGGCATCGCTCAGGCTGGACGCTCCGCCCTGCAATGGGGTGTCGTCTTCATACATGAACTGGTTGACTTGCCGCCAGACCAGACCATCGGAGAAGGGTGTGGGCTTCGCGCAATGCACCTGGCTCCAGCGTATGTCACCACTGCGCAGCTCTTCCAGCCGGGCCTGCAAGGCCACCAGATCGAATTCATCTCGCAGGCAGGCACGCCAGGTCTCCTCCAGAATCGGGAAATTGTCATAGCGGCGCACGGCAGCCAGCAGCTTCTTGCCCCGCAACCGATTCAGCCACAAGGGCATCCGGCGGTTGAAACTGGTGCGTGGCAACAACAAGGCACGTGCGGCATTCTCCCGGAACCGTGCCCCGAAGAATCCGGTAGCCTCCAGCTTTTGCTGAAGCAGGTCCATCAGGTTCTCCGGCGTGACCCAGGACAGCACCTCTCCGGGCTCCAGCGATTCCGGCACCAGCAGGGCAATCGCGTCGTTGTTGCAGAAGAACTCCAGCGGGGTACCGTGATGTTGCTCCCAGGCCGCGGACAGGGCCATGGCAAAGGGGTAGTTCAGCTTGCCGCCCCACAGCGTATGCAACACGATTTGCTGGGTCTCTTCCATGAGGTTGATATCGTGATGCAACTCCACCAGCAGGTGCCTGCGATGGGGCAAGTCTGTTCCGGTAGCCTCCCGTTGCCGACGCAGAAAGTGCAGCAACGCCACCGCCGCGTCCGGTTCCATGGCATATTCCTGCTGCAACAGGGCCAGAAAGTCATCGTCATACAAGCGGGTATTGGCCATTTCCAGAAACGCTGCTACCCGTGAGGCATAATGGTGGTTACGCACCAGGTCTTCCGCCTTCCAGAAAGGCGCTTGCGGACTGCCCGGATTCCCCGGCACCACCTTCACTTCGTTGTGGGTAATCTCCGTGATGCGCCAGCTCTGCGTCCCCAACGTGAACTGATCCCCGATGCGCCGCTCCCAGACAAATTCCTCGTCCAGTTCCCCGATCCGGCCACCGGAATCGGCCGTGATCAGGTGGTAATATCCCCGGTCTGGAATGGTGCCACCGGAAAGATTCAGCAACATGCGCGCACTCTTCTGCGCTTGCATGGTATTGGCTGTGGTATCGATGGACACCCGCGCCTGAAGATGTCGAATCCGGCTTTCCGCATAACGACCTTCCAGCATCCGCACCACCCGGTCGAATTGCGCGCGTGACAGTTTGTGAAAAGGAAAGGAAGTCCGGATGAAGTTATACAGCGTATCCAGGTTCCAGATTTCATTCACGGTCATGGCGAGCAGTACCTGCGCCAGGATATCGAGTGGATTCTCAATGACCTGCACCGGCTCAATGTCCTGTGACATGACACAACGCGCCATCACGGCGGCATGGAGAAAGTCCCGGCCATGACTGGGATACAGCACGCCGCGACTCACCGCGCCTACCGAGTGGCCGGAACGGCCGATGCGCTGTATGCTGGAGGTGACTGTGAAGGGTGTTTCCACGAGAATGACCTGATCCAGCGCTCCGATATCTATGCCCAGTTCCAGCGAGTTGGTCGCGACAATCGCCGCCAGGTCGCCCGATTTCAGGCGGTGCTCGACCACGCCACGCAGTTCACGGGACAGCGAGCCATGATGCGAATAGGCGATGCGTTCACCCGCATGCCCATTGATGAGCGAGCTCAGGCGTTCGCACAAGCGGCGGTTGTTGGTAAACAGCAGGGTGGAGCGGGCTGCCCTTACCTGCTCGCACAACTCCGCGGCCAGGCCCGGCCACCATTCCGCGCGGTTTCCGGATAAATGCGCAGGATTCGGATAACGTACCGAGACTTCGTAGCGCCGGACGTCTGTGGAACACACCGCCACCACTTCCCGTGGGGTGTAGGCCGCTTTCTCCTCCTGTTGCGTCATACGGTACCCGCCCACAAAAGTGGCGACAACTTCCAGTGGCCGCACCGTGGCGGACAGTGCGATGCGTTGGAACTCACCCGCGTACCGTACCAGGCGCTCCACCGCAGTTATCAGGTGTACACCCCGCTTCTCATCCAGCACAGCATGAATTTCATCCAGGATCACCGTGCGTACGCCGTGAAAGAGGTTCGGAGCCTTGTCGGAGTTCAGCAGTATGTTCAGGCTTTCCGGTGTGGTAATCAGAATCTCCGGTGCCTTGCGCATGAGACGGCGCCGTTCATTCGCCGGAGAATCTCCACTTCGGGTCATCACTTCAATCTCCGGAACAGAAAGCCCGGCATCCCGGTAATAACGCTGCAAGCCTTCCAGGGGCACCATCAAATTGCGGTGAATATCATTGTTCAGCGCCTTCATTGGCGATACATACAACACCCGGAGGCAACCCGTTGCCCATTCTCCCCGCATGAGTTGGTCCAGCGCCCAGAGAAATGCGGTAAGCGTTTTGCCACTGCCTGTCGGTGCCGTAACCAGTGCATGGTTACCCGCGGCAATCACCGGCCACGCCCGCTCCTGAATATCCGTGGGTGTGCCAACCTCCCGCTCAAACCAGCGCTGTACCGGTGGTGCAAAAATCGTTGCGAAGTCTATCATGCTTTCCAAAATTCCTGAAAGTCAGTACCTTGATACACGTCTGCTTATCATATCACCGATGGCCGGGTCACAGGGAAGTGTTACAATGTAGACTACCAAGCATTGTGTAACAGGCTGCTTTTTTTACGCATGAAATTTTCTGTGAATCGAAATGAACCAAACTGTTTTATATACGTATATGAAGATGAGAATACGGACCGGTATGTGAAATTTATTGTAATACAGCATACTACAATGCCATCTAGAATCACAGGGTGTACAGTGGCTGTACAGGAGTCTAAACACAGACGTTCTTCAAGGAGATGCTTCAGATGAATACTACCATCAGTTCTATGAAGATTACAGGCTTATTACTCATTTGTACCCTGCTTATCGCAAATTTAACAGTAGCAACAGGACAGAAACCAACTCTACAGGTAATTAATATACAAGAGTTGTCCTTGATTGAATTAATAACGAAAACATCAATTGACAACAGAAATCAGGTTGAAGCTGAATTAACGCGACGTTATCAAAGCGCCACAGAGACGGAACAGGCAGTGATGGTGGTCGCGGTTGAAAATGCCATTGCCGAATGGCATACCGACCATATCAGCGTGCTTGGGCGCACGATTCAACGTATTTTTCCAGAGGAGGAGAGCCAGTGGTTGCGGGAAAGAGCTGCTGACCGCTTGTTTGAGTTGTTTCAGGAAGAACGGGCTAAGCCCAATGCAGACAGAGAATTGCTGCACCTCCAAACCGGTCTGATGGGTATGTTTGGCGATTATGCACTGCCCTATATCCGGGAGATGCCGTGGAAAGCTTCGAGGGGGATGAACGCTTTGGCGCGGATTGGAACCCCTGAGGCTCTTGACATGCTGCTTGATCTGTACACATCAGATTCAATGGAACGCGGGAAGTCGGAAATTCTATTCGCGATCGCCAGGAACATTGACCTGCACGAGTCGCCTGAGCTTCTGGAATTCTGTCGTGAGGAATGGCGTACATTGATAACATATTGGGACCCTCAAGTGCCGAGATATGTACTGGCTGCTATCCGTTCAGCCAAAGACAGTGACATGCTTCCGTTCCTGCGGGAACTCCAACAAGGATTGCCCAGTATGTATGCGGAAGCTGAAGCAAACCCAAACCCTTTCGAGCATCTGGCAGATATGGGGGTTGAATGGAACCAGCCGAATATCGTCGCCAGGTTTGAAGAAAATTTGCTTGAAACGATTCAACACCTGGAACGACTTGATCCCAAGGTACAACGCGCAGAAGCGCAGCAGAAGCGTATTGATGAGATAGAAGAGCGGTTGAACTTTGTTGACGAACGGTTCAGAAGACCTGATGCTTCTCAAATCCCTCCGTTGGCAGTATTTGCCAGGCGCACAGAAATTCTTATTGAACTGGAATTGGCAAAACGGGACCTGCCTGGAGGCCGGGAGGTGCATGATTCTCTTCGCAGTACGGGTCAACCGCAAGATGCCTGGCCGGAGTACACGGAATGGCCTGCGACAAAGCGTCTGGAAGTCTTGCAAGGTCTTAAGGAAGTACTGGAAGAGCTGCACGCGGATGCGGAGCCAGAGGTTGCCTCGCATACCGAAGCCAAGCTTGAAGTGGCCACCCGTTGGTTGGAGGAAGAAAGCAAGGCTGAGTAGGCAGGCCTAATTACTAATCGAAATTTCATGGCACCTGAATGAACCAAGCCGTTTTAAATACGTATACGTAGGCAAAGATGAGGACGAGTGTTTTACAATAACTTTTGTGCGATGTGTAATAACATCTGAAGGAAACCTGCTCATGAAAACCAAACATGATTTGAAGTACTTCAATCCTTGCGGTTCTTTGTCTATTGTATTGATATTTGTAATCTATGCTGTGCTGCAATTGCCGCTGCGAGCAGAATCGCTTACCGTAGACAGCCCCTTTGAGGAGTTGTTTATTCGAGCAAGTGATTATATTGGTGGGGGAGTTTTTGGTATCGATCTGCTGGAAGAAAAATTTCAAAAGGCATCACCAGCAGAACGATGGGAAATGGCGGAGACCTACATACAGTTGCATGCTGAGAAGGAGACATTGCTCTGGTATTCCGGACCAGGAAACCCCCTCTGGCGAATTTTTCCTGAAGAAGAAATTGCCGGTTATGTGGCGACTCATATAGCTGCAATGATTTCCAGCGAATACCATGAGGAATTTACCAAGGAGCGCCGAGACCACATGAAGGTACACGAACTCCTTCGATCCATCGGATCTTTACGAGGGTATGCCCTCCCATATCTCAAGGAAATGAGCTGGGGTAGTGATGGTGGCATATTTTCTCTGGGCCTCATAGCGGTATATGAACAAGAAGCACGTGATATGCTTGAAGAAATATACCATACCCCAAACTCAACTTTGCTGAAACGAAGTAATGTGTTGATAGCACTGGCACATGCTTTCAATGAGGCGGATGCCGACGAAGTACGGAAATTTGTACGGGAAGCTTGGCTTTCTATCCTTCATGATACGACACTTACTTTACGTGATTGGCTAAGTATACAACCCAACCTGTTGTACAGCATGCGTATCGCAAAAGATACAACCATGTTGCCTGTACTTCGCCAGTTACAGGAAGCTTTGCCGGAAGTAATCGCTGAAGCAAGTGTGACAGCAAATCCGAGGGCAATATCAGAAGAAAGTCCCAATCTGTCACATCTCGCAACACGTTATGAAAATAGCCTCCTGGAAACCATCTCCTTTCTGATAGCGCAGACCCCGGAAGAGATTCAAAGAGTAGCGCAACAGCGGCGTATTGATGACATTGAAGAAAGAATGGAATCAGTAGATAGAATTCGCAGCAGCTCTGACACCTCACACCTGCCCCCACTGGTTGAATTCGCCAGGCGCACAGAAATGCTTATTGAACTGGAATTGGCAAAACGGGACCTGCCTGGAGGCCGGGAGGTGCATGATTCTCTTCGCAGTACGGGCCAGCCTCAAGATGCCTGGTCGGAGTACATGGAATGGCCTGTGGCAAAGCGCCTGGAAGTCTTGCAGGGTCTAAAGGAAATACTGGAAGAGCTGCACGCGGCTGCGCCGCCAGAAGTTGCCTCGCATACCGAAGCCAAGCTTGAAGTGGCCACCCGCTGGCTGGAGGAAGAAAGCAAGGCTGAGTAAACGACAACGCTTCTTTGTTCATGTGCTGTATAGTGCAAACTTCAATCTGATAAATCTATCGGATTCAGGCATGCCCTGCCTACAACGTGTGTAGTTACCCTTGAATCTTTATTTCAATTTTCCATGTACTGAACGCTCTGCAGTCGCCAGTTACTTTATTACTGCAAAGCTTGCAGCACATCGATTACTTTCGGTTCAGATTGGTGACGATTTATGTGAATAAGTAGGCTTTAGTGTAAAGATCCTCGCATGTGTGTGTTTTTTGCCTGAAAGCTGGTAAATACAAGGCATTTTTGGCTATAATACTTTCTCCGAAAGTGGGGTATGCTACCTGCTTTGGGGCGATGAAGTTCTGTTGCTCACGCACCCGTCCGGGTCCGGTTTACCTTTCAACACATGCGAGGCATCATGCACCACAGTCAAAAAATCACAAAAGGGTTGTCTTTCGACGATGTTTTACTTCGACCAGAAAGATCGGATGTGTTGCCCCGCGACGTAGACCTCTCAACGCGTCTTACTCGAAATTTAGTTTTGAATGTGCCGCTTATGAGTGCCGCTATGGATACTGTGACCGAAGCTCGCCTGGCTATTGCCATTGCACAAGAAGGGGGCATCGGTTTTATCCACAAGAATCTTTCCATTGAAGATCAAGCTGCGGAAGTGGACAAGGTAAAACGATCTCAGGCTGGGATTGTATCGCACCCATTTACATTGCGCCCCACCGACAAGCTTCAGGACGCTGAAAACCTGATGAGTTATTATCGAATTTCCGGGGTGCCAATCACAAATGAAGACGGTACACTGGTTGGTATATTAACCAACCGGGATTTGCGTTTTGAGGAAGATTACACCGTTCCTATCCATACTGTCATGACACCGCGTGAGCGTCTTATTACTGTGCCACCGGGTACAGACTTGGAAGAAGCCAAGAAGTTATTGCACAAGCATCGTATTGAAAAGCTGCCCATAGTAGATAAAAATGGCCGGATCAAGGGACTGCTGACGATAAAAGACATTATCAAAGCGCGAGATTACCCAAATCGCAGTCGCGACAACATGGGGCGCTTGTACGTTGGTGCGGCCATTGGTGTTGGTGATACGGAATTTGAACGCGCAGAAGTGCTTGTTAAGGCTGGAGTGGATGTCTTGGTGGTTGATTCTGCGCATGGGCATTCCGTGATGGTGCTGGATGCGGTGAAACGCATCAAGGAACGCTTTCCGGACACAGAACTCATCGCAGGTAACGTTGTCACCAAAGAAGGTGCTTTGGACCTTATAAACGCGGGTGCAGATGCGGTAAAGGTTGGGGTTGGTCCAGGCTCTATTTGCACTACCCGGGTTGTTGCTGGTGTGGGCGTCCCACAATTGACCGCGGTCATGGATGTTGCCGAGGTCTGTAAACAGCACAATGTGCCGGTAATTGCTGATGGTGGCATTAAATACTCTGGAGACATCGCCAAAGCCATTGCGGCTGGTGCTGACACGGTGATGATTGGAAGTCTGTTCGCGGGTACAGAGGAAAGCCCTGGAGAAAAAGTACTTTACGAAGGCCGAACCTACAAGGTTATCCGGGGCATGGGCTCCATAAAAGCCATGCAGCGCGGCAGCAAAACCCGATATATGCAATTTGAAGATGATTCGACCAAACTGGTACCGGAAGGCATAGAAGCCCGGGTTGCTTACCGAGGTCTGCTTTCGGACTATATGTATCAGTTGTTAGGTGGGCTACGCGCTTCCATGGGTTATTGTGGGTGTAATACTATCGCTGATTTGCAGACAAAAACCCAGTTTGTCAGTATTACTTCTGCTGGATTACGTGAGAGCCATCCACATGATGTTACCATAACCGAAGATGCCCCCAACTACCAGATAACGAGGTGATAAATACATGGACGGATTTGGTCGTCCCATTGTAGTCCTGGACTTCGGGGCGCAATACAGCAAGCTCATTGCCCGGCGTGTGCGAGAAGCCCGGGTTTATAGTCTGATTCTCCCATACAATACCCCTGTTGCGGAATTGCTTGCACATAAACCGCAAGGATTGATCCTCAGTGGTGGCCCAGCCAGCGTACATGCGCCGGGTGCCCCCAAGCCCGATGACGCCATCTTCTCCTTGGGCATTCCCATTCTGGGCATATGTTACGGCGCACAACTACTTGCGTCAATGCACGGTGGTTCCGTAGTGCCTGCACAGGAACGAGAATATGGAACGGCCACTTTGATTCATGAAATCACCTCTGATTTACTGGCATCGCTTGACGCACGTACACAAGTCTGGATGTCTCATGGGGACATAATTGAGGCACTTCCAAGCGGTTACGAAGTTATTGGCCACACGGAAAATTCTCCTTTTGCTGCCATCGCCAATCTTGAAACCCGGTGTTACGGAGTGCAATTTCATCCGGAAGTAGTACACACACCACAAGGCAATCGTTTGCTATCCAATTTTGTTCACCGAATCTGTGGGTGTGATTCCAGTTGGAGCATGGGTAATTTTGTAGAACTTGCGGTTGATGAGATTCGTGAGAAAGTGGGCAACAAAAAAGTGCTTTGTGGGCTCAGTGGGGGTGTGGATTCCAGTGTCGCAGCCGCACTTATTCATAAAGCCATTGGGGACAATCTGACTTGTGTATTTGTCAACAATGGGTTGTTACGTAAAGGTGAGGCAGACCTGGTTCTGCGTGTGTTCAGAGATAATTTTCACATTAACCTGGACTATGTGGATGCTGAAGACCGATTTCTGTCTGAATTAGATGGAATCAGTGAGCCGGAGCAAAAGCGTAAGGTTATTGGGAATCTGTTCATCAAAGTTTTTGAAGATGAGGCTACGCGGTTGGGGCATATGGATTTTCTGGCACAAGGTACGCTGTATCCTGATGTCATCGAGTCTATTTCTGCAACCGGTGGGCCGTCGGCAACCATTAAAAGCCACCACAATGTAGGTGGCTTGCCAGATATCATGAACATGCAGTTGCTTGAACCGTTGCGTGAACTGTTTAAAGATGAAGTGCGGGCGCTTGGTAGGGAGTTGGGGTTACCTGAAGAAATCGTTGGCAGGCATCCTTTCCCGGGACCTGGTCTGGGGGTGCGTTGCATTGGAGAATTGTCACGTCAACGTCTGGACACACTGCGGGAAGCTGATGCTATCTTCATTGATGAGATCAGGAAAGCCGGGTTGTACGATGCCATATGGCAAGCGTTGGTTTGTCTGTTGCCAGTTCGAAGTGTTGGGGTACAGGGAGATATGCGAACCTATGAAGAGGTGTGCTCATTGCGTGCGGTAACCTCTGAAGATGCGATGACAGCTGACTGGTTCCGGTTTCCACCAGAGGTGTTACAACGGGTAGCCAACCGTATTTGCAATGAGGTCAAGCATATTAATCGTGTACTTTACGATGTAACGTCTAAACCACCAGGCACCATAGAATGGGAATAATTGACTGATTAACTGGACAGACCTGGTCTGAACAGCGTATTCTTATGAGAATATACGTTTGGTGCCAATAAGGTTATATCACAATTCTACTCTATGCATAAATTTAATGTGCATTTTCGCGTATAATATGGGTATAGCGGCAGTATTTTTTGTAGTAAGTTTTATATAGCAAGCGAGACCTATGACAGTAGAAGCGCAAAGTCAGCGAATTCACAATTCGGGCAAATCGCAAGCCAAAAGCAAGGTTGCATCGAAATCTCTGGAAGCAGCCGACCATGCTTCCATGGTCTGGGCTGCTGGTTGGGGGAGAGGCCGAAAACGCACGCTGTTGGCAGGTCTGTATATAGGCGCAGATGCAATCATAGCGGCTTTTGCGCTAGTGGTCGCTTTCATCATGTTTTCTGGCTGGCCGGATTCGTTGAGCCTGACTCAGCTAACACTGCTTAACCGTTTCTATCAATTGCCACAAGTCATTTTCTCGCCGGAATTTGCTTCTTACCTTCCACTTTTTTTTATCGCACCACCCGTTTATCTGCTACTGTTTCAGTGGTTGCGTTTGTATCAAGATGTAGATAATGATGGCAGCCCATTTGCTGAATCCTGGAAGATTTTTAAGGGTGTTCTGATTGGCTCCGCACTTCTATATTCTATTGCGTTGACCTTTGGTACGACCGAATCACAAGGCGCACCACAATCCCATGCTCCTTTACTGTTTGTATACCAAGCCATGCTGATTGGTTGGGGAATGGTGTTGTTTCACGGTGGTACCCACATCACCTTGTTGTGTCTTCATCATTTGGGTATAGGACAAAGTCGCGTTGCCATTCTCAGAGGGGTTGATGATAGCCATGAGATGCACAGGGTATTTTCAAATCCCACCGCAGATTACACTCTGGCTGGTGATATTCTTCTCCATCCCATACAGGAAGCGGGAAAAGCCAACCCAACATCATCTGTACTTGGCAGTCTGAATGATTTGCAGGCGTTGATTAATAAACATGATTTGGATACGCTCGTGCTGGCAGTTGATCCCGGTGCACTTTCACAAGAACAACGTATTAATATGGCGCAAACTTGTTGGAAAATGGGTGTACAACTGAAGATGGTGCCCCCCTTTGAACCTTTTTTCCGTACAAGTGCACGACCGGAAGAAATCGGCGGCATTACGCTGTTGCATGTTGAAAATCTGGGCTTGTATGCCACACGTGCACAGTTGATGAAACGGGCAATGGACTTGATTATATCGTCGACAGCCTTGCTGCTCTTGTCTCCATTATTGCTTGTCATTGCTCTTGTAATAAAACTGGACTCACCGGGTCCCGTGTTTTTCATCCAGGAACGGGTAGGTCTAAATGGGCGCTTGTTTCGAATGATTAAATTTCGTTCCATGCGCACGGACTGTGATGATTCAGAGCATAAAAAATACTTGCAAGAGCTAATTCAAGGCGACAAGGCCCATACTGTTGATGAAAAGGGCAATCCGGTCTATAAAATTGTACAGGACCCGCGTGTCACCAAAATTGGAAACTTTATTCGGAAAACCAGCCTGGATGAGTTGCCACAACTCATTAATGTGTTTCGAGGTGAAATGAGTCTGGTCGGTCCCCGACCACCTATCCAATATGAGGTGGACGCCTATGAAGACTGGCACGTACGCCGCTTGAATATTCGTCCTGGAATTTCCGGACTTTGGCAGGTCAGTGGCCGTAACAGATTGTCCTTTGAACAGATGGTTCAATTAGATATTCAGTATATAGAACGTTGGTCACTGTGGCTTGATATTACTATTCTGTTACGTACTATACCTGTGATTTTAAAACTCGATCAGGCTTTCTAGGACACACCTTGATGGAAACAACTTTTTCCGACCAAACACAACTGCGACAACAACATCGTCGTTTCATTTCTTACAATGTTGGTATCTGGGTTGTGATATTGGTTTTTGGTGTGCTGATTCTGGGGCTGACCAGGCAATATGGCAACAGCCTAACCATACGACATCAGGCTGGAATAAACTTGCAAGAAGGCGCTGCTCTGGTGTCTGCAGGTAACAGTTTTCAGGCGGAACGAGCCTGGCTCAGAGCGCTTGTTACGTGGCCCGGCATTGTAAACACGCTCGTCGATACACATTATCGAGATATTGTTTCCATGCCGCTTATTCATGATGCGTTGTTGGAGATTCGCGATGAACAACCAGAGATAATGTCTGGACTTACAAACTTGCGATTACAATTAATTTTGAACACAGAGAATCTGAAACCACTTGCCATACTGGATGAATACGCATTCGATAGAGAGTCGCGGCGTATTGCTGCAATGTGGCTCGGTAGATTAGCGCTGGACCAGGGTGATTTGTCAGGCGCATACGAACTCTTTGACATAGCCTGGTATCGTGATGCCTCCAGAAGGCAAGCACAAAGCATGGAGATTTTGGATGCGTATGCAGATGCTCCAGAAACATTAATTTTTCTGTTACTGCATAATGGTCTATGGACAGTAGCTCTCGAAAATGCTTCTGTACTGGAATCAACCAGCAAACCTACAGCAGAAACCCATGCTTTGCAGGGTTTATTGTGTGAAATTGATAATGACCTTGAGACAGCACGTCAGTCATATGATAAAGCATTGAAACTGCTGCCAAACCATTGGCGGGCCAATCAGGGCATACAGCGACTGAATTAAAGATTCATCTGGAAGATTCACGCCAACATACCAAGTTAAATATTAGAATTATTAATCGCTTTTTAAATAAAATGAATTGATTCTCCTGGCAGCTTTGATGTGTGTGGAATCTATGTCTAGTGCTGCTTTATATTTTTCCAGTGCGATTTGTTGATTTCCGGCAATCTCTTCTGCAATGCCGAGTACATAAAAACTTTCTGCAAGCACATCCGTTGCTTTTGCTATCTCTAAAGCTTCTTCCCAACGACCAGATTCAATAAGCAATTGTAAAATACCGGCTGTAACCTGGTCTTCATATCCTGGCATTTTTATTTTTATTGTCTCGATCTGATCGTTATACGAATTCAAGCGCTGTAAATAAGCATCGTTTACCCAGTGTTCCGCATGCTGTGCTGCAATGGTGTAGCTCGCCAGAGCAAAACTGTATTCATCTGATTGCCATCCAGCCTCTGCGTGATAATACCAGGCGCTGGCCCAGTCTGGATGAATCTCCAAAGCTTTATCAATCGCATCCAGCGCACCATCATATTTGCCCAGGGCAATTTGTGCCCGGGCCAGTCCAAGCCACCCCAAAGCGATCGCGTCTCGCTTGTACATGCCCAGACCTGCTACCCGATGCAGATAATGAAAATCTGGAACCATAATGGCAACATCATAATAGTAATACTCACTGAGGGGTACGGCTTCATTGCTTATGGAAATATTGACTTCGGATTTATTCTCCGATTCAGTCTGTAAGGCGTACCCTGCAGAATGTATGGCTTCTAAGTAGGTTGTTTCAGCAACGGGCCAATCACCGTTTTTTTCAGCTGTGACTGCCTTGTACAATGACTCAACATAGGTATCTAATCGTTGGCCAAGTTTTTGGTATTGGATTACATTGTACAATACTAGAACAAGTACTATCAGAGCGGTACCTCCAATAGTTTTTATCCCGGGAGGGGGAACAGAAAGTGGCAGTTGAACTTGTTGATTATTATTGCGGAGTGGTCCACAGCTCATCGCTGCCAATAAAGGAAACAGGGAGAGTGCCATAAACGGTTGAATCATCATTACCAAAAAACAGCCCGCATAAATGCAGACCATGGTGTAGCCCAGAATCTGTTGGGTATTACTGCGTGACAAAACACCGTTCTGCCATGTGTTCTTGATCAACCGCCACCATAACCAAAAGTAGGCTACTCCTCCAAGTATACCGGTCTCCATCAAAAATTTGAATGGAACGCTGTGAATAGTGATGCCTTGCAAGCGAACCGGGTCCGCAACTGCCTGAATTGCAGCATCCGATGCGCCAAGCCCTGTACCCAACCAAAAGTATCGTGGGAGTAAAGACCATGCCACTTCGAATACATACCAACGGGCTTCATAGGAGGCATCGCGTGTGACGATTCCGCGCAGGAAACGTTGTAACAAGGCTTCATGATAAAAAATTGCAATTGGAAGAATTAATATCAGAGATAATATAAAGAGAACGACTGTATTTTTTGTACCCAGACGATAACGAAGACCTGTAATGCCTGCCACGATTGTCATGAGCAACAAGGCCAGCATCGAACTGCGTGAATACGAAACGACAATTCCTGCTAACAGCAGTACACCGAGTAGAATGCCAGCTATTTTGTATAGCAGATTACTTCTTGTGCCTAAAAACAGGATAAGTGCCATGGGAATTGCAACAACAAAACATAATACCCCTTGATTGAAATCAGTAGTCGTTGCTGCCATCCGCATCGGTATGGCAGCGCGCAATTGTGAACTGATGAAATTCCCTTGATATTCGTTCGGTACAGCTATAGCGGGAAATGCCCAAGCAGCGGAACAGAGTACTGCCAGGATTGCCACCAAAGACGCAGACACTGCGAAGCCACGGCCTAGCTGTATTGCCAATTCGGGAGTTTGAATGACGAGTATGAGGGCATAAAACAAGACCAGATACGAAACATATTGCAGGAGTAATGGGAATCCCGCTGCGTGGTCCACACTGAATAGCAATGATAGTCCACATGCGATAAGCATTAATATGATTGGTGCTTCCAGTCCACTACGTAATCGGTGTATTACACTTGGTTGTACAACAATTGATAACGAAACAGTACCAATGATAACCAATGCCGCCAGCTTTACCAGTGTAAAATTGAAAACTGGAACACGCTGGAACAATTCCCATGGCCAGGATAAGGTTAATACCCACAAGGCGACGATACTGACAATAGGTAACCGGTGCGTCGACCCTATACGCATATTGTGCTACCGTTTTCTGTGGCACTTGAATTTATTGTTGTTTTACGGCAGCAGTAGCACATCACGCACCTCCATAATTCCTTCCGGTTTTATATACTCCAAAACAATAGATTCCGGTGCAGGACCTACAGGTAGATTCTGGATGCTGTAATACAATTGTATGTTATAGTCAGCACCAAGCATGTTGGGCACCCTGGATGTCCAGGAATCGAAAATGGGTATGTCTTTTAATGCTATCTTTCCGGCAGGGTAATAATGGATGTTTCCAAATCCAGTGTGAACACCATTACGTAAATAGGTTGTATTGGAAACTTCACCTGCATGCATCATCTGGACTCGGCATACTTGTTCTTCTTGCCGGTGCGATGATGTGTATTCAATTCTGGAAATTATACCCAGGCGTCGTGGTTGAAAAGGCAAGTTTTCGGGCACAGGTATTTCAATTGACGCATTCTTTCCCAGGCGAAATCGACTTCGTAACCGTATTGCATCTTCAGTAAAAACGGCATTAATGGCTTCTTGAGTAACATTCGAATCTAGTAGTGCTGGTGCTATACGTACCGGGGCCAAGAAGAGCAGGTTTCTATGGTCCTCTTCTGATTGCAATGAAGCAACCTGGAAGGATAGCGTCGTATCACCATTTATATGGTAACGCGGCAAGGTGATTGTTCCTTCGAAATAGGTACTGGAACCTGGCGAAGTACACATGCCCATGTCCAGAAGATATTTTTGAGAAATATTGGGCCCTTCGCCGCGTATTGCCAGAGTTAATTCCTGAGGCTGTTCCCAGTGTCCGGCAAGGCACTCAAATTTCAATTCAAACGATATAGTTTCGCCTTCCTGGAAGGTCAGCGGTAATTTATTCAATACAACACCTTGTTGTTCAAACCGAATTGCAATAATCATTATCTTCGGTGCATCAAGTTCCTGGAGTTGTGCAATTGGTGGACGCTGGTGGACAGTTATCCATTCGGAATCTGTTGCTTTTGCTGGAGTTGATGTCAATATGAATCCGAGAAAAACTATGTAAACCCTGAAAATATTTAATAACGAGGCAGAAAATTCAATTTCAGGTTGTTTATAGTTTTGTAACGTAATTTTCAATGAATTCTCCGAGTCGTTTCACAAAATTTGCTAACAGGTTTAGATTCCAAGTCTTTGTTGTTCTTGAGTCAAGATAGTATTGGATTGCAGTCGCTTACATCAATCTAAAGGTGGTTGTGGTTATCATTATGTCCGTTTCAGACAATTTTTTGATGTGCTCAGGGATTGCAAAAATGTTGAATATGAGATAATTTATAATCATAATAAGGATAGGTGTTGATTGAATTAATCACACCTGAATAAATACAGACAAGAAGTTAAAACGAATTACCAGTCATCATTACAGGTGGAAGCAGGATGTACAACATGAAGTCAATGTCAGTAAGAACCCGATTTTTTTATTTTGAGCGCGTAGTATTTTGTGGCATGTTGGTTATAGCGTTGTTTAAGGTATTTTTATTAACTGGCACCGTGCATGCCAATGAGAAACCGGAACAATATACATTTGTAAACCATATTCAACCCATTATGGAAACGCGGTGTTTTGAGTGTCATGGATCAGAATTTCAGGACGGCCGTTTACGTCTGGATAATGAGTCCGATGCACTTGCCGGCGGAGAATCAGGAAATCCCGCAATCGTACCTGGCGAGATAATAGAAAGCTATATTATGGCGCGTATCCTTCTCCCCGACAACCATGCCAATGTGATGCCACCAAGACGTGAACCCCGTTTGACCGCGGAAGAAATAATAACAATTGCGCACTGGATTGCTCAAGGAGCGCGTTGGGATGCACTGGAAGAAACCGCAGAAGATGTAGCAGTTGTTCTGGAAGACCCGGGTACCGATGTTGACACAGCAGAGGTTGCAGACCAGGATGAATCAGTTGCCATTGCAGTCAACGAACCAACTGAAGCAGAGGCAACTCGGGATGATACACCAGAAACAGTTGTATCTGCTTCAGATGATACAGGAGTCCACTTTGCCAAACACATCTGGCCCATAATTCAGGAGAGTTGTCTGGAATGTCATAGTGAACGCCGACAACAAGGTGAGTTGCGTCTGGATTCCATCGCGTCCATCATGAAAGGGGGAGAATCACACGGCCCATCGGTCATACCTGGTGCTCCTGATGAGAGTCCGCTGTATATGCTCGTCACGTTACCTGAAAATCATATTGATTTCATGCCTGCGTCCGGTGCTCCGCTGACCCTGGAACAAACCGACTTGATAAAGGAATGGATTCTTGCTGGGGCTTCCTTCGATGGCTGGGAGGACCCTGTCCTTACAGCAACTGTGATACAGGATGAACAGCGCAGGAATCTGGATTTACTATACGCGCAACTCGGTGAAGGTTTGACACCGGTTTCTGAAGAGGTATTAAAGCCGATACGCGACATGAATGCCATCGTACTTCCATTAAATTCTTCTACTCCATTATTGCGGGTAGATTTATCTTTATTGGAGCAACCTGCAGATGACAAGACGATTGCGTTGTTGCTGCCTGTAGCAGCGCATGTAACCTGGTTGAACCTGGCCAATAGTAACCTGACCGTGGAAGGTCTTTCACTGTTGAATCAATTCCCGCGTTTGACCCGATTGAATCTGGAGCGCAGCTCGATAAATGATACGGGGCTGTTACACATCAGCGGCTTTGCTAACTTATATTATTTGAATTTATATGGTACGGAGATCACGGATGCCGGTTTATCGGCTTTATTGAACCTCCCGGAATTAGAGCAAATTTATTTATGGCAGACCGCCGTAACCGAAGTTGGTGCCGGAATATTACGCGAAGCCTATTCAGACCAATTATCGATAAACATGGGTATCGAAATGAAAGCAGATCAGGATGCTGAAGTGCAGGATGAAGACGTTGCTGCCTGATCATCACATTTTCTAATAACATTCCATTCAGTCAGGTGTAGTGGTTTCTGCAGTTGATATGAGAGAGGACATAAACAATGGCTATCCATTTGTTGAAAATCTATCAAGCACGTGCATTTATATTTAAATGCTCTGTAATGGGGCTTGCATTTCTGCTGATCTGTATGATGACAACTTTAATTATCATTGATCATAATCATGTTTTTGCGATGGATGAGGACCACGTTTTTTCAATATCAGAACAGCTACCCGTTGATTTCAACCGTTATATACAACCTATTTTGTCAAATAAATGCTTTGCATGCCATGGGCCAGACACCGAAAACCTGATTGGCGGTTTACAATTAAGCAATTTTGATACCGCAACTGAAGAACGGCGGGGGGGACGTCAGGCCATCGTGCCCGGCAACAGTGCTGCAAGCTTGCTCATGGAGCGGATACAGGAAGAAAACCCTAACCGTATCATGCCACCTCCTGAAACCCATAAGACATTGTCCAGTGATGAAATCGAGTTGTTGCGTCGTTGGATAGATGAAGGCGCAACCTTCGAAGAACACTGGGCTTATCGATCGGCCAAACGATACGATCCACCGATTATTGAAGATGATGCTTGGGGCAGAAACAGCGTAGACCGATTTGTTAAAAAGGCATTGCTTGAGCAAGGACTCACCCCTTCTCCGGAGGCAGACCGTATCACGCTGATTCGGCGTTTGTCATATGATCTTCTGGGCTTACCGCCAACTGCACAAGAAGTGGATGCTTTTGTGTCCGATAATAGTGATGATGCCTATGAACGTCTGGTAGACCGATTGTTGGCCTCTCCGCATTATGGTGAACGCCTGGCACTTTATTGGTTGGACCTGGTGCGCTATGCCGATACCACGGGGTACCATGGAGATCAGCATCGTGACATTTATCCGTACCGCGATTATGTAATAGAAGCGTTTAACAATAACAAACCGTTTGACCAATTTACTATCGAGCAACTGGCAGGTGACCTGCTGCCGGATGCGACTTTGGAACAACTGATTGCCTCTGGTTACAACCGTCTGAATCAAACCACTGCGGAAGGCGGTGCGCAGGAAAAGGAGTATCTTGCAATTTACGCTGCTGACCGCGTGCGTACAACGAGTTCGGTCTGGATGGGGGCTACACTGGGGTGTGCTCAGTGCCATGATCATAAATTTGATCCGTTCACAATCGATGATTTTTATTCATTTTCTGCTTTTTTCGCTGGGTTGGAGCAACCAGGTATTTATAATGAGCGTATGCTGCCACCGGTAGCGCATATTCCCAATGAATTTCAGGCTGATCGACTGGCTGTGATTGATAATCGTATTGCTACTTTACAATCCAGTCTGGAAACGCCCTCAGAAGCGCATTTTGAAGCGCAACAAGCGTGGGAAACACGCATCCGAGAACGTATTCAATCAGAGTTGACCATTTGGGAAGCGCTTTCACCTAGTTCTATCAGTACCATTAATGGAACCACATACACCTTGCTCGATGACCACTCATTTCTGGCATCAGGTGAGAATCCCACTACAGAGCATATTGAAATAGTCCTGGACACAGACAAATCCAACATCACCGGAATACGTCTGGAAGCTTTGAAACATGAAAGTATTGAAAAGGGACTTTCGCGAGCCAATGGAAATTTCGTCCTTACAAGGATCGAAGTAGAGGTGTCCGGGCCGAATCTTGCCGACACACAGAACATTCAAATCCGCAATGCTGAGGCTGATTTCGAACAAGATAGTTTTCCTGTACTCAATGCCTTGGATGGTAAAAAGGACACGGGTTGGGCTGTGGCTGGACACATTCATGACGAAGAACGAAAGGCAGCTTTTTACTTTATGCAGCCAGTAGAAGGTGGAGCCGGTACACAAATAACCGTTCGTCTGCATCATGAGTTTGTTGCTGAGCGTCATGTGCCATCCCGCATTCGTCTATCGCTAAGCGATGAAGAAATTCCCACCTTATTGGAAGCGAATGAACATGAGGCAGAATTTCTAGCAGCTGCTCTCAAGATGCCCTCAGAGCGCACTGAAGAAGAGCAAACTTTGCTAACCACATTTTACAACGAACGTGCACCAGAAATGGAAGCTATTCGCAGTAAATTGAGAACAGTGCAAAACGAGCGAAATACTTTTATGGAGGGTGTTGCGCGAACACTCATTTCCAAAGAGCGCGAAGAACCACGTGTGACGCGTGTATTACCTCGTGGAAACTGGTTGGACGATACCGGTGAAATAGTTAATCCAGCAATTCCAGAATTTTTGGGGACTTTGGAAACCAATGGTGAGCGTGCTTCCCGCTTAGACCTGGCGAAGTGGTTGGTTCATGAAGAGAATCCCCTTACCGCCAGGGTATTTGTGAATCGCCTTTGGTACTTGTATTTTGGTTCTGGGTTATCTAAAGTGCTTGATGATCTGGGATTGCAAGGTGAATGGCCCAGTCATCCTGAATTATTGGATTGGCTGGCATGTGAGTTTGTCGACTCCGGCTGGGATGTCAAGCACATGGTGCGACTCCTTGTCACCTCGTCAACATACAGACAGCAATCCAATGTTTCTCCCCAATTGCGCGAAACAGACCCGTTTAACAGGCTATTGGCACGTCAGACACGGTTTCGTTTGCCAGCCGAAATGGTTCGTGATAACGCGCTGCGCATCAGTGGTTTGCTGACACCCAAGATTGGTGGTCCGAGTGTTTACCCCTACCAACCAGATGGATATTGGGATAATGCGAATACCTTTGCTGGCCCATTGATTTACAAAGCAGAAGAGAACGCGGATCAATATCGACGTGGTTTGTATACCTACTGGAAGCGGACTTTCCTGCATCCGAGTCTGTTGGCTTTTGATGCTCCGAACCGTGAAGAATGTGTGGCAGAACGCTCCGCTTCAAACACACCATTACAGGCACTTGTATTGTTGAATGATCCTGTATATGTTGAAGCCGCTCGCGTTTTCGCAACGCGTATAGTGGAGGAAGGGGGCGATACACTTGAAGCCAGGCTGGATTGGGCATTTCGACATGCTTTATCCCGTTCTCCAAATGAGGAGGAACGTTCTGTGCTGGGGGAATTGTACAAGAAACATATTGAAGAATTCAGCATGGATACAGATGCAGCTATGGCGTTGGTTTCTATCGGTAACTGGCCCGCACCAAGCCGCCTGGATGTTCCGGAAGTTGCCGCCTGGACCTCGGTAGCCCGGGTTATTTTTAATTTACATGAGACGATTACACGTACCTGAAGAAACAGGTGCGTGTTTGCTATTGGTATGGAACGGAGGTTTTACAATGGACCCGATGCATGAAATTAAATTGATTGAGACCAGGCGTGAATTTTTAAGCCGGGCAGCCAAGGGAATTGGCACAATGGCGCTTGCTACGCTCTTGCATGGTGGCATGGCCAATGCTGTAACCCCTGCAGAAGCCAATTTGAGTTTTCAGACCCGGCATGGGATAGTAAATCCATTACATCATATGCCAAGAGCAAAGCGGATTATTTACTTGTACATGGCAGGTGGCCCATCGCATCTCGAGACGTTGGATTACAAGCCAGCACTTGCGCGTTTCAGTGGAAAACCAATGCCGAATGAATACACCGATGGTCAACCGATAGCCCAACTTCAAGGTCAGGAGCTGACCTGTTTCGGGCCGCAATTTCCCTTTCAGAAATGCGGTGCATCAGGTCAGGAAATATCGACTGTTTTGCCACATATCGGTTCAATAGCAGATGATATTTGCATCATTCGTTCCATGCAAACAGAGCAGATAAATCATGATCCGGCCCACACATTCATGAACACGGGTACTTCAATTTCCGGTAGACCCAGTATGGGCTCCTGGTTGTCTTATGGTCTGGGCAGCGAGTGTGAGAATCTTCCTGGTTTTGTCGTGCTCACATCTGTAGGTGGTGGACAGGCCCAACCAATTGCGGCACGACAATGGCATAGCGGATTCTTACCGAGTAAATACCAGGGAGTTCGATTCCAGTCCAAGGGAGACCCCGTACTCTATGTCAGCAGCCCGCATGGTGTGACCCATGAATTGCAGGGCGATGTTGTCGAGGCGGTCAGTGCGCTGAATACAGTACATAATGACAGTGTCGATGATCCTGAAATCGCCACGCGTATAAGTCAATATGAGATGGCGTTCAAGATGCAGACGAGTGTTCCGGATTTGGTCGATTTGTCTGGTGAGTCCAAGCATGTGCTCGATTCGTATGGTGTAGAACGTCTTGATGGTACATTTGCCGCCAATTGTTTACTGGCACGCAGGATGGCTGAAAGAGGAGTACGATTTATTCAACTGTATCATCGGGGTTGGGACCATCATGAACAGATTCAAGATGGGATGAAAGTTACAGCAGGGCATGTTGACCGCGGTTCCGCCGCATTGATTAATGATCTGAAGCAACGGGGTATGCTGGAGGACACCTTGGTCATTTGGGGTGGTGAATTTGGACGTACACCCATGGCGCAAGGTACCGGTCGTGACCATCATATACAGGGCTTCAGTTTATGGGTTGCTGGTGGGGGTGTACGAGGTGGAATGACCTATGGTGCCACAGATGACATGGGGTACAACGCAGTCGAGAATCCAGTACATGTGCATGACTTTCATGCAACCATGTTGCATGCCCTTGGAATTGATCACACGCGATTAACCTACAGGTTCCAGGGCCGTGATTTCCGGTTGACCGATGTACACGGCAAAGTTGTACGAGATATTCTGGTGTAACCGGTTCAAGCGTAAAGTTCATGTATATGTTGAAGTGACTCTATTCGTGGAGGTCATGGACTATATGTGGGCTTGAATACGCATCACGGTAATTCTGACGGAGTTCTTGCCAGACCTCTGCCAAACCGGATTGCGCAATCCCACGCATTTTTTCCTGGTTCTCCAATGCAACAGAATCCAGATTCAAAAACCAAGGCCCTATGGTGGCAATTATATCTGGTTTTAGTACCTCAACAGTTTGCTGGAAATTCTGCTTGAAGGCTTCAGGAGACAGCGGTGCCTGGTCTGCAAAGTTTTGGGATCGGGCAAACGCCCCAAACAATTTGTCATTTTCTTGGCATGCTTGTCGAAGCAATGCACCTTGCATCATGAAATAGTGTCGAAACCGCTCATGTTGCATGACATAGTTGTCATGTTCTTCTATCGTGCTCTCGGGTAAACGGTTCACAGGTATGGAACAGGTGGTCTCGTGTACTGCGCCTGCGAACCAGGGAGATTTCATCAAGGTTACCATATCTATACCGCTTGTAACAGCGTTCAATCGGGTATATTCTGCCATATCTTTGGGGATGACATTTTCTGTAACAAGACCCATGTTACTATCATAATATGGGTAGGTTATTGGAGTATTCCCCATTTTATGCATTGAATACCAGCCAGGAAGTTGAAAATAAACAGCACCATAGTAATCCGGGTTACCAGATTGGGCCAAACCAATTTCTTGGTGTATGGCTTCAATAAATCCGGTCCAGGTACTAAAGACCCATGATCGCCAGATGGACCAGTATTCAGTGTTGTCCAAGGACACAAAAGTTACCCAGCTCGGTAGTGTCACGGCATCATCATCGTCAAGGAACTCATTTCTGTCTGCAGGAAGCAGTTCAAAACTATGACCTTGTTCCAAAGCATATTTTTGGAAAGCGATAGATGCGCTTTCAGAAAATAGCGGTATAGCCCTCTTCGGTGGCCCATAATAACTGTAGTAAGGGTCGTTGTCTGTAAAAAGCTGGAAATGGGTCTGTTGGTTTAAGCGAATGACTGCATCCGGTGCGTCGACATCATGTCTGCGTTCATCAGCACTCCAAACCGATTCATAATTGCCCGATAACATGGCTTCATTTAAGACGACAAACCCAAACAATGCACCGGTTGAACTGTCAACCGGACCGTCCCACTGAAACGCATCTCGTATATTTTCAAGTAATTGTTTCACAGCCTCATCGTTGGTGATATCCAGTGCTTCACCAGTGTATTTAATTAGTGACTCAATGTCATCCGGATGGGAGGGGAACCGTTGCCATAATGAACCATCGGCTTTGAGAGACATGGATCGCCAAGATTTCGGTTGTTCTGAAATGTCTTCTGCACGGAAAAAACCTGGAAGACGTGGGAAGCTCCAGAAACCAAGGAATGGTTGATCCAAATCTTCGGATATAGTTTTGAACGCTTGAGCAGTATTACGGATATCATGGAACCCGTCAGGAGTGTCCAAGTCTTGATTCAATACTTCGATTGCATCAAACGCACGACTGAGTTCCCTGGCCCGATTCAGCTTATCGTCATAATCTCGATATTGTGCTCCCCATTCATGTCCGGTAAAAAAGCCGGACTGCAAATAGGTGATAGGCAACCACTGCTCAGGAACCCTGGATATCATTTCTTTTTCCGATGCCGGCTTTAAAAATTGCAGCACATCTTTGTATGAAGTATTACATCCTAAACCAGGCAAGCATATTGAAACAATTACAAAAACTTGAATGGTTTTTAATCTTCTCATGTTATAGCTCCAGTGAGTTTTGATATTACCATCAAATAGTTGATCTGTCAGCAACCGGCAAAACTAAATAATCGTCAGTTCCAGGAGCCGGGCCTGATTTTGCTTCGGTAGATGTACAGTGAGCTTCGCGTTACCTGAGTTCCAGTGCCAGGATGCTTCAGGCATATTGTTCGGGTAACGTTGTTCTACTGAGACATTGCAATTTGCCCAAGCAGGAAAATGGAATTCCCAATAACTTTCTGGAGATTTCAGACGCCAAACGGCAAGCAATATGCGATCGTTAGTTTCGTTGGCCAGCCCCAATCCTGCCCAGGCTTGGTCGTCCATAAATCGTGGTTGCGTACAGGGATGGAATGGGTATGAATTGTGTATATGTTCACGTTCAGCTTTGTATACTGAAATGCCTTCTATAATAAGCTTTCGATTTAACGCGTCGGTCTTGTCAATACGTCCGGAAAGATACATATTACCGCACATACCAGTGACCATATTGAAGATGGTCTGTTCACCATCGGCCATACATTCCCTGTATTCTTTCGAGTCGAGTATGTCTGGTTGTTCTTTTTGTGAGACCAGCAGGGGATAGGGGTATGACCAGATACCCATCTGCTCAGGCAACAAAGCGGCGGATGAACCCATTACTATGGATGGGTATTTATCATACCACTCCTGGTCTGAAGAACTTTGTATATGAAAATGTGAGAGGATGCCATAATCCTGGCGCATTGCACCGGAGCCACAGTTCTCGATGACAAGCTGTGGATGACGCGTACGTACTTCATCAATAAATTGATAAAATGCCCGGCTGTGCTCGATTAAGCCATGTGCTGGTGAGCCGTTTGTTGTATCTGTACCAATTCCGACGCATTCGTTATAATCATTTTTAATAAAGCCAATACCCATCTTAACCAATCTGTCGATGCGTTCGTGAAGGTAGCTCTGTACTTCAGGATTGCGAAAGTCCAGAAACCAGCGAGCGCCACCCCCGACACGGTAGCCGTTCCGTCGTAAAAACCAGGAGTCTGGTTTTTTCCCTAGCACCGCATCTTCACCGCAAACCTCCATTTCCAGCCAGATACCCGGTATCAGTCCTTTGCTTTTGATATATTGAATAATTCCTGGAAGGCCATCAGGCCCAAATCGGTCCGGGGAATCATTCCAATCACCCAATCCCATGCCCCAGTTGCCAGCACGTGGCGCAAACCATCCAGCGTCAATCACAAATCCATCGACACCCGTTTCTGCTACGGCATCAATAAGTGGTCGGAGGGTTTCATCCGTCGGATTCGCCCAAAGACAATTCATGTAATCGTTAAAAAAGACTGGACATGCGCCTTCCCAGGCAGGAGCTGGTAACAACTTTTGCCTGCGATAAGAGGTCAAAGCACGAACGGCTTCATTGAAACCTCCCATGCAACAACCAACTGCTGCCGGTGCTGCTTCAAAAGTTTCCCCTGGTTGAAGCGTATGGGTCCAGGAACCAAATCGCTCATCAGCCGCGTCTGCATGAAGAAACAAGCTTCCACCCTGTTCTGATTTGCGGTAACCTATTTCGTAATGCCAGGAGCTTGAAGCTTCTATCTGGAAAAACCAGACGCAACCGGTTTCAAGGTCTTCTATCATGCCCATAGGGAGGTATCGTGCGGTAGAAAAACTGCCAACTGAATTGATATGAATGGCATTTCTACAATCATGAACCGAAGTGCGAATTAATCCCAAATCTTCCAGACTTGCATTG
>CAZIDP010000025.1:0-66364 GCA_964537975.1 uncultured Nitrospirales bacterium | reverse complement strand
GAGTTGCCTCAGGGCCTCATCCTGTGTCAAATGTACGCTAATTCAGGATGAACCAAAAAAGCGACCCGTCCATTGTGGGAGGACAATCACAACATGGACGGGTCTTATGGTGTAGGAAATGATATAGAATCTATAAATTGCGGCTATCGGTATGCCCGATAACCGCATAGGGAGTAATTGTTATCAAAAAGCCTTATTTGACTGGCTTCCAGGTACCTTGCATGCGGGTCAGGTTTGAAACCACCAGTTGACGCAGTAACTGCATTTCGGATGGCATCTTGTCTGCTAACTTCATGAAAAGCTCTTCGTGGGAGAGGACTTCTTCCATCCAGACTTTCTTGTCAATAGATGTAATCTGCTCGTAGAGTTCTTTTGAGAAGTCCAGACCGCCCCATTCGATGTCTTCATATGCCGGTACACTACCCAGCGGACCTTCCACTGCGGCTGCTTTGTTGTGGATTCTGTCAATGATCCACTTCAACACACGCATGTTTTCACCGAAGCCAGGCCAGATAAACTTGCCTTCTTCGTTTTTGCGGAACCAGTTGACTGAATAAATCTTGGGCGGATTGCTGATTTTGCCACCCATCTTCAGCCAGTGTGACCAGTATTCAGCCATGTGATACCCGATGAAGGGCAGCATGGCGAAGGGATCACGACGAACCTGGCCAATGGCATGTGCTGCGGCAGCAGTGGTCTCAGAACCCATGGTAGCTGCAATATACACACCTTGATCCCAGTTGGCTGCTTCCATTACCAATGGCATGGTTGTGCTGCGACGACCACCGAAGATGAATGCACCAATCGGTACACCTTTGGGATCTTCATAAGCTGGGTCTGCACAAGGACAATTGGCAATCGGTGCGGTAAAGCGTGCGTTCGGGTGTGCAGCATTATTGCCACAACCTGGTGTCCAAGGATTACCCTGCCAATCGGTCAATTTTGCTGGCAGTTCTTCGGTCATGCCTTCCCACCAGACATCACCATCGTCGGTTAGCCCGACATTGGTGAAAATGCTGTCTTTCGTGATAGATTCCATCGCGTTCGGGTTGGAATCATAGGAGGTACCAGGTGCAACACCAAAGAATCCGGATTCCGGATTGATGGCATAGAGCTTGCCATCATCACCAGGCTTGATCCAGGCGATATCATCACCAATGGTGGTTACTTTGTAACCATCAAAAGCCTTTGGTGGAATCAGCATGGCAAAATTGGTCTTGCCGCAAGCGCTTGGGAAAGCTGCTGCAACATAGTCTTTCTGGCCGTCGGGTGCTTCCACACCGAGAATGAGCATGTGCTCGGCCATCCAGCCTTCTTCCAGAGCCATGTTAGATGCGATGCGCAATGCGAAGCATTTCTTGCCAAGCAGTGCGTTACCGCCATATCCACTACCAAAGGACCATATCTCACGGGTATCCGGGAAGTGGGTGATGTACTTGTGGTCGTTGTTGCAAGGCCACTTGACATCTTCTTCACCCGCTTGCAGGGGCTTCCCAACCGAATGCACACACTTGACATATTCACCATCTGTACCGAGTGCGTCGATAACTGCCGTGCCGACGCGGGTCATGATGTGCATGTTGACGACAACATATGGGGAGTCTGTCAATTCAATACCGATGTGCGAGATGGGTGAACCAATGGGGCCCATGCTGAAAGGTATTACATAAAGCGGACGACCCTTCATACAGCCCTTGAAGAGACTACCCAGTGTTTTCCGCATTTCTTCGGGGTCCATCCAGTTGTTGGTCGGACCAACATCTTCAGGATTTTTGGTGCAAATGTAGGTTCTGTCTTCCACACGCGCCACATCTTTTGGGTCGGAGCGGAAATAAAAACTGTTGGGGCGCTTAGTTTCATTCAATTTGATGGCCATTCCCGAGTCAACCATCTCTTTAAACAAACGATCATATTCTTCCTTGGTACCGTCACACCAAATAATTTCGTCGGGTGTTGTGTGTGCGGCAACTTCCTTGACCCATTGCTTCAGGGTTTCGTGTTTTACGTAGGCCTCATCCATTCATCTATCTCCTTTGCCGACAGGCGCTGGGGTTTGGGCTTATAACACCGGCGTCCGGACTTGACTCCGTTAACTCGTAAGACAGGGCGACCCGGTCGTCCAGCCTTGAAGTTTTCGGCGTTATAATATCTTTATATCGAGTGCTTCCTTATAAAATTTCGGCAAGATTACGCATTCCGAAATTTTATTGAACCAACTCGGTGTTGAATGTCTTCATGTAGTACATTATTTGACATGCCTGCAATCTTGCATCAAAATATACCGATTGTTTTGTCGTGCAGACATGGTTGTACTGTGATGTAAATGTTTCGAAAATACTATGAATCCCGGTGGTTTACCGGTTCCTGGTTTGGGGGAAGCGTAAATAATACGTATAATTTAGCTTTGGCTTCACAACACCACTTAAACGCTCTTGGTTGCTCCAGGTAGTATAATGCCTGGCAACTTTCCGGATATCTTGTAACTTGCTATAGTATAGCATGCAAATTACTGGCGTTGTGCGCCCCCTGTTGAATGAGCCCGGACTGCCTCATCAGGCAAAGTATAGCAAATTTGCAAGTGATATAACAACTTTTATTGATTCGAAATCGTAATCGTCAATTTTATGGTAATACGATAGCATGATTAATCGTCCAGAATCGTTCGTAACAATATAAGCAAAGGCCCATTAAAATGGCAATAAATACAAAACTTCTTACCAAGCTGAAAATACCACCCGGTCAACCATTCCAGGCGACATCGGATGGCTTCCAGGCAGCATTAAAAGATGGTTTCAATAAATCACGGGTAATAAAGCGGTTAAAAAAAGTCGTTGAGCGTCCTGCAATATTTACCAAAGATCCCTACTTCGGTGGTCTGGCAACTTTACTGCTTGATAACCCTACTGATGTCAAACAGAGTAAATCGAAGATGGCCATGCAAACTTCTGTGCCCTGCAAGATATGGGGTGAAGGTCTGGACAGTAACGCACTTGAGCAGATACATAATGCATGCGCGCTGCCCATTGCCGTGCGTGGCGCGCTTATGCCTGACGCGCATGTCGGTTATGGCTTACCCATTGGTGGTGTCCTGGCTACACGTAATTCGGTTATTCCTTACGCCGTCGGCGTGGACATTGCCTGTCGCGTGAAACTGTCTGTCCTGGATTTACCCGTACAGACATTGTCAGACAATCCAGAAAGCTTGAAAGCTGCAATTGCATCTGAAACACGGTTCGGGATAGGTGCTGCCTTCAAAAAACAGCGCCGCCAACATGACGTCATGGACCGGGACTGGTCTGTGTCGCCTGTCACCAAAGCCAACAAAGACAGGGCCTGGGAACAACTCGGTACCAGTGGCAGCGGCAATCATTTTGTAGAATTTGGCATATTGGAATTGGACACGCCTCTCGAAGGTTTGGATAAAGGCCACTACCTGGCCCTTTTAAGTCATAGCGGCAGTCGCGGTACAGGCGCATTAATATGTCAACACTACAGCAAAGTCGCACAAATGCAACAGCGAGCCCTTCCCAATACATTGCGTCACCTGGCCTGGTTGGACCTGGACAGTGCGGAAGGCCGAGAGTATTGGGCGGCAATGCAGCTCATGGGTGAATACGCGGCAGCAAACCACTTCTGCATTCATAAACAAATCGCAAAATACCTGGGTGCGACTATACAGTATGATCTGGAAAATCATCATAATTTTGCCTGGATGGAAGAACACTACAATGAAAAACTAATAGTACATCGCAAAGGCGCTACGCCAGCCGGTTCAGGTGTTCTGGGGATTATACCGGGCACCATGGCTACTCCTGCCTATATAGTACGCGGACTCGGAAATGTGGAATCACTCAACTCGGCAGCCCATGGCGCGGGACGGCTGATGAGCCGAAAGCAGGCACACAGAACCATTCGTCAGCATGATTTGGAGTATCGTTTGAATCAAGCCGGGGTGACCTTGTTATCTGCCGGTCTGGATGAAGCACCTATGGTATACAAAGATATAGATGCTGTCATGGCGGCACAAACGGATTTGGTAACACCTCTGGCACGTTTTCACCCGAAGTTGGTCAAAATGGCGCAATCGGGTGAACGCCCGGAAGATTAATTACAGAAACTAGCGGTTGTTCGAAATCCAGTAATACCTGCTTGTAATTATTTGATTTATCTTTCAGGCCCAGAAATAATAAAAAATACTGATTTTCTGGAAGAGGAAGTGCTTTTCGTGTTTCAGATACGCAAATTTCGATGTACCATCCCGATATGGTGTACAATAGAGATGAATGGTTGGTGCGTGTTTTCCAGAACTGCCAATCCATAAATATGCTTTGCCGAGAGCAACTTATAGCTACACCATCAATATCTCTAATGGTTTTTCGGCAGAAAGGCAACAAAAACCAATAATGAAGCAGATAATTTATTATTATTGGACAACTTCACTTTAAAATATTTACATGCGCATACAACGACGCTGCTTTTTGTTTATAGCACGTGCGCGTAATGAAATTGTGTGCCAAAGAGTAATGATTACCCTAATTAAGATGTATTTATTAAAACTAAAATGGGACTTTCAGGAAGGATACGGATGCAGACTGCGGAACGATTGACAAAAATACCGCCCTACTTGTTTATGACCTTGCGAAACAAAATCAACGATGCCAGGGCACGTGGAATTGATGTGATCAGCCTTGCCATCGGAGACCCAGTGGACCCAACACCACAATCTGTCATTGACGCGTTATGTAAAGCAGCCCAGGATAAAGAAAATCACCGTTACCCCACCGATGAAGAATGGGGAATGTTGTCATTTCGCGAATCCATTGCGCGATGGTATCAGCGCCGTTACCAGGTTGAATTAAACCCTGAAAATGAAATAGTCGCGCTGATTGGCTCCAAAGAAGGGTGCCATCATTTTGCTTTGGGTGTCATCAATCCAGGCGATACCGTGCTGGTAACCGACCCGGGGTACCCAGGATACAAACCGAGTATCTGGTTTGTGGGTGCGGAACCCTATCCCGTACCCATGCGGGAGTCCAATGATTTTTTACCCGATTTTTCTGAAATACCTTCTGATGTTGCCAAAAAGGCCTCAGCATTTTATTTGAACTACCCCAACAACCCGACTGGCGCAGTTGCGACACGCCCATTCCTGAATGATCTGGTTGCATTTGCCCGCGACAACGATATTGTTATCTGTTATGATAACCCGTACAGCGAATTGGTATATGGTGTTGAACGGCTCAGCTTCCTCAACGCGCCCGGTGCAAAGGATGTTGGTGTCGAGTTGAATTCTCTTTCAAAACCATTCAACATGACCGGTTGGCGTATTGGAATGGCCAGTGGTAATGCAGATATAGTTCAGGCAATTGCCACCTCAAAAGCGAATACGGACTCCGGCATATTCAATGCAATACAATATGCCGGTATAGAAGCACTGGATAATTGTGATAATTTTACTGCCGACATGCTGGAAATTTATACCAAACGCAGAGAAATGCTGCTGGATACATTGCGTGCATTGGGTTGGACCTATGAACCGCCAAAGGGTACTTTCTACCTGTGGGTTCCCGTACCCGATGGCTATACTTCAGCTTCTTTCTGCGATTTTATGTTGGAAAAATGTGCTGTCGTATTGGCACCAGGGGCGGCATACGGTGTTAACGGCGAAGGTTATGTGCGTTTTTCATTAACTGTAGAGGATGCGCGGCTTAAAGTTGCGCTACAACGAATGCGTGAAAATTTACCAAAACTTTCCTTTAAATAACGCTACCAGTCAGAAACACAACATGGTAGTTTATACGGTATGGAATAAATCAGGAGTACTAGACCTGAATGTCTGTTGTAGTACCTATTAATATGAGTAAATTCGGAATACACATAGAAAAAAATCACATTGTCATCATTCGGGGAGGCACCTCAAAACACGAGGCCCTCAATACCCTGATTGATGCAGTGACACAACATCCCGCCATTACAGACAATGAAGCGTTTCGACGCGCTGTTCATGATCGGGAATCCATTATGAGCACAGGCATTGGTGGTGGAATTGCCATTCCGCACGTGCGAATCCGGGAGGTGGCAACACCTATTCTCGGTGTGGGCATTGCACCAAAGGGACTTGATTATGGCACCCTGGACAATAAGCCAGTGAATATAATGGTCTTGTTTGCTACTCCGGAAGGTTCCGACAAAGAATATCTGGGATTACTGGCCCAAGTGATGTTGGCATTGCGTGACAGGAAGTTTTTTGATGACCTCATCACATGTCGGTCTGCTTCAGATGCCTTTCAATTATTAAACAAAGAAGATTAAATCGGGCTATGGCCCCTGTTACAAGCCCTGTGCCCTGTATGTCTGCTCTGTTTGTTATTGTTAAAATTGTCTGATCATACACGTTGTTTCCGAATCTGTTTAAAATCGTATGGGAGCTTTGTGAGCATATGCCTACGTATGAATACCATGCAATACGGGCGGAGGGAGATGAAGAAAAGTCCTTCGTTGGGGGTGTGGTTATTGCGCGCGACCGCCATGATGCCAAGGCCAAGTTGCGTGAGAAAGGACTTAAAGCTACCATGCTCAAACAGGCTCGGGGCATGATGGCGGTGCTCAAGTGGTTCGATGCCGACATCCGCTAGTCAGGGCTGTTTATCAAGTTATACCATGCACAATTACCTGCAATAGCTTGCATAAATAGTCAGTAATAGAACGTAATCAACGCGTCCAATCCAGTTGAACAGATCGCTGGTTCAGCGTGCCGCGACCAGGGTAGTGGGGAATTCATGAAGCTTTGTTTTGTTATACCTGTTTACAATGAAAAGGAAACCTTGCGGACACTGACAGATGCCATCCTTAAACATGTGGGTTCTCATGACTTCCGTATTGTGTTTGTTGATGATGGCAGCAATGATGGTTCCTGGGACATAATGAAATCGTTACGCCAGGAACACCCACAAATTGATATCATCCGGTTGCGCCGCAATTTTGGCAAATCACAGGCACTCTCCGTGGGATTCCATCAGGCATATGGGGACATCATTTTCATGATGGATGCCGACTTGCAGGATGAACCCGCTGAAATCCCACGCTTTCTGGAAAAAATGGAAGAAGGCTATGATGTGGTTTGTGGCTGGAAAAAAAATCGCCTGGACCCCTGGCACAAAACGTTCCCCTCCCGTATATACAACCGCATGATTTCCCGGCTTTTTAAGCTTGAGCTACATGACATTAATACCGGGTTTAAAGCTTTCCGGGGAGAAATAGTACGCAAACTCCCCCTCTACGGTGAGATGCATCGCCTGGTTGCAGTCTTTGCTGACCACCTGGGTTACAAAGTCACGGAGATTCCTGTTTCCCACCAGCCAAGGCGCTTTGGTAAATCCAAATTTGGGATGGAACGGTTCACCCGAGGCGCAGCTGATGTTGTAACTGCCTGGTTCTTACGCCGATATGGAGAAACCCCGGCGCACCTCTTCGCTGCTACTGCTTTCTTTACCGGAGTATTGGGGGGATTTGGCATCCTGAGTGTACTCTCCGTCGCATTGCACACACTAATAATGCAAGAAGTCATGCCGCCGCAAGTTCGCCTGACATTCTTTACCCTGCTGCTTATTTTATTTGTAATCTGCCTGTTGCTGGTCATCTTCGGCTTTTTGGGGATGGGCGTAGGACTGGTCAGTCAGCTGCTGATTCACCGTCTGCCTCTCATGACACCGACCGATTACATACACGAAGAAGCCTGTGGCCAATCAACAGAAGACGATTCTTAATTCGTACTTTGGTGGAATCTATTTGAAATCGGCTTTCCTGACTTTCCTCCTGCCTTCCCTCCTGAATTTGCTCGTATTCACTATATTGAGTGTACTTTCGATTCAATACAACATTCACACTACAAAATATAGTAGCAGGTATGCCCAAATAGCTGGAGTTTGGTTGACATTACTTCAGAGCTTTTGTATACTTTTCAGAATAAGTGAGAGAAGGTTGCGGGTATGTGTAGTACTACAACTTACGTAAAGTATGTAGCAAAACAACCCAAAGTGTACTTGTCGAAAGGATGTTACGATGAAGCGTAGTTTTATAACCTATAGCTGTTTAACGCTGGTTGCCACGTTAAGCCTCATGGGGTGCCCTCCGGATGTTGCCGAGTTGGGGGTATCCATGAACAACTTGCATTTCGGTGTTGATGTTGAAACCGAAGTGTATGAAACCGTAAAGCAATTTGATGTCTTGAACAAAGGTGGTTCTGATACAACCCTGGTCTTCGCCATTGTTGTAGACCAACCCTGGATAAGCGTAAGCCCGGAAAACGGTACCATCGCTGGAAACGACAGCATGACGATTTCGGTAACCATCGACAGAAGTTATACCGAAACCAAAGGACTGGATTTTGCGACGGGCGAATTAACCATAAATGCATCCAATATGCAAAAAAAGGTGGGCGTCACCACAGCTCCGAATTATTATACTCAAGAATTTGACGGTGATTTTGATCTGGGCGGAAAACAGTTGTGGCTGACTCCTTCAAGTGGTCTCAGCTATTATTACCTGCAAACAGCAGAAAGCAATGTATTCCCAACCGACCCGACCGGTGGCTTGTTGTTGAATTTTGACAGCTTCGGCGATCCAATCGCTGCCAGCCCACTGGGTAACCAGGAAGTCCCATTTTACGGAGTGCATTATGACACCCTGTATATTTCAAGTGGCGGTTGGATCAGCTTTGGTGCACCTGGCAACAATCCCGATTCATTGGGCGACCACTTTGCGGTACCGCAAATTTCCATTTTGCCAGTGGACGGTACCTATCCAGGTAGCATGGTGTCGTTTCTTCAAGATGCAGAAAAGCTCATCATCACCTATGAAAATGTACCTTCTGCTGCAGACCCGAGTGTAACCAATCATTTCCAGGTTGAAATGTTTTTCGATGGTACCATTCGAATCACCTATCCGAATGTTGATCCGCTGATCAGCGGTGTTATCGGATTGTCTGCCGGAGTTGGCGAGAATGGTGAACCACCAGTCGATTTCCTTGAAAGTACCTTGAACACAAATCCCATATCGGTGGTTATAGAATAATTCATATTAACCTATAATCAATACGCTATACACGCAATCAACCGGGTGTGGTTCCTGATGGAATCCACCCGGTTTTGTTTTTTACAAACAGTTACTATCAAGTAAACAAGTATGTCCCTGCCCAAATGAAGCTGCTTATACCCTTCCCTGCAACTCAGTCAAACCAACAAGGCAATAAATCAGGTAATGTACGTTTCGACAAAATAAAATATATATAAATCCGGTTCTGCGGCAATAACACCGCAGAATGACCTTATGATCCTACAATTCGGTTTGCTCATGCGACCGAATGGAACGCATTCGTTGCCACAACCCCAGTTTGTTATCCATGTTGTCCATCTGCATTTTTTGTTGATACGCGGATGTTTGCCCCATCACTTGATCAGGCATCAGCATTACAGCCACAAACCGTTCCCAGAACTTTCGAAATTTGTCCATAATCCACCTCTTTTGGTATACAATTGTGTGAGCCACAGGTAATTCTGTAAACAATTACCTTGTTTCCCCGCTATTTTATACTACATTATACCAGTTATAATTGAAAATAGCATCTGTAAATTCTGCACAAAGAGTAAACTATTACCTTTTTGCTATGAATAATGCAGCACAATTCATGCCAACAATTGCTTACATGAGTAGTACAAAGACAACACTTCACGGACTTTTTTATTATTTTGTGTTATCTCAAGCAGAAACGGAGTGGAGTGGAGTATTGCCTGGGGGCCTATTGAGAGTGGGGTCTATTGGATGTGGGGCCTATTGGATGTGGCCAGTTACACCCACTCTGGCCGATTCCGCATTTCCTGCGGAAGCAACAGAAGGCATAGCAGGTCTATCATCCAATGGGGATTGGGTGTGTTGTCGCCATTTGCACGTCGCGCCGTTTCATCGTCTGCTCAAACGGTTGCGACAGCCTAAATCAGCTAAAGTGTTCCCTGCTTTTTGATTTTGTCCACTATAGCATTTAGTCTATTCTTTTTGGTTTCTTCTTTTTTGGCGAGTTCAATATGATTGATTTGTTCTCTTTTAAAATAGTCAGGCTGATTCAGGAATTCATTCAGAACACCACTATCCTTCAAAACGTGAAGGATATAGTCTGGTATATCTACTTCCCTTTTCCCTTCAAACTTTTTTAGAACTACATGAACGCTGTCGCCCAGCTTTTTCTGTAAAGCTCTACGTATAAATGCATTGTAGACAAGATAATGCCCGTTTCTTGACGGTAATAAGGTATGGTCAAAGTCATGACCATCCACCGTTATGCTAACGGGCACATTACCGTTTGTATCAAATAGGTCCTTAACCGAATAAGGAAAATAGATTACATTCCACTTCATTTTGCCTTCTAAAAGTTTTATCTCACCGTCAAATTCATACACCATTGTTCATTACCTTTGTTCATTCATGGCTCAGGTATCGTTTGATTCATAATATGATAGGTATACTCATACAGCATAAACAATTCACAGGATATGCCAACGACATTGCATCTGTTTACTGCGTACTGTGTACCAAAAAAATCCCCTCTTTATAGTTTCCGCAATGGCAGCAATGGGGCAACAGCGCGTGGCGCACCTTGTCGCACTCAGCACAGACGGTAAAAAGTTCGGTGCCACAAGAAGGGCATGTATATGGCTCGGATTTCTGTTCCGTCATTGTCGGCTTCTTAGCATTTGCACCTTGAAAAGCGTAGCTGCATAGGGGACATTCTTTGCGAATATAGGCTTCTCTGTAACGCCGCATCAACCACTCCGGTTGCGGTTGTGCCCGCATTCGAATCAAGCGATACAATAAAAACAACACCACCAGAATGGCCGACAATATCGCAATATACTTGAAGTATTCACGGGGAAAGTGCTGATGCATAGTCCAGCCTACCCACCAGGAAACAGCAATGAACGCGGCATAGGTAATAGGAGCGTACGCACTCTTGCGATAACGCATCAGCACCCAGGTGCTTAGTAAAAACAAGGGGATTAAGAGGAGAAACTTTATTGCAGCCAAGCGCCATGAGTGTGCGCGCATTTCTTCGATATAGAATTGTTGCGCGTCTTGCCGTTGCTCACCCAGAGATGCCTGCAAGGTTTCCAGTGTTAAAAGCAATTCGCGGCGCTGTTCACTTAATTCAGATATCTCCTGATTGGCATTCTGAAAAAGCTGCTGGTTTTCAAGAAACATTTTCTGGCTGTCAGCCATGGCTTGTTGTTCCTCAGCCGATGGCGCAATGTCTTGCTGCAAATTCAGGCGATGTATTTCCAGCAACTGGTTCATAGTCTGCTGCGATTCACGTGTACTTTGTTGCAGGATAGCCTGCGTTTCCTGCAAACCTGTTGTCTTGCGTTCCAGCGTATTTATCTCTTGATGCAGTTCATCTGCGTGTGCAACCAGTGCTTGATCAAGATATTCCTCTTCGATGTCTGTCCAATTGGGACCAGGAATTGAATTTATATCATGCGCGACAAATCCCAGCAACCAAATAAACAGAAAGGTTAATGCAGCACTGCCCATGAACATGAAAATCTGGTGTCGGTAAGGTCCTTTGGGGGTGGTGTCAGTGTTCATCTTCCATTCCTTGTGTTGCACGAAACTATCTAGCAAAGCGTTTGTGGTTACAGGTCATCGCTTAACAGAAATTTAGCACAACGACAAGTGTAATGGCTATCAAAATCTTTCAGCCATCAGATGAAATTACCGGTTCTTAACCTTTAAGTTCCAGACCGGTTGAACATATTGATAAATCGGCATGGAGGACTCCACGCTGCTGTCGGAGCGTATCGCACAACGTCTTTATTTCTTCAGCACGACCGCGTACCATGATTACTTCGACGCACAGGTCGCGGTCCAGGTGAACATGGGTCGTTACCAATACTTCGTTATGGTGGTGGTGTTGCAGGTCCATCAATTTATGGGAGAGACCGCGTTGGTGATGATCGTACAACATGGTAATCGTGCCCACGGCGATTTCGTTCCGCTCCCAGGTTTCTTCTACCAGCCGCGCACGGATCATGTCGCGTATAAATTCGGAGCGGTTTGCATAACCGGATGCCTTGACGAGGGCTTCTAGTTGATTCATCAGGGGTTCTTCAATAGAAAAGCTGGCACGAACCAAATCTGTCATTTTTATTCTGACTCCATGTGCATGTTACATACCACGGGTACGTAGATGCGGTATGTTTGCCTGGTCTTTCGGATACACGAACAAGGTGTATCCTGATTTTCTACTATAACAAAAACAGGGATGCCTTTTGGACACCCCTGGTTGCTATTGGAATTCCATTGTCTGCTTAGATTAAACCGTACGCACCATCAGGTCAGAAACGAGCTTACTGAAACTGGCCGGGTCTGGCAAATCGCCTCCTTCAGCCAATACCGCTTGACCGTAGAGCAGATTCGCATAATCATTGAGTTCTGGTGCTTCATTGTTTTGTTCATGGATCGCCTTGAGTTTTTCCAGAATTGGATGTTCTGGGTTAAGCTCCAGTATGCGTTTTGTATGGGGTGCCTGCTGCCCCATTGATTTCATGATCTGTTCCAGCTGTGGTGATAAATCATGTTCACCTGTGATCAAGCAGGCCGCGGACTGCGTCAGTCGGCTGGACAGGCGTACTTCTTTTACATGTTCATCCAATGGTTTTTTCAAGGCATCCAACAAGCTGGCAAGGGACTTTTCTTTTTCTTTTCGGTTCGTTTCTGCCTGTTTCTTTTCTTCTTCTGTGCCCAGCTCCACCTCGCCACGTCCGACGGACTGGAGTTTTTTGCCTTGAAACTCAGGTACGTGCTGTGGCCATATCTCGTCAACCGTATCGGTAAAAATCAGTACCTCATAACCCTTGGCTTGGAATGCTTCCAGATGTGGAGACGACAGCACTTTTTCTTTCGTTTCGCCAGTCATGAAATAGATGGCTTCCTGTTCAGGTTTCATGCGCTCCAGGTACTCATTGAGACTGCACCAACCTGCCGGATCATGGGTAGAGCGGAAAAGCGATAATTCAAGCAATGTTTCTTGATTTTCCATGTCATGCAGAAGTCCTTCTTTGAAAGGACGGCCAAACTCATTCCAGAAAGCCAGGAACTTGTCACGATCTTTGTCCCGCAATTCTTTCAGGCTGGCAAGCACCTTGCTGACAATACCTTTGCTCATACGTTGAATCTGGCGATTTTGCTGCAACATTTCACGCGATATATTCAGAGAGAGGTCTTCCGAGTCGACGACACCACGAACAAAACGCAGGTATTCCGGTAACAACTCCTTGCAGTCGTCCATGATAAAAACACGTTTCACATAAAGGTGTACACCATGCTTGGCGGCTGTCGGGTGCCACATATCAAAAGGTGCTTTGGAGGGAAGAAACAGCAACAGGGAGTACTCGAGAATGCCCTCGATTTTGGCTTGTATGCGCTGTAGGGGATCACTCCAATCGTGCGAGATATGCTTATAAAACTGGTTGTACTCCTCTTCAGTCACCTCTTGTTTCGGGCGTAGCCAGATGGCTTTCATCGAGTTCAAAGTTTCTGTTTTAATTACGGTCTTTTCTTCCGCGCCTTCAACTGGTTTTCCTTCCTCATCACGCTCAATTTCTTTGCGTTCGATATCCATCTGGATAGGATACGCCACGAAATCTGAATACTGCTTTACGATTTCGCGGATCACCCATTCCGTTGTATAGTCCTTCATGCCATCTTCTGAATCTTCGGCTTTCAGGTGCAAAGTGACCGTGGTGCCTGGTTCCGCGCGTTCGGATTCTTGTAAGGTATAGGTGCCGTCACCTGTTGATTCCCACAGGGTAGCATGTTCCTCACCGGCACGGCGGGTAAGCAGGCTGACTTTGTCCGACACCATGAAGGAGGAGTAAAAACCGACACCAAACTGCCCAATAAGCTCTGGTAATTCTTTTTCCTTGCTTTCCTTCAGCTTGGTGAAGAATTCTTTGGTTCCTGACTTGGCGATGGTACCAATCAGGTTGACAACTTCATCTCTGCTCATACCGATACCGTTGTCATCTACTGCCAAGGTGCGGTTCGCTGTGTCTGGTATGATTTCAATGCGCATTTCATCTTCCGCAATACCAATTTCAGGATGTTTGAGCGCCTCAAACTGCCTCTTATCCAGGGCATCGGAGCTGTTCGATATCAGTTCGCGCAAAAAAATGTCTTTATTGGAATACACAGAATGAATCATGAGATCCAGCAGTTGCCGGGCTTCTGTTTGAAATTCATACGTTTCTACAGTGGTGCTCATATCTAACCTCCAACTTTGTCAAGCGGTAATCTGTTTCTTAATAAAAATAGTAACTGTAAATAATTTTGTATTTACGATGGCTTATCAGGATTTTAAAATCTTGCACAGACCATGATCTGGCCTTGCGCAACACCAAAAATAATGACAGGAATGACGCACTGCACCTGGTATACAATATAATCAATACCAAAAATGAAAACTGCAAATCCAGGTGGTATAGCATGATTAAATAGCGAAACTACCAGGCCATGAATCGATTGTTACCAGCAGACCGACTGGCTGCCAGAATTAGTATTGTACCGAAAATCCGTTCGGAAAATCTAAATTTTGTGGTACGGCGTTTGAAATTCCAGTCCTATTTTTGAAACTTTATAGCGTTAAATGGGTTGTATTGGTAGCTTCTATGTCAGGTTGTGGAATAACGTCACACTCCTGGCAGAAATGAATATCGTTATCTGTTACCTGACGTGACCGTTTATACAATCTTTTACTGGCTAAAACAAAAAAACATGTCATTTATTTCAATCAAATATACATGCCATTTTATACGTGTGGTGTCCATTGCATTCGCTATCATCCTGGCAAGTTGTATGCCTGAAGCACCTGAAGCGAAGAACGGCAGTAAAAGCAATGCACCAGGTGCCGCCGATAGCCTGTCGGAAACAAAAATCTCTGTGCCAGAGGATTCTGTTGATGAAGCATCAGCAGCGTTGCCTGAGCAGGCTGACCCTGATCTGAATGACGCCGAAGTCCTTGACAGCATAGAAGAAGAAGCGACAACGAACATGCTTGAGGATTCCCCAATCTTTGATGTGGACACAACTGGTGTCCCGACTGTTGAAAATGACGACAATACGTCTTTGGCTGCGTTGATGCTGCGGTATGCTCCCCTGATGGAGATTGCCAGCGCCAATCGATTTTTCCCTCAACCGCAGGTATCGCCTGAGTCGGATTTGTTGCATGATTTAGTTCATGAAGCAGTTGCTGATTTTTATGAATCCCTATCGGATGAACAAAATGCAGAAGTCTTGATTTTGCAAGAAGAAGTATCGGCGCTTCGTGAGGAACTGCGGCAACTGGGTGAATCACTGGATATTTATCTGGGTGCTATCATGGCGGATTTACGGGATGAAAATCATGTGCTTCGCCAGGAAATGCGGCGGTTGTATGCACGGGAAGAGGATGGCGCGCCTATTATTCTGCCCGATGTACCCCGGCCTCATGGTGAAATGATAGATGGTATTTTATACCAGGAAGAAATTGAATATACTGCTGCGTTAGAAGCTCAGGCTGCCATCGAAGCTGCACCGCCTCCATTTCGTTTTGATGTGCTGGAGGAATGGGGCCGCAGTCCTGAAGATGCATTGAATGTTGGCAATGATGTTGCATCACTCAAAGGGATCATTGGTGTTATTCCCGCGGGGAGTATACGAAAAGACATTGAAGAACTGGCATTTCAATTACGCACGCAATACGAAGTGTATGACAACATAAACATTGAGATATTTGACGATCCGGTTGCCGCAAGACAATTTTCAGACCGTGGCGCTACCGACCCAACCCGCCGGATAATCAGTATTTCAAAATACAAGAATTCCGGTCGAGATATAATCCTTTATTTCGAAAATGGTGAACCCAAGGAGCTTTCGCAACAGTCTTAGATACCTGCCGTGGAAGCAATGTCTCTACCTGACTTGGACAAATTAACTCAGGAGTTGGTAGCCTAGCCGAAGAATGATAATAACCAATAAGCCACCCATGAGAATACGGCGTCGCTTCAACGTTATATGTCGATTTAGACGATGCCCGATTTCTGAACCTACTTGAGAACCTATCAGCACCATGGGAACCAGGGCAAAATTAATATGTCCCACTATCCAGGGCCCGGGATGTATCGGTGTTGCCATCAGGTGGGCAATGGAGCCTGCCAGGCAAGTGAAGACCATGACCATGTTGGACAAACCAACAACAATACTGTTGGAGGCTATACCGGCCATCAATGCCAGCGGAATTAAAATAATGCCGCCACCAGTTCCGGTGGAGCCACCAACAATTCCAACGCTGAGTCCAATGAACAATGTAGTGGGGATACGGCGACGCACCTGGCTTTCATGTACGATGCGATACCGGATAAAAAAGGTACGGATTGCAAGCAGCAACAAAAGCATAATAAAAACAATAAGAACCAAATCTTCTGACAATTGGCTTGTCAACCAGGCAGCGCTATAGCTGCCGACAATTGAACCCATAGCAAGGAAGAGGACAGAATGCCACGGCATGTGTTTTGCATCGCGCAAGTGACGCCCCGCATTAAAGAGTGCCACAAAGATGATTATAAACAAGCTGGTGCCTTTAGCGGTGTGGGCATCCATACCCGCGATAAAGGTCACAAAAGCCGGCAACATGAGTATGCCACCACCAAGCCCGAGTGCTGAAGACAGGATGCCAACACACACCCCCAGCAGCAGGAGCCCCAATACAAACGAAAACGTCATAAAGATACCTCTGGAGTGGATTCAGTAGCATATACGCCTTCATCACGCCAGACATGCCACATGGTTTCATAATTTATTAAAGGCATGCCGGTAAAAACACAGTTACTGGTCGAAAATATGTAACCGCCTCCAGGCATCCCACATTCCAGGGCATACCGTGCGGAAGCCTCGATCTCTGCCTTGGTTCCTGTACTCAGCATGCCACAATGAACGTTGCCTATCAGGCAAACCTGGTCTCCATACCTGCGTTTTACCTCTGCTATGTCCACATGTCCCTGCGGGTCCAACGAATGTAAAGCATGGGGCTTCGTTGAAATCAACTGGTCCAGAATGGGCATGATATTGCCGTCGGTATGTTTTATCACATAGAATCCCATTTTGCGAAGTCCGGTTGTTAAACGGGTCAGATAGGGGGTAATGAGTTCATAAAACACTTCGGGACTAAGGAATGGTCCGGAATTAAAACAGTAGTCAGAACACAGCGCAAAGCCGTCCAGTAATCTAGATTTTTCCAGCCGTTCAGCCCGGAGCAACTGGGCGTCAACCATGCGTTCAGCCTCAGCTTTGGTCGATTCAGGATTCATATAAGCGTTGGCAACAAAGTCCATCATGTGATTTCCGTCGGGTATACTGAATGTGGCATCGCCATGCATCATAACAAAATACTGATCACCACCACGTGCCCTTAAAGTTTCCAGCAATCTGTGTGTCTCAGGCTCTGTAGCGCCTTCGAATGGATGAAAGAAAATCGCATCGTGCTGGTAACGACGTGCTATTTCTAAATAACAGTCTGCTATATCTTCCCGCTGTAGCTTTCGCTCTGTTTCACTCATCTGCTCCCATTGCACATAATGACGGTGAATCGGATGTACCTTGCCGATTGCCTCCATCGTCAGGTAGAAAACAAGCTCAAAATGGGGAACATGCCCGATAATTGGTTTTCGTTCGAGCGCGGCAATAAAGCGTTCTCTTGGTGTCATGGCAGAATACTCCCTGAAACCGTTATAATCTCCCCCAATAAAAGACTACAAGACAAGGTTGGTGATTACGCATAATCATATAAAAAATAATGACGAAATGTACAGATCAGGCACGGCTGGAGACCAAAGCGATATTCAGCCCCTGTTGTCTGTAAAAGATTTGTCCGTTTCATTTTACACACGTGAAGGGGTTTCACGTGCGGTAAACAGGTTGTCTTATGACGTATATCCGGGAGAAACTCTTGGAATTGTTGGTGAGTCCGGCTCCGGGAAATCGGTGTCCCAATATGCAATGCTCGGTCTGTTGCCCATGCCGCCAGCCAGGATTGAAGCTGGTACAGCGTTGTTTCAGGGACAGGAAATCCTTAACAGGACTCAGCGTGAATACCGTTCTTTGCGAGGACGGGAAATATCCATGATATTTCAGGATCCGATGACTGCTTTGAATCCGTTTATGACTGTGGGAAAGCAACTGAAAGAACCGCTGCGAATTCATGAGGGATTGCGAGGTGCGGAGGCACGGCACCGTGTACTGGATGCTTTACATGCTGTTGGTATCCAGGATGGCGTACGGAGGCTGGACATGTACCCCCATGAATTTTCTGGTGGTATGCGTCAACGGGTTACGATTGCCATGGCATTGATTACTAGGCCACGGCTCTTGATTGCTGATGAGCCTACCACCGCACTGGATGTGACCGTCCAAGCCCAGATACTTGCACTGATACGAAAAATTCAGCATGAAATGAACATGACTGTCACACTGATTACCCATGACCTTGGCGTAATTGCCGGAGCCTGTGAACGTGTCATTGTTATGTATGCCGGGCAAATTATGGAAACAGCGCCGGTCGATTCCTTATTTGCCACGCCCCGACACCCGTATACCAGTGCGCTTCTTGCATCGCTTCCATCCGCGCATACCCGGGACAATGATTTGTATACGATACCGGGTATGCCCCCGGACCCTATGGAGACAACGACGGGTTGCCCCTTTGCTCCCCGATGTGCTCATGCCACAGAAGAGTGTCTATTTACAGAATGTACCATTAAGGAGGTGGCTCCAGGGCATTGGAGTGCCTGTATCCGGACTCAGGCAGGTGAATTATGACAAGTACTACTACGGCCCCAACTGCTGCCAGGCTATTGACAACAACACCATTAATTCGGATACTTGATCTTAAAGTACATTTTCCCGTGGAACGGGGACTGCTTATCAAACGCAGATTGGGAACGATCAAGGCTGTGGACGGCGTATCTCTGGATATCAATTCCGGTGAAGTGCTTGGGCTGGTTGGTGAATCTGGTTGCGGTAAATCTACGTTGGCCCGGGGTATCTTGCGGCTGGTTCCAATTACGGAGGGTGAAGTCTTGTTTGAGGGAAATGATCTTGCGGGTATGCGCAAGGCCAGACTCAACCAACTGCGCCCCTCGTTGCAAATGATTTTTCAAGACCCCTATGCTTCCTTAAATCCAAGGAAGACAGTATTTGACACCATCGCAGAACCGCTCAAAGTTCATGGTTTGTCTGGCCGTAAAAATCTTGCCTTGGAAGTCGGGCGACTCATGGGACAAGTTGGCCTGGCTCCCCGATTGATGCGCAAATATCCGCATGAATTTTCCGGGGGGCAACGCCAACGAATTGCCATTGCCCGTGCCTTGGCCTTAAATCCCCGGTTGTTAATTGCTGATGAACCTGTTTCCGCACTGGATGTTTCTGTTCAGGCACAAATTCTTAACCTGCTGCGGAAACTCCAACGCGAGCACAACCTGACCATGCTGTTTGTATCACATGATCTTGCCGTGGTTCGCCACATGACCCAGCGAATCGCTGTGATGTACTTTGGACGCATAGTGGAAATCGGTGCAGCAGAAACCATTTTCGAGCGGCCTGCCCACCCCTATACCCGTACCTTACTGGAAGCTATCCCGGTACCGGACCCTGTGCGTGCCCGTATCATTCGAGACCGTTTACCAACAGGCGATCCCCCCTCACCCCTTAATCCTCCACCAGGTTGTGCTTTCGCACCTCGGTGTCCTTATGTGAAACCTGCCTGCCGCGAAACGGTACCCGAGCTTACTTCTGTCTTTGAAAGCGGTTCAGCGCCACACCATGCAGCTTGTCTTCTACACGATAGCTTACCACCATTTTCCATAACTGGTTGATTTATGACTGCAAGATATGCAATATAAACCCCGACGAAGAGATTTAAACCCAAAAGTCTGTCTTTGTAGTGATTGGAGATAACGTAATGGAATACTATTTGTATGTTTTTGGAAGTATTGTGCTGATTGCCGCATTGGTTATTCTCCCTGTAGACCTTGCACGGGCTGATCTTGCAACTCCAGAAGAAATGGAATATATGGCGCTGGTAATAAGCCGGTACCAACAGATGCTGATACCTGGAACACTGTCACACAATGCATCCTTCTACAAGGAAGTTGTGTCAGAACAGCTTGATGACGGTTCCTGGCCAGATATTGATTATGAAGACCAAAAACCAGGATCGTGGCGACCTGCCATACACCTGAGCCGAATACGCGAACTGGCAATTGCATATAGTGTACCAGGGCAAGATTTCTACAAGGATGATTCCCTTTTCGATTCAATTTTGCATGGTTTGGATTTTTGGCTTACGCATCGTTTCCAGGCCAACAATTGGTGGTGGAATGAAATTGGTGTACCACAACAAATGCGTGATATTTATTTGATGATAGCATCAGATTTGGAAGAACCGCGGCGTGAACTGGTTATTGAAGTTGTTGGGCAGCACAAAATGCATGGAAAAGGCGCAAACCTGATCTGGAGCGCATCCCTGGCGTTCATACATGCTTGCATGACTGGAGATAAGGATCGGTTGAATACCGCCGCGCAATCCATTTGGGATGAAATCGAAGTAGGGTCTTCAGAGGGTATCCAGACAGACTGGAGTTACCACCAACATGGTCCGCGTCTTCAGATGTTTCATTATGGCCGTGGTTTCGTACAAAACATTGTTGAGGTGGCCTGGTTGTTGCAAGACACCCCCTGGGCCATTCCTGATGAGAAGAAAGAAATCATGTCCAATCTTTTATTGAATGGCATGCAGTGGATGAGCCGGGGGGACTATACCGTTCCAGGTACAGTCGACCGCATGAATAGCAGAATGTCCGGGTTGCATTCTGCCGACATGTCAGCAGTACTGTCGCAATGGCTTGAAATTCACCCAGAACGCTATGCGGCGCTGACCGAATATAAGGAACGCCTGGAAACTGGAAAACCATTGTTGCTTGGTTTCCGTCATTATCCCCGAAGCGATTTCAGTGTCTACCATCGACCTGGGTATAGTTTTTTTCTGAAGACTGTTTCTTCACGCACCTTGCTGACAGAAAACATCAACAACGAAAACATACCGGGGGTTACCTATTTAAACTGTGGTGAACATTTCCTGCTGCGTGATGGATCGGAAATTAACAATCTGCAACCACTGTGGCAGTGGGACCGCCTACCGGGAATGACCATGTCGACGGGGCTGGATGTACAGCACCGCAGTGATTTTACAGGTGGTCTGGGCAATGATGTCAGTGGTTTTACAGTATTCGACCACCACCGTAAAAACGAGGACGACACGGCTACACTGCATATCCGAAAATTTACCGCCTGTCACAAGGACTTGATAGTTCATCTGATGGCTCCTGTTGCGCAAACCAACGTAATCCATCCAATCACCACCGGATTGGAACAGGTGCGCCTATCAGGAGCAGTACGCGTTGCCGCAGCAAATGATGCACCACTGGAATTGCCGAATGGATATCATGATATACAATCGGTACGCTGGTTATATCATAATGCTGTCGGATATTTGGTATTTCCGCCAGTGAATGTAACCATTAAAGCAGAAGAGTCTACAGGTACCTGGCATTCAATCAATCGCAATTATGGCGAGAACACCAGGATAACAGCGCCAATGTTTACTGCGGTGATAATGCATGAAACACCGCAGCCACAGGGATATGCCATAGTACCCGATATCAGTGAAGAAGACCTGGAGACTTTATCGCAAAATCTACCATGGGACATTCTGCAAAATAATGAAAATATTCAGGCTATCCAATTTGATGACGGCACCTGTATGGTTGCTTTTTACTCTCCCGGAGAAATAACGGTGCCATCATCAATCAAACTTGCTGTAGACCAACCTTGCCTTGTGCTCTGGGATGGGGTATCTCTTTTAGTCTGTGATCCCACCCACAGCGGAACACAAGTCAAGCTTGATTGGAATGATGAATCCCGTGAGATTGCCCTGCCCGCTGATGGTTCCTCGGTTGTTTGGAAATAATTGTGGACAGGAACATATCTCAGTCTGATTAAGCATTGACTTCCTTCAGGAGATTCTCAAAATACGCAATGGTAGGTATAAGACCTTCCGACAAAGGCACGGTTGGTTCCCAGTTGAGTTTTTCTTTAGCGAGAGAAATGTCCGGGCGCCTGCGTGTCGGATCGTTTACAGGTAGCGGGTGCTCTATAAACTCAGCACTGTATCCTGACTGCCGCACAATTTCTTCTGCCAATTGGCGAATCGTAAATTCATTGGGATTCCCCAGGTTGACCGGTCCGGTAAAGTCCTCACAGTCCATCGCACGGAGGATACCATCAATTAAATCACTGACATAACAAAACGAGCGTGTCTGACTGCCATCACCATACAAGGTTATAGGCTCTTTCCGTAATGCCTGTACGACAAAATTGCTTACAACGCGACCGTCGTCTACCAGCATACGCGGCCCATAGGTATTAAAAATTCGTATCACGCGGATATCGACCTGATTTTGGCGGTGGTAATCAAAAAACAATGCTTCCGCGACGCGCTTACCCTCATCATAACAGCTCCGTGGGCCAATAGGATTCACATTACCCCAATAGGACTCTACCTGGGGATGTATTGTGGGGTCTCCATATACTTCCGATGTCGAAGCTTGCAATATACGTGCTTTAACGCGTTTTGCCAAGCCAAGCATATTCAATGCACCCATGACGTTGGTCTTGATGGTCTTAACCGGGTTGTATTGATAATGCACAGGGGACGCCGGGCATGCCATGTTGTAGATACGGTCAACTTCTAAAATAATAGGCAAGGTGACATCATGTCGGATTAATTCAAAGTTGGGATTCCCCAGTAAATGCTTGATATTATTCTTGCGCCCGGTAAAGAAGTTGTCCAGGCATAAAACTTCTTCACCGCGTTCCAGAAGGGCTTCGCAAAGATGCGAACCAATGAATCCGGCACCACCGGTGACCAGGTTGATATGAGACATAGTATTTCCTCGTGATTCTGTTTACATTTCAAGTTGTAATTTTTGATTCAGGTTCAGGTGGTATTTACAGAACATTCATTCCCAGAGCGCAGCATTATTTGCGGCTCGGACAATAAGTGCCCATTTATGTTTAGGGGATGGTTCAAATTCAACATGCCCGCCAGCCGCACGCACCAGCGCGGTACCACCCGCTACATCCCACCACATAATATGGTCTTCCGCGTAGGCATCAGCACGTCCGTTTGCGACATATGCCATCATCAGGGCTGCCGTTCCGAGCATACGAACCTTCTTGAATCGACGCGCCGAATCTACAAAGCGGTTTAATGTTTCTTCTGTCAACTCCCCCTGCGTCGAAAATCCCGTGGTCAACATGGCTTGCGCTACAGGTTTTTGGGGAGCTACCTGTACCGGGACATCGTCAAGCCAGGCACCTTCGCCAACAACCCCGGTGAAACATTCATCTCGAACGAAATCATACACTACCCCAAGCAATGGTTCCATGCCTCTCGCCAAAGCGATGGACACACAACAACCCGGCATGACGCGGCTATAATTGTAGGTGCCATCCAGGGGGTCGACAATCCAATAGGGCGTGTTACCAGACATAACTTCGCCCAGTTCACCACGTTCTTCTGCCAACACAGGATGCCCGAAAGGTTGTAATATGTCTAAAATAAGCGCTTCTGCATCACGGTCAGCCTGTAACTTAATGTCGCGGCCCGAATCATCTAAAACGGTCTGTGACTTCCCCATACATGCCAACAACTGCTTGCCGGCAGCACGGGCTGCTTTAACTGCACCCAACAATTCATCATTCCACTGCATGTAGTTATTTCCCTTCCATATACCCGGTTACGAATCGATGATATCATAACAAATCTTGTATGTATATTTCCGTGTATGTATAGTGTTTATCATGATGATTTGACCAGAGATACAGAGATTGAAGGGATTAAAAAGTTGATATTGGATACAATTGGAATGCAAACAAAATCCTTAATAAAAAAAATCAGGTACCTCTGAACGTTGAAGTACCTGAGTTAACCAGCTATTTGTCAAAAAGCGACAGAATCGTAATGAATATATTAATTATCTCCGCCGCGACCAAACAGCCAGTTGATATGCACTGCGATTACACCTATGGGGTCTTTGAAAAATTCAGACAAGCTGTCTACGACACCAGGATGACCGAAACCAAGTATCGCTTTTGCCGGGATGTCTTTGCTGATGCTGTGAATGTGTTTCATTGAGTTTTTTCTCCTGTGGTTTAAATAAACGAATTGTAGTTTTCTTGCTAAAACTTAATAATAAAACATTGTTGGAGTTGAACAATATTTCCAATGTCGATAATTTGTTTAAATATTGACAATATTATGTTCATGAATTACGAAATAATATATTAATAATATTAATTTTACAAATATTGGCACCTCTTTTCTGCGGTGCTAATGCATAGATCGATAAACTTGGCAGGGTTTGCTAAAAATGGTGGTCATGGCCTTCAACGAGTTTCCAAAAATTTGGTTGTATAATATATTCATCCTCTTGCTGCTGATATTGACAAGCTTCGGTTGTAATGAAATGGAGACTGATCTTGTCTGGCTGAATAATTTACCCTCAGCCATGGCGCAAGCGCGGCAACAGGACAAGCCAATTTTTATGTTTTTTTCTGCAACCTGGTGTGGCAATTGTCGACGTCTGGAAAAAGCTGCATTACGAGACGATGAAACGGTTACCATGTTGTCACAGTTTGTACTCCTGAAGCTCGACTTGGATGAAAGCCCCTTAACAGCGGAGCAATATGGGGTACAGACTGTACCCATGTTATTGATACTGGGAAGTGATGGAACGCCATACAATGCCATTTTTGGGGTTCTGTCCCCGGCATCGATACGTTCTTTTCTTGTTAGAGGTCAATTGGCGTATGATGAAGCTATGAAGCAAGAAGAATCAGATGAGTGAAGCATTAATCAATATGACGGATATTTTGGGGCAATGCAAAGGCTGGGAGCCTGCATCGTTTGGCTCAGGTCTGGAAGCAGGTTCGATTCATATCTGGTTGATTCAAATGTCGTCCGAACAAAAAACACTGGCTTTGGAAACGGCCTGGGCAATGATACCGGATTCCGAACAAAAACGAATAAAACGTTTGCGAGTGCCTGAGATAAGAAATAATCGCATAGGCATTCATGGTTTGGTATATCATATATTAAGCCATTATCTGGCAATACCGGCACACAAAATACCCATCGTACGCACTAAAAAAGGAAAACCGCGGATAGCGCCTGAAGCCAATAAAGCAGGTTTGGAATTTAATATCAGTCACAGTAATGACATTGTTCTACTTGCGATTACGGTAAATCAACCTATTGGGATAGATATAGAATATGTGGATGTAAAACGTCCATGGAATGCCCTGGCCAAGCGCTATTACCACCCCGATGAAATTTCTGCGTTATTGGAAACTTCTGATGAAATGTCTGCTTTAAATCTATTCTACCAGTGCTGGACACGCAAAGAAGCTTACCTGAAGGCAGTTGGTTCTGGTCTTGATTGTGCGCTTCGTAATGTGTTTGTGGGGTTGTCGGGAGTAACTAAGATAGCATATGCTAATGATCAAAACGGGATTCTTGGGGAGAGAAATTTTTGGCATATAGTTAATATTGATATGCCTGTAGCGTATCGAGGTGCTTTGGCTACGCTATTTGAGCCTGACACACTGTGTAAATATTTTTATATCCATGAGGACAACAGGAAAGAAACTTGAAACAAGGTGTTAATGCCTGCAATCCTGTATGCAGGATTAATGTTGATTCGTATTTGATATTTACATTCTTCACTTTTTGTACAGCCGACAAAAGGGAGTAGGCCTCGTGTCACATGTTATGGTTGTCGATGATGAACCGCAAATTCGTAATATATTACGCGTAATTTTGGAGCAAGAAGGGTATACTGTTGCTGAGGCTGAAGAAGGTGAAATGGCACTCAAGCTACATGAGGAGAATCCTTGTAAACTTATGATCCTGGATATCGTCATGCCGGGGATGGAAGGGCTTGAAACACTGATGCATCTACGCAAGCAATACCCTGATGTAAAAGTCATTATGATGTCAGGAGGGGGCAAATCACTGACGATGAGCTTTTTACCAGCTGCAACCAAATTGGGTGCCGTAAAAACGTTTCAAAAACCATTTGTATTGGACGAAATGGTTACTGCTGTTCGTGAATTAATTGGCCCATCGTAGAGCTTATTTGAGGGCATTTCCTGTTTAATTTCGGGCAAAAATTGATCTTTAGACATGGGTACCAATTTTAGGAGGTCTTATGAAATTATTTAAGCCAGTTCAATATTACTTGATAATCATTATGTTGTTCATTGGCTGTGTGAACTGGCAGCTTACCGTTTATGCAGAATCACTAATGGAGGAGGTTCACGCTTTGTTTGCATCACCATCTCGCGACTACAGCACCGGCCCACTTTGGGTATGGAACGATGATTTGTCAGAGGATGATATTCGATTGACTTTGCGAGAAATGGCAGGGCAATCGATTAAGCAGGTCTGGGTGCATCCTCGGCCTGGAATGAAAACGATCTATCTGTCTGATGACTGGTTCAAACTCTGGGAAGTCGCATTGGACGAGGCGGAAAAGCTGGACATGAATGTCTGGATTTACGATGAAAATTCGTATCCCTCGGGCTTCGCGGGAGGGCATGTGCCTGCGCAAATGCCCGAATCCCGTTTACAGGGCCTGGTGTTGACAGGTATGCAAGGTACAAATCATCTGGAAGTTTTTTATAATGGAGACCTTGTCGGGGACACCCGTGAGTCCAGCGGTATCATGTCCAACACAGACCGTCCATTACGGATTGGACAGCGTGCCGATGGCGACACCCAGATGAAGGGGCATATTGGTGAAGTATGGATTTATGAGTATGCTTTGAGCGATGCGCAACTTGATGCGGCTGTGTCAACCCTGGCAAAGCGATTCGATATTAAACTGGACAACGATACCAGTGGGCATCTGGAAAGTTTTGTGGAAGCTGACTTTTCATTAAGCGCATTTCTCTCGGAGGCTGGGGATTTACCTGAAGATATAATTGCCGACCACGCCACACAAACCGGCCAACCGGTTTGGTATTTTGGTGAAAATGCAGTACTCTCCTTGCCTGTGGATTCAGCACCAAAACTGACCGAATCCTCAACTGGGCTGGTCGTCACGCGTTTCGATGATTTTGCCAATTTTCGTGGAATCCTGGGGCAAACCGCAGGCAATCAACCTGCGCCAATAGACTGGTATGTAAATCAGAATGGAAATATGATTTTATACCGGGGCGACGGACAAAGCTCCAATACCTCAGTATACAGCACCACGGCTCTTCCTGCGGACGAATGGGTTATATTGGCATATCGGATAGATCTCGACAAACATGATATTCCTTTACCGGCGAACTATATTGCTTTGTATGAAATCGCTGAGGACAAGGTCAAACGAATTACAGAAGATGAAGTTTACGCTCTTGGTGCTGAGAGTCAACTGCTAGTTGCGCAATTACAGCAAGCGGGGCGCTCTCCCTGGTATGGTGGTTGGTATTATGTTGACCTGATGATGCCCGGGGTTACTGAAAAGTTCCTGGAAGTGACCATGGAACCTTATCGAGAACGTTTCGGTAAGCACTTCGGCGAACGTATCCCCGGCGTTTTTACGGATGAACCCAATATTCAGGCACCAGGCTTGTCCTGGACCGGAGACCTCCCGGACTTGTTTGAAGCACGCTGGGGCTACGACCTGTTAGACCATATCCCTTCTCTTTCACATCAAGTAGGGGACTGGCGTCGTGTACGACACAATTATTACCAGGTACTGTTGGACACGTTTATTGAACGCTGGGCAATGCCTTTTTACAACTACTGCGAGGAACATAATCTCGAGTTTACCGGACATTATTGGGAACACGGCTGGCCGGATATTTCGCATGGGCCAGACACTATGGCCATGTCAGCCTGGCAACAACGACCGGGTATCGATCAGTTATTCTATCATTACAATGAGTCAATCGGTTCGCAATTTGGCAATGTACGGATGGTGCGTGAGTTGAATTCAGTTGCCAATCAACTGGGTCGCGAGAGAACTTTATGCGAATCCTATGGGGCAAGTGGTTGGGAATTTCGTTTTGAAGACATGAAGCGTGTTGGAGACTGGTTGCATGTGTTGGGGGTGAACACGCTGAACCAGCATCTGTCCTATATTTCAATACGTGGTGCCCGCAAACGCGACCATCCGCCCTCCTTTTCCTACCATGCGCCCTGGTTCAAGCATTACCAAATTAGTGCTGATTATTTCGCCCGGTTATCGGTGGCTCTGACACAGGGTGTACAGAAGAAACAAGTATTGGTCTTACAGCCTACGACAACCGCCTGGATGTATCAGCGAACAGGTGAATTGGGACCGTTGGGTGCCGCCTTCCACAATCTGATCTATGCCCTGGAAATGGATCAGATCGCCTATGATATTGGAAGTGAATACATCATGGAAGGCCATGGCAGTGTGCGTGATGGTACTCTGGTAGTCGGAAAGCAATCTTATACCCATGTCGTGCTGCCGGATTATACTGAAAATCTGAATTACGCTGTTTACGCGTTATTGAAGGAATTCTTGGAATCAGGTGGTAAGGTATTATCGGTTGGCCTGCCTCCAAACCGGGTTGATGGCAAAGAAACCACAGACGCAATTGCATTGGCAACAATGCCGGGTTGGTCTCAGGCAGATATTACCAGTGTGGCTTCTACATTACAAACGTTGGAAGACGCGACCGGATTCAAAATACAGCGGGATCAGGATGATCAGGGTATTCTGTTCCACATGCGTCGTCATATTGACGATGGAGAATTGGTCTTCCTGGTGAATACCAGTATTGATAATCCTTCAACAGGCACGTTTTATACTTCGCTTGGTGGAGTGGAATGCTGGGACGCCCACACGGGGAGCATCAGCCCATACTCAGAAGTCAAAACACATGGAGACGCTCTTGCGGTAGATTTCACTTTGCCACCAAGTGGCAGCCTGCTGCTTCATCTGACCCATGAATCATTGGCACTTCCAGACCAGAATGATATGCCTGAGAACGAGAAGATTATTACGGCCAATTCTGACTTGGTAATAGAGCGCCTGGCACCCAATACATTGACTCTGGATTATGCCGATGTGACTGCTGCTGGTGAGACACGGCGCAACCAGTACGTACTGGACGTACAACAATGGCTATACCAAGTACATGACATGCCTGGAAATCCCTGGAACGTCAGCGTCCAATTTGACGACTCGATTTTACGCAAGGAATTTCCAGCAGACAGCGGCTTTGTCGCGGAATATGTCTTCGATATTGAAAATGAATTGCCAAAATCTTTGTCAGCGGTAGTTGAAGGTCCTGAATATTACCGTTTTACCATAAATGATCAGCCTGTGCAGTGGGATGGTGATTCCTGGTGGCTCGACCGGCGTTTTGGCAAAATCGATATCGCGGAGCATCTGCAAGCGGGTGAAAACCGGTTCGCGTTGCACGCGCAGCCCTTTGTTGTTCACCACGAACTGGAAGCCGTATACCTCGTCGGGGACTTTTCACTTGTCACAAGCGATCGTGGCTGGCAGATTGGTGCAGAAAAAGCGTTGACTACGGGTTCCTGGCGTGAACAAGGGATGCCATTTTATGCCGATGCCATCGCGTATCGACAGACTATTGAGGTACCGGACATACCCAGTGCCCAAATGCTCCTCTCGATGGCTGATTGGAATGGCGCTGTTGCTGAGGTACATGTGAATGGGGTACAGGCTGGCCACATTGCGTATCCGCCATGGACTTGTGATATTACCGATGCATTGCAACCGGGAGCTAATGAGATAGAAGTCAGGGTATATGGCACCTTGCGTAACCTGCTTGGCCCCCATCACAATCGAGGCCTGGGATTAACCGGCCCGGGTAGTTTTGGTGGAGCACCAGCAGATGGGCCACCACCCGGAGAACAATACTTCACCTTGGATTATGGTTTATACAAACCATTTGAAATAGTGGCCCGATATTCAGAGTAACAAGTAACCTGTAGTAATCACCCGGGGTATAGCGAGTAACTGCTGCCCCGGGTGTTTTTTTTTTAAGCCTTCAGATCACTTGCATACTGGCATGGAAGCCGGGTAAACAGGCTGGCTTCCTAACCGCAAATGGTAAGTCGACTGTGTCCAATTAATTCGTGGCTTTTCATGCCTGGTTATGGCGTACCGCATCGATGACCTGCTCTCGAATTTTATCCGGATTATACGACCGTTGAACGGGTATCCGAACCAGGGGCAGATTGACCGCTTCACAAACGCCTTCGAGAAATTCATCTCTTTCGATGCGTCTTTTCATACTATGTGATTTATCATCAAGTTCCAAAGCACACAAAATCGAATTATCTTTCGGCACGCAAAGAATAAAATCAAAGTGTTTACTGCTGATCCGGTTGAATGCGCGTTGCCAATTGCCGCGGTCTTTCATGGATTGAACTCGCACTATGTCGGCGACACGTACCTTGCCAAAAATGTGGCACTGTGAACCAACTGCCTGCTCAAGCACTTTATGGAATGCTGCTTCTGCCGGAGTGAATAGTGCCTCATTCAATATATACGGAAATTTGTTGACCTTTTTTCTGCTTGCAATAGCGATGAGCAGTATAAAAAGTATAATTACTACAACCGTTATTGCACCTGCAACTTCTATATTATCCATCAACTGCACTTTCTAGAGAATATCGTTGACTTCTACACGACAAGTATTGTCAATAAATTACTTTATCGTTATTGTGCTTTGTTGGATACGTGAAGTGCAAACATGGCTTGGACTTGAATCTGCCTATAATTATAGCTTCATCGAAATCAGCTTTAATTTTTTAGATTTAATTGCTGCCCTGTGATTCTTTTCCCCAGGACACTTGATCATGCTGGTATCGTTCCATCAATTTATCCGGGTTATTTTCCAGAAAATATATCTTGCCATTCCAGGTATGTGTTTGACCTGACTTGAGCGCAGGTACGGCACCTGGCCCTGTGTGAAGGCAGGGATTTCCGCAGTTGCTCATCAGGTTTAACGGCATGCGGTCCCAGGTATACCCCAAAAGATGCTTGCCATCACGACTGACCGTTGCCATGAGGTTTTCTTGCGCGATCTGATCGGTGCGCCACCAGGTCGTTCCGGTATCTTTCGGGCCTTGAAACAGATTCTCACCATAGGTTGTCACGAGGATAAGCCAGGGTTGACGGCCAACTTGTTCTGGTGTCGGAGTCGTTGCAGAAAGTGGTTGTAATTTGTCTTCAAATACAGCAAACAAGGCATCAAGGTTAAATGGCCGATTAAACTCCGGACTACCTCCGAGATGCAGGCACATATTACCATCCACCTGTTCCAAATCTTTTCCTGTATTATTGGTTACTATGAACGACAACGTGACTTCATCTTCTCCCGACAACGCACGCCCAGAAAAGTAAAGACCTTCTTCTGTTTCAAATGAATAATAAACTGCACCGGATGTTTCTCTTTTCCAGGTTGGAAATGGGCGCAGCTCACTCAGTGGAACAATGCTTTCTATATAGTGATCCAGATAGTGAAAGCCCAAGGAGGACTGCAAGTATTCAGGGAAGCGAAGCTCAACAGGACCTTCCATCCAGGGCGCTTGCATATATAAGGCAATCCGGGACAGGTCATGCCCTTCAGGCATTCCCGGTTTACGAAACGTTATGGTCTCATTAACGAGCGGGTTTAACTGAACAAGGTTCCTGTCAGAAGCAACATCCAGCCACTTGGCGCGGTCTTCCCAATAAGCTGCCAACAGGGCATCCGGATCGTTGGGCATGAGGTACAACATACCACGCCATTCCCCACGCTCGCCTGCTTCAAGATTATGACTGTTATTCGGGCCTGCATGCAGGCAGGGGATGTTGGTATTCGTCATCAACATTGCGGCTGGACTGTCCCAGGCAATCCCCACCAGGTGTTTGCCATCTTCACTTACCCGTGCAATCAGATTATGGTCTGCAAGTTGATCGACAACCCACCAGCCGTCCGGCCACTCCATCGCGCCCTGGTAATTGGATGCTATTTCCTTTGTGCGCATCAGAATCCAGGGCCTGCGTCCAACAGCTTCTGGAGTCGGTGAAGTAGAAGACAAACTAGTAAACATACCATCAATCCAAGTATATATTGGATTCAAGTCATGCCGTGCCGATAATTCCCGAACGCCAGTCATCACAAAACACATCTGATTGTTGATGCGATGGATGGGAGTCTCTCCACGGTTCTCAACCCAGAAATAAAGCTGGATGCCATGTTTTACCGGCAATACTTCCGCTCCAAACGCAAGCCCAGAATCAGTTTCTGCCTCGTAGTGTAAAGCACCTGTTTCTGCATCAGAAATCCAGACCGGTGGTTCCAGGGGAGCGATCTGCTGCATGTCATCACGAAAGTGATCGATGAAGTGCAGGCCAAGTGCGCTCTGCAGGGTTTCCGGCATGCGTAATTCCACCTGGCCTGCCATGCCTTCCACTGAAGCACGAATACCCAGGGTATGTTCCGAGAATCCGGCTTCCGGCAGGGCAGTCTTGGGGGTAATACCTTCAAGCTGAACAGGGGAATTTTCTGAAGAATTATGATGGGTACACATTGCATGCTGCTCCTTAATCTTGGAAAGGTTGGTACCACCTTGGTCTTTCTGCTCATCCCTTTTGGGGCGTGCCCAGGACTGGCGTGCCAGTAACGCCGGGCGGTCGGCTTCAATACGCGCAAACAAGGTTTCCAGGTCACCTTCCATAAAATAAATGCGACTGACGGTAAAGCTTGTTTCTCCTGGGCCAATATCACCAAAATTAGGGGCGGAGTGCAGGCAGGACAACGTATTGTTGTTAAACAAAAAAAGCGCGTCCACACTGGTAGCGGCCATGACATAACCCGAAGGTTCAGATAGCAGCGCCATCCAGGAATCATCGGTGTGGTCTGAACTGGCGCCCCTGTAATTCCAAAGCCATAATGATTCTTCTCCTTCAGGTGCTTGCTCGTGCAAATATACCGCCCGCCCTTGTTGAAATTCATCGCGTCGCGTAGTGTCCTTTAATCGACGCGGTACGCCATCAATTGAAATGTAGGTACGATGCATGCCGTAATCCTGAAACAACGGAGCATCTGTCGGGTTTACGCAATTAAAAGACCACACATCATGCCAGGTAAACAAAGTATGGTTGGTGATGGAGAACTCAATATCAAGGTAATCGGTGTGTGGTACCAGACGTGCGGTGTAGTGGATACGTCCACCCGGAGACCAGGCACATTGTACAACGCCATCCTGGTCTGGTCCTTCCCACTGAATCTGCCCCGGTACCTCAACGAAGTTCAGCAGTAATCCTTCTTTGCAACCCAGTGTTTCCGGAATGGCCAGCGTAACAACTTGCCCATCAATCGGCAAGGTAGCTCGTACACCCATCCCGCCTTGCATTGGTGTCAGCGTTATTTTCTCTGCTGCAAAAGTCATGGGCGCGCCCATGAAAATAATACATGCCACGAAGTTTACCAGTAATAATCGCTTCATTATTGTCAGCCCTCCTGATTTCTTTACCAGTTATTGATTGGAAGCATATATACCATCATTATGATCCACATTGTAACTTATATGTCTTGCAATGCGTCTTCCAGTATCTTGGGCAGAATTTCTTGCCATTCCAGGTATTGCTTCACCTTGGTTGTATTGATAATCTCACCGATAAAAATTTGTAATCTGATAAAATTATATATTATAAATATAATAAAGAATATCTGTGTTTAAAGGCGAGCAAGATAAAATCTTAACCAGTGAGGCGATAAAGACATGAGTTCAAACTCTGAAAAAACCACACATGAAAGATTTTCAAAAGAAGATTGTATTACTGACGATCAGAAAAATTTCTTCTTGGAAAATGGGTACCTTATCTTGCGTAATGTTTTGCGGGGTGAGGAGTTAATGCGGCTCCAACGCAAAATGACAGAATTGATGTCGCCTGCATTAAAAGAGACCATTGATCACCCCGACTACATGTACAAACCGGGACATGTAACCGGTAATCCGACTTTGGCACGCATTGAGTATGTGGTTGATAAAGTGTATGAAGCCCAGGTATTGCTTGGTCATCCCTTTATTTTAAGGTCTGTGGAGAAAATAACCGGCTCCGATCTTATTCCAACCTGGGATTCCATGGTGCTGAAATTACCGGGTGAAGGGATCATCGTGCCTTGGCACCGCGACTCCGGTACAGACGCTGTCGGTGATGTGCCGATATTCAATGTTGATTTTTACCTTGATCATGCGGATGAAGACACATGCCTGTGGGCCTATCCCGGGAGTCACCGTTGGTCAGAAGAACAAATCCGGCCTATATTGAACCAGAAAGGTTTCTCAACGGAGGGTGCTGTACCTTTGTTGATGTCTCCGGGCGATGTGCTTTTCCATGATATCTTGTTGCTGCACGGCTCACCTTCCAACAGCAGCAATAAATTACGGCGTGTTATGTATTATGAATTCCGCACCGCCTCAGTGGAATCGGTAAAAGGACCACACACACCTGAATATATACCATTGAAACAGTGTGTGTTAATGCATTGTATTGACCTGCGCAAACAGGCACCTTACATTGATCCAAGGGAAAAACCATTTGAATACAATCCCCCAGAGGATTTTTCGCCATTTCAAAACGAAGTAAATATACAACTGGAGACGTTGCGATATCCCCATGAAAACTTTTGGCGACATTTCTGAATACAGTTCAAGGTGCTCCAAAATAGGAAGTGGCTACAACAATTTATTTTTGCTATAGCCACTCACTGAATAAGGGGGTTGAATGAAGCCGATATAATGTTATAATAATTTCTGAATTATTAATGAGCATGTTTCGTGCCAATTATTGAATCTACTCATTAACCAAATAAATTCGCATTATTTATAGTATGCATAAAGAAATTCATCCAACTTAACGTAAAATTCGTCATTTATTTCATCGATCTATTGTAATCTTTTATACATACCTTGCGATTAGTTATTCAAAAATGAGTAACATTATATCGAAGCAAAAAATTTTTGACAAAAATATGGCAATTCATGGTCTGCTTTTTTAAGTTGTTGTGCAATCAGGCAAACAAGTCCATCACCGGACGGCCATGGCCATCTTTGGTGACGTAGAATGGGCGTTGTTCAATTTCATAGCTCAGGTCAGGAGGTATACCCAGGGCATGGTATATCGTGGCATGCAAATCGCTGATCATGATTGGCTCACCAATGATACGGCATGGCCGCTCATCTTGAGTAACGCCATGTACGGCACCTTGTTTCATGCCACCACCAAAAAGCAGAACACATCCTGCATCGGTAAAATGGCGATGCATTCCATAATGAACCGGGTCAGTTAAGCGATCAGGTACTTCAACCTGATCACGCACCAATTGGTCGGGACGACCTTCGGTCAGCATATCACGGCTGAACTCACTCGCAAGCACGATAAGGGTGCGGTCCAGCAGCCCACGTGCCTCAAGGTCCAAAACAAGCTGGGCAATAGGACGGTCGATATCGGCTTTCATTCCGCGTAATCGTTCATGGCCATTTTCGTGGGTGTCCCAATACTCAAATGGAATGTACTCGGTGGTCACTTCAATAAATCGGGCACCAGCCTCGGTCAGGCGTCGTGCAAGAAGACAACCCAGCCCAAAGCGTCCGGTATTGTATTGCTCATAAACTTCTTTTGGCTCCAGGGACAGATCAAATGCCTTGGCTGCGGGGGAAGTCAACAAGGAGTGTGCATTATCCATGGAACGAAGCAGTGATTCTTGTTGGTAGTCGCTTCCATATTCACCAACAGGACTCTGTTGTACCAGTTCTTGAAAAAATTTACTGCGGTTACTGAAGCGGCCCGGGGTCATTCCCGCGGGTGGTTGTACCGTGGACATGGCCTCTTCAGGATTGGGCACCAAAAATGGTCCATATTCACTGCCCAAAAAACCGGCAGTATGAAATGCTTTGAGTTCCTCCCCTTCCCCAACGTCAAAGCGTTGTCCAATATCAATAAATGCCGGCATATCGGGATGTCGTGGCCCCAAAGTGCGGGCTATGACGGAACCGATGTGTGGAGCCGCTACCGTCAAGGGCGGTGCATAGCCTGTGTGCCATTGGTATTGATGCCGGGAGTGCAATATGAACCCTAAATCGTCTGCACGGTAGTTTCGAACCAGTGTTCCCCGGTCCATGATGCTTGCAATTGATTCCAATCCCTCGGAAAACCGGCAACCTTCAATAACGGTTGGAATGCTGGGGAAAGTGCTCAGCACATTGTCGGGTTCCATACCCGCGACAAAGGGTTCGTAGTGTTTGGGATCGAACGTCTCGGTGTGGGCCATTCCACCAGCCATCCATAAAAGTATGACGGTATCTGCGCTAGGGGTAAAGTTGCGCGCTGGGGCTGTATGTTGAGCGTGGGCATTGCCAAGGTGTTGTATCGGGGCACCTGCTGCCAACGCGGCCAGTGTTGCGCCACTCGCGTATTTCAGAAAATCCCGCCGTGTATGTTGGCTAGTATGTCTGCGCATGATTTATTTCCTTACTGGTGACAAAAAGTATCCAATGTGATTATTTCTCTTGCGATATGCCTGTTCTGTGATAATGCTTCATCATGTTAATATAAATACTGGAACTCCGGCAGCAGTGCCATGGCCCATAACAGATCGGCAACTTCCGCTTCACTGCTATTACCCGAGTCGCCGTTCAGCAATGCCATTGCCAGTCGCTCCTCGGTGTCCGTAGGTTCTCGGTTCAGTCCATGATTGTAAACATGTCTCACCAGGTCCCCGGTTTCATATTCCTGACTCATCAGGTGTGTTGCACCACGCTCCAGTAACCGTGCGAACGTATCACCATTGGTCAATTCCAGTGCCTGCAAGGTAGTTGGATGCTCCTCACGTCGCAACATAACCTGATCACGCGGAGGTCGACCAAGCGCCTGCATGAGCGGGTTGTTCGTAGTGCGCCAGGCACGCACTATGTCTGCATATGTTTCTGCGGGAGCGGGTGGATGAAAGCGGGGCTCGATTCCCCAGCTACCCGTGATGACCGCAATCGTGTCGATAAATTGTTCTGCCGACAAGCGCCGGGGCAGGGGGCCCTGGAACACATATGGATCGTCTGGTTTATAAGTGATATCTGGCGGCAACTGGTATGCCTGAGAAGTTAATATCCTACCGATGGTATGGCGTATGTCATAACCGTGGTCGACAAAATCCATCGCCAGCCAGTCCAGCAAATCTTGATTCCACGGAGTGGCGTCCAGATCATCGAGTGGCTCCACCAATGCCCTGCCAAAAAACTCGCCAAACAGCCGATTCACCAACGTGCGGGCAAACCTGCCGTTGTCAGGTGCTGTAATCAAGCGGGCCAGTTGCATCTGCCTGCCTTGCTGGGTGAGATTTTCGTCTATAATCCCAAGACGTGGAAACAGGAATGAGGGCGTAGACATGCGACCGGTCGGTGTGTCACAACGTACCAGTTCCAGCGGCGCATCGGCGAAAATGCTGGCCATGCCATAAGCTTCATCGAGCGTCCATTGGTTGGTGAAACTGTCATGACAAGAGGCACATTTGAGATTCACACCCAGAAACACTTGCGATACATTTTGTGCCGCCTGCATATGGGGTAATTGACTGGAATTTGTGGCGCCGCGCCAGATTATTCCTTTGACAAACCCCTCACTCTCATCGGTAGGTACCACGAGTTGGGTTACAAATTGATCATAGGGCAGGTTGTCATGCAGTGCCTTGTATAACCAGGCAGTAATGTGTCGTCGCCCACCATCAATATAGCCTACACCCTGAAAATCATTGCGAAGGGTGTCATTCCAGAAAGTAATCCAGTGCTCAGCATACCCTTGATTGTCACGCAATAGCGTTGCCACAAGTCGATCCCGCTTGTCTGGTGCAGCATCCGCTTCAAACTGTGCAAGGGCATCAGGGGAAGGGGGCAATCCAATTATATCGTAATAGGCCCTGCGCGCATACACACGATCGGATACCGGTTCTGGTGGCGTTATACCATGTTCCTGAAAATAAGGGGCTAGAATCCGATCGATGGGATGTTCATTCCCCGCAGGTAGTTCTGGACGTCTTGGTTCCAACATGGATATGGCATACGCATCGGCATCCACTTCCAACGTCCAGGGCAAATCCTGGTCTACCCAGGCGCGCAGTATGCTGATTTCCATATCGGTCAGACCGGGTCCTGAAGGAGGCATTTTTAAGCCATCTTCGCGTCCAACCAGCAATTCTATCAAATAACTTTCAGCGCTGTTGCCGGGCTGTATCACTTCGCCGACATCGCCTCCGGCTAGAATTGCATCACGGCTGTCCATATTAAATCCACCCCGATCACGCCCACCACCATGACACTGGTAGCAGTTTTCTGCAATTATAGGATGGACTTCATGGGCAAAATCTATAGGCCGTTCCAGCGCGGGAGGTATTTCTTTTACAGAGGTCAAGGCACTTGCCAATAGCCCCGTCAATGCTGCAACAGCCAGGCAGCCCAATAAACGATGCGGTCTTTTTATCATTAAAAATGTACTCCGTATCTGCGGCCCATCAATGAAATACGTCTGTATTACCTGGAATTCAGGCATCCACTACATTTGGTAACATTGTATTTATAATCGGTATTCTCAACATTCCAGATAAAGCAATTTATTCATAACATTCATATAATATGAATTTTTTAAGTATTGTACGATCTCTACGTTACACGATGGCGTTTTCCGTGTCAAGAAGCCCTGCCTGGGCTGGAATCTTGCACGTAGAAAACCAATCGGGTACTATTCGATGTAGACATGATGAACATTGGTATTAAACCTAACCATTGAGATACAGACAGGATAGAAACGTGAACATATTACTTGAAACGATACGCTCATTTTTGGCCCCAATCCCCATGGATAATCCATTATCAATTATATATAATATTGCTAACTTTATCATGCAGATATATGCCTGGTTTGTTTCCGGCGGTATAACTTAGGCTATTACAGTAGCTGGAATATAGTACAGAGAATCTGACAACTCCTTGCCGGTATGGTAATGTTATCTGATGCTTGTCCGACACAGGTCGGCGAATTGATAAAGGGGAGAGGCTATGCGGTACCCGGTAGTATGGGGCGCCGTCGCGTTTGGAACAGGCTTGTGGTTGACACAGGAGGGATACTTTCCGGGTTATGCCTTGGCGTTATTGCTTTTTCTGGTAGCGATAACAGGTAGTTTGGCGTTGCGACGTCTACTTATGTTCGGGCATATCGCACTCATATTGATGTTTTTGGGTTGTGGGTTGCTCTATGCCCAATTGCGTCCCGGAGCAACACAAGGGGACCCCCTGTTTTTTCATGCCGTTCATAATGCAACTGCGACCTATACACTTGAAGGTACCGTGTTTCAGTCACCTTTAATATTACCCGGGAGCACCTACCAGAGAGTACATCTGCGTGTTGATACGGTCATCATTAACAATGTACCCGTTACACTGCGTGGCAAGACTGCGCTGCGGTGGAGCGATCCTGCTGGCCCATTGTATAGCGGCGAACGTATCCGGGTGACAGGACGGCTGATGCCGTTGCTGGGTCCGGTGAACTTCGGTATAGGTGGTATCGAAGACTTCCTGCGCACACAGGGTATCCACACCGCCATGAATATTCGTGGTGATGAAGTCACAAGGATAAACAACGCCTTCTATTCACCACATTATTGGGCCTCACGGTTGCGTTATTTTCAAGCAGATATTTTTTCAAAAACGTTACCCGGCCATGTTCAACCCTTTATACGCACAGTTTGGTTGGGTGATCGTGGCGACATTCCACAGGAGCAATACGAAGCTTTTCTCAAGACGGGAACTGCCCACATTCTTGCGGTTTCCGGTATTCATGTCGGTATCGTTTATATCAGCAGCCGGATTGTGCTTGCCATGTTCATCCGATCACAGAAAAAGCAGGCAGTATTGGTTGCACTGGCAGTTATCCTTTTTGCGTTAATTGCAGGTGCAAGAATCTCGAGTCTGCGGGCAGCATGGATGATATGCCTCTATCTGACAGCAGAATTATTTAACAGAGAGCCCCATGCGCCAACGACGCTTTCTCTGGCGGGTACAGGATTTCTTATGTACAATCCTGCCCTGCTTTACGACACAGCATTTTTACTTTCCTTTTCCAGTGTGGCATCCTTGATATTGTTCGGAGAACGGTTCCTAAACTACTTGCCAGAGACTTGGCCGAACAGCCTGCGGAGTGCATTGGCAACCGTACTGGGTGTACAGGTGCTTCCCCTTCCCTTTGCGGCGCATTTCTTTTACGTGTTACCGGTTATGGGGCCTGTAGCCAATCTGATAGTTGTGCCATTGCTGACATGCATACTCTGGCTGTGCCCACTCATTGTAGTTTCAGGCAGTATCTATATACCGCTGGGTATGCTCTTCGGACATGCGATTTTACCACTCGTCTGGGTCATGGAGACGACAACACAATTGATTGGAATGCTGCCAGGAGCTTACCGCTTCATACCCGGCCCAACCGCACTGGGCGCAATAACATACTGGGCTGCATCTGCCTGCCTGTACAAAGTGTTGTATCGCGGTGAAAAAATATGAGGTACGCATTCAAGACAGGTCACATGCTGGGATGTTACTGTGATACTATAAATTGATCATTTTTTATCCATATAGTAATAACAATAGAGGGTTAATGTCATGCGCGTTTTCATGGTTTTTCTTTTAACCTTGTGTGCTTTTGGAAATTATTCCCTGTCGGCTGAGGAAACTCAGGACAGCAACCAGACGCTCCGTATCCTGGCCTATAACATCCGGCATGGCCGCGGTATGGATGACAAGATCGATATCGAACGTATCGCCAATGTTATTTCCAAAACCAATGCCGACCTGGTCGCCCTGCAAGAAGTCGATAAAAACTGCAATCGTAGTGGTAACCAGGATATTGCTGCACTACTCGGCGAAATGCTGGGAATGGAGCACCGCTTTGAGAAATTGATGGATTATGACGGAGGTGATTATGGCTTGGCCATATTGTCTCGATTTCCTGTCCTCGATTCAAAGAGACATGAATTTCCTGACACCGCCAAGTCTCTCTTTGCTATGGAGGTAATGGTTATCCCGGAGGGCTATTCCGAACCAGTTTCATTTCTGAGTATCCACAACGACTGGAGGGATGAAGGATTGAGGGTGCGCCAGGTTGAAGCATTGTTGTCAGGGCTTAAAGAAAGAACTGGACCAGTCATATTGTCAGGTGACTTCAACACACTACCGGATGGCGCGTCACTTGCCTTGTTATTGGAAGCTGGTTGGAAAATGTTGGAAAAAGAAGGTGACAAAGTAACTTTTCCTGCTGATGTTCCTGACAGAGAAATCGATTTCTTTTTCATACTGAATTTTCCAGACATTACTACACATCATGTGGTAATAGAAGAGAAGGTTGCTTCAGACCATCGGCCTATCTATGCCGAAATAGTGTTAAATGAATAATTTATTTACTTAAAACTATTTAACCAATATTTTAAAGTACTGCCATAAGGAATATTTTTTTGGACCGTGCGCCAGACCACCCAAAAACCTGGTTGATTGCTGGACTGGTATTGCTGTGTATATCCGTGGTTACCTGGCGACCCTTGTTTCCAGGTCCGGTGGTCGATTTTATTGATGTAGGACATGGGGACGCGACTTTTATTCGTACACCGGCAGGGGAAACCTTGCTGGTTGATGGAGGTGATCGGTCTCCTTACATGGATTATGGTTCAGCAGTAGTAGTTCCCTTCCTTTTGTCTCACGGTGTCACATACCTGGACTATGTCATCATCACACACTTTGATCGGGACCACATGGGCGGTTTGTTTTATGTCCTGGAACGTATTCGTGTTGGCGAGGTACTCTTGCCTTGGTACCAGGAAGGGAAACAACTGGAAAATGAATTTATTACCCATTGCACAGCCCTAAAGATACCTTTACGGAGAATTGCGATTGGGGATGAAGTCCCACTGATTGGCGCATCGATGGACGTGTTACATCCTCCAAAAACAGGCTGGGAAAGTAAATCCAGCAATGAACAATCCCTGGTATTTATGTTGCAGTGGTGTGGGTTGAACATTGTGTTGCCGGGTGATGCCGAAAGCGAAGCGGAGGCCCGGGTCGCGCAGCAAGTCGATCGCGCGGATATCTTGAAGGCTGGCCATCATGGCTCACACACCTCCAGCAGCGCGCTGTTTATTGACGCAATTCAACCACGCTACGCCATTGTTTCCACCCGGGGCAGCGCACGCAGGCAGGGCGTACATCCTGAGGTACGCCGTCGTTTTGATGAACGTGATATACCCCTGTGGCGTACGGATTTTCATGGCGGCATTCGACTTCAACCACTAGGTAGTGAATATCAACTGCATGGCGCGCGTCATGCCCGTGGGTACAGCCTGGATTCTGCCTGGTATAACAGGGCTTCCCTGTCAGATGATGCCGTAGATGGCATAGGCCAATAAGCTCTGCATGGGATAATATCGGATAATTATTCTCGACACATGCCGTATTCCAGATTATTGCTGGACAGTCGCTGCTGCCGGAGTGGTGGTTATTGCCTTGCGTTCTTCTTTGTGCTCCAGAAAACAACAACCGGCACAGGGGGTGAAAAGTCCCTTTTGGCACTTCTGCCTGAAGTTGCGCATGGTGGCATTGTTCCAGAGTTGTTTCAGGGAGTCTTCCCGCACATTACCTACTTTTTGAATCCAACATGGATAGGCATTGCCCTGGCGGCCAATGAATAGCGTATTCCAGGCATTGCGGCATTCAAATTTGCCTAAATCGAGTTCGCCCTCATAGTAGTTCAATATTTCCTCTTTGGGCATTCTGGGCATACGGACTTCTATACCTACCTTCTTGGCTTCAATCATAGTGCGGTCCAATGCTTCGGCAAGCAAGGTACGGTCGATGAGAGGATACCGCAACTCGTCCCGATCATAACTCTCAGGCGGCACCTCACCGAGCTCAGGCAGATCATGCATGCGGGTTTCGGTTACAAGATTCAGCACATCAACACCTGCTGCCTTGACAGCCTGGGGCATGAGATGCAAAACATCTACGTTGTCCTGCTGGATCACAGTAGTCACGTGGATCATGGGACATTGTTTGCCCGATGCATCACGTATTTTCTTGAGCAGGCCAATCCCACTCATGGAACGTTCCCAGGCGCCACGCATTTTACGTATTTCATCATGACGATCACCGGGAGCCTCCAGCGAAGTACCCGCAAAATTAAAGCCAAGTCCTCCGAGGCGTTTCGGCGCAAGACCAACCACCGCTTCTGCACGGTCTTCTGGGAGCATGGTCGTGTTTGAAATAAAATGGGTGCGCGCCTTCTTGCTGGCATGGGTCAGGATTTCCATAAAATCCTTGCGGACAAAGGGCTCGCCACCGGTAAACGTAATTAAGCTCCAGCGTTGTACCTGATCAATGACATGAAGCCATTCTTCGGTAGATAATTCGCCCTCGCGTTGCACCTTTACCGGTACATTTTCTAACCACTCAATGTATTGACACATCTTGCAACGCAGATTACAACGGCGGGTCACTTCAAAATAGTAATGCCAGGCCGGAAATGCGTAACCGCCGGTAAAGTATTTATACGGCAATGCACTATAGACGCGTTGGGCCATTTCATACAAATAGGCCACATCCAGCCAGCTTTCACGTTCCTTGGTCATATAACATCCTTTGCCGACACGTTAACCGCTGCATTTGCCGGATTAGGGAATAAAAATTATAAAAAATAGTACCCATTACTAAAACATTCATTTCAAATACAACTATTCCATCCGAGAATAATTTTCTCCTGAATTCATCATAAAATATAATATTCGCGGATTTGTAACTACGCCACGAAAGAAGGAGTATTGATCTCGATTATCAGGCAAAACGTTTGTATTTCAGTTCACGACTGAACACCTATTATACATGATGTTGTATAGTTTTTTCAGGGTGTGGTGGAAGCTTCTATAATAGCACGTGCATTTTTTTCTATGGTTTGCAATTGGTCGAATTTGGGTTCCAACCGATTTATCAATTCTTCCTGGGCACGTACCAATGCTTCTTCTTCTGAACGAATTGCATTTATTTGCCGTGACAAGACTTCATTCGTGCGATCGAAAGCGCTTTGCACTGCTTGTGTAAAGCTTTCACGGCGCTTTTCTATGCTTGCCAACAGGTGCTCTCGCACTTCCTTACGAAGTACTTCTTCTACCTTTTCTCCAATGCGTTGATTCAACATATAACGAAGGAGGTCTTCGCTACGCAAGGCACGAATAAACAGACCAATAACGATGCCCAACGGTATTCCGGTTGCAGCACCGAGCAAGGTCAGGTTCCAAATGGTGGGTGGGTAATTACCGCCCATGAGTGATTCAAGACGCAATAACCATTCGTTTAATTGCAAATGAAAGGCGCCCGATTCTGCGGCAATAGCCGATGCCGCACCTAACCCGCCTCCTATGGCAGCTCCGAATAATGCCCCAATACCGGCAAAGCCCAAGTATGCCTTTGCCAATCCTGCCTGAACCGCTATGATGTTGGCACGTCCCGTTTCTATAGCAGGTACCGATAAATTGCCGGGGTCCTCCAGTGCTGCATCTACTGCTTCGCGTATCAGGAACTCGCCTTCTTCCATTATCTCATTGACATCTGCCTGGATGGTAGCCAGGTAAGTATCAATGGATTGTTCTAATTGTTGATTGAGCGGTTTAAAATCTTGCTTGCGTGCAATTTTCAAATTCTCGCCACGTTCCAGCCAGTCACGTAATGGAAGCGATATTTCCTGCCGCACGCGACCTTCACCAAGATATTCCTCTACCAGTTTCCTGCAATCGGTGTAACACACACCCTCCAATTCTTTGCCATCTGTAATTATTTGGTAGCGCTGAATCAATATTCGGGCTGTTTCCCGATTCCTTTCCATGGCGGTTTCATGGGATTCGCGACGGCGCTGTAATTCGCCCAACTTGGGAATATGCCGTGCCATCTCCAATTGAATTTCTATCGGGCGATACATTTTCCAGGCCGCATCAGATACAAAGCGGCTCACAAACTCCACAACCGCGCCTTCACGATTTTCAGTGTAAAGATAGTTCAGTAAACGTGCTTTCAGCGCAGGGAAATTACTTCGAACCTCCAGATAATCTGCAAGTGCCAGCTCTGGGTTTTCTTGTTCTACAATACTTTTAAATACACGGAAGGGAACATTTATCTTGTGGTTCTTCTCGAGATCGTCAATGTTGATCCTGTTTTTACGCAATTGCGAAGCAACCATGGCATACAGGCTTGAAATAAAAAATATCTCCGGTCGTTCCACCACGCCATCCAGGCTGCGCAACAGGTCCTTGGCCGGGCCACGCTTACCTTCCGGATCGATCTCATCATCGTTTAAATGGTCAGATTTATTGATGACAAAAAACATCTTGCGATGGCGGTGTTTCGTGATGCTTTCAATAAATTCCCGGTTGTGTTCTGTACCTGCGTTCTGGCTGTCCAACAGGCAAACTACCAAGTGGCTGTTGGGTATAATTTCCTCCGTTATGCGCCGATGTGTTTCAGAAATACTGTGAACACCTGGTGAATCAACCAATGCAATATCTTCCTGGAGCAAGTCATTGGGAAGATAGACAATAACCTCGTGGAATTTTTCTCTTAAAGTACGGAATTGTGGGAAGTCTATGTCAGAATACACGGTAATCAGTGCGTTCAGACAACGCAGCAGTTCCAGGCAATGGGTGCTTTCAAAGGTAACTGCTACTTCGGATTCATGCTCACGCGTTTCCACTGTGGCACTGATACCGGAAGTATTAATCAAACCACGTAGTGCATCGAGCTCTGACACCCCAGCCGGTGTACTCATTCGCAGCACAAAACTCATCACATCGCTGCGTAACACATGGGTGATTTTGGTCGTACATTCTTCAAGCACCGTTGGCAAATATTCGTCTTCAAGAAAAGCGTTGATTAATGTGGATTTGCCGACATTAAATGCCCCAAGAAACACAACACGGTATTTACCTTCTTGCAGTTCACGCCGTTTGGTTTCCAGTGCAGTCAGATCACGATCGTGGTCTCCTTCGTAATCCTGATCATCCAGAAAGGTCTGCAACGTGTTCAAAGCATGAAAAACCCAAGCCCGGTTTTCGGCATGCTTATCCATATTCATTATGCCCGAAGCTTCTTTGGTCATACTAAATGCAATCCTCCCATGCGTAATCAATCCATGAATCCATCATCTTACTGAAAAATCAGCAATTCATACAAACTAATTTTAAATTGTGCCGGATTGCTAATTCAGAAATGTTAATCATTGAGATGATTGTCCAGAGTTACAGTTTTCGCCAGGCTGAGGTTATCTGTTCGCAGGTGTACATAATATTGACAAGATTCGGCACTTCCTTTATGGTTATAGAAGCTGTATCAAGTCGGACATTTTGGATGTGAACTGTAAAAGGGGATTTTACCGTGTTACGTATCGTGATGGACCGTTGCAGGTCATTATTGATGATGATATGCTTTCTCATGCTTGTTATGACAATTAAAGCGGACACATTAGAAATGGAATTGGATAACGTAAGAGGGTGGCCGGTTATATCTATTGATGGCACCGCAGTTACGCAAGCGGGTAGTGGGTGGGGCATCAATGTGGTTGTAAATGATCAACCTTTTCCCGGGCCAGGTACTGCTGAGGTGGTAAACGATACACCAACCGAACGCGTCATTCGTTATGTTCGTAATCATGGAACCCTTGAAGAGCAGTATCGTCGAACACCCGAATCAGGTCAATTTGGCTGGATGCGCAAATTACGCTATACCAATACTTCTGACGCGGTTCAAGATATCATCAACGCAGATTTTAATGTGTTCCCAATAACACGCGACCTGGGTGAACGATGGAATCCGGACTGGTTCTGGATGGAAGAAACTGCCAGTGGCTCTGTTGCCGTGGCATATCGGGGCACCACCGATATGTATTATATAGAATCTGTAACCCAGGGCATGCGTCATCGTGTAAATGCAGCTTGGAGACTTCAACCCGGGCAAACAGCAGAAATCGCTGAACAGGGCATCTGGTGGTTTGATGGTAATGCGGATGATTTCCGGGAACAAGCGCAGGTCTGGTATCAGACTATCGGCTTGTCCTTGCCAATTTCATACCCGCAGTGGGTGAATGAATCCATTCTGTATGAAGTCAGTGCGGGCGGCCATATATTCTCCAAATTCAGTGATGTAGGTGGGTTTGACAATTTTCAAGTACAGCCGCCCTATCTGGCCGAGATGGGCATCAATACTTTCTGGCTGAATTCTGTACACCAGCATAAAACAGCAGAAGGCGGTTGGAATTTCTATGGTCCATTGAATTTTGATGTCATTGATCCTGCATATGGTGGCGCAGAGGGATTGCATCACCTGATGGAAGTAATCCACGATGCCGGTATTCAGGTCATCGGTGGTATCGTTCCCCACGGCCATCTTTCGGTTCAGGCGAATGCCCTGCCCGGATGGTGGACTGTTACCCGAGAAGGCGAACTGCAGCGGAACTGGGGTGGTGCCGGTATGGACTACTCCTCCCCCGAATGGCAGCAGGTCATGGCTACGGCAACAGGTCGACTCGCAACCGAATTCGGAATGCAGGGCGTACGCATCGATGTCGCAGGTGGCTCAGGAAACAACTGGGGTTCTCCCCGCACCAATCATGCCTCCTATTCCACTTTGGCTGGTTCGGTCGAACTGCTGGAAGCTATCATTGACGCAATGGGTGAGGGTGTGGAGCACCCCGTCATGTTGCCTGAATGCACCCGGGACTTCCCGGAACATTATGCATTGGGAGCTTTGGGATATGGCTTTCCGCTGGTTTTCGCAATAGCAGACTGGGAGGTAAAATTCCGTAACAACCCAGCAGGGTGGCGCAATGCGTTACAACAGTTTTTTGAACGTGAAAGGGGCTCCTTGCCTGAAGGCGCGCTGGTAGTACGCTCGATTAACAACCACGACACAGTAAACGATCATGGGCGTCCCATTCAGCGTTTTGGCGTTGGGCTGTCCCGGGCCTTATACGGTGTCTGCCTGGCGGTGCCCGGCATTCCGATGATGTACCAGGAAGAAGAAATCGGTTCCTATGATGCCTTCAAAAGCATGATACACGCCCGCAAACATATCCCGGAATTTATCACAGGAAACGAGGATTACCACAGTATCGATTTCGCACCCGAAGTATTCAGTGTCCTGCGTACGGAAAACGACACCCACGCGCTTGGCCTGATAAATCTGGCAGGGAAAACAATTTCCGGCAAAGTACAACTACCCGAAGCATTGGCCCTCGCGGAAGCTGTTGCCTGGGATGGCATTACCGGAAAACATGCGGTAATACAGGATCATGGTTTTGACTGGACGCTCGCACCCTATCAGGTTACCTTGCTGCGATTGGGTGCTGCGCCAACTGCGCCACCCGTCGCGTATCCAGAGCCCGAAGGCAATGAAATCCCGATTACGTTGAACGCGGAAAATGGCCTGTTTCAAATAGGCGATTTGGAAATGATGCTTTGCCATGATACCACTAATGGAAACTGGAGCCACGAAGTGCTGCCAGAGGGCAAACTGGTATTTCGGAATGATAATCAGGTCATCACCGTTGCACCGCACGAAAATTACTATCAGGTGGAAATCCACGCGGAAGCCGGTAGTGATCCAGTGGAACTTTCCATCAGAAATGCCGCCCAGTGGTATGTCTCCGGAAATAGTGGATTGCTGTCTGACCGTGTGTTGCGCAGACATTACCCCTGGCCTGAAGGAAGTGGATATAGCTGGGATCGTTCCGTGGTCTGGGGACCAATTCCCAATTGGAAAATATATAACCGCGTTGCGCCTTCAGGTCGTATCTGGGAAAGTCTGTTTGAGCCACTACACCCGGAGAAACCTGGTCTGGCTTTTCTTGACAATCTTGGACAGGGTGTTGCTGTTCATGACTTGACCACCAATGCCAGACGCATCGTGCTAACGGATCGTTCTGACGAATCTGAAGTGGAACCCTATGGCTTGCACCTGCGGTTTTATCAACAGGACCCGGATTTGAGTGATGCTGTTTCGTTATTTGGGATGCACCAACCCTGGCACCTGTTGGGTTCGGTCGATATTGATGACAGCGCTTCTACCGATGTTTCGTTTTTTGTCATGAATACGAACAGGCAGGATGTGCATGATCTGTTAGATGCAGAACGGAGACCGCTCGATACTGAGGCAGCTCAGGTTAGTTTCAGTCATGATGCCACCTCTGAAGGGCAGGGATATTATTGGTTGCGCGAAGGTGGTTCAGTTCGTTGGAGCAATCTGGCCGAGGTGCGAAAGGGCCCCTATCGTATACGCATCACCATGCGCCACAGCGAACGCGCCAGCGAGCAATATGAATTGCGGCCAACCTATCGCATGTATGTCAACGGAAACCTGATGGAATTGGAATGGGATGACCAAACCGTTTTCTCTACTGGAAACGCCTATTTCAGTTACGCGTATACACCGCCAGTGTATCTTACACCTGGTAACAACGTGGTCGAAGTGGCGACAGACAAAACCTGGTGCGCGGTGGGTACAACGCTCTACCTGATTCCGGGTGACCCGGACGAAGTACCGGATTATGTAAGACACAGCGCGGATTTGGACAGGGACGGTCGCATCAACCTGGGTGACTTGTTGCGTGTGGTACAGTTCTATAATGCGGGTGCATATCATTGTGCTTTACCAACGGACGCATCGCCAAACGGCTACCTGCCGGGCGAAGGCAATCGCGATTGTTCTCCACATGACAGTGATTACGCGCCTCAGAACTGGCAAATTAATATGCGTGAGCTGTTGCGATTGGTGCAATTTTACAACGCGGGTTGGATTGCAGCCGTATCCGAAACCGAAGTACAGACCGAGGATGGTTTCAGACCTGTATTTTAAGCCGATCATGTATGATATTAATGATCTAAGCAAGGTATATAATGGCCATTAAAATCTGTTTGATGTTTACATATTAATAAGTTATAAAATAAATCGATATTGTTTGTGTGACAAAGAAGATCATCTTATCTTTCAATGTCGAATATGGAATTCACTTTGGAGTACTTCCGGGAGACTAAATACATGTACAAACTACTGTCATGGTGTGGATTGATCTTGGTTGCCGGGGTATCGTTACTAACGACAGCAGCGCATGCCATTGAAATCAAGGAGGTAGCCGCAACGGACGACACCATACTCTTGGAAGTTGTCAATCTCGAGGGTGTCCAATGTAAATTGGTAGAATTGGCGATCTACGAGACCTACAACAACATGTCGCCGCCAGCGCCCATACTACAAGGTGTGCTGCAAGGAACCATCAGTATTGACCGTTTTGTAAACGGTCGCGATCGCATGTACCAGTCCTTTTTGCTGACCGACAGTACCACCAATGCACCCTACGGCCTGCGGCAATTCGTTACCAACCTGGACGCATTCAGCCGGGTAAGTGATGATCCCCAAGGCTGGTCTTCAGCCGGAAGTGGTGGCCGTCTTGTCGTGGAAGACGGAAATCTGTTGATAACCTTCCAGGAACCTGGGCAAGGCCAGTCTTTTGATCCTTATTTTCAGAACAATCGTGCCATCAATGCAGCACAAAACCGTTACTTCAGCTTTCGCATGCGTATGACAGGCGCCACAGTTACGCAAATCCCCTTTGCCCTGTATCACTTTCCGGCTGGTGGCGGCGCGCACGGGCGTGTCCCATTTACCGTTAACATTACAGGCGCGTGGCAGACCGTACAGGTCGACATGCTCAACAGTGAAAACCAACCCTGGTCCGGAAATCGCACACTGCGCCTGGATGTGCCCGAAAGCGTAGCCAATGCGGCAGCCTATGTAAATGCCACACTGGAAATTGAGTGGATAGGCGTGAGCAATCAGGCGAATTTCGCGGGTGGTGATCCCGGTCCCAATGGATTCCTATGGAACTTTTTCTCCGATCGCAATTTCTCTTATCCGGTTCCGGAAAACATAAAGGGACTCCAGGTACAGCTTATTGAAGATGCCATTGAACTTGGCGTTAACCATGCCGGACTGAATGTCCTGGTCAATTCAATTGTAGACTGGAGTAACCCGAATCCGTCCCAGACCTGGACGGTGGATGGACACGAGATTGGCATCAATATGGGAGCCGTTCATGGGCTGGACAATCAGGTGAGTACCCTGTCTGATGCCGGGATGAACATCAGTCTGATTCTGTTAAATGCTGTTCCCAGCAGTCCAAACCCAGACAACCCATTTATTCACCCACAAACCTTGCTTGCGCAGACACCTAATGGACTGGGTGCCTTCAACCTGACGAATGCTGCTGGCTTCCGCGCATACCGGGCAGCAATTGAATTTCTGGCACATCGTTATTCTGATCCCACAGCCTCTTCGGGCTGGGTCACAGAATACATCGTCGGCAATGAGGTCAACTCACATTGGTGGTGGCACAACCAGGGCAATATTACGCTGGCCAACTTCATGGTAGATTATGAACATGCAGTCCGTGTGACGGACCTCGCTGTTCGCAAGTACCACGCGGAGGCACGCGCATTGATTAGTCTGGAACATCACTGGAACTCCATTTTTGGCGGCAATAACTTGCGTGCGGGACGGGGTGTCGATGTGGTTGAATTGATGAATCAATACGCAAAGGCCAATGGCGATTATCCCTGGTATGTCGCGCAGCACCCCTATCCGGAAAACTTGTTTGAGCCACGCTTCTGGAATGACAGCAGTGCGCAGTTTACGTTCACGACACCGCGTATCACATTCCGGAATATTGAAATACTACCGGTGTACCTGGAGCAGGAGCACCTGTTGTATAAGGGAGAGCCTCGCAGAATCATTCTTTCTGAACAAGGGTTTCATACGCCGACTACCAGCAATGGCCAGGATATTCAGGCTGCCGCGTATGCCTATGCGTATTACAAGTTAAGCTACACGCGTGGGATCAGTTCGTTTATTCTCCACCGCCATGTAGACCATGGCAATGAAGGTGGGCTGCTGCTTGGCTTGTGGACGCGCGATGTGAATGATCCCTTCCCCGCGCAACCGCTCGAAAAGAAACGAAGCTGGTATGTATTTCGAGACGCGGGCACACCACAGTTTTATGAAACGGCAGCCTTCGCTCTGCCCATCATCGGTCTACAGAGCTGGGACCAGGCATTACCGGCGCGCACCGATGTCCAATTTTACTTTGAAGAAAGCCTGGAAGGTTGGACCGTGGGAAACCAGGTGAACAACCTGAACGCCGGTGCCGGGCAGCTCAACGGTATTTCCACAGGAGAAGACCCATTTTTAGAGCGCGCCAACATGTTCTTACTGGCCAACAATATCAACCATATTTATGTCAGGATGCGTGCAGGTGGAGGTGATCAGGCCGAGTTCTACTGGACTACTGCCGCGTCTCCGAATTACAGTGAGACGCGTACCATCAAGTTTCCTGTCATCAGTGATGGTCAATGGCGCACCTATGCAGTCGATATGTCAACTGCAACCGGTTGGGCAGGCAGTGAGATTCGACAAATGCGTTTTGACCCGACGAATACCGCAGCCGAGTTTCAAGTTGACTTCATCACGACCATTGCCCCAGAGCCTGATCCGGAACCGGAAATCGGTGATCACACTGCGGATTTGAATGGGAATGGCATCATTGAACTCGGAGAGTTGTTGCGGGTGATTCAACTGTATAATGCCGAAGCATACCATTGTGTTCTGGAGGAGCAGAATTCGGAAGATGGCTATATGCCCGGGCTTGGTAACCAGGATTGCACCCCACACAGCAGTGATTATCTTCCCCAAAACTGGCGAATTGGTTTGGGAGAACTGCTCCGGCTGGTTCAATTTTACAATGCAGATGGTGTGGCTCCTGTAGAGGAAGAAGAACCAGAAACAGAAGATGGCTTTAAGCCCCTGTTCAATACAGACCAATAAAATAACCTGAACATCAGTACAGGAGAACATTATGGAACAGAATGTTGGCACAATGCTCACAGCAGACCACATTGCCTTTTTCCATCGTGAAGGCTATCTGGCATTGGATGCGATTGTTTCCCGTGACGAAATCGAAAAATTGTGTGGCATCTACGACAGACTGTTCGCAGAACGGGCAGGACGTGAAACGGGTGATCAGTTTGATCTTGCCGGTACCGATGAAGACGGCAAAACAGAAGCGTTGCCCCAGATTCTCAGTCCCAGCAAATACGCCCCGGAATTGCTGGAATCAACACTGTACACCAATGCCCTGGTGGTCGCACGCCAGTTGCTGGGTGATGCCGCAATGTCTCAAGGCGAGCATGCCATTTTGAAACCAGCGCATTATGGTGCGCCAACGCCCTGGCACCAGGATGAGGCTTATTGGGAAGCATCACTTGACTACAATGCCATCAGCATCTGGGTACCCCTGCAAGATGCTACCCTGGAAAACGGGTGTATGCACTTCATTCCCGGAAGTCATAGCATGGAAGTGCAGCCACACCATTCGATTGGGAATGATCCCCGGGTTCATGGCCTGGAAATAGATGAACTAGATGCCACCACTGCCGTAGCCTGTCCGATTCCAGCAGGAGGCGCCACCATCCACGGTCCACGCACGTTGCATTACGCAGGCCCAAACCGCAGCGATACCCCCAGACGTGCTTACATACTCATGTATGGCTTACCACCGAAACCGCGCAGCACACCACGCCGCTTTCTGTGGATGGAATCAAAACAAACAGCCCGCTTGGCACGGGCTGTAAAGAAGGCTTAATTATTGATTAAATATTAACTAAATCTTAATTTCGTTTACGATGTAACAATTTCACTCATCATTATCCAGAACATGTAATTCCAGGGAAGTTAATATCTCTCTGGCTTTTGTTATGGGGGTTAGATCGTGCTCGACCATTCCCCGTTTGGTTCCTGGACGGCTATAGCCCCATATTTCCGGCGTAATGATTTCACCTTTTTTTGCATTGAACTCCGCACGATAAATCAAGGAGGGCTGCCCATCGTGGTCTGTATCCGAGAAGTCTGAGGAAACACCCGGAGGCGGGAAGTCCAAGTTGAAATCAGCAGACATGTTCACCTCGATCCAAGCGATTATCTGGGTATCTTTTGGAACCGAGGCTTGCATTACGATTTCTTCTTCTTTGATGGTAGCCCCACTCAATCCATCCGGCAATGGCTGCCCCAGCCAAGGCATTCGGTTCTCATCAAATTCTTCTCTGTATACAGAAAACCACCGGGGCAAACAAGCGGGACATTCCAGCTTGCCAACCCAATCTCCAGTCGCGGAACGATAGGTAACATAGACCGTCTGCAATACTTCTGTTTCAGGGTACTCCAGCCAGAACGCCAACTGGGGTGGTTCCCCAAAGCTTGACATGAGAATCAACTCCAGATTCTGGTGGATTCTACACTCCAGCAACAGCATTTCCTCTTGCCCAGCATCCTTGGTGTCTGCTGTGCCCCTGGAACTTCCCGAGGTTAGAAAGATACATGCACATGCTACCATCGCGATACTACCAAAAACAGATACTGCACGTAATTTCATAAAAATTCTCATGTCAGATTCTTTGTGAAATCAGGAAATTCAACACTGCATCCACCCTTGCGAATCGACTCCTGAGACAACGGTATTACCGCGCTCCACGCGGCACTGTCGTACACATTAATGAATGGTTCTTCATCCGAACGCGCCATTTCAACAAAATCAGACAGGACAAAATAGTCGCCACCACCATGACCGGTCTGTGCTGCTTCCTCCCCACGCAACCGCCAATAATCATGATCATGTGCTTCCAGATAATTCTGCCAGGACGACCACTGCTCTGCATCACTGTCCTCTACCAGATATATTCCCCTGCGTGAATCGAAAACACCCTTATCGCCCTGGAGCAGATAAAATATATCGGCTGGGCGTGGTGAATTGGTATCGTAATACACAGTGATCAAACGATCCATCTCCGTCTTAATCATGGTTACATTCATACCGGCAGCAGTCCACTCAATCTGGGCCTGGGGACTGTCTTCGCCAAACCTGTCCTTTACAAATTTTTCCAAACCGACCGGCCTGCTTTGCATACTGACCAAGGATTTAAAACGATCTGTTTCGTGAATTCCCATCCATTTACTTACCGGCCCCAGTGAGTGCGTTGGATATTGGTTGCCAAACCCCGTTCGCATGGCCTCACCCCGCCAGGTCATTGAACCATCCGGATAAAAACGAAGCGTGTTCACATCATGGATATACGAACACTCCGCGTATGTCAACTCCCCAAATAATTGTTTCTCCACCATGTTGCCTACCATCATCCGGTCTCGGGTGTAATTGTAGTTTTCAAGCAACATGTACCGCTTTCCGGTTTCTTCCTTCGCGCGAACCAGTGCCCAACACTCTTCCATGCTATTCGCACCGGGAACCTCACTGCCTACATGTTTCCCGGCTTTCATGGCATCGACTGACATCACGGCATGCCATTCCGCGGGTGTCGTAACCAGTATCGCGTCCAAATCATCCCGCTCCAACATGCGGCGATAATCATATGGGCCTTCTTGGTAACCGTCGGGTGTATTACCACGCACCGTTTCAACAATCTGGATTGCCCGGCCCAAATGTTCAGGATTGATATCACAAATGGCAGGAATGGTTACCTCCGGAAAATGCAGCAGTATTTGCATCAATGCGGTGCCGCGGCCCCCTACCCCAATAATCCCTATGCGAACTGTGTCCGTTGTGTTTTCCGCCCGAATTGCAGGTGACCCTGCTGCCATCAAGGCCGCCATACCTGATGTTGCCAAGAAGCCACGCCTGCTCAAATTAGTATTAATCATTGCCCTGTTCCCCAGTTGAATTAAAAAGTTTTATTTCTAATGTACGTACACTATCAAGGTAGCATAAATTGAATTGAAGGTCAACATCACCAGGATGTGCTGCATCAAAGCGGTATCCCAATAAAATTATTCCAACAAATACCAGTGTGTTTTCATACCTTCTTCTAAATGGAGGATGTAATTTTCGGCTTCATAGGTAAAGGATACCGGATGCTGCGCTCCCTGCTCGCCTACCAATGCCAAAGGTGTAAGACCACTTTGTGCATGTATTTTTAGCGTGCCAATTATTGGTTCAGAACGAAATGGCAGTTTTTCATCCGGGGCAATGGCCTGGGCCACAGTAGTAATGAGAATACGGCGAGATGCTCGAATGGGTTGTCCATCCAGACTGGTCACGACGATTGCAGCTTGCGGTGTGCTGATATAGATTTCCACCTCTTGCAGCAAGATGGTTCGACCACCGATGTTGCCAACAGCAGCCTGGGTCTTTTCTGTGTTAATGGTATGATAGCCTGCTTCCCAGTTCCGATATAATTCACCGGTGTCGGACAGTATGTAACTTTGGCTTTGACTTACAAACCGTTGCTCCGGGTCCGTGAGGATTGTAACGTCAGCGTCTGGTGCTACCGTTTTAAGCCAGGGCAACTCAGTTATTTCTGGCAAGCCAATGGTGATTCTGCTTCGTTCTGTCAGGGTTCGGATGGCCAGCGAAGTTTCTGGATTGATAGCAGAATAAAACAACTGCTCTCTGTCCAGTTGCAGACAATAGGTTTCCTTGGCCGGGCTGATGTGCCCTTCACGATAGGCAATTGCTGCGGCAGGAATCAAAGCAGTTATCGCGGGGTCAATCCAGGTTGACCATTGATGTACCTGCTCAGGTCTGGTAAGAACCTGCTGCGTGTAGTTATATAGCATCATGGCGTCCCACGACTGCAAACTGGCGATAGCAGCCACAAACATTGGTGCGGTAAATCGATCTTTCGCGGGATAAGGCACATTCCATTCTGTAACCGTCAGGGGCATGCCATGCACCTGGGCCGCAGCTATCCAATGAACAAAATGAGCGCTTTCATGTATGGAACGTGACAGAAAAGCTTCATTACCATAGCTATGCGCGTCAATGATGTCACCTGCTGTAAGGGCAGGCAATGAGTACAGGCTGTTGTTGCCCCATTGATTGGTGGTGGCTATGGGCGCCGTTACACCCAATTCGCGTAAGTGCGACAGCATATGACTGTTAAATACATTTTCCTGATGGTTCAGATATATCTTGCTTGGGCCGGGCTCCCAGGTTCGCCAGGTTTGCTGATAAGGCAAACCGGTTTCTTCACAAAATGCACGTACTGAAGCGTCGAAGCGGGCATTATGTACCGGATTGTTCTTGTCCGGTAGCATGAGATTCCCAAAATGGCTGGTCACGTCATTCTCATTGGTAATCAACAAGCCTACAATGGCGGGGTCTTCTTTATAGGCCAATCCGGTATACTGGTTGACATGACTCAAATATAGCTCATTGAATTCCTGCATCAGTCCCCGGATGGCATCATTGTAATAATTAAATCCGACTAGAGAACCATCCTGGCGCTCAAGCTCCTCATATCCAAGGATTTCACCCCATTCAGACACAATGTCACCGGGCTTTATCTGGCGTCCCACGTGCAGGTCCAGCCATATATACACGCCTTCTTCGCGCAAACAATGGATTAAATAGTCCAGGCGTTGCATGGCATCTTCATCGAGGTGACGGGAATCCCCCCGCGATTGATCTATCACCGTAGGATTAACCCAACGTGTTGAGTCGTGATGATGGATACGAACCAGGTTATGCCCCAGTTGTGCTATGCGCCTGGCCTGCTTCTCAATTTCGTTGTCGTCCTCAGAAAAAAGCGCATATGCCGCGACATTGGTCCCCCAGAATCGCGCATGTGTACCATCCCCATACACCAATGTATCACCCGCAACACGTACCGGCCCCTTGACTCCTGCCGGTTTGTGATTCAGATAACGCAAATCGATGGGGGCAGCATCATACTCCAGCAGGCCGGAAGGCCATTCCAACGGGGTAATATAGCCATCCTGAACACTTTCACTTGACACCGCAGTCGTATTCAACATTACATCATTACATCCTGTACCTAACAGGCAGAGGATCATGGCTTTGTAGAAATAACCCAATACACTTTGATGTTGGAAACCAGTCACTTTCTGAGCTCCTTATTCATTTTTCAAGGTAAAGCACCGTATCTGATTGAAATTTTTTATTATTATGTATTTTCATGTAAAATAAAGTAGGCAAAAGGGAATAATTGCTGATGACGCTTCATGGGGGGCCAATTGAAACGTTGTATTCGCATTCCTTTCATTACCTTAGCTGCATTTAACGTACGCCATTCTACATTTGGATTCCCAATATATTTCGATTTTCACTGGTTATTATAATCGTGTACTGTGTTTAAGTTTAATCTTTACTGGAGGAAATGACAATGTCAAAGCATCGTGGATTTACCTTGATCGAATTACTGGTGGTTATTGCCATTATCGGCATACTGGCAGCCATATTGTTACCCGCACTGGCACGGGCCCGGGAAGCTGCCCGGCGAGCATCCTGCGCCAACAACCTGAAACAGGTTGGATTGTCACTCAAGATGTATTCGAGTGAAAACCGTGGCGGCATGTTTCCGCCGATGGCACACCGGATGGCGTATCAACTCTCAAAAGCCGGACCAGGTCAGCCAACCACCGGTGCCCCGGAAACGTATGCCAATGATCCGAACACGAGCGACTGCTTTTACAAGAATCCGTGGAGTCCAACAGGACAAGGTGGCGATGCCGAATTCATATTTTATGGCCCATCTGTATTCCCGGATTATCTCTCCGATCCTTCTGTGCTCATCTGTCCTTCCAATTCAGGGCGTAATAACGTGTTGGCTGAAGGCACTGGCATCTGGTATAACCAGACTGAATTGCAAGCTGGCGGCAGGGCAGTAGTTGACCCCTGCGCATTTACTGCCGAATCTTATTTATATCTGGCCTGGGCTCTTAGCGGACGTCCGGGCAAAGACTACCTTTCAGGTCAGGCGGAGACCGGAGCGGATGCCGATCCAAATGATCAGGGAGTGAGCCAGCTTGCCAATCCTTTACAAGCGATAGGCCCCTGGATTAGTCCGGATTTCATTACCGCAATCAATACCTTGCTCGCCCAGGTGGCTATGGACCCGGCTGCTTCTTACGATCGTGATGTGAATGGAGAATTTATCTCTGTCCCACGGTTGCGGGAAGGGGTAGAACGTTTCTTCATAACAGATATCAATAACCCTGGTGCCGCTGCACAGGCGCAAACCACCATTCCGGTGCTTTTCGATCTCATCAGTGTAGTTCCAGGTGAGTTCAACCATGTACCTAGTGGCTCAAATGTCTTGTATATGGATGGTCATGTAGAGTTCCAACGATTCCCCGGTGAATTCCCCGTGACACGCGTATTCGCAACTTTGGTCTCACTGTTCTAATGCTAATGTTTTGTATGTTGAAGTGAGCAGCATTAGATTTTGATGCTTGGTCTGAAATAGCCAGTAATACAGGTTATTTCAGACCAAGTCTATTCGCGACATCTTCGAACTGCGGATTCTGTGCGTATATCTTTTCCAGCTCACCGCGTGCCTGACGATGACTGCCAAGATGCTCATAGACCAATGCACGCTCATAAGTTAATGCAAGTAACAATTCTTGAGAACGACCCTTTTTACGGCGTAATGTTTGCGTCAGTGTTTCCCGGGCCGCGGTGAACAATCCCAACCCACTTAGTGCCCGCGCTTTATAAAGTAATAATGCGGCATGCAACTCGGACGTATTTTCAATCCTTTCAGTCAAATTCAACACACGTTGGTACGCTTCTTCATTGCCTTTATACACTTCAATAAAAAATTCAGCCGAGGATAGTTTTACAATTAAATCACCCGGTGCAATGATCATCAGGCGTTTTAAACACGTGACGGCTGCATCCCACATTTTGTATTTCTGATATATCTCTGTAAGAAGCAAGAGCACACCTTTTTCGTTGGGCTCAATCGGTACACGCAACTCCGGGGTTAAATACACTTCCAGACCCAGAGTAAGGCCATATTCCTTAAAAAAACTGCCAAGATGCTCGCGCTGTGTGTAAGCACGATCCAGAAAATCCCGTGCCCGTTTAAAATCATCGTTTCGCATGCATATGATTCCGCCCATAAAACCAGCATCAGCACGATTGGGAGCTTTTTCGTAGCAGTCCAGCGCTTTTAGATCCTCCCCATTGAGTACAGCCAGTGTCCCGTCTATCAATGCACGGTCTTCTGATGAAGTAAATGCCCGACGCACCAGTGATAAAGTCAATAACGATTCAGGCGTTGGCATATCAGGTTGCTGCTTTGCCACAGCCAAGTCTTGTGATCGCTGTTGATTGCCGGAATAGCTGGTATGTTTGGAGTAATGTATCCCGGTACCGGGCAGCCCCACCGTCTGACGTATACCACGCGGCCCCACCGTCACCTTGGCGCCACGTGGCCCGGCAGATATGGACATACCAGATTTACTGAAATTAAGTGTTAACCCAGGCGCAATCCTGAGACGACGAAATAAACGAAAAGCCATGGTTTCCCTTTTCAGTGTATAGATTGCATCCAAGATTAAAACGTACTATTGATCCTGTAATCCATTGTAAATCAACTGGCAGGGCAACCGAAAATCCGAGCAAAATAGAATCTTGCATAATTTTATTATGTTTGCTATCTTTAATTAAGTATGAATTATACGAGTTGCCACCAGAGGATGATAGGACATGCATAATCCAATATTGACTGCCGATGAATTGAAGTCTTGGGAACAAGATGGCTATTTGTTTGTACCCAACCTGCTGGATACTGAAGAGGTAGAGCTCCTTTTGAATATTTCCAAACGGGACAAGGCCATGCAGGAAGCGGCTTGGGACCGAAGTGATGCAAAAGGGGGAACCACAAAATTAACCTTATGGAATGAACTGGAAGAAAAGAACATCTATACTGCGATTGTTCGCTCACACCGCATTGTGGATCGTATGGAGCAAATGCTGGGCGATGAAGTATACCATTACCATCACAAGATGATGTTGAAAGAGCCGCGAACCGGTGGTGCCTGGGAATGGCATCAGGATTATGGTTATTGGTACAACAATGGTTGCCTGTTTCCCTACATGGCCAGTGCCATGATTGCGGTTGACCGGGCGACCAGAGAGAATGGATGTCTGAAAGTAATTCGTGGCTCACATCATATGGGCAGGATAGAGCACGGGTTGGTAGGTGTCAACAAGGACCAGACCGGCGCCGATTTGGAACGTGTGGAAGAAGCCTTGAAGCGCTTGGAGCTGGTCTATTGTGAAATGGAACCGGGCACAGCCCTGTTTTTCCATGGCAATCTGCTACATGCTTCTGATATGAATACGAGTGAGAATTCTCGCTGGACTTTGATTTGCTGTTACAACGCCAAGTGCAATGACCCATATAAACAGGGTGGCCACCCCGGATACAGTTATCTGGAGAAATGGCCTGATTCACGTATCAAGGAAATCGGCTTGGAACAATGGGAAGCCATGCAGGCCATGAATGTGTAGCGCTATTATCGATCAAAGTTGTAAAGGTATGATCTCACTCGGAACGCGGTAAGATTGTCGTAATGATTGTGCCAGGGCATGATGTATTGTTCTTTGCTTGAATGCGACCACCATGCCCTTCGACGATTTTTGCGCAAATCGCCAGACCCAAGCCGGTGCCCTTTTCTTTCGTCGTGAAGAATGGCGAAAACATATTTTCCTCCTGATCAGGAGACAAGCCGGAACCTGTGTCGGTGAAATGCACATGTATGACGGTTTCTTCGACTTCAGCTTCAACGGTGATCTGCCCGGAATTCTCGATGCTTTGTACTGCATTCAGCAATATGTTCAGAAAAACCTGGCGCAGTTTATCTGGGTCTGCCAGCACACGATACATTGGCGAAACAGAAAGATGCACTGGCGTCCTGTCGGCATCATACTCCAGGAAACCGAGTGCCCCTTGCAGTATGTCCAGGCACCCAACGGGACGCAGCGATAGCTCAACAGGCCGGGTGTATTCCAACAGACCAGTAACCACCTTGTCGAGATTCATGGTACCAATCAGAATTTTACTTACCAAGCGACTTTTCGGGTCCGACTCGGGTATGTCTTGTGCGAGTAAAGAGGCAAAGCCCCGGATTCCCCCTAAGGGGTTGCGGATTTCATGCGCGACCGTGGCGGCCATTTCACCCAATGCTGCCAATCGGTCCATCTGACGGAGTTGTTCTCTCAGGGCATGCAGCTCACTTAAATCCTGAAATGTTTTTACCCAGCCCAAGCGCCGATTGGTACCATCTGTAACAGGTGAATCGCGTTCACTTACAGGTACTCTCCGCCCACTTTTTGCACGCATGGACTGTGCGGGAAGTTTTCTGCCGGCAAAAAAGGTCCGATCAAAAACGGATTCAAATGATTTCCCGACCACTTCGTCACTGCTGTACCCAAGTATAGTTGTGGCTGCACGGTTGAAACGAACAATGCAATCTTCCATGTTTACCGCGACGACACCATCATTCATACTTTCCAGCAAACTACTTATGTATTCTGAGGTGACTGCCAGCTCGTGGTTCTTCTCTTCCAACTCACGGTCTAATTCCAAGACACGTGATTCGAGACGTCGATACGCCTCTTCCATGGACTCAGTTGTTTTTGTCAGTACCTGAACAGCGTGGGCCAGGGCTTCTATATCTGTGGTGAATTCTTGCATGATTTATTTGTTTTGCATGTATACGCTTTGATCAAAAAAAATTGATATGGATTTACGCGTCTCGATCAAGGAAATCCGGTTGTGTGTCGTTTTGCTTGCCATACTTTTTCATAACTCCAACGCCATGCTTCAGACTTTGCAATTCTTCTGCGCCAGCTTTCATTTCTTTTTCTATGCGTAACAATGCGTCGTCATACGCTAGCTGAACAAGCTGATGGAGTTGATGTGCATACTGTGCTTTTTCCCGAATGACATCCCGATCCCCTTCTAGCAAATTCTTGCTCTGATTCCATTCACGCACAAGCGTTGTATTTTCACGAAGAATATGTTCCGTCTGTTTCATATAAACATCATGCTGAACTGCCCAATCCTCAAGTGTTTCTGAATTTATTGCTATATCCAGCGATGCCAGTTCTGAAAGTAATACTTCAAACCAGTGAATCTGTCGGTCCAGATAATGTAAAACCCGATCGGGTAATGATTGTGATTGCATAAAGCGATTTGTCCACTTAATTAGATTAACCTGCCGCGTTGGCAGTGGTTATTGGTGTGCCACGCAGCCGCATCTGAATGCGGGTATAGTCTGCTTTTACTGCAGCCTCATTTGCCCAGGGTGCATCTGATTCAGCTATTTCTTCCAGGATCGGGAGACTTCTGTTGAATTCATCCAGTTCTATTAACGCGCACGCAAATTGAAATTGTGCCCAACGTGGGTCTGTTTGTGTCCCTGTGACGGTACCATCGGTACGGTCTACAGCATCCAGTACCATCTCAAATGCATCAGCCGCGGCACGGAAGTCACCACGTGAATACAAGTGATCTCCCCAGGCTGTTGCCGCATCAATCAAATAGGGCATGTCAACAGGGTTTGACTGTACATGGGCTGCTGTTTCCATGACCATTCGACGTGCAGCGGCTGTTCGGTCTGCACCAAGATAGGACCTTAGCAGCAGCAGATTGCCCACTTGTGTTCGTGCTTCGGGATAGGTCAGATAGGCTTCTTCGAAAGATTGCATTGCGCGTTCAGGCTCAGCGTGTAACAATGCTTGCCCTACCGTATTTTTAAGTTGATATCTTTGTGCGTTGGACAACTGGCTGGTCTGCAACTGATCGGCAATACTGAGACCCTCATCAATTAAACCAGACTCCAACAGTATTTCAGCGGCTTTTACGAGTGTATCTGGTGAGTCGGTCAGTGTAGCGATATCACGTGCCAATTCGACTGCCCGACTATGTATGCCGAGATCAAGATACATGCCGCCTAATGCTTCAACCACTTCCAATCTGTTGGTGCTTCCTTCAGTCGCAACAGCCAATTCTTCTAATTGGTTAACAGCAGATTCGATTCGTCCGGTGTCATAAAGCAGTTTTGCTTCTTCAACGCTCCCAGAAAGGGTATGTATGGATGATGGATATTGTTGTTTCAGATTTCGATAGGTGCTGAACGCATCCTCTGTGTATCCGGCTGCGCGATAATAACGGGCAGCATTAAGTAACAACGCCGGGTCTTGTGCCCCGGATGCATCAGCCGCAACATAAGCGTTTGCGGCGCCGAGTGCATTACCGGAAAGGCCATACAATTCACCTAGATTACGCTGAATTAATGGGGAAGTTGGAAATCGTTGCGTGGCTTGTTGCGCTATTCTGATGGCATCTTGTCGGGCGCCCATGGCATCCAATACGCGGCTCAGTTCAATATAGGCGGTCGAAATATGCGATGAGTCCGGGAAGAAATTCATGAGATAATTCAAATTGGTGCGGGCTTCTTCCAGATTCCCGATACGGCGATGGGCCTGGGCAAGCATCAGATAAGCTTCATCGGTATTTCGTGTGTTAGTCGCTACAGCCAGACGGCTTTCCAGGTGTTGAATAGCCTCCCGGTAGCGCTGCTGCTCAAATGACAATTTGCCCAAACGCAAAAAGGCTTCTGCGCCTAAATCAGTAAATGGCTCTGCCTGGGCAGTTCTAACAAATAAGGTGCGGGCATCTTCCGGACTGCCCGCTAGCGCATAAGCATCACCCAGCAATAAACGGGCTTCCCCTGACCAGGTTGATGCTGGAAAATGTTGCAACAGCGTACGCGCAAAGCGTGCCGCGGTCAGCGGATTGTTCAATTCGATGGATAATGTCGCTGCATCATGGAGTATTGCATCCAGTCCAGGTGCTTCAGGGTAATAATCAATCAATTGTTTATAGGTATCCAGCGCTGCCAGGGGCATACCGTCTGACTCATACAGTTTTGCCTTCCAATATAATACCTCCGGAATTCTTGGATGGTCTGGTATGCGCGATACCAATCTGTCGATGCGTGCATGGGTTGCTTCATATCCAGGTAAACCTTGAGAACGTCCCATTCCAAATATTATTGCTTCCAATTCCAGAAATGCAGCATCATTGCGTAATGGGCTGGGCGGTGCCTGCTCTATGGCTGGCGATATGATATCGAATGCAAGCTGGTACGCTTCGTTTTGAAGTGCTGTTGACGCACGACGCATGGCAGACTCAAGACTTGTTACGGATTCATGCGATACCTGCGCCCAAGTGGGTGTATAGTCTTGATTCTTGTTAAGATAACTAAACATCATGCCTGCTGTCAAAAGTCCCGCTCCGATTGAGGCAACCCAACGACCGGTTTCAGATGGCAACCAAGCCCTCCAGGCCAGGGACTTCTTCAATTTTGCTGGTGGTGATATCTCTGGTGTTGGTTGTGAGGCCTTCGCCAGGGCGGCTTCCATGGAGTGTTGCCGTTCACGATATCGCTCTTTGTCCCGTATACGAGCCTGTTCTAACAATGCATCCAAATCATTTTGGGAAAGGAGTCCTGCAGCAGTCTCTGAGGATGCTTCGGCGGCATTGTTTTCTTCTGTTATCTTGCCAGTTTCAGTACTTTTTTGAGACAAAATTTCATCCAGTAAATCTTGGGGAATCAATTCATCGTCAGTCGACTCTTTATCCATTTCACCTGATGGAGTTGCCTGCTCATTTTCTACCTTAACATCATTCTCGCTTCCTTCATCACCACGGAATGCTGCCAGAATGTTGTCAATATTCGACTGATCCAATTCTAGATCATCGTCCATAATTGTTGATGATGGCATTGGACTAGCGTCGGCAGGAGAGGTATCCGCTTTTTCTGTCTCTGTAGTCGATGGTTCCTGGCTATCTTGTTCAGGCACAGTAGGCTCTTCGACAAGGGTAGGGTTTTCTGAAGTTTGTTGTGAAATAAGTTGATCTATAAAGCTTTGATCTAATTCATCTTCGGCATGCTCCAGGTTCTCACCAAGTACTTCTTGTTCCTCAGTTTCCTTGGGGGTATCACTAGCAGCTTCCGCAATCAGACTGTCCAGCATATCCTGACTGAGTACAGAGTCGCTTTCCTGTGGCGCCTCTTGCGCTTGTTCCTCAGATTCCTTGGGGGCGTCGCTAGCAGCTTCCGCTATCAGACTGTCCAGCATATCCTGACTGAGTACAGAGTCGCTTTCCTGTGGCGCCT
>CAZIDP010000024.1:0-68371 GCA_964537975.1 uncultured Nitrospirales bacterium | reverse complement strand
AGGAAATCATTTAACCGCGTTGATGGTTGTGTAAATACGGTATGAAATTCAACAGCTTCCAATGAATAAGCAGCACTGGCAAGCCCCCCCGCGACCGCAAGCTCTAAACGTTCTCGATTCCCCAGCAAGGTCAATGTCGTGCTGGAAGGTAAACATGCCATTGCCGGGCATGTTAAAATAAAGTCACCTATTCCACCGGTGTGTACCATGAGGACATTATGATTTGTTTCGTGAGCATTGTTATTCAATGATGAGTAATACCGATACCCTGATACCGGGAAAATGAGATGGTACGTTTGACCTGTGTCACCCGGCAGGTTAAAATTGAAGCCCTAAAATAATAGTAACAACAAGGTAATATAATTCATATGATAAATAGTGCTAGCACAAACAACGGCAACAGACTCATGATGCCCAAGGCGGTAAAAATAACGTTCCTCGGCATTGCACTCAATGCATTTCTTGCTGTTATAAAAGGTGCTGCCGGTATTTTGGGCAATTCTTACGCACTGATAGCCGACGCCGTTGAGTCCTTACTTGACATCTTTCATGGCCTGGTAGTATACAGCGGATTGGCCATTGCCGCCGCAGAACCAGACGAGAACCATCCCTATGGCCACGGCAAAGCTGAACCTATTGCAGCCATTGTAGCCTCCGGGGGGCTGCTGGGCGCGGCAATCCTTCTGGCCTATGCCAGTTTACTCCGAATACTTGATCCGGTCGATGTCGCTCCACACCCACTTACTCTGGCGGTTATTATCATAGTCATATTATTAAAAGAAAGTATGTATCATCTAGTCAAACGTGTCGGTGATGCCATGCAAAGCTCTGTTGTAAAAACCGATGCCTGGCACCATCGCGGCGATGCCATAACTTCTCTGGCAGCATTTTTCGGCATTCTCATTGCTGTAGTAGGTGGTGAAGGATATGAAACCGCCGACGATTGGGCTGCTCTTGTTGCCTGTGCCATTATCGCATACAACGGCACCCGGTTGCTCTTGCCTGCGTTAGGAGAAATTATGGACACGGCGCCACCACCGACCATGGAGAAAACCGTGCGCGAGACAGCAGACAAAGTACAAGGTGTCAGTGGCACCGATGTTTGCCTGGTACGCAAAATGGGCTTTGATTATTATGTTGACTTACATGTGCTGGTTGACGGCATGATGAGTGTACGAGACGGGCACGAAGTCGCACACCAGGTAAAGGACGCTATACGAGAAGAAGACCCAAGGATTCGAAATGTATTGGTACACATTGAGCCTGACGATATGGCTGAAGATGCAAAGAAACCTGCTCAATAATGGGTGAGCCAACGGAGATATTTCTGTACCAATCACAATGCTGTGGCACCTACGCCACACGAGATTGACGACTAAGTCACAACAGACCTCAGCAATGAAAGCAATAAAAAACTGGTCTGGTAAATTTGGGCGACAGGCCTTGGGAACCTGTCGCCCGGATGTTGCGGGGAGCATCTGTGACATTATTACGTGATAGGCGCAGTGTGTACCATTGTGTCATTTGGGTACAATAATTCAGATGCGCTTCAGGGCTAATTAAAGATGCATCAAGTACCACAAACATTAAATTCGCCACAGATGCCAAACTAAATCGTAGCACAATATATTGTGCTTTTCAAGTTTTTAAGAAAATATTTTACCTCTTATTGTGGTAGCTATTTTCAAAACCAAGCAGAAGAGACACCATATATTGCGGTATAGCTTGCAATAAAGATTTTAAACACCGTTCCCATATATAGTGCTTACTGAAGTCAGAGTTGATTGGTGCCTATCCGTAATTGCAATAAGTCAAATGCGTGCTGTTTTTGATTCAGAAAATAATGGGAAAGAGACTCAACATCAGGTGCATTGAAACAGATCGACTGCAACCATACGTCAATTCAGAACCGTTTCAGGACTCTTCACCATGAATACGCCGTTCTTTGATATGGTGTCGAATACGCAATACAAGGGGAATGGTTATTCGGTAGACCGATGCAAGTACCAAAAGGGCGGTATGCAAAACAATGATGGTCTGGTTTGTTGGCAGGTCATACTCGTATGAAATATACAGTCCCGACAACGTTGCAAAGCAAGCAATGACAACACTGAGCACCATTACCTTCCAAAGCCGGTTGCTCAACAACAGCCCAATCATGGCTGGTATGGTCAGGTAACAAAACACCAGCAGCGAACCACCAACTTTAGAGGAACCGGAGGTGGCAATGCCAAGCAGGTAGAAGAATACCAATTCCCAAACACCCGCCCGGAGTCCCATTACCCGCGCCTGATCACGGTCCAGGAAGGTGAAGAGGATTGGCCGTAAAAAAATGAGGAAGCAGGCAATAACCGGACCCAGCGTATAGACGATAACCCAGAAATCCCGTTCGCTCGTGACAATTAAGTCACCATAAAGCAAGGATTGTACTTCGGTTAGCCCGAATCCACTTTTTGAGACAATCAGAATACTTAACGCGGAAGCGAAAACAAATACCGCACCGAGTACAGCATCTCGGGGCACCCGCCTGGATTCATAGGGATACGCCAACAAGGTGACGGTCAACATACTCAGAAGCCCGGCGCCCAACATTGGTGGTAGGTGGAATACAAAAGAAATGGCGATGCCGGCAGCCGCTGCTTGTGACAGCGCGATACCGATGAACACCACACGCTTCAATACTACAAACACGCCCAATGCGGCACACACAGCAGCGATGATAAGACCACCGCCGATTGCATAGGGAAATACATCTAATAGAACGGTGATATTATCAATCATGAATTTGCCTGGCCAACGGAGAGGTGTCTGAGGCGCGCTCTGCCACCGGCACGCTCTCTACATGTAAGTCCATTGAAGTGTATTGCCGCGCCTGCTTGGTATCGACAATGCGGGCCTGCCCTTTTTCCACCAGGCACACATGATCAGACAAGGTTACGGCCAGTTGAATGCCATGACAGGCAATCAGGATCGTTTTACCCATTTCATGGCACAGGCGAAACAAGTGGCCAATCACTTCGCGCTCGGAAGGCGCGTCCAGCTCGGAAGTCGGTTCATCAAGAATCAACACATCAGCACCCGACACCAGCGCCCGCGCAATCAACGCTTTCTGCTTCATACCCCCAGAGAGGTCTCGGTAATTTTTGTTTGCATGCCCCGATAAACCTACCTCCGCCAGAATTTCCGCTACAGTGTCTTTCTGCACTTTACTCGGCCTACGCCACCACCCAAGCTTGCGGTAGAATCCCATAGTCACGATCTGCTCGACACTGATAGGAAACAGCGGATCGATAGATTTCTGCTGGGGAACATAACCCAATTGCAAGTCCGGACGTCCATACGTTATATGGCCACATTCCGGTTGCAGCAAGCCCAATATGCCCCGTAACAAGGTGGTCTTACCACCACCATTGGGCCCCACAAAAGGTATGAAAGTGCCTTCAGGGATATCCAGGTTCACATTTTCCAGCACCCATTCACCGTTATAACCCAGACATACGTGGGAACACGATACAGCCGCCGTAGTGACTGTATCGTGTTGATGTGCATTCTTCATGGGTACTGCGTTTGATTTTTCAGACATTAAAAATCCACAGTTGTAAAATATTACCTGCTTACTTTTGCCAGAACTTCTGAAATGCGACGCACAATGTTGTCAATCATCCCAATGTAATCGGTTGCTTCTGGTTCAGACCCAACCATGTTGCCTACTTGAATCACCTGCGCACCTGTTCGAGTGGCTATGAGATCAGGCGCACGCCGACTGTAAAACGGTTCCATCAGGATAACAGGCACATCCAGAGCTTCCATACGGCTCGTTAAATGCACCAGATGCCGGGAAGTCGGTGGAATGCCAGGCTTGGGCTCAAGCTGGTCTATTATATCCAATCCGAAGCGGTCGGCAAAATAGCCCCAGCTTCGGTGGTAGGTGACGATGCGTATGCCTTCAAACGGCTTCATCATACCATACCAACCGGAGGGAGAAATACCTCGTTCAGAAAGTAAATTTTCCAGGGTACCATTGTTCTTATGGACCCAGAGTTGTGCCTCACCAATGGCATCAACAGCGGCATCACCAAACATTGCCCGCGCCAATGTATCCAGGTAGGCATCGTAATTGGCATTATACGTTGCGGCATTGCCCGGGTCCAGTTCAATCAGTCTGTCACGGATATTCCTTACCACGATGCGACTGTTGAAAGGGTCCGAATGGTAATGCGGGTCACCCATCGGGTGTACATCACCCAAAGAACGGTCTACAGGAACAGTTGGGACATCCCGTACCTGAATGCCAGCCGACACATCAAGATGACCACGACGCCCCAGGTGAATGTCCGGATTACGGGCACCTTCAAGTACCAGGGGTTCAAAGCCAATCTCAAGTTCAAGCCCCTGGCGAATCCAGAGGTCCGCACGGTTGGCCTGCACCATAAAACTCGGCTTCGCCGCTAGCAAGTGAACATCTTCTCGTCCGGTACCAATAGACGAAACCGTAACCAAATCCCCACCGACATACTCGGCTAGTGATTTAAGGTCTGTTGTAGTGGTCACAATACGGAGTTGGGCATGGACAGGCAATGCAAATAAAACCAGACCAACAAGCAGTATTGAGTAGGGAAATTGTCGTAAACAATGAATCGAAAACATGCTGTTTATCCTCCTGCTTTCTAATAACGATGTGCGCCATGGGCGCCTACAGAAACATTCAGTTGCAGGAACAATTCATGATCATTGTACTTGGAACCGAAATTCGGATCACGATGACGATATCCCAGGCGCCAGTAGGCAAATTCACTCTGACGGAAGGTGGTGAAGACCTGGTAATTATGCTCACGAAAACGGTCATCATCTGGCCATTGCGCGAAATCATACCGTGCTCCTACCGACCAGCGACGGGCAAACTGGTATTCCGCGCCAGTAAACCAACCATAGCTGCTTATCTTGTCGCCCCAATCATTATCTTTTTGTACAAAGATTGCCTCGGTCTGCCACATGAACGAACGGTACAGACCTGCATCCAGGGGACGCCAACGGTAGGTCAGGTCTACGGCCTGCAACCACGTTGCATTGCTGCCATGCCGGCTGTCGTTTGGACCCCAGGCACCGGTTAAGCCCAGCTCCACGGTGTGCTGATCATCAAAATCCCAGAAACTCTTCAGATTCAACAAATGCACAAGGTCGGTAGCATCATCTCCCGCAAATACAGCAGGATTGTCATTCTTAAAAGCTTCATATGTTAATAACAGATAATGATCTGCCGGATTGGGAACCAGCCAGCTCAGAGAAGCGCCAATCCCCATCAAACCTTCATTCCCAAAATTATTTTTGATCACCAGCGGGTAATCGGTCCAGGAAAGGGCATGAAGGTGCTCCAAATTAGCTTTTCCCAAAGCCGCCCGAAACTTACCGACCTTCAACTGAAGGTTTCCTGGAAGCTTGTCCATCAGGAAATAGGCTTCTTCTACATCCAGTTCCCATTCCTCATGCTCATGCTCCCGAGGATGCCAATACCGGTTGTCCCAATACCAGTTTAATAACCGGTCCAGGCTACCTGCCAATGCATTTACACCAGGATTCCGATAACTGGGAAAAGCAAACGCACCATGATCATGATCATGATCGTCTTCATGGTCATGCCCATGACCGGGGTGCATGCCAATATACATGACAAAGCGACCATAAGGGTCTACAGCACCGGAAAGCCCCAATTCCACATGACGAACATCGAGATATTCACGATCACGACGCAGCGAGTTGCTGTGTAATCGCCCAACCATGTCAACATTCGCCGATATATCAAGGTAGTTACTCAAGCTGATACGACCGCCCTGACGAAGTGTATCCACCAAGGTAAGTTGTGGTTCTTCTGGCGTGTCATCACGAAGAGCTTCAGCGAATTCACGTTCCAGTTCCGCATCTGTTACCGGACGTTCCTGCTTCAAATACTCTATATCGCTATGCAGTTTACGTATTTCATCATTGTACGATTCCTGCATCAGCTGCATTTGCTCCTGGAGCACCTGAATCGTCTGGCGAAGCTCTTCTATGTCATTTTGTGATTGCTGGGCTGGAGTGGACTGCACAAAAGCCAGCAGTAGTGCGATTAATAAGGCAAAAATTTGCCCGGTCCGCATAGGTTTCATTACCGCATTCTCCAAATTCAGTTATAACATCATTGCGGTTATTGTAAAATATAGTAAAATATAGTAAATAAAGGTTGTGTCAAGTTCTTTAGCTGATTCTTCACCAAAATTAGTGCGTATGATCATGATCGTGGTCATGATCATCGTCAATTGGTGTTTTATTGATAATAGCGATAATTGAGTGAATTACATCGAGAAACAATAATACTACCTCAAGATTCTGACGGATATTGGCTTGCTGAGGCCGTAATGAAGTTATACGCTTGATATGCATAATACAATTCCTTTTCTCATAACCAAGTTGATAAACACATTATAAAAGTACGTATAACCAGCCGATCATTTCTAATAGATCGACTGGTTATGAAAAACACTATATTATAAAGCTGACACCCAAAGGTGTGCTTTACGCATCTTAGTCATGGTCATGGTGGTCATCGATGCGTTCAAATTTGATTTCCTGCCCATGTGTTTCGTCAAGGAAATCTTCTGGGTACGTATTCGAATCACCAAAATTGATATACAGCAGATCATGACTGTGATCTCCATGATCATCAATCATCGCTTCCCATATACCTTTTTGCGTGAAAGGTACAAATTCTGTATCTTCATCCTCATCCGGCCAGTAATTGGTCCAGTTAAAATCTATCGTGTGAGGATCGGCAGATTCATCTATCTCATAGGTACCACTGAAAACCGGATACAAGGGAACCTCTTCATGCTTGCTGTCCAACATGGCATTGGGCCCACCAAAGGGACCAAAATAATGAACCACACCGGAGTCGTGTGACTCCCCTTCTTCAAAATGAATCTGTTCCTCTTCCCATTGATGTGCATTTTCGGGACTACGACGTTGCCAATCACCTTCAAGCTCAGGATGATCGTGGTGAGGTGGGGGCGTGGGGCACCCCATAAGACTGATAGTTGCGGCCAAGGCGAATACACCTGCAAATAAACGGAACACCATAAATTTTCCTCCAAAGGTTTCTATTCGATAATGATTTCTCAATCTTGTTCGGTAATGATAATTCATTATTATGTTGCCTGTCAACTTTATGTCACAATACTCGATAATAACATGGTACAATTCTTTCATATCAATCTTGGAGGTGAAAACCATGAAAAGAGTACTCGGCGTTGGTTTCCTCAGTATCGTGTTGTCTGGATGCGGTCTCGATGTTCTGATGTCGTCTGCCATTCAAGGTGAGTTGCAAGGCAAGCAGGCAGAAGAAATGACGCGGCAATTACAACGCCAGCAAGCAACACCAACAGCAGGGATACCAGCATCCGACATGCAAACCCTGGAAAAAATCCAACAGGCCATCAACCAGTACGGCACGGCAACAGGATTTTATCCCAATTCACTGGACGACTTGGTACCGCAATACCTGAGTTCACCACCTCGAACCGAATCAGGTGAGCTTTTTATCTACAACAACCAAAATGGCTATTTGGCACATCCTGGTCAGCAAGTGCTCCAACCAGGTGCAGCTCCAGGTGCTCCTCCGGGCACCGGTTTATCCCCTATGGGTCAATACATGACCGGTGCTGGTGTACGCGAAAGCATGCCCCAACAAGGTGGTTCCGCGTTGAGTCGTACTGGTGGATACGCACGCGAGAATATTCACAACACCACCGATAACTACAGCGACCGCCAAATGGAGCAAATACAGGAACTAGGTTTCTAAACCCGTACGCCTCTATTCTTATACTATTTATATCTTGTTTCACAACAGCCCCTGTTTTATCTGGGGCTGTTTTTTTAATACAAACAAGAGATACTTTTTTATCTGACAGGTTGCGTTCAGCTATTGGGTGCATTTACAGTAATAACTGTTCAGAGGCAATAATGACCATGACAAGTCAAATGTTCTTCAGCAGAATTTATAATAACGGGGAAGCTTCACATGATGACACGTCGCGACTTCTTGAAATTTTCAGGACTGGCAACATCTGTAGCACTTACCGGTATCGGAACAAGCATTACAACTGGCAAAGCACATGCCGCTCGTAAACCCAATGTCATTTTTATTCTGGCCGACGATTTGGGCTGGATGGATTTGGGGTGCTACGGAAGCACTTTTCATGAAACACCCAACCTGGACCGTCTTGCCACGGAAGGCATACGCTTTACCAGCGCCTACACTGCTTCTCAGGTCTGCTCACCCACCCGTGCCAGTATCATGACCGGAAAATATCCAGCGCGCCTGGATACCACCGATTATTTTGGCGCACCGCAGCCCGACACTGTCGAGAATCATTGGACACGTCACAAACCCTTGCTCCCAGCCCATTATGTAGATCATCTTCCTGCTGGCGAGATCACCCTGGCAGATGCACTGAAAGATGCCGGGTACCGTACTTTCTTCGCAGGCAAGTGGCATTTGGGCCCCGAACCCGGTTTCTGGCCGGAGGACCATGGTTTTGACATCAACAAAGGGGGCCATGAACGCGGTGGTCCATATGGTGGCAACCAGTACTTCTCACCTTATGGCAATCCCCGGTTAGAGGATGGCCCGGCTGGTGAGCACCTGCCGGATCGACTGGCAGAAGAAACGGCACAATTCATCGCGCAATGCAAAGAAACAGATACGCCATTTCTGGCCTATCTTTCATTTTATTCGGTGCATACCCCCTTGATGACACGGGATGACCTGGAAGCAAAGTACGAAGCCAAACGCGCTTCCATGCAACTGGAAGCCCTCTGGGGTGAAGAAGGTGATCGCAGAGTACGCTTGACCCAAGATCATGCCATCTATGCCGGAATGGTAGAAACGCTGGATTCTGCGGTCGGTAAGGTACTGGATCAAATCCGGGAATCAGGTCTGGAAGAAGATACTATCATCTATTTCTTTTCAGACAATGGGGGCCTCTCAACTTCGGAAGGCCATCCGACGACCAACTTGCCGATGCGAGCCGGGAAGGGCTGGATATATGAAGGAGGTATCCGCGTACCGCTGATCGTGAAATGGCCTGGGGTGACTGAAGAAGGTGCTATTTCCGACAAACCGATCATCAGCACCGACTTCTACCCCACCATCCTTGAAATGCTTCATCTGCCCGCAATGCCAGACCAGCATCTGGATGGCAAGAGTTTTGCGCCTCTGTTGCGTGGGGAGGCATTTGATCGCGGTGCGATTTACTGGCATTACCCCCACTACGGCAACCAGGGTGGATTCCCCAGTGGTGCCGTACGTGAGGGTAAATGGAAATATATTGAAAATTATGAATCGGGTGAAGCCGAGTTGTACAACCTGGAAATCGATCCGGTAGAACAGTACAACCTGGCCGCAAATCATCCGGAATATACGGCAAAGTTCAAAGCCATGTTACAGCAGTTCCGAGACGAAACCGATGCCAAAATGCCCACGATAAATCCGGACAGCCAGGAAGACAGTGCATAACTCCGGTGGCGCGTTGTAAACACCAAACGTATTTTTTTAACATGATATCAAGGAATGAATGACGTATCCTGCTTGAGATTCCGTATCCAGCGGGCAATGAGCGTAGCAGCCTGCTGCACGTCCATAAGCGATACGACTTCCACAGGGGTATGCATGTAACGGTTGGGAATACCCACCACGGCTGTGGCCACACCGCCACGACTCAATTGCATGGCATTGGCATCGGTACCAGTACCCCTGGGCTTTGCAAAAGGTTGCACCGGTATGTCTTCTTCCTTCGCGGCTTCCATCAGCCCCTGATATACCGCCGGATTCACATTGGGGCCGCGCCCAATAATGGGTCCGGCATCCAGCGCGGTCTTGCCATACCGCTCGCCTTCGCCATTTGGATGGTCCGTGGCCCAGGCAACATCAACGGCAATACCCGCATGCGGATTGCACCCATACGCACTGGTCGTCGCGCCACGCAGCCCGATTTCTTCCTGAACGGTGGTAACACAATACACGGCCACCTCCAACGCTGTCTCCGCCAATAACCGTACCGCTTCCATACAGACAAATGCGCCGATTCGGTCATCCAGGCCCCGGGCCACGACCCGGTTATTGCGCAACTCACGATAGCCGACATCCAGTGTGATGGGATCAGCAACCGCTACCAGAGACATGGCTTCATCGCGGTCTTTCACACCAATATCCACCCACATCTCATGCATTTCCATGGGCTTCTTGCGGTCCTCGGCAGGCGTTAGATGAATCGCTTTGCGGCCAATGACGCCCTGAACCGGACCGGCAGCACCATGCACTATCACCCGCTGCCCCGGCAAGGTCAGCACATCCACCCCGCCGATAGGCACAAAACCGATAAACCCATTATCGTCAATTGTATTTACCATCAGGCCAATCTCGTCCACATGCCCTGCCAACATGACCCGCAGCTCGGCTTTCTTATTCAGCACATGATATTGGTTGCCATGAACATCCTTGTATATTTCTTCCACATACGGCGTCATGTACTCTCGGCACAATTCCTGTATGGGCGACTCAAAGCCGGAGGGACTGGGTGTTTCCAATAACCGACGAAGGAATGCCATTGATTCTGAACGCATAAATATCTCCCTTTACCTCTTTATGATCACAGTTATGGTCAACATAATATAAATTCGAGTAGCAGTATATCATAGGTGTTTTTTAAGTCTATCAACAATCCCGCTCACCATCATATATTTGTTAGATAGCACGGTGATTACGTATCAGATGTTGGAACTTTATTATAACTCCAGGAGCGTGGCTTCTGCACAAGAACATGAAGTATCTATATATACATGTTGAAACATACCTGTCATGGTGTTGATATGTGATAATTTCGAGTATAAGATTACAGATGATCACCAACAACAATATTCTCACTGAGCGCATAAGGGTAGGTAAAAATGCAACCACCAAAGATGAATCTTTGTTCCGCCATGAATTCAGGCTACATGCAGTCACCGAAAGGTACTTTGGTTTGCAGTGTGTATTTCAAGTTATGCAGCATTTTACTCTTGGCTGTTGGCCAATTGAGCCTGCCAGTAAATGCAAACGATCTTCCAGAAAACCTGGCACTCCAGGCAACGGTAATTGCAACTTCAGAATTCAGTGAGGCCTATGTGGCACAAAACGTAGCCAATGAAATCATACCTGCTGCAGATAGCCGCGACGATGCAGGAAAGGTCTGGGCTGTCAACGGGGCTACGCATCCAGAAGGTGCAGAATTGATATTTACTTGGGATACCCCCCAGGATATCGTCGAACTCGTATACTACGGGCGTACAAGTTTTACCCGGGGAGACAGTTGGCGACATTGCCGTGTATACGTTCCAGAAAATGAAAGTCCTGTAGCAGATCAACCATTATATTATGGACATGGCGCACAGCGTATTCCGCTGAATTTTCCCGTACACACAAATCAACTCCAGATGGTATTCAGTGGCTCATTCGGTGGCCCCAACCCAGGTGCCTCCGAGATTATGGTGTACGCAATTTCACCACCAGACAAGCTCTTGGGCAATGAATCAGAAATCATTCTTCCCGTAGCCCTTTCCGAAAAACTACATCAAACCTTACATGATGGAACCTTGGAATTTGACGAAATGATTGTAGTGCAACGTCAGGCAGTCCACCCAAGCCACGTCTATTCCTATCATCAAGAGGGCCTCGCTCCAGGCGGCGGGATATACCGTTTCCACCTGACGGATGAAACTCAAGAGAAAACACTGCTGGTGGATGCCTCAGAGGGTGTAATACTGGATATTGATTTGTCCTACGACGCGCAAGAAATTCTCTTTAGCTGGAAGCGAACCATGGACACCTATTTCCAGGTGTACCGCATCAATGCAGATGGTTCAAACCTCCGCCAAGTAACAAATCATGATTCCAATAATTTTAACGCCGCCTGGTTGCCCGATGGCGACATTGTATTTCTGTCAGATCGAAAACCAGCCTATGCCTATTGCTGGATTACATCTACGCCAATATTGTACCGCTCCAATATTGATGGAAGTAATTTAATTCGAATCTCCGCAAATTACCTGAATGATTTCACACCCTCAGTAATGCCAGATGGTCGCATATTATACAGTCGCTGGGAATATGTCGATCGTCCCGCAATTCCGATTCAAAGTCTTTGGGCTATGCGGCCAGACGGAACAGGCCTTGAAGGTATTTTTGGCAATCGCATTTTAAGCCCGGCTACTTTTATGGAAGCCCATGTGATTCCTGGCAGCAATCAAATCATGTGTGTAATGACTGCCCACAATGGCCCTTGCCGGGGCGCAATCGGTATTGTGGACCCACGCGTCGGTGGCAATGCGCAAGAAGCCATATTGAACCTGACTCCGGATGTAACCATCGGCCAGGTGGATATAGGTGATGGCAATCAGATTCGTGGACCGTATGAAAGCCCCTACCCAATCAATTCAGATTATTTTTTGTGTTCAAACGATGGCACGTTGGAGTTGCGTGATTTTAATATGAGCGGACGGACGGTCATTCTGGAGTCTGAAGACGAATTGGGCTGGTTTCAAGCACGCCCAATTAAACAAAGGGAATGGGCCACCACCATGCCTTCCATGCTCACATCGGATATCACCAGTGAAGGGTTACGTGATATGACTCTGGAAGGTCGCACTGGTTGGGCCGATATATTCATGCAAGATGTCTATGTCGGACTTGAACCGGCAATATCCAGAGGTTCCATCGCAGAAATTGCCGTGGTTCAGGAAGTAGAAAAAAGTTATTGGGCCCATGTCGACAGCCGGGCCTTTGGCTTTCAATTCCCGGTCGTATCCAGTGGCGCGACGTATGCGCCTAAAAGAGTATGGGGATATGCACAAGTCGAAGCAGATGGCTCCGCGTATTTCAAAGCACCTTCTGGAGTGCCGATTTATTTTATGGCTATCGATCATGAAGGACGCGCACAGCAGCGAATGCGCACCTTCACCCATTTAATGCCCGGCGAACGTCAGAGTTGCATTGGATGTCATGCAGACCGCAATTATGCCGCGCCTCCCATTTCCTCAATGCGTGCTGCCGCCAGCGAACGATCCCCAGCCTTCCTCAGAGAACCCGAATGGGGTGTTCACGGCTTCAGTTATTCACACATAGTACAACCTGTATTGGACCGCCATTGTGTCACTTGCCACAATGCGCATGAAGCACCGCTTGGGGTGGACTTGAGTGGTGATCACACCGACTTCTTTTCAGTATCTTACGATGTGCTTGTGCGACGGGGTACTGGTGCGGAAAACTGGGAAATCGGCGGTTTTCCACCCCATTTGATGGGCGAAAGCCCTTACACAAGCTGGATTCCTACTTACAATGGTATGGAATCGCTCATCTTAAACGTAGCACCTGGTGAATGGGGCTCTCCGGCAAGCATGTTGACCGATTTAATCATTTCAGGACATCCAGATGAACAAGGTGAAGACCGTATCAACCTTTCACCCGATGAGAAGCGGCGCATTTTCACCTGGATTGACCTGAACGTGCCGTACTACGGTACCCCTGAATCAAAACACCCGGATTTGCCGGGGTTGCGTCGTATGTACCCGGAAACCCTCGATCGAGTTATTGCAGGAGTGGCAGCCCAACGATGCAACCAATGTCATGACACCATTCCCAGAGAGTTCTTCACCCGAATAACCAGTCCGGAGCACAACAGTTTTCTACTGGCTCCCCTGGCAAAAGCTGCTGGCGGCACAGAATTATGTGGGGAAGCCGTTTTTGCCAGCACAGACGATCCCGATTATCAGCGCATCTTAGAGACCTTTGCTCCTGTCAAAGCATTGATCGCAAAAACACCCCGGGAAGACATGGAGACACCAGACACCACTAAAATAACAGATAGCAGATAACTAAGATTTGCTCTCTGCAATTATATAGTGATCTTGAACAATATGCCCGATAGCGTTCACACCCAAACAGGCGCTTTTTTAATTATTTATTAGACGATTCTACTATATAGCGTGGGTAGCTAGTGGCCCTGGTGGCTCTTTTCCAGCTTGGCCAACTATTCATGATTAATTCTGCTTTAGCAACATATTGAGAAAAATTTTCTGGTTTTGATGCTACTTGTATAACAACAACTGCTTTTTTTTTTATTGTGCATCTTTAGTTAACACTCCCTTTCGCTTAAGGCAATCATCTAGTTCTTTAACAGCATCTGTTTCACGGTCTAGATAAGAATATGGATTCATCTCCATACGTAGTCTCGCACTTTTGCGATCCCATTTCAATATTTGTCCATCTTTCTTTCTCGGAATCTCATATCCCTTGCCAATTCCAATCGAAAACAGATTTAAGAAATTACGTGGTCCTACACCAACGAATGGTTCGAATCTTACTTTGTTCAGATTTTCGTTGTCATCTTGAAACCCCAAGGTAATAGAATCGTCATGGAAGGGCAGTGCTTTACTTTTTGGATATGGCTCAACATAAACTACACGCTTTATCCCTGCAGCTATTAAATGTTTCGCGCAATTATGGCATGGAAAAGTACTACAATAAAGCGTATCCCATCGACAATCCACATTGTTGCATGCACATGACAACAATGCTTCCATTTCCGCATGCACAACTCTTCCATACTCAGTGATATCCCGAAGGGATTGCATCGCTGTAGCGCGGGGTAAGGCCTCCGGCCGCCACCCCGGGTAAAGCACCACCCCTATAAAGCACCCCGGAGGGCGTGCCAGCAGATAACTCCCGTGCTTCATCTCCACACTCTCACCATCTCGCCCTCCCATTCCGACATACCCACCCTGTTCCCTCATAACCGCTCAGGTGTGTATCCAGAAGAACGAGTAGAAAATCGCGGGCAAGCTGTTGTTTGCGCATTGGTGTTGCCACAGGAGTGTAAAGTTTGCAATGGATAGTAAACATTGATGTGCTAGTTATTTGTTTTTCTGGTTTCCCGCCTGCGCGAGAATGACGGTTGGGGATCTAGGCGGAGGGAGGTATTTTGAACACGAAGGCGTGAAAGATTCGGTGTATGTAGCAATCGCGGCCCCGAGGATAGCATATCTCTATTCCACTCATTCATCTCCAAAATCTACGTACATTGGCAGAATCTGCGGATTATAGTTAGGTCTTGCTGGCACACCCTCCGGGGTGCTGTGTTGGAGAGACACCTGATCCCGGGGTGGCGGCCGGAGGCCTTACCCCGCGCTATTGCGATGTAATCCCTTCGGGATATAGGAGCGGATAGGCAAGCCTGTGGTTACTTACTCCACTTCATTACCCATATTACAGTTTCTACAGCACCTGGCGAGAGTTGCATATTTGGTATGCATATTCTATAATATGAATAAGACATCATAAAATGAATTTTTATTCTTTTTTCTGCAAAGTCTAACGTTATAGGATAGGATAAAGCATGCCGGCCATCACCAAACCATCTACTATGGCACGTCGCGCCAAAGACCGCCAACGCAAACGCAATGAGTTGTTGAAAGCAGCAGAGAGTGTTTTTCTGCAAAAAGAATATGCTTTGGCAACCGCGGAAGAAATAGCGCTGGAAGCTGGGGTCTCCGTAGGTACAATCTACAATTTTTTTCAAAACAAAGAAGGCGTATACCGTGAGCTGACAGACAAAATTGCACGCCAGTTACTGGAACAATGTCGTGAGCAGGTATCGCCAGTCAAGATTGCCGAAGAGGCTATTGAGGCTCTTATTCGACTGCGCCTGATACATTTTGAAAGACACCGGCTTTTTTTTCAGCTGTTCACCTATGATCGGGGCAGCGGGCAAACTCCGTTTGCGTTGAAACCGGAAGACAGTGTCGCGGTGCTTTATCGTGAATACCTGCAATTTGTTGGTTCTTTGTTTACCCGCATTCATGGCGAACTACAAACAGAAAATAGCGCGCCATTACACAGCGCGTTGAGTCTCGAGGGCAACATTGATGCTTTCATGGCCTATTGGTCGCATATGGGCAACCAGGAACCGCTGGCAGATATGGCCGGGCATATAACAAAAAATTTATTACATCAGAATAACAACAACACAGATCATGTTTACCGTAATAAACGCCCTCGAACACGCAGAAGCAGTCGTGAAATCTATATCAGCCGTTACGACGACAAGCGCCTAAAAGAACTGATAGCAGTCGCCAGACGCTTTGGACATGACGGTGGTGATCTGCACCTTAACGAGCTTGAAGCAGCACTCTCACGCGGGAAAATGGTGGATTTGCAAGACGTTCCCCCGGATTTGATAACGATGAACTCTAAAGTGTGTCTGTTGGATACCAATCATAAACAAGAACTGATACGAACACTCGTATTTCCGGTAGATGCACGCTCTGACTCGGAGCATGTTTCTATTCTGGAACCTCTGGGCACTGCCATGCTGGGGTATCGGATTGGAGACACTTTTTGCGTCAACACAGATACTCCTCAGGTGAAATACCTGGTTGTGGATATCTTGTATCAGCCTGAAGCAGCTGGAGACTACGATCTCTGATTGCAATAGACCATATAATTTGCCGGTACTTAACAGGAAAAAAACAAGACCGGCCAATAGAGAAGTGCATGCTCCGCCACAAGGCAGTTTCTACATCTGAGGGGTGTGAACTCTTCTCAGGAAGGTGTAACAATGGAAATGAAATCAGTTTTGCTCACAGCATCAGACCTTGAACGACTTCAGAAGAATCTGGCCATTTTTATGGAACAGTCCACCGGCAAAGAATCTCCCAGAATTAAACAACTGGACAAGATATTACAATCAGCACAAGTAGTAACCCCGGATAACATGCCGACAAATGTTGTGACAATGCACAGCAAAGTGTTGATGGAAGATTCCAGCAATGGCAATCAACTTGAATGTACGCTGGTGTTTCCATCGCAAAGCAATGCAGTTGATGGAAAGATTTCTGTTCTATCCGCTATGGGGTTGGCGCTGCTCGGTGCAAGGCTAGGAGAAGAAGTGGTGTGGGAAGGAGCCAATGGTCCGCGCTGCTATCGTCTCACAGACATATTGGAGCAAGGTATACTCAAACCACAACATATATAACCATGTGATAATTTACGTGGTACAATCACTGAGACTAAACGTCACCCTTGAGAAATCAAAACAGGATACTTACAAAACAATATAAAGAAAGGGAACTTTTGCTACCAAAAAGATGACGAAGCATCTAAAGTTGTGCTACGCTTTGCTTTTATTAACAAAGTCGGGTAATGGAAGGAGAACATCAGCATGGCAACTGTTCGCATTAGTGGTATTCAGATGACGGTAGGCCATTCCAAAAGCGAAAACTTGCCGCGAATCTTGCAACATATTCAAGAAAGCGACTGTGATTATATTGTATTTCCAGAGATGTGTTTGACGGGCATCAACAACGATTTCAGCGATAACCGGACATTGGAAGCCTGGGACCAGATTGCTGCTGCATGCCGGGTTTCCTATACTGTAGGTATAGTGGGCACCGGCAGCCGCGCAGACGACATCGAGTACATACAGGCACGTATCTTTGGAGATGATGGTGAAGTTATTGGCACCCATGAAAAACTCATCCCGACCGAAAAGGAAAGGGAGTACTTCCGTCCAGGTTCAAAGTTGAAAACTTTTGACCACAAGGAAGTAACCATCGGGTGTCTGTGCGGTAACGATCTCTGGGTAGCTCCTGGATTCGGCCCCTACCCGGACCCGCGACTGACGAATCAACTCGGTGAGCGCGGTGTCGATATCATTTTTCACTTGAATGCCTCAGGTACAAACAGGGCATACAGTGCCTATTATGATTCCAATTTGCGCTTGCGCGCCAAAGAAGCCAAAGCGTATATCGTCACGGTAAATGCAGCTGAAGCAAATAATGCGATCAACATACCTTCAGGTGTGATTTCACCAGAAGGCGAGTGGTTGGTAAAAACCACCGTCGAAGGAGAGCAGAAATTCAATTACGATATTGAACTTGATTGATAGTGGCTCTTTTTTTGTCCCAAAAAATCAAACATAATCGATTACTTTTTTTTAAGTGACATAGTGTTTGAGTAATAGCACCGATATCTTGCCCGGGGTTGTAGCAATAAAGCGACGCCCCGGGATTTTTTTTGCCAAGCCAAAGCTATGTATAAACTCACCATTTGCACTTACAAGATATTGGCGTAGTCCGCTTCGATACGTTGCAAATTAAGCTGGTTCAAGAAGTTGGAATAACACATCCAGGCAGCCAGCGCACTCATATCGGCAAACTGAGGTGGCAAGTATTTGGGGAGTACCACCAGCCCTTCTTCCACAAGATGGGACAGGGTACGCATATCTTCCAAATTGGTTTTACCACAAAAAAGCAAGGGAACCCGGTCTACCAGGCCGCGGCGAACTGCAAGCTGTATGAAGTTGTATACCAGTATAAATCCCTTGGTGTAGCTGATATCCTTGGTGAACGGTCCACCATCCGGGGTACTCCCACGATATATACGGGCCGTATTGATATAGCTTTCCTGCTCACTGAATGATTGCTCCCGGAAGAAATGGAAGACGTCCAGAAAATTAGCACCAGACTCCGCCATGGCAACTCCTCGAACCCGGTTTGTCAGACGACGAAGACGCGCCGGGTAAGACGCAAAGGCAATGAGTTCCATGAGCATGGCCAGGCCTTCTTGCGTGATAGTTGAAGAAGGCGGACCTTTACTGAGAAATGTACATACCGGTTGTCGCATACCGTTCAGCGTAGTACCCAAATGCACCCATCCTTCATGAATCTCCAGAAGGCGTATGTCCTGACGGGTAAAATGAATATCACTTCTGATTTTAAGATAATCCGCGCCTGCAGCGGCATCCGCGACAATACCGTCACTCTGCTTAACAATAACAGGAGTCTCTGTATCGGGAAAAAATATATTCAGTCGTTCTTGCAATATCACAACAACTTCTTCGCTTGGAATATTTTTTTCTTCACTTTGAAGCAACGTACTGGCATCGATATTGTCCAGTGCTTCTGCGATCAGGATTCCCAAGTCGGTCAGATTCGGGTCACCTGCATGAAATGCATCTGTCGCACTGCCAAACAACTCTCTGGAAATCCGGGTGAATTCCGGAGTACCCCTGGCTTCGAGAAGGCGTATCACCATCTCATATTCCCGGCACATGCGCCGCATGATCACGCCCACAGGATTAAATTGACCCAACATGCGCTGAATGTCGTGGCTTAACTCCTGAAAAAGTCGCCTGTACTCCACCGGATCAAAATCCAGCGGTCTGGCTTCATAATACGCACGGTCAACCTTGGGAAGCTTCTTAAATTTGTTATTGAAAAAGTCTTCCTGAACCTCTGCGTCCCATTTGATCGCGTCCAGAATACGAATGGGGCGTTGCGCTTCAACCAGACGGTCCGATAGCTCTCGTATGGTTTGTTTATACGAATCCATTTCAATCATAAAAAGACTTTTCCATCTGTTCTATTCCAGAACGCATTGGTTCCGGCTACATCTTTTCAGGAATCTCTACACCCAGGAGGTACAGTGCGTTATTCAAGGTCTGTAACACGGCACGACACAACTGTAAACGTGCTACACTGAGAGCTGGTGTTTCTGCCGACAAAACTGGACATTCATGATAAAACGTTGTGAACTGACGTGCCAGCTCCAACGCATATACCCCAATGCCCGAAACATTACGCTGCTCATAGGCCAATTGCAATACATTTTCGAAGTCAGCCAGGCAAGCAGTAACCTGCCATTCTGCCTGTTCAACCAACGGAAAATCACTGGAGGGAATGTCCGGAATTTCAACTTCCGCTTTACGCAATATAGATTGAATCCTGGCACATGAATATTGGATATAAGGTCCGGTATCACCTGTGAAAGAAAGCGCGGCATCCATGTCAAAAATGACATTCTTGTTGGGGCTGACACGCAATACAGCGAATCGAATGGCGGCAACCGCCACCTGTTCCGCGATAACATTGCGCGCTTCCTCAGAGATATCCCGACACTGCTCTGCCACTCGTTCCGATGCCAACTGAGCCGCCTGGTCCAGAAAGTCAGAAAGCAACACCACCTTGCCCTGTCTAGTGGACATCTTCCCGTCTTTCAGCAAGATATAGGCATAATAAATCGGCTCTGGCGCGGAATGCCCCGCAACATCCAAAATCATTTGTACTTGTTGCGCGTACAACTTGTGGTCTTCACCAAGCACCATCATGTTGATATCCGCACCTAAAGCTTCCTTATCAATGGAATAAGCGATATCACGGTAGCCATACATTGAACTGCCATTGGCACGCATCAACACAAAGTACCGCCCCTGCTCATGCGGGTATCCAAGCTTCGAGAGGTCCACAACCAGACGTTCATCGTCATCGATAAATACTGCGTCTTTTTCACGCAATGCCGCCAACACCGGTTCCAACCTGGGATCACGTACATACTTTGATTCTTTGTCAAAACAATCATAAGAAGTACCGAGACGCGCCAAAACAGCCAACTGCCCTTCAAGACACAAGTCCGTTACAGCGGTGAATTTCCGCTGTACTTCCGGGTCTCCTTCTTCCATACGAACCAGTAGATCATAGCCTTTTTCAGCAAATTCCGGGTCCTGTTCCGCACGTTGATTGGCCTCTACATACGCTGCCAGAATCTGATCAAAATTCAAATTCTCCAACTCTTCTGCCACCAACACCAGCAAGCCAATCTGACGCCCCATATCATTCACATAATAGTGAACCTCTACTTCATGGCCCTGAAAACGCAGTAAACGGGCCAGGCTGTCGCCTATCATGGCATTTCGTGCGCGCCCCACATGCGGACTTGCATTCGGATTAATGCTGGTATGTTCAAGGATCACACGCTGCCCAGCGCCACAATTGCAGGAGCCATAGGTATTTTTTTCGCGTAATATGTGCTCAACTACCGATCGAATGACGACTGGTCGGTTCAATTTCAAATTAACATAGGGCCCTGCGGTTGCCGCCGAATCCACCAAGTCACCGAATTCAATGCTGTCTACTGCTTCCTTGGCTATGTTTGCAGGTGCATTCTTTAACTTGCGTGAAAGCGGGAACATGGCAATAGCCAAGTCTCCCATTTCCGGTGACGGAGGTGTACTGTATACAATATCCTCGGGAGTAATTCCCGGAAAGTGCGTGCAAAAGGCATCGGTGATCGGGACATACGGGTTCACTGAGCAACTCCTGAATTAATTCATAATGACAATTACGCGTGATTTTTCACATTATTTATGGCGAATAGCATCTCTGGTCGGAAAGAACATTGAAAATTACAAGGTAAATTGGACATGCCTATTATATAGCATCTAGAATGTATTTGAAAAATACTGCAACTGGTAATGGTTGCCAGGAATGATGAAGTTGTTTACTAAATATGATGTGGGAGATAATTTAATGAAACATATCAGAACGCTGACACAGCGGCCAGTGCTTGCCCAAGAAGGCTCGCTTTCAACTCTTGAGTCCTTCATACTACTTTTAATGGGAATCTTTTTTTCCGGTTTTGAAAATTATTCTACGATAAGTCGAAATCTGGAAAAATTCTATCGCAAAACCGATTGAAAACGGGTCACCGTTTTTTTAAGTACACTAAATTAATGCCCTACTTGCCAAGAAGTATACATCCCAAGAACTATACATCTTCTGCTGCCTGGCCGGGGGCATTTTTTTTACTCAATTTAATTAATGATATCACTCGGCCTGTTGTTCGCGCACCCGCTCTTCCAGTTCCATTTCGTAACTGTCTACATCCGTCAGGAACCGATCCAATACGATTATCAAATGAAAACCATGGCTTGACTGAACCACATCACTTAATACATTGACCGGTGCGCTCCACACATAATCTTCGAATGCATCATCAAAACTCCCCTTTTGATGGAATCCCAAATCACCACCCCGCGAGGCACTAAATGGATCCTCTGAATACCTGCGTGCCAGCCGGCGAAAACTTTCACCGTTATTTATACGCTGACGTATATCTTGGATCAAGTCCAACGCAGCAGCCCGATCATTCGGATCATTTCGATCAAAACTGATTAGTATATGTTGTGCTCGCACCGAAGAGACACTGGGGCGTCTGTCCGAGCTGATATATAATAAGCCTGTCATCACCACCACCAGACCTATGATACCTACCCATATCCATTTTGTGCGATCAACTTCGTTTTGCTGCATCATCTGCTTGGAATCTGACATTATTATTCCTCGCTACATTCAAAAATAGCTTAAAACATACTCAAAAATTCAATATATTACTGTACAGTTGACTATAAAAACTGATAATAAAATAGCCAATAATGCATGCTACTATGAGCATCACAACCACACCCATCACGGTAACTGCTCGCTTAATTGCATGGGTGGCTTCTTCATGATGATATTGGGATACCTTCAACAGAGAAACTTCCAACTCACCACTTTGCTCACCCACCAACAACATCTCACGTGCAACAGGTGTTAAAGTTCTGGAAGACGAAAACGCCTCCACCAACGTTTTTCCCTGAGAAACATACGGAATAGATTGCAATAAATCCTTTTGAATATAAGGATTTGCGGTTATTGCCGCTGCATTTTCAATACATTTGCGAATTTCTACTCCAGCCCCAACCAACAGCGCCATACTTCGGAAAAACCTGGACAAAGCCAGTTTTCGAGTCACTGGTCCAAACGGCCACAGATGCGTCGTAAACCAGCCCCAAATCCAGGGAAAAATGCCAATTCTGGAGCATACTACCACGACTCCAAAAATCAGCGCAAAAAAAAGTAACATTTTTAATTGAAAAAACATGTAATCATGTAAATAATCACTAAAATTAAACGTCGCACCGCTCCCCAGATTCAACCGTGACACCAACCGCAATGCGAAAGTACCACAAAAATAGGCAATCGGCAATAAAATGAAAACAGGATAAAACAAAGCCAGGACAATATCTCGGCGCATGCGCAAACGGTCTTCATAATAATTGGCCAGATCGCGCAGCATGATATCCAGCTTGCCCCCCTTTTCCCCGGCAGCAAGTAATTCAATAAAGTACTTGGATAGATACTTGGATTGCACATTGGCAGCTTCTGACAATGTTCCCCCAGTATTGATGACATGGTGCATGTCAGCAAACACCTGTCGCGCTCTTCGATGAGATGTATGGGTACTCATCATTTTTAGTGTCTGCAACAAGGGAATTCCCGCATTATCACTGGTTGCCATCTGGCGACACAGGGGCACCATTACTTTTAGCGGAATTTGAGTTGAAAACAAGCCCATACTATATATCTCTAGAGAATTGAGTCCTGGATTAAAAATGACATACAATCATGGATTGTAACAATGCATACAATCTTTAAAAGCATTGTATCAAAGCAGTATGGGCGACGCTACTTTATAGCAATTTGTAATCCTGAATTCGGCAACGGGTCAGGCTGACAAACCACAGCTTGCTTTATAATCACAGCTTTGCTAGCATACTTGAATCACTTTCAAAATCAATTCTGTTTGTGATGAAAACAAGATATATTGCTCGGTAAAACAGGGATTTTGATGGTATATATCGGCTTTAAAAACGGGCAAATGTGGATAACTTGTGGATAACTTGTTCTTTGGTCCTTTTCATAGTATATGAATCTCTTGTTCTATTTGATGTCAACCTGTTGAATTTATTGACTTTACACACCAAAAACACAGAAAACCAATAAGTGAATAATTTACATAACCTGTTGATATATATGTACTTATAACAATTTAATTTTTACATTATTACAATGAATTATCATCCAGGGAACACTTCTCCAAATCTGGACTCAATAGATATTTTAATTTGAAATGGCTAAAAAACGTGCATTTTTACCCTGTTAATAACTTTTTCTGCGCGTCAGAACAGCAACAAGGTAGTTATTTTTACATGCCATTTACATACGAAGCATTTGGGGATAAACTTATAATAAAGTCTTTAACAAGACTATAATTTTGTGGACAAATACCCTTGGTTTTCCACAAGAAATAACAAAAACAGCGCTAAATTTATATAAACTATTCTGTTTTGTGGAAACAGTGGATAATTAGGCACATTTTATACACAGAAATTCCACAGTCCAATAGGTTGCAAATAAAGGTTTTATGGGGGTTATTAACTTTTTAACACCCCTTACTACGATTATTACTTGTTTTATATATATAATCTTATTTAATGATCAATAAGTTTTTCACCAACACGGAGCACATTGAATGAAGATCACCATTCCAAAGCAAGATTTCCTTGACACGGTCAATCGCGTCAAGAGCGTTGTTGCATTAAAATCTGCTATTCCAATTCTTACCCATCTGCTGTTTGAAACAACGAATGCTGCCATTCGTATTGTTGGCACAGATTTGAAAGTGAGTATTGAAAGCAATGTAGATTGTCTGGTGGATGCACCAGGCAGTATGACGCTCAATGCACAGCGTATTTCATCCATATTGAATGAACTTCCCGATCAAGACATTGTTTTGGAGCTTCTGGAAAATAATATTGTAAAACTGACGTGTGGCAAGATCGAAAGCCGTCTTTTCAGCTTATCTCCTGATGAATACCCACCGTTGCGCTCATTCGATGAAATTGTTCCCTTGAGTTTAAAGCAGGGTATACTCAAAAAGCTCTTCTACTGGACTTCTCACGCCATTTGTACCGATCAGGCACGGTATAACCTTACTGGTCTCCTGTTTGAGCTTGCAGAGGGCAAATTGACCGTTGTTTCAACCGATGGACGGCGTATGAGTCTGGGTCGTGAATTGGAAGGAATTCCGGATACAGCGCTGGCCAAAGTTATCATCCCATCAAAGATGGTACATGAGATGGAACGGCAACTTGATGATGAAGAACTTATCGACATCTATATTGATCAAAGCCAGGCAGCATTTGTTTTTGGCAATACCCGCATGATTACCGCGTTGATTGAAGGTAACTTTCCAAATTACGATATGGTCATACCAAAAACGCATGACAAAGAAGCTCTGATTGATAAAGCGGTATTTGCAGAAGCTATTCGGCGCACACGTACCATGACCAATGACAAATTCAATACAGTACGTCTCGCAATATCTCCTGAAAAACTTGTGCTGAAAGTAGTTACACCGGATGTTGGTGAATACGTTGAAGAAATGCCAATAGAATATAATGGAGAAAAAGTTGAGATAGCATTTAATCCTGACTTTGTCTGGGAAGTAGTTCGTCGAATAGACAGTGAAAAAGTAGTATTGGTATTAAAAGATGGTCAATGCCCTGGCGTCATTAAACCATATACTGAATCACCAGAAGACCTGTTTGTTAATGTAATCATGCCTATCAGAACTTGATCAATATTATTTAATATTCAGGATGCAAAGCTATCACATTGACTGTTAAATGAAGCGTAATGCTAAAAAAATAGAATATACCAAGCGTCCCCGGCTTCGTCCCAGCTTTGGGCTTATGAGGCCGGGGCGTTTGATACTTGAACCGCATCGAATAGGGATGATTGCTGGCTTTGGCTTGGCTACACTTGTCTTGCTTATTCTGGTTTTACAGCAATGGCAAGGCGCTGATTTGGCACCGACAACGGTTATTGTAGGCGTATTTACGACGTTTATTGTGTCCTATGGTAGTGCTGGATTGTTTGTTATATATCTGCTGTATATTGCGGAAAAAGAACTGGATGTTATTCGTAAAGCGCAACAGGAAGCAGACAACAAAAAAGTGACCAATGAAGAGGTATCATTGGAAATTGAAGGTACTGGTGAAGAGACTGTCAACCAGTTAAATGAAGAATAGTATTTTCTATTTTCAGATATATTTCTTATAGTATCTTATAATCAATCAATATCTTTACCGCTTATTCCTCCCACTGTTAACGTTGGATTCGGTAAACCATCTATTGCCGGTAATAACGTATTGCTTTCCAGATATTCTGCGTGGCCATCCGCAAATATAAATAGTCGTTTTCCACCTTTTCCAAACCATCCCTGGTCCGTACTGAATGCCGCATGATTTGCAAACCATTCACCCAATAATATTTTTTTAGAAGGATTTACTAGACGACTTTCGTTTTGGGGCTGTACAGGTAGAACCCGTTCGGGAACCGCGCCATTCCAGGCAAATTGCGTCCGTAAATTAATGTTGGGTTCAATTGTTGCTATATTGTCAATCTGATCAGGAGAATGGTAAAAAGTCATGGAATAAGCATAGGAAGTGCTGTCAAATTGATTGATGGAACGTGGATCAGAAGGACACCAGAACACCCCGGGATTTTTGCTGTCGCCTGGTATATACTCTTGAAGAATTTCTCTGAACCCTCGACCCATCCATAAAAATAAATAAGGGTTTTCTGGAGAGGGGTCTTGTCGTGCCGGGTAATAACCTTTGTTTTCAAGCTTGTATAGTTCGATAGCCAGCCATAATTGCCGCAGATTGTTAGTACAAGAGGCACGCCGTGCTGCCTCTAATGCGCGACTTAATGCAGGTAATAAGATAGCTGCCAAAACACCTATAATCGCGATTACAACCAACAACTCAATCAGAGTGAATCCAGCAAGAGGGCGTGTTTTTTTTTTCATATATAAACCTTATCCACCAAAACCACCAGCAAAAAACATGATTTATCAATGGTATGAATTATTGAGTGATAAACTGTACCGGCTTCTCCAGTTCAGATTCCAACAAATCATATTTTCGTAATGCACCATGTATATTGGTGGGGTTGTTGTTATTAAAATATATAAATAACTGAATTTTTTCGTCATCTTCAGTAAACTGGATGTCTTGCACAGAGGAATCATGGGTACGATCCAGTCCATCTGCTACCCGGAGTAAACCAGCCAATCGTCTCACAATTGATTGGCTTGATTCATCTAAATCACAATAAATGGGATGATCACTTTTTGGCATACCCTTTCTGTGATACCTTGCTACACAGGAAATAATTTGCTTGTCCTGCTTGGGGAATTCTTCAAAAAGTGTGGAGTCAAGGATGAAGCGCTGTGCAATTTTATGGTGCCCGGAAAAAGATTCCTTTTGTCCAATATCGTGCATTAAAGCGGCTGCTTCCAATAAAATCCTGTCGGCGGGATGGAGATTTAATCGTTTTTGAAAGAGATCGAACAATATTAGTGCGCAGCGAGTAACTTGTGTGACATGTTCTGCATCCAGGTTTTCTTTTTGAGCATAAACCCGGATAGGGTTGAGTTGGTCATCGACTGGGCTTTGACTCATGAATTAATGTCCATAAGGTTGTATGTTGGTATTGATGTTCCCACTAATATACAACGTGGATACAGGACAAGCATAATCGCCCGACGCTTACAGATGGTGGCAGGTAAAATAAAAAAATGGCAGCCCCAACGGGATTTGAACCCGTGTCGCCGCCGTGAAAGGGCGGTGTCCTAGGCCAAGCTAGACGATGGGGCCGCAAAAAAAGAAGCAACAAATATTACTTTGTTGCAACGGCGGAAACTATACCAATTCTCAACGGTCTATGTCAAATTTTGTGTCCAGACCGGGTTCAGTCTAGATTAATCATGATTGTAAAATCTGTCATGGAATACGGATTTTTTATCATTGGCTGTCGCCCAAGCGGCTAAGCCAATGAATGATGCTTTCCAGCCTGAATGCGTATTATAAAAATACGGCATGCTCGGTTCGGATGTGATCGAAAAGAGATATGCCCATGCGCCGAAGCAGGCTGTCAAGACGTACAATGGGCAATCCCAGTACATTCTGGTAACACCCATGATAACGGGACACAATCAGACTGCCCGGGCCATCTACGGTGTAGGCGCCAGCGCGGTCCATAGGCTGTACTATGTCGATGAAACGGTCTATTTCAGCGTCTGACAATTGTCGGAAAGACACATCGGTGGTTTCGGCGCCTGTGATAACTTCACCGTTACCCACACATTGCACTGCCAGGCCCGTAATAACCTGGTGTGTGTTGCCGGACAGCATGTGCAGCATCTGCTTTGCTTCGCGCAAATCCTGTGGTTTCGACAATACATGCGCGTCCAGGAATACCAGGGTGTCCGCGGCAATGACAAGGGTTGCATCTTCCATTCGACGTGCAACTTCCCGACATTTCACTGTTGCGTTGTTCTTGACTATGTCCTCCGGTACATCCCCCTCGTCCACCTCAGGTGCCTGACTGGGAATAACCTCGAATTCAATACCGAGTGCTGACAAAAGCGCGCGACGGCGTGGTGATGCCGATGCCAGCACAATTCGTTGCAACTGCTTCATGGGCTGTCTTCCGGAGGAGCAAGTTCCTGAACTTCCAGGACGGATTGTTGGTCGCTTCCAGAAGGGTATACAGGGTCTGGTATTCGCTGCTCTACATCGCCCACGGTATCTATGGGCTGGTTATTCAGGATGATTCGGGTTCCCGGCGCCACAGCAATGCGGGTATCTTCGGGATCGTACTCATGGTTCACCCGGTAATCATAAATTTCAAATAAACGCTGTGTGTCTGCATCGTGTTCGATTAAAATCCGGTACGGGAGAAAGTCTTCATCTCGAAGATAAATGGTAGCTTCACGGAAATACTCAGCTGCACCGGTTTCCGGGCGCGGTCGAATGCGAAGCCCGTGGCTTCCCTCATCATAATCCAATACTGTAAATGTGGCCAGGTCATAGGTCTCGGCAAGGTGGTCTACCGATTCATCAAATGCTGCGAAAATAATATCTGCCAGGGGGTTCTCCTCGAAGTCGGTAATTTCCAATTGCCGTACCAGAGGTTCATATTCGTAAAAGCGATTATCATCAACAAGTTGTGTGGACTCCTCATCCCACAATACCAACCTGCGTGGACGAATATACAGCAAGTTTTTTGTGGATTCCATTACTTCACCAGGGTACATGTCTGACTGTCTGTACCGTGCTTCAACAACGTGGACATCTTTTCGCTTTTCTTCGAACTGAGTCGTGAACTCGTCAAAAGAAAGTGTTGACGCGGTGGGAAACAAAGAACCCAGTAAAATGCATAATGTGATCATCGTGAATCCTTTACCTCTTGATCGTCATTAAAATTTGAATCATCCGTGGCTTCCAAGTCAGAATTATCTGCGCTGCCTTCGACAATCTCTTCATCATCATCATCATCCCTTAATGGCAAGCCTGAAGGACGAGTGACCATACGGGTTAATTTATCCATGTTCTCGTGTCGTCCGGATTTTTTGTTCATCTGCGAAGATACGTTTACAGCCGTAGTATTTTCATCCGCTTTATTTACCAAAACATCATCAGCTATAACATCATCCTCATCTTCTATATCCTCGTCTCCATCATCGATATCTGCCCCATGTGCTGCTCTTTGCCGTGCCAGTTCAATTTCCAAATCTTCTGCTAACGCCAATTGCCCCAATAACTCCACATGCGTTTTTAAGACCACTCGGAGTTCCGCACGCAATTGATCGCGCATGGCGCGCAGTGTATTGATTTCGCTCTGAAGTAGCTCCGGAAGCTTGCTTGCCTTGGTAATCGCCAGTGCCTTGGCCAGTTTAGCTTCTTCCAGCATGGCATCTGCTTCACGCCGGGCATTGTCCAGCACATTCTCGTGAAATTTCTGGGACGTAATCAAAGCATTGCGCAAGGAGCTTTCCATCTCATGAAAAGTCTCTGCTTCCTGGCGCAGTTCCGTATTCCGTTCCTTTAATTCGCGGTTCTGTTTTATCAATGATTCCAGCACATCCGCGACGCGTTCCAGATAATGTTCCACCTCGTCTTTGTCATAACCACCCATCAGGTTCGTCTTAAATTCTTTGCTGTAGAGATCACTGGGAGTCAGGGCTTTGTCTTCTCCAAGCATCTCCGATACAACGCGGTCTTTTTTCATATGTATATGCTCCCTGTACAAGACGCCAGGCGTCCGGAATTATTCATCCAGTTCTTCCGCAAGTTCACGAGCGCGTCTGGCGGCCGCAGAAACGCCATCCTGCAGAATCCTGTCCAGGCCATTTGAATCGAAAACAGCAATGGCTGCCGCAGTAGTTCCACCTTTAGACGTCACCCTGCCGCGCAGTGCTTCCGGGCTATCAGCACTCTCAGACAGCAGCCTGGCGGCACCACCCAGGGTTTGTACTGCCAGCCGCAGTGCAACCTCCCGTTCAAGCCCTTCGGCCATACCAGCTGCCACCATGCTTTCGACCAGGTAAAATACATACGCAGGACCACTGCCGCTGACCGCGGTGACCGCGTCCAGTTCCGGCTCGGTCACAATCTCTACCTTGCCTACTGCCTCAAAAAGAATTCGGGCCGTACGAAGATCATCACCTGTCGCGTTGGGACCTGCCGCAAGCCCGGTCATGCCGTAGTGTACCAATGCCGGAGTGTTGGGCATGGCCCGTACTACACGCGCAGCCTCACCGAGGTGCTTTCGGATGAAATCGATGGTAATGCCTGCGGCAATAGATATGACACCTGTATTATCTGTAAATCCGGGTCGTATCTCATGCAATGCTTCGCCCATGATCTGTGGTTTCACTGCAAGTACCAGCGTATCACTCTGAGCTGCAAGCAGTTCTGGTGCAGACATCAGCGTTGTGCCACGTTCTCGTGCCAATTCACTGCGTGCTTCATCGGGATCGTAGACCAGCACTTGTGACACTTCCACCGTGCCTGCATGCAACAGTCCATCCAGTATTGCGCCGCCCATGTTGCCATAGCCGAGAAAACCGAGGGTACCGGAAATTTTCACAAGCTTACTCCACTTTATTTTCAATATACCTTATTTATGCCTTGACTGCTTCATTGCAGTATCCAGGGAATCATTGATCGAGGTCGTCACCCATGTGCATTACCGTAGAATCGGTCGGGGTTATGCCCAAATCCGTATGCGGTAAGTCCTTCACCATCGCGGTTTCATCGCAACCGGGAAACAGGGGGCAACGCATACAGTCCTTGAATACCTTGTAAGGCAGCTCCTGCTTGTCTACGACCACAAATCCGAGCTTGTCGAAGAAGCCGGTTACCCGTGTCAACGCGTACACCCGGCCAATCTCCAGGCGGCGGGCTTCTTCTATAACGGCTTCTACAAGCCGTGCGCCGACACCTTGGCCCCGGAGGGTATTTCGGACTACAAGAGACCGCACTTCTGCAAGGTCAATCATGTCAATATGCAATGCCACGCATCCGCCCAGACCGTCCTCGTCGACGTATACATAGAAATCACGCACATTTTCATACAATTCTGGCAGTTCACGCGGCAAGACACTGCCCTGAAGTGCTGCCTGGTCCAGCAGTTCCTTCATGGCGACCACTTCACTGAGTTTTGGTTTTCGAACTATCCCCATCGTGGGTTGATCCAATGATTTCTTATGCACCAATTACGCCATCTGGCAAGCCCAGATTACGCGAAAGTAGTGTAGCACAAGCCTTTGAAACAGGGCGAATATAAGAGATCAGAAAAATATAAGTTTGAAATAATGGCAACTTCTCATGCCACGCCATTGAATAGAGCATAGATACGGAAGAAACAGTTTTTTCATAGAAAATATTTTTAATTTTTGGGAACACAATTAAGCATAAATGGATTATAATTACATTTACAGCATAATCCGATTTATTGATGTGTATTAATAGTAAACAACGATCGGAACGAAACATGATTCGAAATACCTTGATAGTGACCGCTCTGTTCTCCTGCCTGTGGTCAGCAATTGCCTTCTCTGAGGCCAACTTTCCAGATTCCTCGGGACGTCAACCATTGGCCCGGCCTGCTATCAGTATCGACCTGAACGATCATGACACCAGGGAAGAAATTAGCAGTGATATGCAGGGGGGATGGATTTATCATGAAACTGAGGCAGACGCAATATACGATCCGGATATTGGTGGGTACAGGCTTTCATGGCGTAGTCCATATATTGGTGAACTGCTGGAAATAACCTGGGTACCTGCATCGAATTTGGATGTGCAGGTGTTTACTTCGGTAGATATCGAACCTGATACTGGTAAGTACAAATATCATTACACGATAGTAAATGGAAAAAATTCGTTTTTAAAAATGTCAACCTTTGCTGTTGAGTCCAGGACGGAAAGCTTTGTAGGCAATCGACCTTCATCCGATTGGAGATCACAGCAGTTTCCAATTCAATTTTGGAAAGAGTACTATTGGGCATGGTCAAACACTTTAGGTGGAGCTTCAGGAATTACCCCGGGGGATAGTTTTTCTGACTTGTACTTGGAGAGTGATGGCTTGCCCGATGTCGTGACTTGTCTAGCATGGGGTAATGATCCACCCATATATTGTCCAGTGGAATTGCCACCTTTTGTTATTGATAAACAAATTCTTACATCACGCATTGATAGAGTTTCCGGTGTCACTGTGGGGCCGGGTGAACTGCACACAAGTGTAGCCAAAGTACGGGGTCACATCGAGGAATCGTATCGGCAGGGCTGGTTAACAAGCGAATCCCGCCGGGATGTGCTATTGGGTTACATTGAGAAACTGGAAGTAGCAGATTCTGAAGACGATTATGGGACTTTTCAGTCCCTATGCAACGAACTACTGGAATCTGTGGCAGCAATGCGATCAGATACTTCGGACCCACTCTCGGATGAAGCGTATGGTCTGCTGCACTACAACGTCGCCTGGCTCCGCGACCATGCCTGGAACCACAAGACACCATTGAAACCACAGATTAAGGAAGAATGAACGCAACAGGGATTCTTTATACAGTAGTGTGAATAACATTACGCGTATGTTATTACAGGTAAATTTATAAAGGAATAGTGCCATGAGAAGAAATGCTTTTATCAGGAAGTGGCTTTGTATCGGTTGCCTGTTGGGCGTCTGCTGTACACCGGTAGTATATGCCACCGAAACCCAAAACATGAGCGGGCAGATACACAAGATACTGAATGATGCTTCATTGAAAAGGGACGACAAAGTGGCTGCCATAGAAAAGCTGGGCGTTGATGGCCGGAGTGCGTTTGTTGAAATCGTCCTGAATAAAGAGTACACGATTGTAGATTCCTATATTGTAGATCTTGTGAGCCAGTTGGGTATTAAAGAATTGGCACCGCATGTTCTGGATTTACTGGGAGAGCCACCCAGGGGGTATTACTTACGCGGCGTCATGTGCACCTTGCGGGAATTAAAAAATCCTGTGGTAGCTCCAAACCTTCTTGCCATTTTACGCGATGATGCCTGGAAAGGATTTGTGAGAATAGAAGTAGCGCACACCCTGCTGGTATTGGGGTCAGAGAAACAACGCGAGGAGGCAACGTTATTTCTGAGTTCTATTTGGGAAAGCGGTGAGTATCCGGAGTTCAGTAAATTTGATCCCCTGATTGCAGCAGAAATTGTGCGATTACATGGCCCATCAGAATATGCGCAACAAGCTGTTGAATTTTTTTATGAAGTCTGGGAGGACCCGCAACAATATAGGATTTCGAATCAGAATGTAATCTACAAATATATGTGGCGGCTGGAAGACCTGCAAGTGCAGGCAGAAATTCTGGACCGATGGTTGGAAGAGGGCATAGACAATGACATATTACGAGTTGTAAAAGATATTATTGAATATAATGATGTTCGCTTTATTCCATTAATACATAAAGGGATTAAGGAATGTGATATTTCTTCTGATCTGTACTACTGGATTTCATATTTTAATGTATTGTTGGATTATTATGATCCAGGAATTGCAGGAGACAAGGAGTGGATGCTCAGTGAAATACAACGATACGAAACCATATATAGTGAAGACCAAGTAGAGTTTATAGAGTATATTGAGCCTTTACGCCAACAAATTATAGAACATTTCGATGGGCCAAATGCATCGATGTCAGAAACTGAAAACACCACAAGCCCGTGAAGTAGCATCAACTCTATGTGATCTCAACAGGAGTAGTATCATGAGAAGAAATGCCATTATCAGTAAGTGTCTTTGTCTTTTGTGTTTATTGGTAGTCTGTGGTTCGGTCACATCAGGTGCTGAAAATCAAGACATGATCGAACAGTTACAAACGATTCTCAATGATGAAACATTATCACGCGAGCAAATAGCGGACAGCATCCAACAGCTTGGCGTTGATGGACGTAATGCGTTTATTTACCTGGTAGAAACGGGCGAGTATGAATGCATGCCGCATGTTGCAGTATATGCGGCACAAGATTTGGGCATATCCGAATTGGCGCCTGCAATACTAAGCAAATTGGGAGAATTACCCAACGATTATCCTAGTGAAAGTATCATGGAGACTTTGCGAGTTCTGAATAATTCCGAGGTCACCCCGGAGCTTATTAAAATCATCAGAAATGAAGCTTGGAGTAAATATTCAAAATGGAGAACTGCATATACGTTACTGGTACTGGGTTCCCCAGGGGAGCGTGCTGAGGCTGCGGAGTATTTCAAAGAACATTGGGACAATTGGGATTCTCCAGAATTTGGTATTTCTGGTGCTTTAGATGCAGCTGATTTTGTACGGGAATTGGGACCACCAGAATATGCACAGGAAGCCATTGCGTTTCTATATCAAGTTTGGGATGATACAGAATCCTATCACAATGGTTTCTATCCTTTACATGAAGGCTTTGTACCTATAATGTGGCGATTGGAAGACCCTGATATTCAAGCTAATTTATTGGAACGGATGATGGGTAATATGGATACTCAATTAAGCCGAGCAGTAGAAGAGGTTATAACACGTAATGATGAACGGTTTATCCCTTTGTTACATAATACATTAACAGGTAATAATAGTTGGGATGAATCCCACCTTTGGGATATTTGTTATCGAATTCTTATGGAGAATTACGATCCCGGTGTTGCAGCTGAAAAGGAGTGGTTACTTAATACTTTGGAAGATTATACAGTGCGATACTTGAAGGGAGACCCCAATGTTCAATTGAAATACATTGTCGCACAGTACAACAAAATTATCGAGTATTTTGATGGGCCAGGCAACGCCTCATCAGAAGACTGATCTATTTCATCCATATCTTGCAAAGAGGAATCCAGGGGTGGGGGGCAGGTAAAATACCACGGAAAAGATGGGAGGATTCCGGATGAAATTTTTACACACGGGTGACTGGCAACTTGGTATGAAAGCAGCTTCTGTCGGTCAAGTGGGTCAGCAGGTACGGGCGCAGCGCTTGGAAGCGGGCAAGCGTGTGGTCGAAGTGGCACGGACACACCAGGTGGACTGCATCCTGGTCGCGGGCGACCTGTTTGAGGACAATGGCGTATCGCGTCTGCTGGTGCAACAGGCCGCCGACATTCTCGGCGCGTTCCCCGGGCCGGTGTACATCATTCCCGGCAACCATGACCCCCTGGTACCCGGCTCGGTCTGGGAGCACAATGCCTGGGAACGACATGACAATCTGCATGTGCTGCGAAAAGCGGAACCCTTGACGCTACCCGGCGGCACCTGCTTGTTTCCCTGTCCGTTGTTTGACAAATACTCCCGAAAGAATCCGACTGCCTGGATTGACACCACTGGAGAAGCAGCAGGTATTCGCATTGGTCTGGCGCACGGCACGGTGGAAGGTGTGGCGCAGGACGAGCCGGATTATCCCATACCGCGTGACGCTGCGGAACAGGCCGGCCTCGACTATCTTGCCCTGGGGCATTGGCACTCGAAATCGTATTATCCCGATTCCAGCCAGGCCGTACGCATGGCCTATTCCGGCACACACGAGACCTCGAAGTTCGGAGAACGTGAAAGTGGCAATGTGCTGGTGGTGGAGATCGACGCTCCGGGAGACGCTCCTCGAATAACTCCTGTTCGTACCGGAGGGTTGAGCTGGTTAACGTGGTCTGTAACCTTGCAGGAGCAGGGTGATCTGAAGCGTCAATTGGATTCGTTGCTTGAGGTAGAAAATCCGGAAAAAGTACTTCTGGAACTCAGGCTGAGTGGGCTTTTACCTCTGGATGAAGAACCGCTCCTTCGCGAGATGCGTGATATAGCGGAAAGCCGATTTCTTTTTGCGCGTTTAGAGACTTCAGGGTTATTGCCGTCACCGGAAGATGATTCCTGGATAATGCAGTTGCCCGCAGGCATCATGCAACAAACAGCAACCGCATTACAGCACCAGGCGTCAACTGCGTTACCGGAAACAGAAGAAGCCCAGATTGCCACCCTGGCTCTGTTCCAGTTATTTCGATTGAGCAAGGAGATTTAACCGGATGATACTGAAAGAAATTGCCTTGTCGGGATGGCGTTGCTTTGCCGATGAAGTCACTGTCGGTCCCTTTCAAGATACCTTGAACATAGTGCATGCCCCCAATGGCACGGGGAAGTCCACCATTTTCGAAGCTTTACGGCTTGCTGTCTTCGACAGCTATCGGGTCGGTGGGCAGGAAATAGAGGCGATTCGTCCCTGGGGCCGGAATCTTTCTCCCCAGGTTCGTATGGTGTTTGAAGAAGCGGAGATTGTTTATGAACTGAACAAACAGTTTCTGAACAATGCAGATGCCCGGCTTCGCCGTATGGAATCGGGACAGTTTCGCGCGCTGGCAGAAGGTCGAGACGCCGATGAAAAATTGCGTGATCTGTTTTCTGGCTCTGCCTCCGGTCGTGGTCTGACCAAGCCGCTCCACTGGGGTCTGGCACAAATTCTGTGGGTGCCGCAGGGACAGTTGCAATTCGATTCCATAAGTGACGATGTCGTGCGCAATATTCAAGCACTCCTGGGAAACCAGGTTCATACTGGAAGTGTTGGAGCACTGGAAAGACGGATTGATGAAGAATACAAAAAATACTATACCGATTCTGGAAAGCTGAAAACAGGTAAAAATAGCGCATTATTACTCAATTTAGAGGCAGAAAATTTAAAAATCGAAGAAGAGCTTGCTCAAAGATTAAGCGACTTGCAATCGTTTGAAGAAACTTCAAAAAGTATCGAGAACCTGTATGCCCGCTTTCAGCAATACAACGAGCAAACACTGGACCTGACTCAAAAAATTGACGCACTCAAAGAATCCGCAAAGGACTATACAGCCAAACAGCAAGCAGTTCAGGCTAAAAAGCAAGAGGAGTCGCTGGCAAGTTCTGATTATGAACGCGCTGATCGCGAATTGAGCATATTGCTCGATTTAAAAGCAAAGCAGCGCAATTTTAATCAGGAATCAGAGGAGCATGCGCTCCAGCTCAAGGATGTGGAAGCCCAGTTGCTTACGCATGAAAATGAGTTCAAAGAGGCGGATGAAACGATAAAAGCACTGCGTAATGAAGAAACTGCTCTGGACAAGGCAATGCGTGAAGCAGAGCAGGCGCGCAGGTATGAGGAAAACCGCTCTGTGTTGGACAAATCGCGCATGCGTCTGGAGCAAGTGCGTGAGGCGGAAAAAACACTTCAAAAATTACGTGAAGAACGTGCCCGGCTGGTAGCGCCAACAGAAGACGAATTGCGAACCTTACGCAAGTCACTGCAAGCGCAGGAACAGGTGAAAACCAGACTGGAATCACTGCAAATCTCGGTCAAAGTGACACCCTTGCAGTCGCTACACATAACCCCAATCCAGGGGGAACCATCCGAAGCATGCGACTTGGCTGATAATACGCCTCATACCTTGCGTGGCGACCAGCACGTTTCTTTTCGTATTGCCGATGTCGCCGAAATTTCCGCATCCGGCCCTGAAGTAGATACCCAAACACTGCGAGATGAACTAAGGCATCTGGAATCAGATATAGATAACCTTACGCGTGCATATGGTAATGCGGATTTGGAATCTCTGGAGAGTCTTTACCGGCGTGCTACTGCACTTGATGGAGAAATTCGGGAAGCACAAACACGCATGGAGACTTTGCTGGACGGAGACACCATTGAATCCATGGAGCAAGTCGCGGCCAAATGTAAAGCCGAGTTACAGCAACTGGTTTCCGATTGGCCTCATTGGGAGTCCACACCTCCAAAAGCAGCAGAACTTGAGCACAGCACAGAACAATTGCGCGTAAAATACAAAGAGCAAAAAGATACAGCCGAGGACCTGCTAAACCTTCGACGGAGTGCTTTGGAACACGTGAAGAGGAAAAAGCAGGCGCTGGATATAAAGCTGGAAAACGCAACAAAACAACTGGCCGAAGTTGGGGAATCCCTGGAAGCGCTTACTCTCAGAGGCAGCACAATTGAAAGCCTGGAGAGCAAGCGAAATGATGCTGCCATGCGCCGCCAGGCTGCTTTGGGTGAGCTGGAAAAGCTGAAGGAAGCTTTGGACAAATTCGAAGGCGACCCGGCGGCTGATTTGGAGGCATTGAAACGCCAGCGTGACGGTATTGCGACAGAAGCTACAGAAAACAGAGACCGGCTACAGCAAGAAAAGGGAAAGATGATTCAACTGGCAGATGCCAGTGTGTACAGCCGTGTGGTTGAACTGGAAGAACGCAAAAACGTGCTGGAGGAAGAGATAGAACGGGAAACCCGGCACATGGCCGCCATCAAGTTGTTGAAAGAGACCAAAGACCGCCTGGGCAAAGAAGTTATGTCCACCGTTATCAAGCCGGTATCCAGTGCGGCAAGCCGAATGCTGGAGCGGGTCGCAGGCAGTCGACTGGGCACAGTGGTATTTAATGATAACTTTGTTCCAGCCGCGGTACAACCGAAAATCATGGGTGATTCTACGCAAGTTGGCCTGGACAACTTATCCGGCGGAGAACAAGAACAGCTCTACCTGGTTACTCGGCTGGCATTGGCGGAAACACTGGCCCGTGACAACCGTCAGATGGTGGTTATGGATGATGTTCTCACTGCCACCGATGCTGGACGTCTGGGACGTATTCTGGACCTGCTGGAAGAAGCCTCAACAAAATTACAAATCATTCTGTTGACCTGCCACCCCGAGCGCTACCGTGCCTTGAGCCATGCTTCTTACATCGACCTGGCAGCATTGAAGCAATAGCTAAGTAAAAAGAAAGCGGGCGATGTATTGCCATAACACATCGCCCGGAACTATAGGTTTAACGCAAGTTTTTACACCAATTACATAGGTTTACATGGGCGCATTATCGGACTTGCGACGCAGCGTCCAGAAGGTACCACTGACGAAATAAATCAAGGTGGGTACAATCAGCCAGGTCTTGAATGTAGCAAAGCGTTCATCATATCCATCAACACCGGCAATCAGAATCCACAATGGCCAGATAGCGCATATTGCCAGACAGATAAATGCAATCGCACCGGAAACATACCAGATGGTGTCATGCTCTACATTCGTATTTTCCTCAACCACCTCTTCCGGACGTGTCTTTGGTGCAGGTGCTACATATGCAGGTAAATTGGTGTCTTTGGCACCAGACATACCCGCGAGCACGATGTACAGGATACTCGAGATGATATAAACTGGCAGGAACAGGAAAAACTGGTAGTAGGGCATCGTGAAGAAGATAACGAGTGCAATTCCAGTAGGAATGAACCAGCTCAACAGGGCTGGCCAGTTTACTAACAGGTTCTTGCGTGCAGCCCAGAATTGTTCATAACCCAGTTTCGGAAAAATCCAGTGTTCAGTGAGCACGATAGCACCTACCGGCGCCAGTACCAGACCATAGAGTGCCACAAATCCGAGCAACTGGGTAAACACAAATGGCGAGCAGGCAATTACGGTGGTCACCGCACCTACAATCAACGTAACCAGCCAACGGGGTTGACTCGGAACTACCGCCTGAAACGCGAGTCCCGCACGGTAGATGGTCGGATTCGAGGTTGTCCAGCCAGCTATGATGACAGCAATAATACCAGCATAGCCCAACGCCTGAAAGGCAATGGCCCCAGAGTCGATTTCAGTAATCAAAAGACCCAGCATCATTGCTGCCGAAGCGCCCATGATACCAGCAGCCACCCAGGCCATGTAATGTCCCAGGTACATGCCCAAGGCAGAATACATACCGTAAGAATAGCGCTTTGCATAGCGCAACAGTGCCATGTCAGACAAGCCACCATGCATCGCCAGGTTACAGAACCAGGCAAAGGCTGCCACATGCCACAACGTCATTTGAAACGCGCCTGCTGGCGGTACACCAGTCCAGATGGATGTATTGGCGATGATCCAGAAATCCGAAAAACTACGAATCTGGCCTGCTTCTGTATTGGCTGCGAGCCAGGGCAACATTGCCACACCACCCGCCGCAAACATCAGCATCAACCACGGCGCGCAAACCGAGGAGAATTGGGCCAGCTTTTTAAAGCCCAGAATGGCCAACGTCACCACGACGGCACCCACACATATCACTACCAACACAAAGCGTAGGTCTGTTGGGAACCAGCCGGTTTGTGGCTCGATACCAAATGGTATACGGACGGCCGATGCCGACACCGTTATCATACTGCCCGCGAGAATACAATACATACCCGCATTAAGTACATTGTAGATAGTGGTTGTCATCGGACCGGCGATTCGCCGAAGATACCAGTACAATGTCAGCCGTGTCTGGACAGCGATAGGCGCGCAGATAAAAGTCCACGTCAACACAGCCATAAGATTACCCAGCAAGAGGCCTACGAATATATCGAAGGCTGAAGCGCCCCACATGACAAACAGTGCACCGATGGCAAACTCCGTACCTGCGGTATGCTCTCCTGCATACAATCCGGCAAAATAGCGTCCGGGCTGCAGTTTGTCATTTGAAACCGGCTCCTGCTCAAACTCATAGAGTTTGTCCATCGCCTTGATGGCATCAACGTTTTGTTCATTGCTCAAGGTTATTTCCCCTTATATTTTTTTTAGACCTGTGAGATTTGGGGTTAAAGACGTATCGAAAACAGAAATACCCCTACTTTAAGCTAGGACAATTTGGGTGGGATTGTCAAGTGATTTCAATATAATTTTTTTATGACACAGAAAAAGGGCCGAATCAGAGGCGATTCGGCCCTTCTTTAAAACAGATTAAAGCAGGGTCAACAATAATTCATCAACCTTGCCCGGTACGTGCCTGAGCAACATTACCGTATAAAATACCATAAATGTTATTGTCCAAGCGTGGGTCCAACGGGAAGGTATTTGAAGGATAGCGCATGAATTCTACATGGCCATCCATATACAACACGTTTGAACCGCCAGGTACATGGTTGAACTTCTGAACGGAGTTCGCAACCATATTGGATTCTTGCTGCCAGTTGTCCAGGGAAGTTGCGGCTGCTGCGTCCCACATTACGACCATAGTGCTCTGGGCTTGTGTGCTGGCACCTGGGTTATTGATGTCGGTAATCATGAAGCGTTCCACACCTTCAGCCATTCGGATGAAGCTTTGACCACCCACTTGCTGGGCACTGTCCACCATAAATCCATGGCACCACTGTGCGAGTGCAGGAATGGCACCACAGGTCAGATTGGTGTTGGTTTTGAACATGTCGGTATATGGAGCACCACCGCTCCGGGGTGGATCACATACCGTACCGGCCAGATTCCAGGTTTGTTGTCCATGACGTGGTATTTGAAGATCACTGTAATAACGAACTTCAGCTGCATGGATAGCTTGCACTGCCCACCAGTCCCAAATCACATACCCGGTAAAGACGTAAGAACGGCCCAAACTGGCTATGTAATCAAAACACTGGCGATCGATTTCGGAATTGCTGGCCCGTTCTGAGGCTTGTTTGAACAGGTCCATAGGATCACCTGCTGGTACAAACGATTGGCCTAAGGTGTCAATGGCATGAGAATCGGAAGGGCACACAGCAATTGCGTAATCATTCCAGTAATCCGGATAAATGGCCTCTGCCGATGGGAACCAGTGTGAATCCACCCACTTGGAACGAGGGGGGAATACACCGCGGTTTTCACCGTTGTACATCTTCATGATCAGGCCCCATTGCTTGAGATTGTTCGCGCATGAGGCACGTCGTGCCGCTTCACGTGCTCTGGCAAGAGCAGGGAGCAGAATTGCAGCTAGAATACCAATGATGGCAATCACAACCAACAACTCGATTAAGGTAAAACCATTGCGTTTTCGCATTTTTATTAATTTCTCCTGTATTAATGTAATTTACGATATAATGTACACCTTAAAACATCTTTTGCCGAATATCACTTCCTTTCTGTAAAGCCCATGTAAACGATTGAAGACCGGTCTCGATTTTACACTGCCCTAAGGTACCTTCGTCCTTACATTTTAATAAACAGCCTTATACATATTTTAATTTATGGTTAACGTATTGTCAATATAATTATTTTTATTTTGTAAATACTATTAAATTCATAATTTATGAAAGTTTTAGTTGTGAATATTGCGGATACTTGCACATAATAATCATTTCATAAAATGCTATAACACAACATGTAAATTGATATCACAATGTGTAAAGTGGACAAATATGTTAAAAAGTTTGCCCTGAATGCTACTTAACATGGTTGAGCAGTAAGTTCTTGGAGGGGGGTGTAATCAGGAACACACAACTAAATCTGTAGCAATCAGATCCATCATGTATAAATGGATAAAATGAGATAAGTTAAGGATTGTATATTGCTGTAGCAATGTATCACTGCAGTTAGTTTTCTCGGAAAAAGTCTTTGGATTTCAAGCTATCTTAAAGGCTATTCACCGAAATATAAACAACGAGAACTGTTTGTTTCCTGAACAACAATTACAGTCAGTGGGTTGGTTGGTGAAGTCAGTTGTTCCCAAATCCAGACACAGATGCGTTCGCAGGTAGCCTGTTCAAGACCAGGGATTTCGTTTAAATATTGATGGTCGAGGCGGTTGTAGAGTGTCTCCAATCGGGGTATCAACATTGTTGAGTCTACAGCACCGATTTCCAGGCGGTAACTGTGACCATGTAATACTTTACAGGGATGATTACCCGGTAAATGAGGAAGTGATTGTGCTGCCTCAACTGTGAAACGAATTCGCTCAGGCAGGTCAATGGATGGGGCAGCAGGCAACCGCATGGGGGCAAATTCCAAATCACCGATTATAGACAGGCGAACCCCTTCCAGCCATTCAGGAATTGTGTCCAGGTTCTCGAGAATCCATTTTTTCAGGTTCATCAAGGTTGGCTGACCAGTTAGCCCGGGTAATTCATTGAGATAGGCGTGGTCCAGTTGGGTTTCAATTTGAGAAAACAAATTTTTTAAATCGGCAAAATCAACAACCCACCCAATATCTTTGTCTGGTGTTCCGGATGCAAGAATTTCCAGGCAATAACTATGCCCATGCAAGCGTTGTTGTGCGGCTCCCCCTTCCAGATTGCGGTGAGCTGCTTCAAAATATATCGTTTTTACGAGATGTGCTTTCAATCATACTCCCTTCTGATCTGGTGGCCAGATAAACTTGTGCATTTGCAGTTGGAAACGGACCGGTAAATCATCTTCCAATATCCAGGCAACGATATCGGCAGGTTTTATATCACTAAAAACCGGTGACAATAAAATATCTTTACAGCGTTCTTGTAAAGAATATTTCGAGATTACATCGCGGCACCATTCATAATCCCGCCTGCTCGCTAAAACAAACTTAACTTCGTCTTTGTCCGGTACCAGTACATCCAGGTTTGGCCAATAGTTCTTATCGCATTCACCACTATCCGGGCATTTCAAGTCCATGATTCGGATTACATCCTCGGGCAATACATCAACTGGTAGTGAGCCACTGGTCTCGATGAGTACTGTGTGCCCTGTTGCCAACAATGCTTCTGATAGCGGAATACATGATTTTTGTGCCAACGGTTCTCCGCCTGTAATCTCTACCAGCTTGCACCCCAATTCCTGTACTTGGTGCAACACATCGTCTATCAACCAATTCTCACCGCCATGAAAGCTGTAAGTTGTGTCACACCAGCGACACCGCAGATTGCATCGTGCCATACGGATGAATGTGCAGGGCAAACCAGCCCAGGTAGATTCACCCTGGATACTGCGGTAAATTTCTGTTATGCGAATGTTGTTTGGCGATTTCATTGGTATTGAGGTGCAGGTCAGCGGGATGGATCAGGTTAAACTCAGGTGTTAAATGACGAAAATTTCTTCATCAAATCATTTTCAATTGGAAATATGACTTGGCGTATATGATAACACAAACTTGTAAATATTCGGTATCTGACAGTATGAATTGCCCAGAAATGAAAAATGCAGGCATACCTCGTTATTAAGTGTATGCCTGCAAATAAGACTCAATTCGATTGGGAGTTGGTATTAACGATATTCAACATAGTTGGCAAGCAACGATTGTATTTCATCCTTAATATCATCAGTTTCGTTGTTTTGATTGTTGTCATCTTCAGATAACGCATGCAATTTTCTTCCCAAATGTACGCCGGAATCATCTACTTCAAGTATTCGGACGTTTTGGCTGTGGTAAAAAACATCTTTCCAGGCATTACGTACCGCACTCCAGAAGTCTTGCTTCTCATCCCAGTATTTTTCTGCAATGGATAAATCGACATCGTCTGCGCTTTTGTACGTATTTACACCAATTTCGCGTGCAAGTATGGTTATGCCGCCATTGCGAAGTGCTACTTTTTGGTTGTCTTGCTGGTGTACCCAGCCGTTATGGGTCAAAACGTGCCGGTTAGTTCCTACCAGGACATCGTAGTCGTCTCGTATGGTATGCTCACGTCTTGGTAAAGGACGCCAAGTTTCTCCTGATTCCCACATCGACTGGCCACCTTCATGTTGCCATCGGGAAACAGAAGCATACCGGGGGCCATCGTCAACCTGATAAACCGTTTGTGACCAGGCACCAGTACGCGTTTCTGGCTCGACATCATATGGACTCCAGATTTTATTACCAATAAATGCCCAGATAGTTTCTGGTTCATATTGCCAATCCTGTCGCCAATGCTTTATTACTTGTTGTGAATCGTCTTTACCAACGACAAGTACATGTTGCAGGCTGATAAAATCGCCTCTATCATCAATAACCTTGACCAATTCCATAGCACCTGATCGATGAGGCTTACTTATAGTGTAATTGGTACTGAAAGTAGCTACCTCGTCGAATTGAAACTCTACCTGGAACGCCCCAGCCATGGAAAGAATAGCCTTGCGGTCTTGTTCAAAAGTATCCTTATTTTCTTGCGAATCCGCATGAGTGATCAGAGGATACAGTACTGGAAGCAGTGTAACAGCTACAGTGCCCAACACACGTTTGAAAAGCCTGCCATTAGAATAAATGAATCTATTCATAGATTGTAAATCCTTATATTTAGCAATAGACTTGCTATTGGTTTGTTTGAATTTAGTGGGTGTTGGTGGCCAACTCGCCGAATACCATGGCAACTCTTGGCAATACAGGGGCCTTGCTGTTAAATGGAACAAACGATACATGTCCATCCATATACAAGATATTTGCACCTCCCGGGACATGATTGAAACCACTGGCAACAGTGGAAATTCGATCACTCATAACCCATACTTCACTTTGCGATTTTGCTCCAGCACCCGGGTTATTGATATCAGTGATGTAGAAGCGTTCGAGGCCCTCACGCAACCGATACAACGTGTTGCTATTTCCATTACCCAATGCTTCACCTGACGAAGTCATATCAATATTCTGGTCAACTTGTCCTGTGAACAGGGAACCAATGGCAAGTCGAAGGCCGTGAACCAACTGGGCAGGGCCATCGCCATCCGCCCCAGCACGCAACGCACTGATAGGCGCCACAGGGTCATCAGGATCTACCTTGTCAAAGGCATATCCCGAGTACCAATAGCTGGTGCTCAGCAATGCCATACCACGTTTGCTGGTAAATTGCTGGTATGATGCCCCTGGTACTGCATCATAGCAAACCAAATGCGCTTCAAAGTTGCCCGTCGACGGATTTTTCAAATCATCAATAGTTATTTGTACAGAACTCGGGCAAACGATTATGGACGGGTCTGTCGCATATTCTGGATACAGCGAACTCCATTTAGGGTTCAACCAATGTGTTGGTGCTCCGACATAGGGTAAACCGAGATGGACAACTGAACCTGTGTCACAATCTGTTATCGGTTCCCAGGATGTTTGTAACATGGGCCAACGCGATTCCGCTGACTCGTTGGCATACATCTTGAAAATAATTCCCCACTGCTTCAGGTTGTTCGCGCAGGAGGCACGTCGTGCCGCTTCTCTGGCACGTGCTAAAGCGGGGAGCAATATGGCTGCCAAGATACCGATGATGGCAATAACAACCAATAATTCAATCAAAGTAAAACCTTTACGATGATTCATGGTCTTGTCCTTTCTTGTTGAAAGCAGTTACCGAAACTGCCTGATGGTTTATCTCTTGCAAGTTATATATTACATAAGTTGTAATGCAAACAATCACGATAAGTTAACTTAACATATGTTATTATAAATTATCAAGTGTTTTCTGTATTTTAATCATCTTGGCTTCGAATCAAGATTCGAGTGCTGGAAGGGGTAGGGGTATCGTGCCTTAATACAGGGCTTAACAGGACAAGGATACTGTTTATAATTTGAGAATAATGGCCAAAAATGCTATGATTTATGGTAAGTAGATTGCATTTTGATTGATTTTGGTTCACGCCCTCCCTTTTGTATACATGTCCTGCTTCTTTCAATATCTGTACAGCGGTACCATTTTGCTGTGTCGTGATTGAAAAGCACACATGACCAAACTCCAGGAATTTTTATACATGGCACTCAGTATTGGTATCGTCGGTTTACCCAATGTAGGGAAAAGCACTACGTTTAATGCGTTGACAAAAGCGCAACATGCAGAAGCCGCAAACTATCCTTTTTGCACTATAGAACCGAATAAAGCAATCGTTCCGGTCCCAGACCCACGACTCGACAAGCTGGCATCATTACTCAAGCCGCAAAAAGTTATACATGCAACCATTGAATTTGTGGATATTGCCGGTTTGGTAAAAGGGGCAAGTCAAGGTGAAGGTTTGGGCAATCAATTCCTGGGGCACATTCGGGAAACATCCGCCATAGTCCATGTGGTACGTTGTTTTAAAGACGACAATGTGATTCACGTCAACGCACAACCAGACCCCAAAGATGATGTTGAAGTGATTAATATGGAGCTAATATTGGCCGATTTGCAGCAATTGGATCGCAAGATAGACCGGCTTCAGAAGCAAATGAAGAGTGACAACAAGTTACAACCACAATATGATTTGTTACTGAAAATAAAAACACACTTCGAACAGGGGAATCCGGCGCGCGTGTTTCCTGATAAAGAGTTGGAATATATCCGGTTGGTTTTTGAAGAAATGCGCTTTATCACAGAAAAGCCTGTAATTTATGTGGCCAATGTAGATGAAAGCGGATTGGTCACCGACAATGGCTGGGTTCAACAATTAAAACAAATTGCCGAAGCTGAAGGTGCAGAGGTGGTAAAAATCTGTGCACGGGCAGAAGAAGAGCTGTCGGGTTTGACCGATGAAGAGCGCATTGAATTTTTACAGGATATTGGTGTAAATGAAAGTGGATTGGACCAGGTAATCCATAAAGCATATGCCTTGTTGGGTCTGATAAGTTTTCTGACTGCCGGGCCGAAAGAAGTCCGTGCCTGGACATTGCACAAGGGGATGAGTGCCCCCCAGGCTGCCGGAGTTATTCACACTGATTTTGAGCGCGGCTTTATTCGTGCTGAAGTCATTCCGTACACTACCTACATCGCCCATGGAAGCGAGAACGCGGCCAAAGCCGCCGGCCTGATGTCCCTGGAGGGTAAGGAGTATATCGTTAACGATGGCGATGTTATTCACTTCAGGTTCAATGTGTGATGCGTGATATTAGCGTGGTTCAAAGAACTTTTGCCCAGTATAGGTTGGATTAATACCTTTTTCAAATTGTATGGAATTTAATTTCAAAGTTCCCATACCACGATAGATTCCAATATCAATGTGCATTCTTGTAATATTTTTTGCAACCCTGTTCCTGCCTGGATTGATAAAAAATCTATAGTTATTGTATTCTGATGTGCCATCCAAGCGTAATCGTTCAAAAAATAAATTCTCACCATATTCATCGTATATCGTTAAATTAATCCTGGCAACCCTGGCTGGATTATCACCTTGAACTATGTTTTCTGATTTTAGCACCACAGATAAAATATAAGAATCATTTGATAGCAGGTTTTTGGGGTTGATCCGATCGGATGTAATTTTTTTAACAATAACTTCCCCAGCTTCAACTTCAATGAAAACTATACCACTTTGAATATCAAACTGTTCTGTTGGTACATAAAATGTTTCTTGAAATTCTCCTGTTTGGTGTTCTCTTTTAACTGAAAATACTTTGATTCCATCATTTCCAAAGCATAAAAATCCAGCATGGATTACAGCGTGGTTTGAAACCGCATTTATGTCAAAGCGAATATTTTCCTGCTTTAAGTTTTGGAGGTCTATAGTTTGACTGATTCTGGTAACCTTACCTTCGGCATCGGCTAATTTGATTCCGCCATTATTGACATAATCGATTTCACCATTGACTGACCAGCCAGCAATTTCATTAACTTCGTTTACCTTGAAATCAGAATTTTCAATGGTTATATTGTCTGGTTGAACAAAAAAACGAATGCCTGTAGAGTTCGTTTCGATCTCTGGACTATGCATAATAATCTGAGCATGGTTATGTTTATCGTGTGAGAATTGTAACGGTAATGAGCCAAATTTTTCTACATGATTTTCAGATAACAAATCTTCTATGCTGTCATAATTTCCAATATCTGCCACCAAATTATTAAATGCATTGGGGATTACCCAAACCATAGTATCTCTACCGGCTTCCGTTACAAATTTCCAATCTTCTGTATATTGGTGAGCGTCTCTATTCGTTCGTGATCGATGAACAGAATCAATAATCCATATGTTGGACTCTGTAAAATTTGGTGCAATATTGGCGACTTCCTCTTCAGTAGATAGTCCCATTTGTGAAATTCCAGATAATAAACCGCGAGCATCTTTAGAAATATGTTGAATATAAAAATCTAGTGGCTTCTGCGACAAATAATTCCATTCTCTCGTTGTGCGACTAGGTTTCCATAAATGTATAATTGTATCCCCTGTTTTCAGGTGTGGGACAATATTTTCTGCCATTACTCTAAAGTTTTGTCTTTGAATATGATTGTAATGCGAACGCAATCCAGGGATAAAATATACATAAATTAATATAGACGACACTACAATTGCTATGCCAAAACTTAATGTTTCATTTTTATTGTTTTCACAACCAATTTTAGTTAAAAGAAATTTTAAAATACTGACAACTCCAAATGTTGCCATTATCGTTATTATCGGTAATTGTAAGACAAGGTATCGGGGAGAATACCAATGATTGACCGGTATAAAAAATCCCATGCATGGAGCAATTATCATACAAAGTAATAATGTAATTGCTGCATACGGTTTTAGACGTAAAGCGACTAAAAACCCAATTAAAAGAAAAGGTATAATGTAGTATAAATTTAATTCTTGAAAATATAACTGCATGTATTGCAAATATTGTGGATATTCAAGAAAATATACATTACCAGAACCACCGTGAAATTCTGGTAATCCACTTTCATCTAATATAGACTCTTGTATTATTCCGTTTTCAATGCCTTCAGTAGAATCCGATTGTGATGGGATAAAATTCAGTAGCCGTAAAGATAACTTTAAAACTGAAATATTACCAAAGTTAGAAACAATAAATGCAAAAGTCAGTAATGTGATAAGAGATGACGAAAGGAAAATAAAAGAATATTTAGCAAATAATTTGTAACTTGGTTTATCAATAAATAATGCCAGCAAAATACCTGAATTTAATGAAATAATAATAGGTGCATAGCTTAGGTGACAACTCAAAGCCAGACCAGAAATAACAGCATACAATACCAAGCTATAATTTGATTTGGTTTCAAACCAATTATATAAATAATACAATGCGATCAGAAATAACAACGTAAGAAGTGCATAATATCTTGCGTCTTGGCTGAGAAATACAGAATAAGTTGATAACGCAATCCATAAGGAAGCCAGGCACGCAGCAGTGTATGATTTGAAGAACTTCAGTACAAGTAAGTACGTAACTATTGGTACAAAGGAGCCAGCAATAGCGCTGGGAATTCGTATAATATAGTCGCTGTTGCTGATTTCCAACGCTAATCTGGATAAAATAAAGTATAGGGGGCTTATCGAACTACTTGGGTTTGTAGATGAAAAAAGTTCAAAGGATCTCCCATAAGTAATAACTTCATCAGACCACAACTCTTTACCCAGATTATAAAATCGAAGTACTAACCCAACAATAAAAATTGATGGTAGCCAAAATTTGGCTTCCATCAATTTAGTAATATTAAATTTTGTCATAAAAAATGTCACTCAGTTATCGATAATCCAAGCACCAACTTCATCTATTAATGCCATTTGCTCGCCCTCTGTTGTTTCCATCAACACCAACCTGACATGTATGGTTGTATGGTCTGCATCTTGAGGTATTTCTGCACCAATCTCCAAGTTTTCCCAGTCTCCACTGCCAGAATGACGGCTTTCAATAATAACCCATTTCTCGTCCAGCTGGTAACGCAATGAGAATCGTACGATATCATAACCGTCAAATGCTTTAACAGTGGCAGATGCTTTAATTTCTTTGCCAACTAATTGCTCACTATTTTGTAAGTATTGCACCAAACTTGCATAACCTTCAGAAATTAATTGTGCACTATAATCACCTCTAACAGCATCATCCGATCGACGTACTTGCCTTGGGGTCCACCCTACCGGACGATTTCTTTCCCATTCTTCAAAGGAACCATTGACAATCAAGCCGCTGTCCCACAGCACTTCTTCTTCAACCTCGGTCGCTACCAGTGCGATGTCTTCATCAATGAGTGGTTCGAACTCTTCTGCTGGTTCGATTTCAATCGCGGTTTGATTGTATGGTTGTGTCGCTGTGTTTCTATCACCAATTGGTGCAGTTCCCTGATCGCAGGCAACCAATCCAACTGCGCTCAACAGAGCTACCAGGGAAAAAGTGAAACATGAACGTACAAAATCCATGATCTGAAGTCCTTTCGATATTAAGTTTTTACCCCAAGTGCAACCTGTGTGGCATACACCATGAAAATACCAAATTTTACTATTTGGTTGCAACAAGTAAGAAACATGTCAAAGTATCTTCAGGTTGACAATCATTTCAAGAAATTGCAAAAGGTGATTTTTTCTTGTCCTGCACCAGAAGGCGTCACCCTCAAATGTATCATACATTCGAACATTTTTTTCACGCAGGTAGTGTTTTTGTTATGCAAGTGATGTGTATTCAAAAAGGTCATATACCAATTCAGAAAGATAAATCATCCGTTTTTTATACAGGGAGGGACAATGATTATCGGTTCATAATCTGTATTGCCAGTCAGCGATTGAAATAAATATTTATCTGCGTGAAGTTAATACTATGTGCGTTGCCTGTATTTCCGTAAAATGAGACCTGCAATACCCAGCCCAACCAGTGACAGTGTTGCTGGTTCTGGAATTTCGCGGCATTCGTGGGCAAAAATTAAGACACTCAATTTAACTTCATTTTCTGAATTGTTTGTTATGCGAATCCATTCCCAGTCTGGTTGTATGGGAATCCGCCAATTTAACGTCATCATACCCAACGCTGGAGAGGTTGTCCAAGGAATCTGAATACCATAGAAGTCTCCTACCCTGACGTTGTTGTGGTTGTAACCATATGCACCCCCTGCCGGTAAATTTGCTGCTGTTGCCTGTGTCAATATGCGTAGCGTCACATCTTTGTACCATCTATCACCTTGGTATTGATTGGGCATGGCAAGATACAGTACTTCATGAGCTTTAAGTGTAAAATCAACAGGAGCCTGGGGGTCTGGATTTTTGAGCAATTTGGTCCAGGGATTAAATTCATTATATTTCCAATCCGGAAAACCATGTTCATTTACTGGTGGTAGACCGTCAACAGGCCAAGCACGCCAGTAATAAATTGGGGTTACTTCGGCAATAACTTCATTGGGCAACACCATGAGCAGCGTCAGGGTGCAAAACAGTATTGCGTAAATTTTGTTATTGGTACTCATAATTCTCTCCTGTAATCAAAATTGTTGGATATAAAAGGATTGCCAAATAACAGTTAATCAGCCCCCACCTGTTCGGTATAAAAATTCAGTAGATGGGAGCTGATTGTATAATGGTTATAATGTTGAAGCAACTACCGTTCTCTCCCCATCACACAAAAGTCCAACGGGTACACGTGCAATCAAAGTAAATTACATTAACTACTTTTTACTTTGCCTGTACCTGCGTGCAGCCAATCCTGCAATACCCAGACCCACCAAAGACAGCGTTGCCGGCTCGGGAACACAATCGGCACCAAAGTCAATTATCTCAAATCTAAAATACATCACATTAGTATCAGGGTTTAAACCGATTCCGATAATCTCCCAATCAGGACAAATTGGTATGCGCCAATCGATTCTAATGTTGCCATCACTTGTCAAAACAACATTTTCTAAGTCAACAATTGTTTCTGGCTTCCCATCATCTCTGACTCCCGAATATCCAACAAAATTTAAATCGGTCAAATATTCAAATGTGTCATCATCTTCCATAAGCTTAGTCTCGATAGGTTTTATAACCATCCAGACCCTTTTGAAATTATCAGGATCGTGATTATTTTTTAATCCAAAATAGTTTGCCAACGACAAATTAACATCAGTTCCAATTGCAAACTCAGTTCCATCTCCTGGGTTGAAAGGTGACCATGGAAGATTATCAAAATCTGGATTTCTATTTACATCTAATGGTGGGCTGTTTCCCGGTGGTGCCCAAAATGCTTCAATGCAGTCTCCACAACCGCCATTAGCTACAACTGCATGCCCTAACAGGGGCATAAACATCAGCAGCAGTACGACACAGAAGCTTATATTGCTGCCCTTCATTACGGTACTCATTGTGTTCTCCCTTAATTGCACATTCCAATAATGTGCCAGTTGAGAAATTGGTTACCCCAAAAATCTACACTGTTAATAGTGAGCAATTTTTGTGCCATCAAAAATGTTAACAATATGCAATGATCTAACTACCAAATGTGGTATGTACCATTTAGGGAACACAACTAGCAATAAATATAATAAATAAGATAATTTATGTAATATTAAAAAACTTGAAAATTCAATAACATTAGTTTGTCAAATATGAACAATAAATGTTTTGCATTTGGGCAGGGTGCATGGAAAGTTGAGGATCGGGGAGATACCCAAAGGATACGCTGCGATACCCAGCAATACTGAAACTCATCTATGTGTAATCAGTACATGCGGGTGCGTATTGATGGCGCAATAGTGATATGTGCAGGATATGTTTTATGTTGTGATTTTGAAATTGACCTGCCACTAAAGAAATAACTTGGTGGATTACTCTACGCTCAAATCATAATCTATGGTGGTGGTATGCTCCGCCATCAATGCCACTTCCAGATGGATAACTTCCCGTACACCTGCTTCTTCCCAAGCCAGATGGAGTAGACCTTCGCCTTCTGGAAGGTTTTCCAGCAAATAGCGTCCATTTTGCGCGGTTATGGTACCAAACAATGTTCCGATATGCCCCAAGGTATTTTTATCAAAAACGACTTCTACACCTGAAGCCGGGCGACTACTGTGGGTGATGCGTCCTTCGATGCGTGCGCCACGTAGCAGCTCAATCTCCAAACCCCGCACATCGCGATCGCTGTCTGGCAAGGTAACGATACCTGGCAGGAATTCCGGGTGGGTGGCAACCAGCGCGTAGTCAGCGCCACTGGCCAGTCGCTGTACGGAAAAATGCCCCAGCTCATTGGTTGTAACACTCCGTTGTAAGCCCCGGACTTGTCCCGTCAGGGGATTAAAATAACTTTCCTGACCAATTTGTACTTGGGCAAATGGCACCGGGCGGCCATTGCTGTCCACTACTTTTCCTTCGCAAAGTGGCGCCGCACGAAGGCGGATGATGACTTCCTGCCGGGCACTGGTTGGAGTCAGGCCTTCAATCAACTGGTTGTGTTTGAGGTAGTCGTTCGCCCAGACACTGAGCCAGACACTGCTGCCCATGCCTTGCAGCTCAAAGACGCCGCCTTGGTGATAACCAATCGGACTGGTTATGGTGTTGTCCGGACTGGAATCTGCAAACAGGACACGGTACTCCTCGGGTGTCATTTCAATGGGAGTGGAACTGGCATCACCAATGCTTCTTACAGAGAGGCCGTAAAGCTCAATTGGCTGGTTGTTCCGTGCGTCCACCACCTTTCCACGCAAGGTAAATCCCGCGTTAAGAACAACTCTCAGATTCTCGGTTCCCGCAGAGATATTACTCAATGCTTTATCGAGATATGCGCCATGACTGAAGCGTACCTGGTAGCTTCCCGCCGCATCATTCAATAGCAAGTTGAATTGCCCGGTATCATCGCTGTATTCCTGCGCACGTGACATCACCATATCATTTTCTCGGCGCTCTGCCGACACATGCACCCGGTTTATAGGTGCCCCGCTTTCATCCAGCACGATCCCTTTGATTGTCTGGGTACCGGTCGAGTCAAAATAGAGTATCAGGTCATCCACCAGCTCACCCGGGGCGATGTCCAGGGTGGCAAGTTCCTGGAAATTTTCTCCACCGATTATCGCGTCAATCCGATACTGTCCGGTATGTACAAACGTCATGGTAAAACGACCTTCTGGATCGCATCGGGTAATTTCCCTGTTGAACTCAGGCTCCAAATTCACCAAACCCACAACTAAAGGATAGGGTGCGCCGTCCATGTCCAGTACACGCCCACGAATGACGCCGTAGCGTGTCAGTATAATCTCTACATCGTCCCGTCCTTCAACAGTTAACGTATCAATACGCATGCTCTTCTGCTGCCTGCTGCTCAGATTGGTATCCATAGAATCAGCAGCTGTAATGACAAGATCAGTTGTAATGGTATAGCTGTCCCCCGCGGGGACTTCGTCAAAGCGAAAACGACCTTCGGCATCACTTTGTACACTCCGGTTTATTGGAGTGATAGAAAGATCAAGAGTGGCCTGACTGATACGTAAGGTGACGTCTGGAACAGAGTAGCCATCCTGATCCACCACATATCCCGCTATATGGCTCAAGGCCGGAATATGCAATGGCAGGTCTATCTCAGAAGTAATTTCCCCAACACGCACTTCCGCCTCGACGGGCGCCAATCTCGAGCGTTCCTGACCCGGAAGCACAGGCATTCCAAGATGCATGTGTGCCATATAATAGTGTTGTGCCTGCTGCATAGCGAGCCGATACAGCGATTCTTGTGCATACTTCATATCTACATGGAAAAGACGATACATACCAGGCGAAAGGTGATCGATACGATACATTCCGTCAGTTTCTGTGGCTACGGAGAGCTGCGGAGTCGGCGTAGGATATAATGTTGCCTGAAGATTGGTGGCTATTGGGATAGCCGCGACATACATCCCGGAAATCGACGCGTTCGTTGCCACGTTGTAGACCCGGCCAGTAATAACGCCTCCCTGTGTAACCTCCAACACAATCTCATCAGCTGCAGTCTGACTGTTCAGATGTACCAGCGGGTTGACGCCTTCCGCAAAAGCCAGGCCTGGTTCCTTCAGTAACACAATATAGCTTGCGAATGGCAGGTCATCGAAAACAAAACGGCCCTCGGGATCGGTCGTAATCTCAGGACTGTGCATGGTATGTCCGGCAGCAGACGTTAATTGCAAACGAATCCCTGCCAATTCCAGTTGGCGGTCCTTGCTGGAAAGCCTGCCGTGCAAATTATGGGTATTTGCATCAGGTTTGTCCTCGGTTTCTTCTGGTGACGGAAAGGGATGTACCACCGGTGCCATTGTGGTCATGGCCGTTCCCGGTAACTGAGACAGCGATACTCCGTTTTGGTCGATTGTGCTCTGTGCAGTATCACGTTCCAGTGGCCAATACAGCCAGTACAACAGCAGCACACACATTCCAAAGACCAAGACAATACTGTATCGCATGATTCTGTCTCCCAACAGATAAACCAGCAGTATTACAATCCTGATGAGGTTGACCAAAAGGCAACACCAGATACTGCTGCACATCAGGGTGGTTTAGCGTAATTTATTGACAGTTTGAATTCAAATTTTTAGTGTACCAAGTTAGCCATTATTGGAGTATATAGAAAACGACAAAAAACCAACCCTCATAGTCGTATCAGGTAGATTCTGAAACAACCATAAGGGTTGGTCATGCTATAAACTTCGTTGACGTTATCTAATGATTAATGTTTTATACTAACCCCGATTTGTGAATAGATTACAGTTAAATAGTCTTGCGCTGCCTGTACCGCCGTACCGCCAGTCCCGCCAATCCAAGACCTACGAGAGAAAGCGTCGCGGGTTCTGGCACACATACCGCATTAAATTCCAAAACCTGAAATTTGAAATCTATTTCTGCTCCTCTGTCCGTTCCGATTCTAATCCATTCCCAATCGGGGCAGGGCTTGATGGTCCAATCGATCCTCAAATTGCCATCATCCGTTACGGTCCAATTGAGTGGAACTGTTGTAGGAGGATTACCTGGCAGGCCATAGGTACCACTCGTTGGAAGATAATCCGGCATTTTGTCAAGATCAACAGCGGCATTATGTACTCCATGATGCATACTTATAGGTTTAATAACCAGCCAGACCTTTTTATATTTGTCGGGATCATGCTGGTTGTCCAAACCAAAGTACATATGGCTGTGATTATGACTTGTGCCAATCTCGAATATTGCATCATCACTACCAGGCGTAAATGGTGTCCAGTCATCCCACATGGGGTTACCATTACCATCTACTGGGGGTGGGTTGGTCACTGGAAATGACCATAATGTATCGGGAGCACAGCCCTCACAACCATTTGGAACTTCAACGACAAGTGCTTGCCCTGGTTGTGAAAATAGCATGAGAAATAATATGACACATACACTTGCCAAGGTACTTCGCGATACTCTTTTCATTTTTTTCTCCTTTGTAATCCAATTCAACCATCTGCATTCGTAGTATTTGTTGCTGCTTCAATAGCGCAATAATCTGATAATTCTAAGCATATCTTGTGCCATCAATGATAAATATTGTAAAATTTATAATGTTTACAATATATGGTATATATATTGGCAATGCTGGCACCTGTGGTATGTGCTGAAAATTTGCTGAATTTATCTAGATTCTGATTTTTATAAATTTGTAGAAAATAGTTGTCATTCGTGAATAAACTTTGTATGTTTATTAAGAAATGACAGAATACTTATTTGGTAGTATTTGGGATGCTAAGCAGAGGAAATAGTTGAGGCTACATTGCGCTGTAACCTGCTATATGAGTCGGTTTTGTGGCTGACAAGTGAAATAACAATTCGCGACTGTGTGATTTGCCAATAAATTAAATAAAGCGTATTGTTGGTGGGTATGGAAAGCGACAAAAACCAACCCTCATAATCGTTTCAGGTAGAATTTGAAACAACTATGAGAGCTGGTTACCATAGAAACATCGTTGAATTTATCTTCTGATTAATTTTTTTCCAAAAACCAACCGAGGTTTGTGAAAAGTTTACAACTAACCAATCTTACGTTGTCTGTACTTCCGTACTGCGAGTCCAGCCAAGCCAAGACCTACAAGCGACATCGTCGCTGGTTCTGGCACACAATTTGCATTGAAATCCACAACTGCAAAATGGAAATCTTTAACTCCATATGCATATAACGTTACCCATTCAAAATCTGGGCATGGAGCAATGCGACCTTCAAATCTAATGTAATCATTTTCGATTAATGAAACGGATAATTTGTAGTCGTTTAATTGATCGTCCTCCAAATTACCATATGATCCCCAATAATAAAACATATTTTTAGGATCGTTAATATATTCGAATACTTCTTTTGAAGTGTTCAATTCTTGACCATTCTCAAGAATCATATAGCCTGGCTTGATATCCAGCCAAACCAATTTATAATTATCTGGATCATGTTCATTCTTCAAGCCAAAAGATATTAGCTTACCAATGTCGGTCTTAGAGCCAATATTAAATTCCTGTTCAGGCTTCAAATCATTCCACTTTTCCCATATTGGGTTATTTAACTTGTCCAATGGGGGAATTTTTGTTTGAGAAACCGGAGGCGACCAAAAAGCATCGCCACAGGACGTGCAGTTTGATGTTGTTGTATCGGCATAGACCAATCCGGTGGCAAGCAAGAGCAACAGGACGATGCAGCATCTTACTTTAAAACCCCATTTCAATGTGTTCATAACATTCTCCTTTGTTAATTCAGAAATAACAATTTTTTACTGCTTTTATAGAAGAATACTCAACAATGTATTCAATACACTTAGTAAACTCGCAATTTTTGTGCCAAAAAGTATTAATTCTTGAAAATTATCATGAACACAAGATGTAGTATGCAGAAAAATATCTGCACAATAGAGTTGAAATAGTAAAAAATTGATAATACTTGTAATATTATGTCGATGGCTTGTTGCGCAATAGATGTTGTTCATAAGTGAATAACAAATACTTGTGTGCAGATAGGAAAGAAATCAGAAAACATCACAAATAGTGTTATATGCTGAATTTCATTTTGGAATGTTATTAATCTCATATGCGGCAGGTACTTACCTGAATACAAGATAGTTAATGCGGACCTAAAATCAGTTGCGCATCAGCTATATTTGGCGTCTGGATGAAAGCTGATGACGGCAGCGGTTGTTCCGGTTGGTGAGAACTCATCGGCTTCTGTGGCGCGTACCCCAAGCAGTTCTGTGGCGTGGAGCTGCTCCAGGATTACCCTGTTCAGGCTCACATTGCGCATGCCTGGGTATCCGGGTGACCACCGCTGGCCGACGGTTTGATTCAGGCCGAGCAACCTTCGTTGTTCCTGATGCAGGTGCTCCGCCATGTCTTCTGCGATACGATCAGAGAGACCTTGCAGATACAGGTTCGATTCAAAATCACCTTCTGCTTTGAGTTCCGCTAGAATATCATCCACCTGAGGTCCGCTGGTTGTGATTTGCAATCCAATGGCATCCAGTTTTCCGAAATCTTTCGGGTAGAAGTATTGCGCACCACTGATCAGGTCATTGCGTTCCCCGCCGATGACCACAGAAAAATCGAGGCGACAAAGTTCATTGGCTGGATTGTCGGGATTGAGTACCACAATAATATCGTCTTCGGCATAACAGGGATAGATGCCACAGATACCCTGGGGCTGTAACCATTCCATTTTAGTCGCTTTATCAATCCATTCGAGCAGCAAGGCATCCAGCTCTTCCGGTGAGTGGCCTTGTTTTTTTCTGGAGGCTTCCCCACCAAAGCGCCAGTTCAATGAAAATAATGTTTTTTTGTCCAGATGAGGGGCAAATTCAGCCAGGGTATACCGATATTCCAGTCGGGCGACACGCGGTTGGTCTGGCAACTTATGCCGATCGAATTTTACGGTTCTTCTGGGAAGGGTTTCCATTAATTTCTGATCTGATGCTGCACGTTCTTTGGCACGGTGGTATTTTTTAATCAGCTTTTCGCGGTTGGCTTGATAAAAGTCATCCAAATTGTTGTCAGACTTGAGGCGATTCATCACATTAACGCCATCCATGGCCGTACGGCAATAGAATACATTCGAACGCATGCGGTTTGCGTCTTCGTTTCCGGCAAGCGCGACATAGGCGGCGTGTCGATCACTCACCGGTGCCCCACCGATCAGTATCGGTAGTTCCAATCCTTGTTCTTCCATCATTTTCGATACACTGATCATGTGGTTCGAGGTCTGCACCAGCAGTGCCGACATACCAATCGCGTCTGCGTTGTGTTCTCGTGCCGCATCAATGTAGTCTTGCAGTGGGGTCATTGTTCCGAGATCAATTACACGGTATCCATAATTTTCCAGCAAGGTTCGGGCAAGGTCTTTACCAATGGAATGCACATCCTGGTACACCGTGCCAATCACCACGGTACCTTTATATTCGATTTTACTGTGTATGTCGATACCGGCTTCATTGCGCATGTAGGCTTCCAGGAAGCCCATGGCCTGGCGCATGACATCGGCGGATTTCAACAGGTGTGGTAAGGAGACCTCTCCCCGGCCGAAACCGTCACCCAGGTCCTGCATGGCTCCCATAAGATATTGGTTGATGAAATCCAGGGGTTTGTGTAGTTCCAGGGCTTGGGCTACTTGCAGAACAATGCGATCCTGGTAGGTATAGGAGTGTCCCCGAAATTCAAAGGTACCCCCCTGCCGTTCCTTGTACCCATCTTTGATTTTCTGGCTGATTGCGGCTTCCAGATCAAGATCATCATAATTGGTGCGACGTTTAACTACATGACCCATTTTTTCTTCAGAGATGATTTCGAGTTCAGCGAAGGCATCCATGTCGCGCTCGAGAATTGCCTGTTTCCCGAGGGTGTAATGCTTGGGGTCAAGGTCTTTGACGAAGACATAGTGATTGGGATTGATGATGGCCGAGTCCAGCCCACATTTTCGGGCTTCATCCAGGAAAATGGATGTTAACAGCATACGCATATATGGTTTTTTTGCCAGCCCATTGGTCAGGTTACCTACACCGATGGTCGTATTCACTGTTGGAAAACGTTCTTTGAGCAGACGGATTGCTTCCAGTGATTCTACGGCAAAGTTCATGCCCTCAATGGATTCTGAACCCAATGGGAAGCAATTGACATCAATAAAAATCCGGTCTGGTGTTACCCCATAGTGCGACTCGACGCGTTCCAGAATCTGGGTAGCCAGATCGAGTTTTTCTTCACGTGTAGAACCAGGCCCATTGGGGCCGGTACACAAACCCACATACAGGGGATTATGTTCCCGGGTCGCTTCCAGCACAGCGTCGATCTTCAATACTCCGGGAGAAGCTTCTTCCATTGAGATGGAGTTTATAATGGGGCGGCCTGGATATACCTTGATAGCCTCTGCGAGTGCGTCGACCTGAAATGAATCAATACACATGGCGCCACTGAAATCGGTGGTCTGGATATGCACAACTTCTTTCAATGCGGCGACGGTATCTACTTGATTGGAGTCCATGCAGACATCAATTACGACGCACCCCAAGTCATTTACCTGCTCGTGTACTACTTCTTCCAGGGCATCATGATTGATACCGGTATCATTCTCAACAGCATCACGGACTTTCTTCGAACCGCGGACATTTAAACGCTCACCGATACGGATGAGTGTCTCATGGCTTTCGAGGAGTATGGCGTTTTGAGGACCAGAAATATATATTCCACCTTCCGGTTTACGCTGTTTTGGTTTCAAGCCGCGTACTGCATCTGCCAGGCAACGAATGTGTTCGGGGGTTGTACCGCAACATCCACCGATCACGTTCACGCCATATTGTTCTACAAATCGCCGTTGATAACTTCCGAATTCTTCCGGTGGAAACTTGAATACAGTCTTGCCATTTTCCGAAACAGGTAACCCGGCATTTGGAATGACGGACACCGGAAGATGCGCAAAACGGCAAATCTTTTCTACCGTTTTCTCCATCAGGTCCGGGCCGATACTGCAATTAATGCCAAACACATCAATTCCGATACCTTCCAGGGTCACCAGGGCCGCATGGATATCGGTGTTAAAAATTTGCATCTTGCTGAATTGGTCTACAGTCACCTGGGCCATAACAGGTAACTTGATGTTACGTTCTGCCATGGCTTTTTGAGCACCAATAACAGCCGCTTTCAGCTCGAGCACATCTTGTTGGGTTTCAAACAGCAATACATCTGCACCACCATCAATTAAGCCAGATACCTGAATGCGGAAGTTGTCCATGATGGCATCAAAGGTCGAGACCTGTAATGAAGCACGGGTACTCGAAAGTATCCGGTTGGATGGGCCGATAGAACCGATGACAAACAGGGGACGGCCATCGTAGTTTGCAGACTTCCGATACGTGTCACGTTCTTCACAGGCTATTTCCGCGCCACGTTTGCTTAAATAATAGGCCAAATCCTCATGGCTCAGCTCTCGTAGATCAATGTTATATGGAATAGGTGCAAAACTGCTTAGGTCCAGCCTGGAGAAATCGTACTCAGAGAGACGCATGGGCGAAGCCCCAAAAGTATTGGTTTCAACTGCATGTGCGCCTGCTTCATAAAAAGCACGATGAATACTTTTCATTGCTTCCGGTTTTGAGAAGCACAACAGGTCGGACAGCATTTTATAATCAGCACCGCCAAATGCGTCATCACCCAGTTCAAGTGACTGGATCATGGTGCCAGTTGCACCGTCCAACACGACAATATTATTTTTTAGAAATTCCAGGAAATGCATATATTCATCAAACCAGTCACAGTTTGCTTTCTTTGGTTCAGGGGATGACTCTTAGATAAAACAATTCAAGATATGGTGTAAAATCAATACATATTGGTTCTCAATTGTGAATTGATACCCAGTAACCATGCTTGCGTTGTACCGTAGTGATTCTCGTTATAATTCCAAGTTGGTTCATGAAAACACACCTGATGATCAAAGCATAATTGTGTTCTCAAAAAAATCATTCGAAGCACATTGAAATTAACATCAGAATCATATTCAGTTACAAATCGATCAACACAAGATAGGTCAATGTGATTCCGTAGACGTTGGGTAGCGGTACAATTCCGCATTTCAAACCAATATATTTTAACAAAAGAATATCCGGGTATGCTGCAGAACTGCTTGAAGTGACATTGTCTCTTGATAAAGACCCTGATGTCTTGTATAAAGATACCTGAGATGCCATTCAGTATCGTTTTTTAGGATGATCCACTTTGGCATAGACCACTTGAAATCAGTTGTATTGTAATTAATAAAAAGGAATATCGAAACAATTGTAGTATGCAAAAAAGACACCCTGTTTTCTACATTTTTGTTGTCCAATTATCTTCAATTTGCTTCTGCATTGTTAATCCTCTACATAATTGTGGAGTCTGAAATAATCTCGTGATTCATGAATGAACCGGCAGATAAAGGTTGCGAGAACAGCATCGCCACCTCACCATTTTCAATATTGTATGGTAGAATTTCGCGAAGGAGTAAAATAACTTATGAAAAGATATGGCATGAATGAAATGTTGGATGTGCTTATTGTGGGTGCAGGACCAGCAGCGCTGGGTACATTATATGAAGCCCGTCAGCAAGGTCTGAAGGCTGTTGCCTTGGATAAAGGCCCTGTTGCAGGCGCTCTTTTGCACCATCCGACTTACATGCGGTGGTTTTCTACCTTTGACAAGCTTGAGCTGGCGGGGTTCCCGTTGATATGCACTGAAAAGAATCCAACACGTCGGGAGTATCTGCAATACCTGCGCACCTTTGTGAAATATTATAACTTGCAGGTAGTTGCCTACCATGAAGTAACAGCCATTGACATGATAAACAATCATTTTCGTATAGTAGCACAAGATATATTTTCGCGTCCCTACATCTGGGAAAGCCGCAATGTGGTCATGGCAACAGGTTTTTATGACAGTCCTCGGTCCTTACGCATTCCAGGCGCTGATTTACCAAAAGTGTCGTACCGGTATTCGGAATCACATTTTTACGCGAACCACGATGTCGTCATAATTGGTTCTGGTTCTTCTGCGGCAGAAGTAGCTCTGGAGTTGTACCGTGCTGATGCCAATGTCACTGTTGTCATGCGAAGTGATCAGTTCGCTACCAAGTATTGGATAGAGCCTGATATTGAAAACCGGATCAAAGAAGGCAGTATCCAGTGTTATCGCAATGCGGAGCTGCTGAATATTGGCATGGATGAAGTCACAATTAATACTTCTGAGAACAAACAGATCACAATACCCAATGATTTCGTACTCGCGATGACAGGTTACATACCCAACACATCTTTGCTGGAGAAAACAGGTGCCCTGGTCGATACTGAAACACGTAAACCTGTATTGAATACCCACTTTGAGTCTACCATTCCGGGCTTGTACATTGCTGGTACATTATGTGCGGGATGTGAGTCTAATGTCGTTTTTGTTGAAAACAGTCGTGAACATGGTCCAAAAATAATCAGCCATATTGTAGATAAAATGTAATATTAATTGTTATTCTGCGTGCTATGGTTCTATAGGTTTATAACCAAATTATTTGGGGGTTTTTATGCGTTGGCATATCATAGAAGGTGAAGCTGGTTGTGAATTTTCTGTTAAACATCAATGTGTTGCCGTAGTGGTTGATGCGCTTCGGGCCAGCAGTACTGCTGCCCAGTTGTTGTATGAAGGTGCCCGGGAAATACTGGTAGTTCGTACCGTTGAAGAAGCCATTGCAGCAAAGGTACTTTGGCCCAATGCGTTGCTGTATGGCGAACGTGGTGGGGTGCCGCCAGCAGGTTTCGATTATGGTAATAGCCCATTGGAAGCTGGAAATGCACGCGACAGGCAAGTGATATTCAGTACAACTACCGGTGCTGGTCGAATGGTGAGCGCCTGGGGAGCACAGGCAGTATATCTCGGTGCCGTCATCAATGCCGCACAGACCGCTTGCGAAGTTCAAAAACAGGGTAGTGACATTGTGTTGATTCCTGCTGGCCTGAGCGACGATGATGACTTTGATGCCCAGGAAGACTGGGTTGGTGCTGTGGCAATTGCGCTGGCCGCAGGCCCGGATATTCAATTAGGTGAAGGCAAGGAACAGTATGAATTTTGGAAAACCCGCATAGAATCAGAAGGTCTTCCCCATCTCTTTGCTACAGCACCCCACGCGAGCAAATTACGTGCCGTTGGAATGGATAAAGATATTGTCTATTGTGCCCGAAAAGATATAATCGATACGGTACCTCGGGGTATGGAGCGTAACCAATGGGGCATTGTCACACGTGCAGCAACAGGGCTATAAGTAACAGGTAATGGGGTGTTGTTAACGGCGTGCGTATTATTTGTAACTGTTTATAAGTCTTTCCGCTATGCGGAAATGATGGGCATCATGATATATGCCAATACGTAGTGCTTGAATCAGGTTGATCCACCCGATTGCCGGATCACACAGATTTGCCTGACCCAACAGTGATACATCTTTTGCTTCATACCATGAACGTATACGGCAGTGCTCCTGAGCCATTGCTTCGGCAAGTGTTGCCAATGGAACAGGTGACTTGGTGGTGTGATTGGGTGGCCACATCCAACCGACCCCGTTTGGAAAGCCCGGCCGCTCGTATACGTCATCAATTTCTGTTTTAATGGGTCGACTATGTCGCAGCCAGGCAACTGTTTTCAGCATGGGCCAAGAACAAGTAATCAAACGCCGGAACGCACGTGTCAGCACGCGAGCATGGTCGATGTGTTCTCCCGCAGACCATGATGTTGGCCTGGGTTTTTTCCATAAATACGCTTGAGGTACATGCTCCAACAAGAGAAATATACCTCTTCGTTGGGCGTCCATCAAATCCAGGTAATTTTCTAAAACCTGAACACAGTTGCTTACCATTACTGTCCCGTCATATTGACTACAGTACCTGTCGCGACATTGCCCCGTTAAGTCTACATCACCCCTATCAAAATCGATATAAGCAAACGATAATTGAATACTACATGCCCAGAGCACGTGATCGATAAATGGTTTAAAATCAATCGTTTACTTAGATGCTGTACTTTATTTTGTTTTTTTGGCCATTGATAACAATACTTCAGGAGCCGGGCTGTATGGGCTGACCGGGCTGGCAGAAAGACACTTGCTCATGATTGTCTTGATCTCTGCGACAGTCATACCTGCTGATTTTGCTTCCGAAGTCACTTCGAACAAGCGGCTGATAATTTCAGTGCGAACGCGGTCTTTACAACGGTCTACAGCACCCTCACGAACAAAAACACCCATGCCCCGGCGTGCGTACACCAAGCCCATGACTTCCAGGTCGCGATAGACTTTGGCAACCGTGTTGGGGTTCACCTGAATCATATCGGTCATGTCTCGAACAGAGGGTAATTTTTCTCCCGCCTTGATAGTTTCCGAAGCAATAGCAAAACGAATACTATTCTCAATTTGCGTATAAACAGCTACATCACTTTCAATATTTATCGTAGCTATCATTTTTATAGCATCATCACTAACCGGGGTATACTCTTTTTGGTTCATGGTTATCTCCTTCCATTCATGCAAAATGCTACTAAAACTAACGATAACTATAATAATATTTTCGACAGAATGCAAGATTTTATTTTTAATCGTCTAATTGTATTAAGTAATATGAGAAATTTGCGTTCTGTAGGGTGATACTCGGAGAGAATGAGAAAGGTCGATAATACTTCTGAGATATTCAGTCTGCACCCATGAAAGTACGCATAGTACCCTACAATATATACAATAAACGCTGGATATTGGGCACAGTGTTTGAATTTTATCTAGTGAATGGTCCTTGCTCGTGCAATCCATCATCTCTTATTTGGCGCAGTTTGCGCCAAAGGGTATTGCGTCCAATACCCAACAAACGAGCAGCCTTGGCTTGATTGTTGTTGCACACTCGTAATACTCGTATGATATGTTGTTGCTCAATTTCAGCAAGCGTCAGCAGGGCAGGCTCCGGGGCTGGCGCTCTATTACCGGGGGATGAAGTTGATTCCAAAGCGCGACGCACCATGAGGGGTGCTTCACCTGGCTGAAAAGGCAGCAGAATATATCCAAAAACACCTTCCTCCATAGCTTTTATTGCTTGAGGAATGGTGCCCATTGTCGCCAGCAACAAGGCAGGATATGTTTTGGCTTTTTGAATGGCATTGATGAAATTATCACATATAAAAATATCTGGATGCTTGATTTCATCATCTGCAAATTGCACGATATGTCCGGATGATTCCAACAGTGCTTTCAAAGTGACACGGTTTAAGATATCGGTGATATCAATTGTTACAATGGACATACACTACAGCCTGCTTTTTCAAAGAGATCTCGGTAAATTTTGATATATTTTAATTCGTATTAAATTCTAAAAAACGTGCTATCATGATCGATTGCAGTAAACCAGCCAAACACATCACGTAGATTATTTCTACAGAGCATACCACAGCCGTTCAATGAAGGGATACTATTTTTATCATGGATGATCAGTCTACAACAGAGTCAAGCCATGCCTTGATCGAACCACGCTGGACGGGTGTAAAGCAAGTGATGGCCATGTCCGGACCCATTATCATTGCATCACTCTCGTATACCATCATGCAATTTGCAGATCAGGTCATGGTTGCGCGGATTAGTACAGATGCCCTTGCCGCTTCAGGCTCAGCAGGTATTTGGTCATTTACATTATCAACGGTTTTGCTTGGCATTATCGGTTGTGTCAGCACGTTCGTATCGCAGTGTGTCGGGAAAGGGGACAAGCATCTGGCCGCACGGTATGCGTGGCAGGGACTCTATTTGTCGATACCCATTGGCCTTTCAGCTTTAATTTTATGGCCACTGGCGTACCCCTTATTTAATAGTATGGGACACACGCCAGAAGTTACACGCCTGGAAATAATTTATTTCCAATTTCGAAGCCTGGGATATTTTGGCATGGGATGGATGACTGCCATGAGTGCTTTCTTTCAGGCTATCAACCGGTCATCCATACCTATGTATATTGCCATTGTTGGAAATGCATTGAACCTGGTTTTGAATTACTTGCTCATTTTTGGCAAGTTTGGATTTCCAGAATGGGGAATAGCGGGTGCAGCCATTGCTACCGTTACGGCAACATACTTTCAATGTATATGCCTTCAAGCTACCTTTATGAACCGTCATTACAACGGGTTGTTTGGGACTCGCCAAGCCTGGAATGTAGATGTACACCGTATAAAAGAGCTGATACGGATTGGCCTGCCCAGTGGCATGACCATGTTTCTGGATATTGCGAATTGGGCTATTTTTTCGAGTTTCATCGTAGGGTACTTTGGGACTGAGCAACTGGCCGCACACAATGTTGCCTTGAGTTTCATGCATGTCAGTTTTATGCCTGCGGTGGGTTTGAACCAGGGAATTGCTCCGATTGTTGGCCAATGGATAGGCGCTCGTGACATACGGCGCGCAAAGCTGCGAACGTACACAGCACTTAAAATAGCTACCGGATACATGTTGGTAATGGGCATTTTCTTTGCCCTCTTTGGGGGGCTGCTGATTGAATTGATATTCAGCAAGGACCCCAAGGTTATATCACTCGGTCACAAGTTGTTGATCCTGGCAGCTATTTTTCAGGCGTTCGATGCTACAAATATTGTGTGTGCCGGTGCATTGCGTGGTGCTGGTGATACCCGTTGGATGATGTGGACCACCCTGATTATGGCGTATACCGTTTTTCTCCCACTCGCGTTGCTCTTTTCATTTCCTATGGGAGGGGAAGCGTATGGTGCCTGGATAGCAGCAACTATTTTTATTATTGTTTTGAGTTTTTTCTTGTTTACCAGATTCCGTGGTGGGCGCTGGAGTAACATCAACATTTTCATGAATGAACAGAATAATTCACAGGAAATGCAAGGGGGCAACCGTCCTGAACTGACTGGTGAGGTGAAATAACAGTACGTATCTTGTTAAGT
>CAZIDP010000023.1:57848-68392 GCA_964537975.1 uncultured Nitrospirales bacterium | reverse complement strand
TCATATCGTTATATTTTTTCATACATTAACTACTGGGAAATACGAAAAGCAAGCACCCTAATAATCAAGATTCTTATTCAATCACCTCCTGGCAACAGCCCCAAATCGCAAAAAACGAATATCTTTCTTTTATGGATTTCAGCACATTCTGAAACGTCAGTCTTTTTACTGGAGTGAAACTTTTTGGATGCCTATCCAGGCATAACTATCACCTTCATGGGTATCAATGATACGTAAGCGAACTGCTCGTGGCACAAATTCAGAGAGGTCTATTGGTTTTGAACTTGGTTTTGGACTTCTGTCTGGATGAATTGTTGCCAATGTAGTATTGGTTTCTGCATCCAGCAGTTCAACAGATAATCGCCCAGTGTCTGAACCGTCTTTGGTCTCATGTTCACCGCCTTGAATGTATATGCGTAATACCTCATGTGATTCTGATAGATTGAAGATGGGGGAGAGGGCACTGCCGATAGCCTTTTCACCTGCTTTGGCCAATGAATTCAAACTGAGGCCGCTGAAAAGTGATGGTATTTCAGCAACTGAAAAAGCGTCGCCTTCCAGAGTCCATACATCCAAATCCAATGCTTCCTCGAATTTAAATATCGTTTCGGGCTGACGAAATCGGCGAGGCGGTTCATATATGGAACCGGCCAGTGTGTTTTGTGCAGCTACGGAGTCCAGGGTTAGGGCTACCAGGCCAAAAGACGGGTCCATACCCACCGTTTCAAAGTGCATTCGCCGCAGTGATTGTGGACGACCAAGATCGACTTCAATGATGTTGAATGTAGCCCCAGGTGTGTTTACCACAAGAGTATTGGTCCAAAATTGAGGTTGTGGGAAGTTTGGTGGCTTGCCTTCTTCCCAGTCCGCGTCATCAGCATGTAACAGGGGTAACGCGCCATGACGATCAGGTCTGTCTTCACGCGAGGTCGCGAAATAGCCAAACATGTCACGCGGAAGAAACCAGTCAAAGTCTCCTGGAGCATACAAATCACGGGTAATTGCATCCCCTGCAGTTGTTTCCAGAGAAATGCGTGCTACCGGTGCAAACATGTCATGATTGTCTAAGAATGGTATCAGCAATAAGTAAAGCTTTTTATATGTACCGTTCATCTCAAGCGAGTAATGGGGCTGATTGTATTTGCGCGATACTGGGATAAACGTGTCTTCTGGAATGGAAAATACGACGCCGGGAAGTTCTGGGTGTTCATAGGTGCCATTCTGTGATGGGAAGTTCTCCATCGGGTTCCCTGCGCCACTGAAAGGTGGGTGCCCAAATGCGTAATACGGTCTCAGAGATCGCCAAATGTCATGGGATATATAATCTTCATCTGGCAATTCGAACTGCAATATCCTCGATTGTATGGCTTCTGATAAAATAGGTTGGTTAACGAATGGTTGTTGGACGATTAGCTTGAAAGGTACAGGTACTTGACCTGGTAACAGCAACCGGGCGTTGTTCTCACCGGAAGAAAGCAGTCCCAGCATGGAGTCAGGCAACTGAAATGTGTAAAGCGCTTCAGATCGACTTGCAAGGTCAACTTCTGAAGCAATCCTAAAATCAGATTCAATCGGAAATTGATCATTGATGCCGGAAATAAGCAGGTGTCCTGTACCTGAAATAGCTTTATCGGTGTTGTTTCTGAGCACCAGTTTTACCTGTCCATCAACTGCTACACCAGGATGTTTCTCGGCACCCTGTATAAACACCTCGATGCGAGGCAATATAGTCAGATCAACGGGATGATAGAAGCGTACATTTTCTTCTGGCAGTAAAATATCCAGAAAGAAGCTGCGACGACTGAAATTTAACTGGCCAAGTCTACCGTATTGTAAGTAGTCTTCAAGCAAGTCTTCGGCAATATGTGTAGTTACGTTATTATCTTTGATTTTGGTGTTGGTCAGAATTCGTTGACGATCAATAACTTCCAGAATTTCAATCTTGCCCGAGAAGTGAATATCCAGAGTATCTCCTTCTGCAATAGACAGTACATGATTTGCTGCGAATGTTGAAGGTGCAAAGCTGAAAGAGATGCAGGTGGTTTTTTCAGGTGGAATTATGGCTTCAAGTTTGACGCCATTTACCCAGGGTGAAATCTTGAAATCATGTGCCTTGTCATTTACGGTGAAAGTGGTTACCGAGCCAACCGGCAGTTTCCAATCTATAACGCGCTCCAAGGCTTTTGTTGAGTGTATTGTATAGGTGACAGTTTTACCGTCGTTTGAATATATGACGTGATACTCAGGAAGATGCAGTTCTGCCGCAGGCCAAGCATCTGGTAGTGCTGGGCTGATATGCAGCTTGTTTTCCGGTATATTTGCGCGTAATCCAAATATCGCTTCAATGGCCGACTGAATATATAGCCCGGCTGGCGGCGAGAAATAGGCTGCGGTTTCCTCCATCGAGACTTCCGGCCAGGCACCACGAAGTGTATCATTCATAACCCAATCCGCTATGGCACGCAATGGTTTATAGGCTTCATTGCGCAATCCCATGGAGGACAGCCCCCAGGCGCCCCACGGTTGTTGCGCAGCGCCAGCCTGCATACCCCAGGAACCAATAACATGATTCGGGAAGTTATTTGAACAAAAAACTTCGCCACCGGATTGGGTAGTATGTGTGGGGTGTTGACCAACACGAAAAATGGGAACTTTTGTCTCTCCGGTACCGGCACCGATCAAACGATCACGCAAGTGGCGCATGCTGCTCCAGCCATCCAGGGCATCCACAAGACCGAATAACTGGGGATAAATGAAGGTGTGGTATTGTCCGTCAAGACGGAGTATGCCCAGGTCATCCCGGAAAAACGCAAATCGCCCAAGATCGTTTAACCATAATTCTTTTTTAAGTTGGGAAAGCATTTGTGCAGCAAGCAAGCGGCATTCATTTGCTTTTTCACTGTCTTCCAGTGCGTCGGCAACTATCGCCCTGACTTCCAACATGTTGATAGCTTCCATGGTCGGTGTTGCACCACCATAAGGCGTTGAAACAAAATCTTCCTGATTTCCGATTTGTTGTCCCCAGGCCAACAGACCGGCAACCGTTGGATCGTATTCTTTAAACGTGGCTTCAAGAATAGTATCCAGTGCAGGAGCAATCTGCCGAAGTGTTTCTAAATCTCCGGTGCGCTCCCAATAGTTGCGTACTTGCCAAAAATAAAACTGGTTCGATCCTCCAAAATCACGGCGGGTCATCCCTGCGGGCGAAAAGTGGGGAACAGACCCATCATCTCGCAGGTTTTCTGCTGAACTCAGAATATTCTGTCGTGATCTATCGGCTTGGCCGATCCAGTCTGTCGCGCCACTGTGCTGCATGTGCCAGAGAGAATGCCAATGGTGAATGCATTCATTCCAACCCCAGGGCCATACCCAATTGTACTCCAGCGTTTGAAGGGCATGTGTAAAAGCTTCGTTCATATTGGATTCTGGAGTTACTATACGTGTTTGTAAAAGATTATTATAATGGGTCTTGACAAACACTAAAGCCGTTTCGACATCCTGTGAAATCAAGGATTCTGCCAACTCAAATGATTCACCATAGGCAAGAATAAGCGATCCAGTGCCTGAAAAGTGATACTCCACATAAGGCCCTTCATCAGCCTCAATCAGCTTGCCCATGTATGAACCCTTAATCAAGGTAGTCAGTGGTATATTGTCGTAATCAAAATGAAAATACGGTTCTGTTTGCGTGATCGTCAAATGGTCTGCTTCCAGGCTATCTGTTCGTAACCACTCTTTCCTGAACCAGCCATTGGCAACCTCTTTTGACCCGCCAACACGTACCAGGATTTCTGCATCAGGAGTAGCCGTAACTTCATAATAGGCGGCACCTTCCCAGCTCAGGGTGTCACGACCATAGTGCAGCGGAATTAAACGTGTTGTCAGTTCAATGTCACCAAGTTGATACCTGGCTTCTACGCCACCCGAGAAATTGTCCACAGCGATTACTTCAGCTTGCTCGGGCCAGTGTATACCTGTTGCTGTCTTCACACCTGCAACCATCTTGGCAAGTACATAATGATCCATGTAGGTGAAGCGGTCTTTACGATAGGTAGCTACAAGGCTGTTGGGATGTTGTTCATCGGTGCTGACAATTGTATCCTGCCAGGCTGCCATGCGTTCATTGTAAAACTGTTGTGGTTCTTGCGCGGCAGCCATATATGCTGTTACTCCCCAACCAGCCAATATTATCAATAGCAAGACAACACCAGCATGGTTACTTTGATTTGAAGGCTTGATAAACATTAATTTCCCCCATGTGATAAACCTGGCAATATAGGTGAATACACGGATTTATTGCCTGATCAATAAACCAGAATTTCCCCAATAATGGCGTATCGTATGTCACAAATTTCTTCTTAAATCTTATAATTATGATGCTAACTATACAATCTCCGGGAGAGACAATTTCTTATCTGAAATGATCATGACTTATTGCATAACACAGGTAATCGTTGGCTTTTGTTGAACCTATTTTTGATTCTAACAGATAAAAAAAAGATTACCGACGTTATAATACTGTCGATAATCCCTATATATTAATTTTAATGTTAACGTTATGCCAATGTTTAATTACTTACGAATTGCGACTTCCTTGTTTTTTTCCGATGATTCATAAATGGCATCAATAATTTGCTGTACTGTCAGAGACTGCTCGGGTAAAACAAGTACCGGTTTTTCTTGCTCAATGCAATCGGTAAAATGTCGGATTTCTTCACGATGCCCAATTTTCTCCGGAATCCAGTCGTACTTGCGGCTTGTCAGTGCATTTTCATCAAAACCGTATACCGCAAGCGGGTTATTGGAGACACCTGCTTTATCGCCAAGCAGCATTATTTGGTGTGTTTCTTCAGCAATGTTGGCAGCCCATGATACCGAAAGCTGTAATGTAAGGTTGTTTTCAAAGCGTATTAATGCTGTTGCGTAATCTTCCACATCAAATTCTTTCGAAGGATAGCCCACTCCCCAGTCGGCGTTGACAAGATCGGGTCGGTCGCCAAACATGCGGTATATTTTCCCAGAAGCCGATACCGGTTTTGGGAAACCCATTAACCATAACGTTAAATCCAGCATGTGTACGCCGATATCAATCAATGGACCTCCGAGAGACTCTTCCTTTATATGAAAACGTCCCCAACCGGGTATGCCACGTCGCCGGAGCCACTGCGCTTGCGCGGTGTATATCTCGCCAACATCTCCACTGTCAATGACTGCTTTGAGTTTTTCATTGGCTGCTTCAAAGCGCATGTGCTGCGCAACCATTAATTTTTTCCCAGCAATTTCTGCCGCCTTGATCATGGTTTTACATTCGCGGCTGCTCATGGCCATTGGCTTTTCTACCAGAACATGACATCCCTTTTTCAATGCCTGAATAGAATTGGCAGCATGCATACGATTTTGAGTACATACATCTACTATGTCCAATTCGACTTCGCTCAGCATGTCATCATAATTGGTATAGGCACGTGCATTTTTACATAACACTGCTTCTTCCTGCGCACGCTCATTGACGACATCACATACAGCCACGATCTCTACGCGGCTTTCCTCTTCCAGTTCCCGCCAGAATGGTAAATGGCGCTGACGCGCAATACTTCCACATCCAACCAATCCAACGCGTAACTTGTTCCCTTTAAGACTCATACTGCTACATCCTTCCTCTTTTCATGTATAACCCTTCCGCTCATATTTTTCAGGAAATACCACATAGCATAACTTGATTATGGTATTGTTGAAAATGTGTACATGACTGCAAAAATAATACCCATGTGTTAACCAAGTTCTAATTCAGTTATCCAGGGTAAATGGTCTGAAGCAAGCCGTGCCTCTGGGGTATCCAGTTTACAAGATGACATGACGCGTATATCTTTCGACACCAGCACATAATCAATACGGCATTCTGGTGCATTGCTTGGGAAAGTGCATCCAGTTTCATCTGCTTTGGCTGAAAAACTGTCTTGTAAAACTGAGTACAAGTGTTCTATTGTAGGCGAAGTTGCTGTATCGTTGAGGTCACCTGCAAGTATAGTGCTGGTTTGTGGTAAAACACGGGCTATCTCTTTTGCTTGTATCAACCGTGGCGAATCATTAAAGCTGAGGTGTGTGTTGAACACATCCAGGGACCCTTCAGCAGTCTCAACTTTTACATGCAAGCATCCCCTGGGTTCAGCATCAAAATTTACAGACAATGCATAATTATTTTCGACATGCATGGGAAAGTGTGTAAAGATGGCGTTCCCGTATTTTCCTCCATCAAAATGAAAGTTGTCCCCGAAGGCATGTCGCATGCCTAAAAGTTCCGAGAATATTTTGGGAAAATCCAGCATAGAAGAACGGGGCTGTCCTGAATCTACTTCTTGCAGACAAACGATGTCTGGTGATGCGCTTTGTATAAGGCTGGCTATCCGGTGCAGATTCAATTGCCCATCTATTCCTTCTCCCCGGTGTATATTGTAGGTCATAATCCGGATCACTGGTCATCTTTCTACCCGTTGGTAAACCCTCAGATTTGATGGTTCAGTTTATGAGTTTTTAAAATGTATTATTGACAGAGAACGTCATTCTTCAATAGATCGATATCGGATATCATGCAATAATTCTGCAGCCCTGCTCCGTCTCGACTCTATCCATGATAGCAGATGCGACAATGTGGTGGCATCTGGATGAATGGGAAATGAAATGTGACCAAGTACAGTCTGTGCACGTTGAGCATCCAACAACCCCCGTGCGACAGCATCCTCCACCGCGGTGATATAGGCTATGTCTTCCAGTCCATCCCGCAGCCGCTCCAAACGTATTGATGGTATTAATGATGTTGGCCCGGGGTAGTACAAAAAATGCTGCCAGGGTCCTGGTACCTGTTCAAGTACAATATCAGGATGCGTCAATTTCGGCCAATCCGGTGGCCAGTAATTCATGCTGGGCAGCAAAACCCCGCTGTAATGATGTGCCCAGGCTACCCAGGGAATGAGCCTTGGTTCTATCGGATGTGCTCCTGGTGTCAAGGAGGGGAAATAGTTGTTATTTATTTCCAGCCATGTTTTTATTGGTGGGGCCAATCCATCGGGCATATTCAGTTCATCACCCATAAATGTGATGAGTGCTATCTTCAAATTTCCATCGTATTTTGTGTCATGCAGTTCTATCCGAATGGCATTAAAATTATTGGCATATCGAAATTTTCCTTCCGAAACCCTGTTCTCATATTCATCCCTCGCTTCTGGATGGGACCAATTAATCGTTGCTTGTGTAAAGTTTTTGGCATCAGCAGAAGTGTAAACTTTAATTACATCTGAATGGTTATCGTCACCCCATATAATCTTTATTCTTTCTGAGTGAACCAGGTTATCAAACAAAAAAGTCATCATAAGTGGATTTTGTCCTGTCGGACGAAATCCTGTGTCCCAAAAGGTAAAAGGACTACCGTCAAAAGCATAGGTGTAGTTTGTTAATTCAAGAGCATCTTGATTATTTGGTGTTGATGCATGAAAGGTGTGTGCCGGATATTGCCGCACATTACGCAATGACATACCTTCTTGTAAGCGTTGTGCCAGTTCAGCTTTGTATTCAATGAATGGAAAAGCCCAGTGTCGTATTACCGGTTGAAAATATGGGTGTATACTTCCTCTGGCGATTGGATTAAATTGGGATGCTTGCTCGTATGTGTATTTATACAATGCATACCGACTTTGCCAGGTTGTGGTATGAAGTGGGATTACTGGCATAGTCATGATAAATTCAGGGGTATGGTCTAGCCTTGTACTACGCCAATCCGATAGCGCTTTCAGGTAGTTTGCAAGGTGCTCTGAATTGTTTTCTCCCTCCCGAAACAACATATCAACCAGGTCTCCCTGAAGACCCCCAATTTCCAACATTGCGGGATTACCTGCTGCCAATAAAAGTTCCAGATGATCCACTAACTTTGTTATATCATCCGGTCGCACCGAATTCATCATGCTTCTGTCCAGTATAGCCGGGACAATACTATGCTTTGATATACTTGCATAATGCTCTGACCAGTCTGATGGCAGGCGCGCATCCAGTCCGTATTGACGCTGCAATGCCTCTCGATGTAGATGACTGATGACAGGAATGGGAGAGGTGTCGGGAAGCATAAAGTCCTTGACTTCTACTACCAGCCGCTGTGTCATGGTACGTATGGAATCTGCATGTAATTCGACTGTGAATAGATACCGTCCAGGCGATGCGTTTTTTGTCGTTTGGAATGTGATCCAGTAACCTGTTGTTTCATCTGCCTGTATTGCTGCTGGTTGCATGGGAATCAACACATCTGGCACAGTGAAAATATCTGTAACACCTCCAGTACGTTGGTTCTGGATGGGTAAAATGTTACTTATTTGGTAAATTGCATATTCCGGGGCGTGTTCATTCGGTGCAACAACTTGGATTCGCACGTTTTCCAAGGACGATTTTCCAGTTTTTACCCACACCTGAACTGATTCCTGCTCGCCTAATGCCATACCTATACGCATGTCTTGCGCTGCCATGAATGGGCCTTGCTTTGGATTTACCGGGGTGTCTAATGCTTGGGATGCAGCGTCGGATTGGGTAGTATGCAGAAATGACGAGTATGCTGATTCTAGTTCCATTTGTGGCGCGGATAGAGTACTTATAATGCTTAATATGAAAATTCCGTAATGCATTGAATACCTTAATTGTAATAGTGATTCCATATTATATCTTTTGATATCTATTAATAAAATGGTTTTTTTATAAATAATCTCCCAAACAAACAGAACCTAAAAATGCGTATTTAAATCAAGGTTATTACGGTAAATATTACCTGGGATATGACAACCGGGTTAAGCATTTGTTCCAAATCGTAATAATTTATTGATTTACCCCATTTTTACTTTGCAATTATAAGATTTCATGTTAAAATTCAGTTTGGATCAACTGTCGTTTTGCTTCTAATTATGCTAAACTTAATGCGATTTGGAAATTAATACTTTTACAAATAAGAATTTATCCCGGAGGAATATATGTGAAACGAGTAAATCGAACAAATGCCGGTGTTACCCTGCTTGAATTGATGTTTGCTGCCGGGGTGATGGCTTTGGCGCTCTCCATGTTATTCGGTTCGCTGATTGGTATTAACATGATGGGGGAGGTTGCTGAGGGACGTTCGCGTGCCAGTACGGTCATGTCCAGTGTTTTAGAAGAAGTTCGGGCAAGTGATTTTAATACGATTTTGGCATTTGCGCCAACACCGATTCAACACCCAGGGGTTACTATCGCCGTGCAGCTTGAAGCGGTAGATGATGATGGTAATCTCACAGGATTGCCATTGGGTGAAAACGTAAATGTGACCTTTCCCAACCCAACTGAGATCAAAGCTACCGTTGTATGGACTACACCACGTGGTCGGGCTTATTCCATCTCCAGCTCCACAATGAAAGGACGTTGACGAATATGGATCAACGCGGTATGACATTAATTGAAGTTACGATGGCCGTGGCCATCTTGTCCGTTGTAATGGCTGTTCTAATGGGACTCGCTGTTGGCTTGGGGGATACAGCACGTGTTCAAGATATTAAAATCACGACCAATGACGAAGCCCGCAGGGCGTTGCAGGTCATCATACCCCAAGTGCGCCAGGCATCTCGCGGCAGTATCAATTGGAATGAGTTGCCGGGAGATAGATTGACCTTACGAATTGCGACCGATATTTCTAATAACGGTCTGGCTGTTAACGCTTCCGGAAATATTGAGTTGTCACCGGTAAAAGTTATTCAGCGTGATGTTGATGATGTCAACGTTGATGGTCTCATGCTCTCCCAGTTGGTACTTCTTGAAGGTGAGACTGTCCGTGTACTCGCCAATGAGATAGTACCGATTTCAGAAACACTGGCAGAAGATGGTACTTTTGGTCCAGGTCAAGACTTGAATAATAATGGACAGCTTGACAGGGGATTTTGGATACAACCACGTGATGGCGGCCTGGAAATTACGGTGCAGGCTCAGGGGATTACTCGTCAGGGGCATTTAATAACTACAACACTTACAGAATTTGTTGTACCGAGGAATTAAGATATGCACATAACCTGTGTTGGAAGTAGTTCAGAAAAAATTTGTTGCAACAATAGATGTGGTATGGCTTTATTGACTGCCATCATGTTTATTTCTGTGGCGTTGATCGTGCTGGCTGCTTTGAGCAACCGGTATATGCAACAACGGCTACAGGTAGACCAGTTTCAAATTTATCAGACCTGTTTTGAGGGAATTGAGTCTGCTTTGGCTGAAAGCCGAGTTGATTTGGAACAGGGAAATATATCGACTATTGGGTTGGAGAATTGGACACCTGTATATGATGATACCGGAAATTTGCTGTTGCCGGACCTGGATGCTATTGGTGTTTCGCCTGCCAACCTCAGCACAAAGCCGGAGCTGGAGTACATTGCCTATGCGGTTCATTGGGGAGACAGTGGAAGAGATAACAATGGTGATGGCGAAGTTGACAGTGATGCTGAACAATTCATGTACAGTGTGCATGCGGCAGCCCGGTACAATGGTCTTACGCGACA
>CAZIDP010000023.1:0-57838 GCA_964537975.1 uncultured Nitrospirales bacterium | reverse complement strand
AGGCAGGCGGATTAATCAATGGGAATGTAAGCATTCATGGTTCGGTACACCTGTTGGGTGAAAATTTATTGACAGGAAGTGCGGCTATTGCTGCTATGGAAATGAGCGGTACCAGTTTGATTCACAACAACTATGAAGGTATGACAGCTGACTTGTTTCAACGTATTCCACCGCTTCCTACGGTCGATATCGACGGGGTTCAGGCCGCAACACTTGAGGCCATGCTTCGTGTCAGGCAGGGGCTGGTTTCCATGTCGGGTAATTCAGAAATTGGACAATCACAACCAGTCGGAGCTGCGTATAAAGGCGCTATGGACGGGGTGTATGTCAATGATGGCTGGACCGGTAATTCAGTGATCAATGATGGTGGGCGTGGTACTCCGACCAGGGTAACCAGTGACAATGGCTGGGATGCTCTGTATGACCTTGGTCAGAAACTCGACTTTCCATTGCTTAGCCATGACTGGCGAGAGCCAGACGGCTCACGTATAGTGAACTCCAATACAGGCAATTGGTATTCGCATGAAGATTATTTTTCTCAAGTGCTGCTCGCAGACCCGGTAATTCCAGACGATGGCATTTTTGAAGGGAACCTCAATATCAATGCACGGAACAGCCCCTCGATCTATTGGAATGCCACTACGGATGAATACCTGACAGGTGCTGCTGCTGATGCAGCCACGCCGGGTACAAATGATGACTATCTGCAATATAACGCCAGTAATAAGGTGCTCCGGATGAATGGCCAGATTCGCGTCAATGGTGACCTTTCATTCACTGGCCAGGGTAATGATCGGACAATCCATTACACAGGCCGTGCAGCTTTCCTGGCTTATGGTGATGTCAACATCGATGCCAATTTGCTGGCTTGTAACAATGGTAACCCAACGAACATTGTCAACAGCTTTCCGCAAAATAACATCATTGGTGTCATGGCATCTCAAAACATGATGGTAGGCGGATCAGCCCAGTTAAACATCATGGGGGCATTTTATGCTCAAGGTACTGTCAGCTCACAACGTCAATCCAACATACTCGGATCGTTTGTTGCAAATTATTTCGACATGGGAACCAATGTCCCCAGTATTTTTCAAGTACCTACAATGGCCGACAATCTTCCCTATGGTATGATTGGTAATTACCCGTTATTGTCGATGAGCCAGGTTTCCTGGAGAGAGATTGGGATTTCATAGATGCAGATTAATCAAACGCTTCGTGACAATTGGCATCTCCTGGCTATTATTGCCGTTGTATCCTTGATTCTGGTCATTGGATTGACACGCAGTAATGATGGGGAGAATGCCCAAGATGAGACCACTCAAGCACAACGCCCAGTTATTACGGTAGACCAGTTGACACAGGAAGATATGCGTGCAGTGCTGGAGCGTGATCCCGGACCATTACGTCCTGGTGAACGTGAGCATGTTCAGCAAACCATTTCTTCGCACCAGACTGCTTTTGATGCGGAGCCTGAATCTCCTGATGCCCCGGCATACCTGCGTGCGATGGCCAATCTTCAATTGCAAAAGCTCGGAGAATATGAAGAAGCAGCGCGTAATTATGAGCAAATCATCCTGAATTATCCGGAGTGGGAGAGTACACGCATGGTGTACGGTGATTTGATGACCTGTTATGAACAATTGAATGATATGGCGAATATCGCCTGGCTGGTAAACCTGATGATGGAAAGATTCCCGGAAGACAGTGAGGAATATCATTTTGCTCTTGATAAAATTGGCCTGTACCAACCAGCCGAATAGTGGTTATGTTATGCTTATGCCATAGTAAGCATACTCACAAAATCAAACTTCGTATTCATCGTGGCGACGGTTCCAGACATAAGGTTGTGTTTGGGGCCAGCCTTCAGGTGAATCTTCCCAGGTTTCCTGACGGCCATACGGGGTGAGGTCGAGATAGCTCCAATGGCTGCCCAGATATTCAATTCCGCGTGCACCTGTATAATACGTTCGGAATATTGTACTGTTCTCCCGCAGAAAAACACTGGCGCCATGCTTTTCGCCTTTCGGTGTTGTTGCTCCAAAATCATAATTAAAATCACTTTCATGAGATGAAAACCAGGGTACATTCCATCCCATGCGTAATTTATAGTCTATCAGCTTCTTTAATGGAGCACGAGAAACCAGCACCAATGAAGTATCACGTGCGTGTAAATGAGCCAGATGGGTCATCGCATCAACCACCCAGGAACATCCATCACATCCCGCTTTCCATTCTGGGGCAGCAAACATGAAGTGGTACACAATGAGTTGATGTCGATTTTCAAACAACTCCAACAGGCTTTTTGGCCCTTCCTCTCCTTGAAACACATAAGGTTTTGATATTTTCACCATGGGCATTCTGCGCCGTTCTGCACTCAACGCATCTCGCATGCGCGTCAGCTCTTTTTCCTTGATCAGCAATTTCGCAAGTGCTTCTTCCCATTCCTGTTGTGAAACAACATTCGGTAAAGCAGCATTGTCGCAATGTTCCATGTTTATAACCCCTGAATCATGCTAATTAGTGCCTTTTTCCTCAATTACATACGATGTTAATTTTTTTATTCGGGCATCTTTCAGCCCGTCAAAATCATAGATGTCGCAAAAAGCATATGTTTTGTTTTGGCCAGGGTTATGAACTGTCCCGTTCAAAACGGCTTCTTTTCCATGGGTAATATTGTGGTCAATGGTGATAGTTATTTCATCTCCTGTAAGCATTGCTTTCAAGGCTTCCTCAAAAGCTTCTTTACCTTCCACTTTCTGTTGGCCAATAATGACCCAACAGATGTCATCGGTTACTTGCTCTAAAATAAACTCGAAGTCACAAGTGGCAAATGCTTTATTAAATTTTTGCAATAAGTCACTTCGCTCAGACATTGTCATATCCCTTGTTCTTTATGTAAACACAGATTGCTAAGTAGATTTTCCAAGAGTATGATGCTCTATTTACACATTTAAATGCGATGCATGATATTGCTCAGCCACATCCTTAAGCTTTTGCAATGCTTTTGGCCACATGGTCTCGAATAATTCCGTGTACTCATCAGCGACATCAATATCTACCTGTACTTTTGTTTTATCGCCCAAGTCCGTGAGTGTGTAACTTTCAATTGCTCCTTTCCACTGGAGGACCGCGTCGCTTGTAGTGTCTTCTACACCATCGTTGACAATGCCGAGGTGTTCAATTGATATGACATCGCAGCTTCGGTTTTCTTTGATCTTGCTCACCATGCCACCCATTTTGCCCGATTCATCTGGGCCCAGAAACAGCATTTTGCTCCCTTCACTCCAGTCACCGACAAAATGTGAGCCAGAACAAAAGGCTTCTGTCCAGATGCGGTATGTTTTATCTGATAACATGACTTGCCAGACTACTTCTTTCGGAGCTTCAATTTCTACAGTATAGTTTTGCGTTTTCATGTGTAATATCCTCTCTGGTGTTGTCTCTGAATTGTGACTTAATTTGCCGTTTCATCAACCTGATAAATGCCAAATGTATTGCCTTCAGTATCGAGAAAATACCCTTGCCAACGCGATCCTGGTAGCGCAAACTTGGGTAGTGCAATCAACCCTCCTAATTTTTCAACAATGTCCGCCGTCGTATCAAAATCATCTACTTCAAATGAGCACACAAACGCGTTAGTGCCACATTCCGGAGGAGGTGTGGCTGCGGGCCGCTTGAGCAAGCCTCCGTACAAGTTTTTTGCCCTGATATGTCGGTATTCAATGGGGAATCCTTCCAGTTTCTCAAACTGCCATCCAAAGACCGTAGTATAAAAGTGTGCAGCGCGATCCAAATCATCCGCCTGAATTTCAAAATATAATGCATTACCCATATGTTGCTCCCATATCGGTTTTCAATTCTGAAAATGTATCAACAAATTAATAATTGCATAAACAATAAGCTGCCAATATCAGTCTATCACTCCCTCGTGTTAAGTGACTCAAGCCTGTGGGGCATCTTCTCCATATCTATATACAGGATGTTCCAACGGTGTCCATCAATATCTGTATACCCGGCACCATACATCCAGCCCTGAATATCTTTTATGATGTCGAATATTATGAGCTATTAAAAAACAGCACGATGTGTATCATGAAATTATTATAGCAGAAAATTTTTATAAATCAAGCTTATGATTATAAAAATTATTATATAACTAACGTATGATAGTGACTGGATGAATAGAATATCTTCATCAGCAATACAGTCTTTCCAGGAGATTCTTGAGCTATAGTATTACTCCTTGATCTAAGTGCCTGGAATTCCTGGGTGCAAATTCTGGAGCATTTTGCTACGTTTTTATCAAAATGTGTACTATCTCGTAAGAAATAGTCTTTACAAGAAAGAGAATTCATGCCCTATCAGGATGAAACACGCTGGGAGCAGCACCTCGATAATTTTCGGAAAGCAATGCGACAGTTAGACGCTGCTTGCCGCAAGACAGCGTATACAGATTTGGAGCGGGCAGGTTTGGTACAGATCTTTGAGTTAACTTTCGAATTGTGCTGGAAGACACTCAAGGATCGACTGAACCATGAGGGGCTGACCGTCATGACACCCAGAGAAACACTTCGTAAAGCATTCGAAGTGGAGTATCTCAGCCAGCCAGAAGGGGAGATATTGTTGGACGCGCTGGAAAAACGCGAACTCCTCAGCCATACATACGAGGAAAGCATTGCAAAAGAAGCAGAACAACTTATCAAAAATAATTATGCACCTGCGCTTAATACGGTATGTATACGACTTGAACAAAAACGGGCCTGATGATGGATGGATTAAAACCAGGCTATCGCGATGCTATACTTAATTGCCTGAACCTGAACAGAAAAAGTGATTGGACATGACAGAGAAATATTCAATATTATCCCTCATGCGATCTTATAAAATGTTGTTTGTTATGTTATTGATTCATTCATATGCCGTTGCTTCATCTTCCGCCATGCATGATGACCTGACACCGGAGCTGGAAGCGCTGCTGGAGTCTACGGAGCTTCCTTCTTTGGCTGTTGCTGTGATCTTGGATGGGGAATTACGGGCAGCAGGTGCAAGCGGCGTCAGAAAACGTGGGGCGGAAGATCGTGTCACGATAGATGATAAATATCATATTGGTTCCTGCACCAAATCCATAACCGCCGTCCTGGCTGCGACATTGGTGGAAGCAGGAAAAATAACCTGGGAAACTACCCTTGGTCAAGTTTTCCATGACGTAAATATCCATCCTGCTTTTGCGCAAGTCACGCTGAAACAATTACTTTCCAACAAATCCGGTTGTCCGACCGATATCAACCATGAATTGTGGTCACGCCTGTGGGAGAGAGAAGGAACAGCATCTCAGCAACGCATGCAATTGGTAGAGGGCATATTGTCCAAACCCCCGGAGTACACGCCCGGAACAGAAACACGTTATTCAAATGCTGGCTTTGCCATTGCCGGAGCAATGCTGGAACGGGTGACAGAAACTTCGTTTGAACGTCTGCTGCGTGAGAAGGTTTTTCTAAAGCTGGGGATGGAATCAGCGGGATTTGGCGCCCCGGCAACTCTTGGCAAAATTGACCAGCCCTACGGGCATAACCCCAATCCAGTAGAACCAGACGAAAGAGGCGACAACCCACCGGCCATCGCACCCGCCGGAACAGTGCATTGTTCCGTACTGGATTTTGCGCGCTATGCCGCGTTCCATCTTGGACAACAAACCGCGCTTGCATTGAAACCAGAGACATTGGCGTTTCTTCATGAACCGGAAATGGGATATGAAGCGTACTGGATGGGGTGGACTATGGTAGAAAGAGATTGGGCCGGTGGCACTGCACTGACACATGCCGGCTCCAACACCATGTTTTATGCCATCATATGGATTGCCCCTGAACGTAACTTTGCCGTTGTGGCCCTTTGCAACAGCGGAGGCAACGAAGCGTTTCTTCTGTGTGACGCAGCAGCTTCGCAGATTATCAAAAAGTATTTACCACTTGAATAAATACAATTATATGAACAGTAGTGCCTGTCCAAAGTAAAACAGGTGGCGTATCATTAAATGACAGCCACCTGTAAAATCACATCATCAGACCTATTAAAAACTGTAGGGTGCGCGCATTTCACGAGCTAGTAAACCGTTGGCTTCCTCATCATTCACAAAAACTTCGTTTTCCGGGTCCCATTCGAGCTTGCGACCTGTCCAGCGGGTGATATTAATCAGGTGACATAATATGGTGGTGCTGTGGCCAACTTTCACATTCGTTATAGTCTGCTGTCGCGAACGAATGCAGTCGAGCCAGTTCTGCATATGGTCTGTACTGACCTCCAGCTTTATCTCATCATCGGTGGTAGGTGTTTCAATAATGCTCGTTGGACGGGCATCATAGCGGCCCCGATCGATAACAATTTCACCCTCGTCCCCTACAAAACGTCCGCCTCCCATCGGCCCGGAGCCATCCAGGTGAACAGTGATACCATTGGCGTAGCGGAAAGATACGGGACCCCACAAGCCTTCTTCTTCTGGCCAGATTTCAACCGGTCCATTCTCATCTGTCCCGAGTGCCCATTGAATCAAATCCAGTCCATGTGTGCCCCAGCCTGTCACTTCTCCCCCAGAATAGGGCCGGTACGATATCCATCCCAGCGGACCGCGTTCATCACGTTGCCCATCACCCCGTGGCAAGTAAAGTAACCTGTTATACGGGCGCGGCTCAGTCTGGCCACACCAGAAATCCCAGTCGAGACCATCCGGTACAGGCTCTTCAGGCAATTCACATTCCCAGGGGCTGGGATAATTGTTGGTATGAACCGCACTGATTTTGCCTGCACGTCCATTACGCACCATTTCACAACCTTTTCGGCAGGCTTCCATGGAGCGTTGCATGCTGCCCGTGGTAACAATACAACCATGTTGCTCGGCTGCCGCTACCATGAGTTGGCCTTCACGAATGGTCAGGCACATCGGTTTCTCAACGTAGACATCCTTACCAGCTTCACATGCGTGAACCGTATTCAGTGCGTGCCAATGGTCAGGAGTCGCAATCATCACCGCATCGACATTCGGGTCATCCAGCAGATCCCGGTAGTGGTGATAGGTTTCTGCCTTGGGGAACTTGTCTTTGGCCTGACTAAGGCGCTCCTGGTTGCAATCGGCGAATGCCACGATTTCTGTGCCTTCGCGGGGGTATTGCCCCATTAGCGAACTTCCCATTCGGCCAGGCCCGATTACTGCTACCCCGATACGATCATTGGGTCCTGGTCGTCCCGGTGCTGCCAACAATCCTGAAGGCAAAATCATCGGTGCCGCTATCATTGCTGCTCCTGCACCGATTGAATTCCGTATAAATGTTCTGCGCGTACAATCTGATTTTTTGCTCATTACTTGTTAATCTCCCGGAACCAGTAAGAATTTTGTTCAATTATATACATTATTGCGCTCGCACTATTGTAATGCAACTTTTCCGAGTATTTACTGTCTAACTGAATATAAAAGTAGCAAGTTCTTGAATGTCACTGCATTGAAGCGTATTAACAAAATGTGGGCACATGACTTGATTTTTGTAAATCCATACACACAGAATAGACTAGGATTGTCTTTGATTATATATGATCGTTGATGCCGTATGGTTGTAACGATCATTTGAAAAGTTTTTTAGCAATGGATATACAGCAGTAACGAAAGGTAAAGATATGAGCGACGATCAGAAAAATGACGGAGATGATCCCATTCAAGATGAATCCATAATAACCAGTGAGCAAATTGGAAAGAAGCGCGGTTGGAGCTTCTATGTACCAATATTGATACTGATTTTTCTGGTTTATATGATGTTTACAAGCGCTCCTCCGCATCCTTTATTAGAGCAGGCAGCTCCAGACTTTTCGCTGGAACGCCTTGGTGATAATACAAGCTCGGTGACCCTTTCCGAACATTTGGGCAGTGAAGTCGTGGTGCTGGATTTCTGGGCTACCTGGTGTTATCAATGCCGTGAAGGCCTGCCCATCCTGGATGGCATCGCGCAAGAGTATGCGGACAAGGATGTCGTGTTCTATGCAGTCAATGTTAGAGAACCGAAGGATTTGGTTCAAGATTATGTAAAATCTCTTAACCTGAAGCTGGATGTCCTCATGGACACCTATGTCGAGGCTTCGACAGATTATGCTGCAAGTAACTTGCCGCAGACTGTAATCATCGACAAAGAAGGGATTATCCAGGATATTCACATCGGTGTTTCTTCAAGTTATCGAAACGAAATAACACAGAAGTTGGATGAATTACTCAATTGATTAAATAGTATTATAATAATTACCAGCATCATACCGGGGAGTTGTAGTGGGATGGGGAAAAAATATGTGTTGGCTCTGGACCAGGGCACAACCAGTTCCAGAAGTATCTTGTTCGATCATGGTGCGCAGATAATTGCCAGCGCGCAAGAAGAATTCCAGCAATACTATCCACGTCCGGGATGGGTTGAACATGACCCACTAGCTATTTGGGATAGCCAAAAACGTACCGCGATGGCGGTGGTGGAAAAATCGGGAATTGATCCCAAATCCATTGCTGCTATCGGCATCACGAACCAGCGCGAAACGACGTTGTTATGGGAACGCGCTACCGGAAAGCCAGTACACAATGCAATAGTCTGGCAATGCCGACGTACCGTTTCCCAATGTGAAAGGCTTCGCTTAAATGGGTATGAAGCTTTGTTTCAAAGAAAAACAGGCCTGGTACTTGATGCTTATTTTTCAGGCACTAAAATATGTTGGCTATTGCGGCAGCACCCGTCACTTCGAAAACGTGCAGAAAATGGGGAGCTGTGTTTCGGTACGGTTGATAGTTGGTTGTTGTACAATCTGACGGGTAACCATGCAACTGATCTGACCAATGCATCCCGTACATTGATGTTCAATATCAACACGCTGGAATGGGATGAAGAACTTCTGTCCATACTTGATATTCCAGCGTCTCTGTTGCCCGAGGTCTATCCTACCAGTCACCATTTTGGTAATACCAATATTTTCGGACCAGATATCCCGGTAACAGCCCTGGTTGGCGACCAACAAAGCGCCCTGTTCGGGCAGACCGCATTTAATGCAGGCGATTGTAAAAACACCTATGGCACAGGGTGCTTCATGCTGATGAATACGGGCGAAAGACCAGTCACCTCCAGCCACGGATTGTTGACAACGATTGCCTGGGGAATGCACAACCAGGTTGAGTATGCCCTTGAAGGTAGCGTATTTGTCGCGGGTGCTGTCATTCAATGGTTACGGGATGAATTACAACTCATTAAAACAGCAGAAGAAAGTGAAACCATCGCATCACTTGTATCCGACACTGGGGGAGTCTATGTGGTTCCTGCTTTTGTTGGTCTCGGTGCCCCGCACTGGGACATGCGTGCGCAAGGTACCATTTGTGGATTAAGTCGTGGAACCAATCGTTCCCATCTGGTGCGTGCTGCCCTGGAATCCATCTCGTTTCAATCTGCTGATGTACTCCATGCCATGGAAATGGATAGTGGAATTACCATTCCAGAGCTACGGGCGGACGGTGGCGCATCGGCCAACAATCTGCTCATGCAACACCAGGCAGATGTGTTGGGTATCCCGGTACTGCGTAGTGCCAGCATTGAAGCTACTGCACTCGGAGCCGCATTTTTGGCCGGGTTGGCTGTGGGTTTCTGGGAAGATGAATCTGACTTTAAACGTATTGGTGCGACAGAAGACCGGTTTGAACCTCAATGGGACAGTGTTACGCGTGGGGAGGTTTTAAAGGGATGGAAAGCGGCAGTAAAGCGTACTCGCTCAATGAGAGATGAATAAATATTATTATTGGTTGTGAATAGACAAACATAGAACTGCTACATAAGGTTTTCAATTAATATCAATATGTGATTTGATCATGGGCTGTCAAGAATGTACTATCTATACCGGCTGGATTTACATCCGACAGGTTTATTTCCAGCGGTTTGTTTTCGGGAATGAATAATATAGTGGTTACAAATCGAATGGGAGGGCACAAATATATCAATTTAAGGTTCGTAAATTACTATCCTGTCAAGATAACAGGTTATGCGTGAAGTAATTAAAAGCTTTCAGTGTAGACTAAAGTGTAGATGATGAACCGATGAACCAAATTTAGTGCCGATGGAATTAGAATTCAATGCTGAAAGCTTTTGTGCGAGAACCAAGACATTCAATCATCTAATGCCATCGGGGCGATGGCAGGGAGGAAGGGTACACGTTTATGAGTGATCCAACAACACGAGACAATGCTATCGATCAGCCAGATATGAAATTGTTCTGGGGATGCTTTCTGGCCCTCATTGCAACATCTGCCGCATTCATCATTCGCGCACTGATAATTGATGACTGGGCAACCGATTTTAACCTTACAGAAACTCAGAAAGGCGAGCTTTTTGGGGTTGGTTTGTGGCCGTTTGCAATCAGTATTGTACTGTTCAGCCTGATAATCGACAAAATCGGTTATGGAAAGGCTATGGTTTTTGCATTTGCATGCCATGTCTTGTCGGCAATCATTACCATTTTTGCATCAGGATACTGGGGTTTGTACATCGGAACCTTCATCGTCGCACTGGGTAATGGTACCGTCGAAGCGGTAATCAATCCCGTGGTTGCAACCATGTTTAAACGTAATAAAACTAAGTGGCTCAACATACTGCACGCCGGTTGGCCAGCCGGTCTGGTGCTGGGTGGCTTGCTGGTAATTTTCCTGGGTGAAGCTGATTGGCGTATTAAAGTTGGCTTGTTGCTGATTCCCACCGCAATTTACGGGTTGATGCTGGCGCGTGCGCACTTCCCGGTCAATGAGCGTGTCGCGGCAGGTGTGTCGTATATGGATATGCTGAAAGAAGCCGGTGCCATTGGTTGCCTGATTGTAGTCAGTATGATTACCTTTGAGATAGGTCGTGTCTTCAGCATTCCATTTTATCTTGAAGTCTTAATTATTCTGGTTGTTACCGGAATTTACGCTTATTATGTTAAAAGCTTTGGGAAACCATTGTTCTTGTTCCTGCTCATCATCATGATGCCTCTGGCAATTACAGAATTGGGTACAGATAGCTGGATCAGCGAACTGATGCGCCCTGCAATGGCCGAATTGGGCATTAGTGCCGGCTGGGTCCTGGTCTATACCTCTTTTATCATGATGTTACTTCGATTCTTCGCTTCGGGGCCCTTGGTACAACGATTCACACCGTTGGGTTTGTTGGCCATCTGCTGTGTTATTGCTATAGCTGGCCTCTATTGGCTGTCAATGGCCGCTGGTGTTGCTATTCTGATAGCCGCCACATTTTATGGGTTCGGTAAGTCCTTCTTCTGGCCAACCATGTTGGGCATTGTAGCCGAACGTTTCCCAAAAGGTGGTGCACTTACGCTGAATGCGATAGCCGGTGTGGGTATGTTGAGTGTGGGGGTGGTTGGAAGCCCATTCCTGGGGAATTTCCAGGACAGGCAGATCGTGAATGAAATTCAGATTCACGATGAAGAAGCAGGTACGCAACTTTTCAGCACCTATGTGACTGAAGAAGCGGGCATCTTTGGCGAATATTTTGCCGTAAACAGGGAACTATTGGAGACAGCCCTCGAAGATGAAAGTGCAACCATTGTTGCTATTACGCAAGATGCCAAAAAGAGTGCTTTGGCTACAGTAGCATTATTTCCGCTTTTCATGCTGATTTGCTACGTTATCTTGATCCTTTACTTTAAAAGTCGAGGTGGTTATTCTGTTGTGAATTTGGGTCATGGTGACAATGTGGAGAGTGATTACGAAAACGATAGTCCATGAAAAGGTTGTAGATTAGTAGCCTTTTGAAATGAGAAGATTTTTGATTGAGGCGTTGATTCGAGAAATTCGATATCAGCGCCTCGCTTTTTTTTATATTTATCCTTTCTGCGAAATATTTAATTTTGAAAAAAAGAGATCAAAGTACTATAGTGATGTAAAGTGTCTTACTAACAAGAAAATCGGGAGTTATGTCATGGGTGGATTATCAAGGCGTAATTTTATGAAAGGTGCTTCTCTGGCACTGGCAACCTCAACAATGTACACAGCAAACAGCAAGGCTGTGTCTGCAAATGACAAAATCGTGGTAGGTGCGATTGGCTGTGGTGGTATCGGTAGAGTCAATATGGAAACTTTTCTTCATAATCCAGATGTCGATTTTGCCGTTGTGTGCGACATTGATAAACGGCACTTGGAAATAGGCGCGCAAATTGTCGATGGACATCGTAACCATCGCCCGGATATGGTTCATGATTTCAGACAGGTGCTGGACAGAAATGATCTGGATGCGGTCCTTGTATGCACACCCGATCACTGGCATGCACTACCCACGATTTATGCCTGCCAGGCAGGGCTGGATGTCTATTGTGAAAAACCGCTTGGTAAATCAATCGACGAAGGCCGCGCAATGCTGGAAGCAGCCAAAGCAAACAATTCAGTGGCTCAAATGGGCACCCATTGGCGCAGTGGGGTCAATATCGCTGACGCCGTAGCGTTTATACAATCCGGCAAAGCAGGGAAAATACGCTTGGTTCGGGCCTGGTCCTACCTGGATTGGGTTGGCGGCATCGGGAATCCACCAGATGGTACACCTCCAGAAGAAGCAGACTACGATTTCTGGTTGGGACCTGCTCCAGAACGTCCCTTCAACCCCAACCGGTTCCATTTTAATTTTCGGTGGTATTGGGATTATGCCGGAGGTCTCATGACCGACTGGGGGGTGCATTTACTTAATATATGTCAGTGGGCAATGGGGCCGGAAATGCCGCGAAGGGTCAGTTCTACCGGGGGCAGGTATGTCGTAGATGACAACAGCGAAACACCTGACACCCAAATTGCGCTTTATGAGTTTGCTGATTACTCCCTGGTGTTTGAACAACAAATGCTGGGCGGCATCGGGCCTGGTGGCAAACCTCATGGAATGCTGTTTTGCGGTTCTGAAGGCACGGTAATTATAACAGAATCATCCTGGGAGTTTATCCCGGAACCAAAGAAGCGTGACCTCGAACCTATTACAGAAGTTTTTTCATCAGACCCCCGCCTTGCCCATGTGCGCAATTTCCTGGACTGTGTCAAAACCCGTGAGCAACCAGTACAAAATTTTGAAATTAGTCATTTTGTATCGACCATTGCGCATCTTGGGAATCTGGCATTTCGGACTGGTGCAGAAGTACATTGGGATGAAGAAACAGAACGCGTAACCAACAATCCGGAAGCAGACGCCCTCGTTGCATGCGCGTACCGAAGCCCTTGGACTCTACCGTATAGCAGACGACTGACATAATCGACTTTTGTGTAAGCAAATTTTCGTTTGATTGGTAAAAGCAACAAGATGGGGGATTACATCATGTGTGAGTCTTGTTCATCGTGTGGGATCAACCGCCGAGAGTTTATGGCTACCGCTGGTGCCATCAGTGCTGCCGGTATAATAACTTCGTCGCTTGCCGGGACACTACCTGCAATGGCAACCGCGCCAAATGCATCCAAAGCTCCAGCACGGGTCTTGGTTGCATTCTTGTATCCGCCAGCACATGTAGTTGAAGCAGGTGAAATGGAAGATGGTTGGGCACGGCATAATTGGTTTACCTGGCCTGGCAATCAATTCATGCCGGAAGAGCAAGAGAAAAAGTTTACACACGAAATTCATCGTATTGCTGAAAAACTGGACATTGATGTGGAATTCATGCCAACAGCAATTTATCAGTCTGAGAAAGTGGATGCTTTTATCAGCAAAGCCCAGGCTGAAAAACCAGATGCGGTCCTGATTGTTAATTTCTGGAATTCATTGTCGCCCTGGTCATACCGCATGGTGAAGGAAGCAGCTCCAACAGGCATCGTATACCAACCTGTTGGTTCAAACCACCAGTTGCCTCCTGAATATCTGCGTAAGTCCGATGGATTCTATTACATCCACTCCATCGAAAATTGGGAAGAAATAGAACGGGGCCTTCGTGCAGTGCGGACGAAGAAAATGCTCTCCCAAAGTCGCTTGCTCCGGGTTTCTGGCGCCGAGCCGGTCCATGAGCAGGAAGCAAAGCTGGGTGTAGACCTTGTCGGTGCGCCTGCTGATGAATTCAATGCCATTTTTGATGCGGTACAACCGGATGAGGCGCTGATTAGAGAGGCCATGCGCTATAAAGAGGAAGCATTTCATGTCACAGGTGTCAACGACGAATACATCATCGACGCTTTTCGAGCCCATCAGGCTGTGGGGCAAATCATAGAACGTTATGAAGCCGACGCGATTACTATCGAATGTCTGATGCTGAAACATCGTAAGCCATGTATCAGTTTTGCCATCAATAATGGAAACCTTATACCCAATGGATGTGAGAATGATTTGAATGGCACATTGACCCAGATGCTGGGGCGTTGGTTATTTGATCGTCCCGGATTCATGCACAATCCAGAGTTTGACACCAGCAACAATCACTACTTCGCTTCTCACTGCACCTGTGCCACTAAATTGCATGGACCAGAAGGCCCGGAACAAGAATACATGGTGCGGCCATTCTTCCATCAGTTGCCCAACACAGCAGCCTTGGATGTTCAGTGGACGCCTGATGAACCGGTAGTACTCGCGAAATATCATAGTGGACAAGATGCTGTGAGCTGCTGGACAGGTAAAGTAATCGAATCTCCTGCCTCCCCTCCGACAGGCGGTTGTGCTACACGTGTCCTGGTAGCAGTCGATAAAGTGGATGATGTATGTGATATCTATCCAGGGCCACACCCCATACTCTTTTGTGCGAAGCCCGGGCTGGCCAGGAGCATGAATGCTTTTGCAAGGATGTACAATATGGAGCTTATCGGCAATGTCTGATTTTTGGGACAGATAATTTACTGGACACAGGATGACTTTATCCTATAATCTTATTACAAAGAAACCGGGGGCAATTTTAACAGGTTGCCGCCGGTTTTGATTTTTTGTGTTAAAGTGCCTATGATTTAATGTCCCACTGATTGTTGTAAATAACTTACCTGGATTGTAATAGAGATTCATATGTCAAAACGACCCTTTATTCTTGTAACCAATGATGATGGTATACGTGCTCCCGGTTTGAGATTTCTGGCCGAAGCCATGAAATCTTTGGGTGAAATCTGTGTGTACGCGCCAGACTCCCAGCAGAGTGCCGTTGGGCATGGCGTATCACTACATCGCCCATTACGTGTCGTCGAATACGACGACAACTGGTTTTCCGTTGATGGAACGCCCACCGATTGTGTGATGCTAGCTGTACGTGCTTTGCTGGGCCGTCGTCCCGACCTGGTGGTTTCTGGTATAAATCCAGGCGCAAATCTGGGAGATGATGTGACCTACTCCGGCACAGTTGCAGGCGCTTATGAAGGTATGCTGCTTGGTATCCCTTCCTTTGCTATTTCGAATGTGAGTTATGCACCTGCCCATATGGATACTGCTGCTGAATACGCCATACACGTGGCACAATACCTCCTCAAAGAGGGATTACCGCAGGATACCACTTTAAATGTGAATGTTCCGGATTTGACCTGTGATGCCGTGTCTGGAATTGCCATTACCCGTATGGGTCAGCGTAATTATGAAGATGAAATTCTGGAACGTAAAGACCCGCGCGGCGGTACTTATTACTGGATTGGAGGTAATGAACCAGCCCACATAGTAGAATCCGGTACAGATTTCGATGCCATAGAATCTGGCAAGGTCAGTATTACTCCTTTGCACCGAGATGTCACAAATCATGGTGTCATAACCAGATTGGCCCTTTCCTCTTTGGTGAAGTAATCTTTAATCAGATAATCGTTTAATTCAAATTCACACGGCAAGGTCATAATACATGCAACTTTCCAAAAGCGTTCAAGAAATATTTGCGGCCCAGGATACAGGTGACATTACTGTAGGTGATATCTTGGACCGGATTACTCATCAGAGTTTTGGCATTTTCTTGATTGTTCTTGCGCTTCCATCGGCTTTGCCATTACCAGCACCAGGTTACTCTGTACCTTTCGGCCTGGTTTTGGTATTGCTTGGTTTGCAGATGGTAGCTAATCGTGATACTCCCTGGTTCCCCGAGCGACTACGACAGCGCCGATTAAAGTCAGGTCCGAATTCACGACTCGTACGCGGTATGGTGAAAGCGCTGGCGATTGTAGAAAAGGCGGTTCGTCCACGATTACGTTTTATTTATCATACCCCTTTGTCATACAGGATCATGGGTGCCATTGTTACCTGCTGCGGTGTTTCGATGTGTATTCCAATTCCGCTGACCAATACACTGCCTGCAATGGGGATTTTTTTTATCGGTGTCGGACTCTTGGAAGAAGACGGCCTGGTCACGCTCTTAGGTCTGGTTATTGCATTTATCGGTATTTTGGTGACATTGGCAATATTGAGCCTGGTCATTTATTACGGTATTGAAATTATTGATTTTATTAAAGAATATATAAAGGGAATGTTCGGGCTTGATAGCAGTGAGATAAATTCTGCAACTCTAGTTTTGTCCAGTATTTTACCAAATTCATGGTAAGCTTTGCTTTTTGCCAAGAAATAGGTCATAATTTTCTGGTGTGAGTTTATTAATTTTAATTTCTTGGCAAGGAGTCCATAGTATATGTGTGGAATTGTTGGTTATATTGGTGATCAAGAGGCTCAAGCAGTCATACTCGGTGGTCTTACACGATTGGAATACCGTGGATATGACTCAGCGGGTGTTGCCTTGGTTCATGATAACACGCTTCTGACCAGAAAATGTGTAGGAAAATTGTCTGTATTAACCAAAGAGCTGGAAGTTTCTCCGTTATCAGGAACACTGGGTATCGGTCACACGCGTTGGGCCACACATGGTGCGCCTGTTGAAGAAAACGCCCATCCACATTTAGATGCAGACCAGGAAATCGCGGTTGTTCATAATGGCATAATAGAAAATTTCCAGGAACTTCGCAACAGCTTAAAGCAAGATGGTGTGCAGTTTCGTAGCGCCACCGATACCGAAGTTTTACCACACCTGATTCGTAAATATTATGCAGGCAGTCTCTTCGAAGCAGTAAAACGCGCACTGAAAGATGTCCGGGGAGCCTATGCCATCGGTGTGGTGCATCGCAATGAACCGGATGTATTGGTAGCTGCACGTAAAGGCAGTCCTTTGATTCTTGGTCTGGGTAAGGGCGAATTTTTCATAGGTTCTGACCCTTCAGCAGTGATCAAACATACACGCGAAGTAATCTATCTTGCTGATGGAGAAGTGTGTCTCCTGCAGCGTGATGGGTATGCGATAGAAGATGTGCATGGCGTATCGGTTGCGCACACACCTTCTACCATTGAGTGGGACGCGGTAGAGGCGGAAAAAGAGGGTTACCCGCATTTTATGCTGAAAGAAATTTTTCAGCAACCCGACGTAATGCGCCACGCACTGCTCGCATATGTAGATGATTCTTTAGATATACATTTGCCAGAAATAGGGCTGAGCGAAGAACGACTGCGTGGTTTAAGCCGCATAGTGATTGTCGCCTGTGGTACAGCTTGGCATGCGGGTCTGGTAGGAAAATATCTTATCGAGCACTTTGCCCGAATTCCCGTGGAGGTTGACCTGGCGTCTGAGTTTCGATATGGCAGCCGGGTGCTTGATCAGAACACCCTGGTAATACCTGTGACACAATCTGGGGAAACCGCAGACACGCTGGAAGCAGTTCGTATTGCACATATAGAACATGCTCCTGTATTGGGAATAGTTAATGTGGTCGGTTCCAGCATCGCACGTGCATCAGATGGTGTAATTTACACCTATGCCGGACCGGAAATTGGCGTTGCTTCCACCAAGGCTTACACTTCTCAATTAACGGCACTGGCACTGTTCAGTATCTACATGGGTCGCGTCCGAGAGAAGCTAAATAAAAAGAATGCTGACACACTGATGTCTAGCTTGTTGGAGATTCCGGATAAAATAGCGGAATGCCTGATGAACGCAGAGAGCATCAGGGCATGCGCGCAGCAAAAGCAGTATATGCATTCAAAAAATGCCATGTTTATTGGTCGTGGTGTTAATTATCCCAGTTCATTGGAAGGCGCGCTGAAACTGAAAGAAATCAGCTACATCCATGTGGAAGGTTATGCCGCAGGTGAAATGAAACATGGCCCCATCGCATTGGTGACCTCCGAACTTCCTGTGGTATGTCTTGCGCCGCAAGGCAGTGTATATGAAAAGGTGTGTTCCAACCTCGAAGAAATCAGGGCCCGTGGTGGTGTGATTCTTTCTATAGCATCAACAGGCGATAATACAATTTGTGAAGTCAGCACTGATGTGCTCTATATTCCTGAGTGCAATGAATTATTCAGTCCCTTTGTTGTGGCCGTACCACTGCAATTATTTGCGTACTACATTGCCTGTGGCTTGGGCCGTGATGTGGACCAGCCACGTAATCTGGCTAAAAGCGTCACGGTAGAATAGTTTCTGTTCATTACAGCAACCGCATCCAAGAAATGATTTCTTAGGCGGTATATAGTAATAGTATCAGCCAACGGGCTGAATGTGTTTTTGGGTTGCAGCGCGCCGGTATTGCCACAACGCAATTCCACCACACAGCAATAAGCCGACAATGCGCCAGGTCCATCGGTTATCCAGGGGTATTGCAATCATGGCATCAAGCTGGACAAGGGGCAGGTTGCGATAAAAAAACAATGGCTGTAACAGCAATAGCGTCACCAACAGCAACGTTATGGATTCATACCAACGGTTTTTCACAAACATAAAGTTTTGTAGCAGTGCCGCAAAAGCCAGCATACCAACCAGTCCGGTAAAAAATATGGCGATGATGTTATGCCAACCTGAAACTCCCCACAACAACAGGTCTGTGTTGAAAAAAAACATGAAGGGCAATATGGCAGTTCGCATGTCATACGTGAAGCCTTGAATGCCTGTTCGTATTGGTTCTGATCGTGCAATTGCCGCTGCCGCGTACGCGGCCAATCCCACCGGGGGCGTATCGTCAGCCAGAATTCCAAAGTAAAAACAAAACAAGTGGGCGGCTATGATGGGTACTACAAAACCGGCATCTGCGGCCAAAGTGACAATAACTTGTGCTGTAAGAGATGCCATCACAATGTAATTGGCTGTAGTCGGCAAGCCCATGCCCAGAATAAGCGACGCGATGGCGGTCAGTACGAGAATGATATAGATATTGCCGCGAGCAACGGTATCCACGACTTCCGTGATCTGGCTGCCGAGACCCATGCTGACAATACCTACAATAATACCTGCCGCGGCTACAGCTACACCGATCGACATCATATTTTTGCCACCGGTGACAAGTCCCTCACAACATTGTTGTAACGACAGTTTCAAGCCTTCAGTTACAGATACACCCATGCTCAGTGATTGATAAATATTGTAGACCGCAACGGTTAATAGCAACAATAAAATAGACCAGAATGCGGATAGTTCTGGTGAGTATCGTTTGATGATCAGCAGGTATAGCAGCAACAGCAGGGGTATCATGAAGTGAATACCAGTTCTGAAAGTTTTCCAAAACGGTGGTAATTCATTGCGCGGAATACCCTGAAGACCTAGCTTGGATGCTTCCAAGTGGGTAATATAGAGCAAACCGAGGTAAGCGATAATGGCGGGAATGAAAGCCGCACGCACCACCTCATAATATGCCATGCCACAATATTCGGCAATGATAAATGCGGCTGCGCCCATGATTGGTGGCATCAGTTGTGCATTGGTACTGGCGGCAACTTCAATGGCGGCAGCCTTTTCAGCCGGGTATCCACAGCGTTTCATCAGTGGAATGGTGAAGGTCCCGGTGGTCACTACATTCGCGATACTTGATCCTGAGACCGCTCCTGTCATGCCGCTTGCCAGAACAGAAGCTTTGGCAGGCCCTCCTTTGAACCCACCTAACAATGAAAAAGCCAGCTTGACAAAATATTCCCCACCACCAGTTCGCTCCAGCATCGCTCCAAAGAGTACAAATAGAAATACTGTTGAAGCGGAAACATAAAGTGGTACCCCGTAAATGCCTTGCATGGACAGGGTCAACTGGCCAACAAGTCGTTCTAAAGAAACACTGCGTGTCGCGATAAAGCTTGGCGCATATTCCGCGAAAAATGCATAGAAAATGAATAGACATACAACACAAGGCAATGCAGGGCCAAGTGCCCGGCGAGCAGCTTCAATCAGTGCTAATATCAGCAATATTCCAAATACAACATCACGTGGAATGGGGGCTCCTGAGCGGCCACTGATTGCCACATAATCCCAAGCGTAATACGCAGCGGCACACACTGCCAGCACTGCAAGAATAAAATCATAGACAGGTATTCGCTGTTTTTCTGAAAGAAATGGTAGCCATTTTATTTGCCGTTTTTTAAGTGTAGGATAGCTGAGATAAACCAGGCATATGGCAAATACAAGGTGCACTGAACGGATATAGATTGAATCAATATTGACAAAATAGGGCAATGAAAGCTGAAACAAGGACCAGGATGCTGCAACAATGGGTATGAGCCAGGACGCAACCCCATAATGGCGGCTGCCATGCTCGAATTCTTCGATCAGTTGTTGCGCCGTCTCGTCATGATGCTGTGCCTCAATGGCATCTTCAATACTCTCGCAATCCCTGGATGTGCTCATGTGTCAATCGCAAATTTGTTAGTTAGGGGTGTTATTTTGGAAGATCGTAAAACTTGAAGACCATTTATGAAGACCATTTATATATGCAGATTGAATGGGCCTTGGTGGCATACCAGGCTTCGCTTCAGAGCAATCCAATCTCATTAAAATAGCGTTCTGCACCTGGATGCAGAGGAGCTGTCAGCCCTTCCACCAGTGATTCCAGTGTCATTTCATTGAGTGCTTCATGTCGAAGCTTCAATGTTTCCAGGTTCTCGGCTATAACGCGTGTCACCTCATAAACAATCGCTTCCGGTACGTCCACAGAGGTAACAATGGTTGTTTTCACGCCGATGGTATCAACATCCTGCTCATTTTCCATATTTGGATAATACCGTGTCGGGATTACACCTTGTGTATAATAAGGTGCTTCTTCTATGAGGTTTTCCATGCCGGTAATGGGAATCAACCGAATTTGGCGACGCCCCGACATGGCCTCCATGAGTGAGCCAGCTGGATGACCTACAGTAAAAAAATAGGCATCGATTCGTCCATCCTGTAATAGTTTGGCCGATTCAGATGACTTGATTCCCTGCGCGTTGATGTCGGATTGATAATTTATCCCTGCCGCGGAAAGTACCTGAATTGCGTTTCCCCTTTCACCAGAGCCCGGGTTCCCTATGTTTACAGTTTTACCCCGCATGTCTGCTATGGTCTCGATGCCTGAATCAACGGCAGCAGCCAGTGTTACCATTTCCGTGTATAATCCACAAACAGATCGCAGTTTTTCTCTGGGGCCTGTTGATTCCCATTCATTTTGCCCAGTATATGCCTGATATTGGCGGTCTGCCTGGGCTATTCCGAATTCCATGCTGTTCGCCAGTACCGCGTTAATATTGAATACAGAACCATCTGTTGATTCAACCGAAGCATCTATGCCATGTTCGGCGTGACCATCGTTGATTAATGACGCAATGTAGCCCCCTACAGGATAGTACACGCCGGTGAACCCACCAGTTCCAATGGTTATGAAAGTGGTGTCACCTTTGCTGCAGCCTGACCACGACAGCATACCAACCAGTGATACCAACAATATGCTGGCAAAAGCAGGCCGTAATCGGATACACCGATCAAGTTGGTAAATCACCTGTTGTATTTTATTTACACAAAAAAAACTGGATGAACAATCTGTTTTAGGATGCATATTTGCCAAACTCATATTGTTTTGTTAAGCCTCCTGTAAGGTTGTTATAAAATGGAATAACAACCATCACTTTATAAAATGACCATGCTAGGTGTTGCTTGATATCCAAGCAGCTTAAATTGAATCCAATGTAGAATCCAAAGTAGCATCCAAAGTTGATCCTTGTGACCTATTCCGATAAACTATACATTAATTGAGCATTTAATTTCTCATTTTGTAATTATCACACACCACATGAGTTTTCATACCTGAAAATTGTACGTATCAATAGTTTTAATAAACAGGTACCAATGGATAGATTGTGGGTTGTCTTGTCGAGATATGCATCCGGGAATGTTGAACTTTGTCCGGGTGAAGTATATAATTGCGGCGCATTGGACAGCAGGTTCATTGAAGGCCTGACTGTCCATATTTTTACCAGCTAAAGAAGGGAGGTGCATGGAATGGCCGAAAATGGAAATGTTGATGCAAAAATCAAGGACATTATCGCAGAACGCCTGGAGCGGAAGCCTGAAGAGTTAACTGATGAAGCAAGTTTTATTGATGATCTTGGTGCGGATTCGTTGGATATAACCGAGTTGCTGATGGCGTTGGAGGAGGAATTCAACATTGAAATCGATGATGATGCAAACCAGATAGAAACAGTAGGCGAAGCGATTAAGTACATTCAATCGAAACTTTAAGAGCACAGTTCAAGGCACTCAGCCATCGGTTTTTGCTTTTTTCTATAGATTGAACGCCAGTATTATGCCTGATTCAAATTCGTAATTGATTTGGATTGGGCTTTTTTATGTATAAAACAACATCTGTAATAAATTATTTCCTGGCGTATAAGAAGATTACTAATCAGGCATTTCTGTAGAACTACACGTTTGCACTGTTTGGCATGCTTACTCTATAATGCCTCGTCATGACAGCAGGCCGATTTGACCGGCTGTTTTTTTGTGTCGGTTACACAAACAGGTATTTTGCTGACTTGACTGAATTTTTTATCCTGGCGCGTATGATATTACGTAAAACTTCACATTAATGGTTAAATCAACCCTGTTTCCAATGTGAATTTGCATTGGTACATGACTATGATAAGGGCAGGTATGGGTAGCAAAATTGTAATAACAGGTATGGGAGTGGTCTCTCCACTTGGTAATGAAATAGAGACTTTTTGGAAACGTTTGTGTGCCGGTGAAAGTGGCATTCGCTATATTGATATTTTCGACGAGGCTGTTTTAGAAGCACTACCCTCGAAAATTGCAGGTATCGCGCCTGAAGTTGTGCCGGAAGATATGAATCAAAAGGATGTACGCAGACATAGTCGCTATTCTTTATTTGCTGTAGAAGTTTCAGACCAGGCTATTAAGCAGTCAGGATTCGACATCAGCAAAGAAAACCCCTACCGTTGTGGGGTTGTCTTCGGCTCTGGAATCGGTGGTCTCCAGGAAATAAATGAAGATTCTGTGCGTATGCATGAAAGTGGTGCGCGGCGTGTTTCACCCCTGATGATTCCCAAGGGTCTCACCAATATGGCCTCCGGGATCGTCGGAATTCGGCATGGGTTCAACGGGCCAAACAAAGCAATTGTTACCGCATGCGCCACTGCAACCCAATGTATAGGGGCAGCTGCTGACATGATTCGTGCCGGAAAAGCAGATGTAATGCTGGCAGGTGGCTCCGAGTCAACTATAATTCCATTTGCCATAGCCGGTTTTTGTGCCATGAAAGCATTGTGCAGCAATCGGAATGATACCCCGGAAATTGGCAGTCGCCCATTTGATGCCGACAGAAGTGGATTTGTAATGGGTGAAGGTGCAGGGGCATTTGTTTTGGAAACGGAAGAACATGCCAAAAAACGCGGAGCACCAATCTTTGCAGAAGTAGCAGGCATGGGAGAAACCTGTGATGCATACCACATCACTGCACCACGGCCAGATGGTTCTGGCCCAGCTGAAGCCATGCTGGAAGCATTACGTGACGCGAAAGTAAACAAAGAAGAAGTCGATTACTTTAATCCACATGGAACAAGTACGAAATTAAATGATGCCAGTGAGGCCAAAGCATTACGCAAAGTTTTTGGTGATAATATGCCTCCTTCAAGCTCAACCAAGTCCATGGTCGGTCACTTATTGGGAGCTGCCGGGGCCGTTGAAGCACTGGCCTGTGTAATGTCAATCCGCGATGGTATAATCCATCCCAATATAAATTATGAAACCCCCGATCCTGAATGTGATATCGATATTGTAGCAAATGAAGCACGAGAAGCACGTGTTAATATTGCCATGTCCAATTCATTGGGATTCGGTGGGCATAACGCTTCGCTAATATTACGAAAATATGAATGAGTATTCTGAACGTGCATTAGAATTGAATCAACTGGCTGAGCGTCTGGGGGTATCGATTGCTAATTGGCATTTATATGATCAGGCATTAACACATGCCTCTACTGTAGGCGATATTGACACTGAGCAAGTTGCCCATTATGAGTCATTGGAATTCTTGGGTGATGCGGTATTGGGGCTGGTTGTGTCACATTACCTCTTTGATTTTTTGCCAAATCGTACTCCGGGAGAGTATAGTCGTATGCGTGCTGGCATTATTAATCGGCGCTGTGTAGGGCGAGTTGCGCAGAGTCTGGACTTGGCACCGGCAATACGACTGGGAAAAGGTGAGGAGCAGTCAGGTGGCAGAAACCGACTGGCATTATTGTCGGATTGCCTGGAAGCACTGATTGGTGCAATATATTTAGATAAGGGGTGGCAAATAGCCCATGACTTTGTTGTCAGGGCCTTTGGCGAAGAGTTGTCTCGTTGTACTGAATCTGACCTGACATGGGACTATAAGTCCAGGTTACAAAACTTGTGTCAGGCCCGCAAGATTAACTTACCGATATTTAATGTGGTTCGATCAGAAGGCCCGGACCATGAGAAAGAATTTGAGATCGAAGTTCTGATACAAAAAAAGTCATTGGGGCGGGGGACTGGCAAGAGTAAAAAAGAAGCGGAGCAGAATGCTGCTCGAAAAGCGCTTGAACACGAAGACAGCATTCCGGTAATAGTTGATACTGATGATTGAGTGGTATGACATGTCCTGTGAGAGCAACAGCCAAGTTGCTTGGCAATCAGGATAATCACTTTGTCGCTGGCTGACAACCAAAACACAATCTGATACATAGTAATAGCAGAAAGGAGACAAAGGCACCATGAGTTTAGGGTTTTTGAAAATGGGCATTGCAGCAAGCGTGCTGGCATTGCTTTTCGTAGTCTATCTGGTTCGGTATACTTTGAGTAAATCTGAGGGTACCGAAAAGATGTCCAAACTGTCAAAATCAGTTCAGGAAGGCGCAGCAACATTTTTGCGACGTGAGTATACGTATGTTGGCAGTTTAATGGTTATTATTGCCTTGGCATTTGTGATCATTGGAGTCGTTTTTCCTGATTACAACTTGAACTGGAAAACAGCAGTCGCATTTGTGTGTGGTGCAGTCGCCAGTTCCAGCGCCGGCATATTGGGTATGTTTATTGCAACACGCTCTAACGCTAGAACTGCCGCTGCCGCAGAAAGTGGTGGAATTAAAAGTGCGCTTGATGTTGCCATAAGTGGTGGTGCCGTCATGGGTATGGGTGTAGTCGGTATTGCCCTGCTTGGGTTGATTATTGTTTATCGTCTCTTCAATGGAGACCCGGTTATTGTTAACGGATATGCCATGGGGGCCTCACTTGTCGCGTTGTTTGCGCGGTCAGGTGGTGGTATTTTTACCAAAGGCGCCGATATGGGAGCCGATCTGGTGGGCAAGGTTGAAGCTGGAATACCCGAAGACGATCCACGTAATCCAGCAGTAATTGCAGACAATGTCGGCGATAATGTTGGCGATGTTGCCGGCTTGGGAGCCGACTTGCTGGAATCTTTTGTTGGTTCTATTATTGCCAGTTTGGCAATTGCTTCTGCCATGTTCATTGGTTTAACAACGGTCTCTCCGGAAGCAGCCGAGTTTGTGCGAGGATTTCCATTTGCGGTAGCCTCCATTGGTATCATCGCCTCCATCATTGGCGTGATGTATGTTAAAAAATTCGCACAAAGCAACCCGCAGGCTGCATTGATGAATGGAACCTACCTCAGTGGGATTCTAACCATTATTGGTGTTGGTATATATGCTTATATGTACGGGGCCAATTTTGAACTGCCGGGACGTGATGGTATTGTCCATTGGTATGCACCATTTCTTGCTGCGGTGCTTGGTATCGTGTCGGGGAGTATTATTGGTTTTGTCAGTGAGTATTTCACATCAAGTAAATATAATCCAGTAAAATGTATTGCTAAAGGTTCTGAGTCCGGTCCGGCAATTACGGTAACTGAAGGTACTGCTGTTGGTATGCAAAGTACGGCCGTCCCCCTTCTTGTACTCGCTATTGCTGTAATTCTGGCTTATGCCCTTTGTGGTGTCTATGGTGTGGCTATTGCCGCATTAGGTATGCTGGCAACAACCGGCATGGTCGTGGCTGTCGATTCTTACGGCCCAATTGCAGATAATGCCGGCGGTATTGCTGAAATGAGCCACATGGACCCGAAAGTTCGCGAAATTACAGATAATCTGGACTCCGTTGGTAATACCACAGCCGCAATTGGTAAAGGTTTTGCTATTGGCAGTGCCGCGTTTGCTGCTATTGGATTGTTGAGCGCCTTCATGTTGGCTACCGGGCAGACAGGTGAGAATATTGTATCGTTGGCAGACCCCTATGTGCTGGCTGGTATATTGATTGGTGCCATGCTGCCATTCTTCTTCTCCTCATTATTGTTCCGGGCAGTTGGCAAATGTGCCGATATGATGATCTTGGAAGTTCGTCGTCAATTCAGAGAAATTCCCGGATTAAAAGAAGGGAAAGAAGGGGTAATGCCTGACAGCAGCACCTGTGTGGATATTGCTACGCAAGGTGCCATTCAAGGCATGATTATGCCCGGGTTGTTGGCGATTGCTTCTCCCATAGTGATGGGATTGATACTCGGACCACAAGCCCTTGCGGGAATGCTGGTTGGTGCCATCGCTACGGGTGTGGTTTTGGGAATCCAGTGTGCCAACAGTGGTGGCGCAATGGATAATGCCAAAAAGTTCATAGAAGAAGGGAATCATGGCGGTAAAAATTCTGAAGCCCACAAAGCTTCTGTTGTCGGTGATACTGTCGGGGACCCATTGAAAGATACTGTTGGGCCATCTATCAACATTCTCATCAAGCTGATGTGTGTAATTTCATTGGTGTTGGCACCAATTTTTATCTAGTTTCGTATTATTTAGCATAGCCGTGTCTTACAAACCCTCCTTTTCGGAGGGTTTTTTTTATAGCGCCAGTTCCATGTTATTTACTTTGTGCTTAAATGTGCTAAAATACTTAACCTTGACTGGTCAATACCGATACCTTACAACGCTATTCAATAACCCTTCAGCTCAATAATCCTTCAGTAATATTTTATACCGGAGTTGGTAACTTTTTTTTTATGAACAGAGACTATGACATCATTGTGATTGGTGGGGGACACGCAGGAATCGAAGCGGCACTCGCAAGCGCCCGGATGGGTAAAAAAACATTGCTTGCCACGATGAAACTTGACGATATTGGCAAAATGCCATGCAATCCCGCTATTGGCGGCATTGCCAAGGGGCAGCTCGTCCGAGAGATTGATGCCATGGGGGGGGAGATGGGCCGTTGCATTGATCGCACCGGGATTCAATACAAAATGTTGAATCGTTCCAAAGGGCCTGCTGTACATTCCCCCCGGGCACAGGCGGATCGTATCATGTACCAGTTCGACATGAAGCGGGTATGTGATGAAACACCGAACCTGACCTTGAAACAACTAGAGGTACAGGATTTAATTCTTCAAGAAAAACCAGGTCATAATCCTGTCGTCTGTGGAATTATTACTTCTGTCGGTAATGAAATTACCGCGCAGTGTGTCATCGTTTGTACAGGTACGTTTTTAGGTGGACGATTGCATTTTGGCATGAAAACCATTGATGGCGGTCGCGGAGGGGACCAACCAGCCGATGCACTTTCTCAGACCTATCGACGCATTGGTTTTGAAGTTGGTCGTATGAAAACTGGTACAGTGCCCCGAATCCACAAAAGAAGTATCGATACTTCCTCTATGCAAGCGCAAAATGGTGATGACATGCCCCGGCCATTTTCGTTCTCTACACCGATTGATGGATTTAATCCGAACAAAATATCTTGCTGGCTCACCTATTCCAATGAGCATACCCATGAAGTAATTCGCCAGAACCTTGATCGGTCTCCGCTATTTTCTGGAAAAATTGAAGGGATTGGCGCCCGTTATTGTCCGAGTATTGAAGACAAAGTGATGCGTTTTCCAGAAAAAATTGAACACCGTATTTTTCTTGAACCGGAAGGTTTAATGACTTCTGAAGTGTATGTGAACGGCCTTTCAACCAGCTTGCCCGAAGATGTTCAATTGAAATTCCTCCATACAGTTCCAGGACTGGAAGAAGCGGAAATCATTCGACCAGGGTATGCAGTTGAATATGATTTTATACCGCCAACCCAATTGAAGCTGACTTTGGAAACCAAATTGGTCGATGGCTTATATCATGCTGGCCAAATTTGTGGCACTTCCGGTTACGAGGAGGCAGCAGCCCTGGGTTTATACAGTGCACTTAATGCGGTTCGCAAACTCGACGGCAGGGAACCCATGTATATTCCAAGAAGCGAAGCCTATCTGGGAGTATTGGTGGACGATCTGGTAACGCGTGGGGTAATTGAGCCGTATCGTCTTTTTACATCCCGAGCTGAATATCGGCTTCATTTGCGTCATGACAATGCGGACGTGCGTATGGCAAAATATGGCTTTAATAATGATGTTTTACTTGAGCAGATACGCGTCAGGGAAGACACTATTCAGGCTGAAATTCAGCGCTTGTCCAAAGTTATGATAGCTCCCTCTGATACGGTAAACTGTTATCTTAAAGCTTGTGATAGTGAACCTATTAATGAAACGCAACCAGCCGATCAATTGTTGCGGCGTCCTAAAATAACCTTGAAAGACGTCTGGGAGCTGGCACCGCCAGACTTGCTTATTCCATTTGAGGCGGCTGAGCAAGTCGAAATCCGTGTGAAGTATAATGGGTACATCGAACGTCAACAGCGAGATATTGATCGCTTCAAACGCGCTGAAAACAAAATCATCCCCTCTGGGCTGGATTATGAAGGCATACCCGGCTTACCACGTGAAAGTAAGGATCAATTGAAAGCTATCCGACCAGTAAATTTTGGACAAGCCTCCCGCGTCATGGGAGTTCGGGCCGCCGATATTGCTGTGCTGCATATTTATGTTGAAAAATATCATCAACAAGGGGGAGATGGTACAGGCAGTACCGCTGCTTGATACGTGCTTCAGCATGCTGCTGTTATGTGCGGTTTGTCTTATTTGAAGTGTATGTACTGCTGATGTATAGTTCTTAGTGTTCTGGCGCTGAATACATGGACTCTTGGAGACTTGGACACAAGTGTATGAATTGACGTTTGAGACCAGTGATTCATATTATGTGAAAGGAACCTGATGAAGTTTCGCTTATTACTGTCGGGTCTGCTTTTGGGACTTTTTTTGGGATGTTTGTCAGCTCACCAATTCGCCGATGCATTGGAAGCTGGTGTTGCCAAAATTGAAATAACGCCAATGTTGGGTGTGCCATTGCATGGCTATGGTGCGCGACAGGGCCGCGGAGCTACAGGCACACATGATCCGTTATGGGCACGCAGCCTGTATCTGGATGATGGTGAAACACAAGTTTTTCTTGTTAGTGTAGATTTGTTGCTTATTTCAACAGAGCTACGTGAACGTGTGCTGGAATTGGCTCCAGGACAGATTCCCTCCGAGAATATTATTCTTACTGCTACGCATACCCATAACGGGCCGGGCGGTATCCATAGAGAATTGCTCTTTCGCCTTATTAGTGGACGTTATATGCCTGAGGTTGTCGACGTATTGTCATACCATATTGCTGAGTCCATGCGACAAGCTTACGAGAATCGAAGCAGAGCTTCCATAGGCTATGGTGCTGCGCGTAATCCTGGCCTTTCAACAAACAGGGCTAACCCCGATGGGCCGATCGATAATGAGATTGGTGTCATTCGTGTTGATGATGCAGACGGCAATCCAATTTCTATTGTTGGAATTTTAGCTGCTCACCCTACTTTGGTGCCGAGAAGCGACCAATATAATTTTTCCGCCGATTTCCCCGGAGTCTTCTATGAAGAGCTGGAACAAATGTCTACGGAAGGCTGCATCGCAATATTTTTGAATGGAGCTCTCGGTAACCAGTCTGCTGGAAATCCAGACAATAACGAAGGCTGGAATCGGGTTACGTCAGTCGGAAACTTGTTGGCCTTACAGGTAAAAGGGGCCGCAAATGATATTTTGTGTGGTGAAGCCAGCATTTATGTTGGGCACACCCGTGCGCAGTTGCCACATACCATGTCACCGGGTTTGTTTCCCGAGTCAGTGATATTGCAAACGCTCGAAATTGATGACCTGTTACTAACTTTTTTCCCTGGTGAACCTGTGGTGGAAATTGGTCTTGAATTGCGTCAACGAGCATTGAATCGTGGTTATGAACGTCAATATGTCATTGGACTGGCAAATGATGCATTGCTCTATTTTCTTCCCTGGGAGCACTATGCGGAATCTACTTATGAAAGCTCATTGAATTTTTACGGACCACGCATTGCTGACTGGTTTTATGAAGAATTCGAGTATATGATGCGCAAGCCTCCCCCGGATACTGAAGATGCTCAGGCTTTGAATGTATATTCTCTTGATCTTGATAACATTCAAATTCCAGAACCAGACACTGTAGATAATGGTGCGTATCTGCTATTGGAAGGTACCTCCTATGTGCGAGGTTATCAATTAGGCCGTCTCATGGGACATACCTTGTTGGAGCGCTTTGATGAGTACATTCATGAACCAATAATTGAGCACCAATTAATTCCAGATACCGGTATATGGGGTATTCTGCCATCATTTATAAATCCTTCCTCGGTTGCTTTACCAGCACTTGGGTATGCCGTTCGTTCTCATCTTTCTGGTATTTCTGCTGACTTGCGACTTGAGATTGAAGGAATTGCAACAGGCGCAGATTTACATTTTGATAAAGTCTGGTTGTTGCAACATGCAGGGCATTTGCCCTATGTTGATGACCGTGATTCATTATTTAAATTGCCTTTTTGTACCATGTTGGCAGTTACTGATGATCGGGCTGGCAATGACAGTTTGCTGGTTGCCCGTAACCTGGACTGGGTCGTAGAGGAAGAGGGATATGTTGTAGAGATCAGGCCAGATACGGGAAGACGTTTGATACAGGTTGGCTTTGGCTGGAACAGCGGTGTATACAGCGGTATGAATGATGCCGGCTTGGTGCTTTGCCTCGAAAGATTGCCATTAACCAACTACGCTGTGGAAAACCATATTGCACCTGAATTACTATTACGTGACATCCTCTCACAAACTACAACGGTGTCAGGTGCGTTGGAAAAGATAGAAAATGTTCATCCGGTGCCTGGTTACCAATTATTAATTGCTGGCTTTGATAATGAAAATCCCAGAGCGGTTGTGGTGTCCTATAATGATTCAATGCAGGTGCGTGAACCGCAAGATGGTATATTACTGGGTGTAGACCCGAGAATGCCCTTGTTGGATGAGGCTACGCGAATACGGTATGAAAGGGCAGACTTGCTGGTACAAAACGAAGCGGTATTGTCCCTTGACAGATTACAACACATACTCCGAGATGAAGAGTCAGGACAGCCACAACAGAACAGAATATGGAATTCTAATACACGGCACAGTGTTGTATTTCATCCACACAGGAGAGAGATGCATGTTGCCTTCCGTAATGATGAAGGAAAAACTGGTGCGTACACAACATTTTCACTTCGGGGAGAGTAAGTAGTGAGTGATTCAATTCGAATGATGTCTCACTCCGGTACCAAATACAGGCGTCAGCAAAAAAAGAGGGGGAGACGTATTGGGCGGATTCTGCTTCTTGCTACGTTGTTTATTTTGGGGTGGGGGTTGTGGGTTACACGAGATACACATTCCATGGCAGAGGTCATTCCATTTGATCAAACCTACAATGTGTATTTGCGTAATGTACTGGAAAAACGGGAAACAGTGACAGATTCTGATGTATGGCAATTACTGCCCAGTCGGTACAATGTTTCGGAAATATCTGCAATGGGTACATTCGAAGCAGGTGCCCCAGACTGGATTATCAACAATCTGTTACATGATGTATGTCATATTTCTGGTAAAGATATTCATGAATTTGATGATGTCTTATTTGCCACACGTATGAGTCGCATTGGTACCCTGATTGAATATGTTTATGATTGGTTTTCACCCGCTACTCGTGATTACGCTGGTGGTCTTGACATGCGCATGCTGCCTGATGGAGTAGGTTATTATGCGGTTCGCGGGCGAATTCTGCTGGTAAGCCGATCACGTGATGCCTTGATAAATGCATTGACTTTAAAGACAGACCAGGCAATCGGACTCGAAGCTTTCAATAAGGCAATTCAAGAAATGGGTGCAGAAGACATACATGCCCATTTTGATTTCGATGATTCAACGGTATTGGGTTCGTATTTTGATAATGTGCGAATTGCATTAATGATAGAACCTAAATCCGCTTGGCTTGGATGTCGCATTACTATTAATGAACAAACGCAGCGACAGTTTGCGCCACTATTAAATGGACTTCAACCTGTCAGATTATATGAGCCGCCCCATGGTGCGGTCAGCTTGGCCCTGAATTTCAACAAGCCTGTTGCCGACACTTGGACTGCGTTATACGACGCTCTGGATAATGGCGACAGTGATGCGCCTCACCCGCTGTCCATTTTTGATACCTGGTTTGAGAATGACGCAGATGAGGATGCCTTGTCATTTCGTCACTTGATTTCAACGCTTTTCGAGCATGTAAGAAATGATCTTTCTTTGACGTTGGTACGAATCGATAATTTTGAAATGTTCCCCGTCCCAGAAATTGTGGCTATGGCCGATTGTAATGCGGTGCTGATTCAATCCTTGTTAGAAGCTGTCCCTGAATCGCATCCGGCCATAGATACAACAACCTCATGGCCCAGGCGCGACTCCGAAGCTGGATTGGTTTATATTCCAATGTTAGGGGGACCTGCGCTGGAACCCACATTGGGTATCTTAAACAATAAATTGTTGTTCAGCACCAGCAACACCCTGGCGCGAGAGATGTTGAGTTCGCCAATTGCCAACAGTCTCCCCATCAGTAGTCCTGCGAATATATTCTTAAAAATGCACCCGGATATATTGGTAAACGATATTTTTGAAACAGGATTGTTGTTGGCGCAAGTTGGTGCAATAAAAGGATATACAGAGCCAGAGTACCGACAAGCCGGTGAATACTATGTGTCTGTTGCATCCAGCATTGAAGATGTCGCAGCGTTAATATCGCATAACGCTGGAGATATTCATTTAGATATCAAACTGACTATGGTTGACTGAACAAAGCATTATTTTCAAATCAAAGCTTTTCTGAATACTGTGATTGCGTGATTCAGACCATCGTCATCTATGTCCCGATGAAACACAACTCTGATTTGGTTTATAGCAGTTGCAATAACCAGAATATTATTTTCTTTTAGTATATCCACTGCTTTTGCCGCATCTGATACCTCAATATAAAGAATATTGGTGGGACTCGGCATGCTGAAAGTAACACCAGATGTCTCGAGTGCATGTCGAAAGGTTTGGGCACGATGGTGATCATGCTGTAAATCGTTAATGTTGTGTTGCAACGCATACAATCCCGCGGCAGCCAATATGCCTGCTTGACGCATACCACCACCCAGCATCTTTCGATATCGAAGCGCCTGATGTATGGTTTCTTCATCGCCACATAATAGCGAACCGACAGGTGCCCCAAGTCCTTTTGAAAGGCAAATCGAAATTGTATTACAACAATCGGCATAATCTTTTGGCAGGGCACCGGTAGCAACAACAGCATTGAACAAACGTGCTCCATCACAATGGATTTTCATGTTCACTGATTTCGCAAAATCTCGTATCTGTTGGAATTCATTTGTGGTATAAAAAGCGCCTCCTCCCCGGTTTGATGTGTTTTCAAGTGCAACCAGCGTCGTGTTTGATCGGTGTGGGTCATTTGTAAGGATAAGATTCTTTTTGATCTCATCGACATGAATTATCCCACAATCACCCTGCAATAACCCGGGCATCAAGCCGCCAACCCAGGCGATATTTGCACCTTCATAAAGGTAGGGGTGTGCATCTTGGTGCATAAGTAACGTTTCTCCAGGCCGGGTCTGGCTTAAAAAGGCCAATAAGTTGGCCATCGTACCACTGGGAACAAAGAGGGCGGCATCTTTACCCAACAGCTGTGCGGCGTAGGATTGTAAAGCGTTGATAGTTGGGTCTTCGCCATATACGTCATCACCAACTTCGGCATTTGCCATGCACGCGCGCATTTCTGCGTCTGGTTTCGTAACAGTGTCGCTGCGTAAATCAACCTGCATAATAAAAATATCCTGTTTCAGCGGTAAATTAATGCCATTATTCATTATAACCGGTTAGTTACTGTCATTCGATAATCGCAAAACATACGGTGATTCTTTTTTCTGGAGTATACATTGAGCTTTTTCCTGATTTTTTGTTAGAATGAAGTTAGTTTTTAGTTGGGTGCAGGTATTTTTCATGTTTGGGGAGCATATTTTTTCTTGCTATTCACCTATTTTTCTTGCATTTCTTTGAATTAATTGAAATTGTTTTCTTTGGGCGGGAATCATATCTCATGCTAATATGCAGCAAAGCTTACCATATGAAATGTAAATCGACAAAGGCAATCCTTTCGTTGCTTGTTTTGTTGTCTGCCTTGGGCCTGACTGCCTGTGATGACCGTGTATCTGTAGAACCCAATCGCCTGATACAAGACCCACACGCGTCTGGTGAGAATCAGACAGGGCTATATGGTGAATTGCTGGCATTGCCTTTCCGGGTCGTTGTTGAAGGGCCGGTTGAACCTGGTCTGTTTGGTGGAAGCGGTAGTCGTCGGATAGTTTCTCATGTTCCTGTATTGTTTGAAATCAGTAGTGATTCTCCAGGCGCAATTATTGAGGAATCACAGGATGTGACGTACCTCGCCCATTCCGATGTGGGTGGTGTCGCAAGAGCCCATTTAAGGATTGGTAATAGTCCCGGTGACACTATCATTATTGCTTCTTTACCCGACAACCCTGAGGTAAACCCAATTCGTTTTCGTGCATTGGCAGGTATCGAGCGCATTGGTCGTGAACTGGAAACGACTACCAACGGCATCATTGAAGATTTTGGAATACGGCTCTGGAATGCAGATGGTACACCAGCAGCAGGGGTGGAAGTGTTTTTCAGGATAGAAGGCTCTGGAAATGGAGCACGGCTTGCTAATGATCTGGTACTGTCAGATGAAAATGGATTTGCATTAAATTCCTGGCAGCTGGGTGACACTATTAGACGGTATTTTGTTTCCCTTGATATATTGGACAACCGCCAGGATATTTCGGAAAGTGACAGAATACATGCCCAGGCATTGGTATTTGAAGCGATGGCAACGAGCAAGCTGAAGATGGCGGTTGTGCTGTTGGGAGGGCTTGCCATTTTTATTTATGGTATGAAAGCTATGTCAGAAGGCTTGCAGCGCATGGCCGACCGGCGTTTAAAAAGCATACTGAATTTTATGACCCGCAATCGTTTTATGGCAGTTGCAGCCGGGGCAACCATAGCCGGTATGGTGCAATCATCAACAGCCACCACAGTGATGACAGTTGGATTCGTAAATGCCGGGTTAATGACACTTCAACAGTCAATCGGGGTCATATTTGGTGCAAACATTGGCACTACCATGACTGCTCAAATAATAGCATTTAAATTAGATGAGTTGGCATTTCCTTCTATTGCTATTGGTTTGTTGATAATGTCTGTAAGCCGCCAGCAGCATTATAAATATATGGGGCAAGCCATACTTGGGTTTGGATTGCTGTTTCTTGGGATGGTTACCATGTCCGACATATTAAAACCACTACGTCATAGTCCAGAATTCATTGCCTGGTTCAAAATGGTGGATTGTACACCGGTTGACAGCATGTTTCTCCCGGCTGGTCGTGTTTTAATTTGTATTTTGATCGGTACAATAATGACTGTCATGATACAGTCAAGTACAGCAACAGTAGGTTTGGTTTTGGCACTTTCAAGCCAGGGATTGATTGGGTTTTATACTGCTGTTCCCCTTATTTTAGGTGACAACATAGGTACGACTATTACTGCAAACCTGGCAGCAATTGGTGCAAATCGTAATGCGCGTCGGACAGCAATTGCCCATACCTTGTTCAATGTGTTTGGTGCATTGTACATGTATATATTATTTTTTATCCCAATCTGGAATGGCCAGCCTGTTTTTCTAGGCTTCATAGACTGGATAACACCTGGGGAAGTTTTTTCTGACAATCCGGAAAATTTGCTTCGGCATGTTGCCAACGCGCATACAGCATTCAATGTATTTAATGTCATTCTTTTCTTGCCATTTGTAAATCAAGTTGCCCGTGTTAGTCAACTCATAGTTCCATTAACAGACGCTGACAAAGATTCTGTATTGCAATATCTTGAGCCGAATTTGTTTCGAACACCCTGGATAGCATTAGAGCAAGCCTCCAGAGAATTGCTGTATATGGTACGCCAGGGGGAGAAATCGGTTATAGCAAGTTGCAGTTTGCTGTGTGAAGACCAAAAAGATCTTGTCGTGAAGGTAGTAGAGCGGGAGGAACTGATAGATCGATTACAGTTCGAATTGACTGAATATCTGGTAGGGTTGTCACAAACCAATCTGGAACAAGATGCTTCCAGTCTGATACCCATGCTTATTCACGCGGTAAATGATGCAGAACGCCTGGGTGATCATGCAGAAGAAATGATTGAGTTAAGAAAGTTACTCAATGAAGGGAAGTTGCATATTACCAATGCCGGGGTTGAGGAAATAAACAGCCTGCTGCTGACACTGGACAAGCTGTTCCAGGTGATTTACGATATACTGGAAAAAAAGAACTTACACCGTCTGGATGATGCATTCGTATTTGAAAATGAAATAGACGAACAGATCGGGGTTTATACCGAAGCGCATATATCACGGCTGGATGCAGGTGAATGTAATGTTCAAGCCGGTGTTATTTATCTTGATGCTTTGGCACACATTGAACGCATGGGAGACCATCTCCTCAACATAGCAGAACGCTCACACAAAGTAATTCAAGTATTGGGTTCATAGGTGCTATACTACCCTCCAGACAATATCATCCAACAGCGATGGTTTGTCTTGTTAATATCTTTAATTGGAATACATTTCTTAATTTCAACCTGAATTCCGGCACAAGCTTTCTTATTACGGCAACGCTTTGCCAAGTGGTATTACAAAATCATTAACTTGGGATGAATGAGATACTTCCCAAAAACATTCGTGGAGACATATTTATGAGTTGGTTAAATTTGGAAGAAAAAGTTGCAATTGTTACTGGTGGTGCTTCAGGTATTGGCAAAGCGGTTAGTGAAGCGTTGGCAGAAGTTGGAGTTCAAGTTGTTATAGCCGATGTGAGTGAAGAGGCAGGCCAGAATGTTGTGGCAGAACTTAGTGCAAAATATGGTGGAAAACATATTTTTGCCTTCACAAATGTAACAGATAAAGACAGTGTTGACGGCATGATCAAGAGTGCTGTAGATACTTTTGGGACAATTGACATTCTCGTTAACAATGCAGGTATTGTTCTTCCAAGGTTACTGGTAGACCCAGCCGGGGTAGAGGAACTGACTGCCGAGCAATGGGATAAAGTGGTAGCCATTAACATGAAAGGGTATTTTCTCTGTGCCCAGGCTGCTGCACGTGTTATGCTGAAACAGAAGAAGTCCGGTGTGATCATTAACATGGCTTCAGAGTCTGGTATGGAAGGTTCTGAAGGTCAAAGTGTATACGCAGCTACAAAGGCAGCGAATTACAATATGACCCGTTCTTGGGCAAAAGAACTGGGTAAGCATGATATTCGTGTTGTCGGTATTGCGCCAGGAATCATGGAAGCTACCGGGTTGCGCTCAGAAGAATACGAGCGTGGTCTCGCTTATACCCGTGGAATCAGCATAGAACAATTACGTGCAAGTTACGAAAAAGTATCCATTCCTCTCGGTCGCAGTGGCAAATTGTCAGAAGTTGCCAGCACGGTATGCTTCCTGGCATCTGAACGCGGAGGATATATTCACGGAACTACAGTTAATGTGTCCGGTGGTAAGTCTCGTGCTTAATCAAAAATAAGTCACGATGTGTTTTTAGCCTTGACCGGGAATTGTAATGTCCACCCTCACGGAGGAATCTCATGAAGGCAGTGAAATGGTTTGGCCCACGTGATATGCGTTTGGTCGAAGTTCCAAAACCGGAACCCAAGCCATATGAAGTGCTATTGCGTATTGAATCCGTGGGGGTGTGCGGTTCGGATATCCATTATTATCTGGATGGGAATATTGGTGTTAATGTTTTGCATGAACCGACTATTCTCGGACATGAATATGCAGGTATTGTTGAATTTGTTGGCGACCAGGCTGATCCTAAACTGCTTGGAAAGCGGGTAGCTGTAGAGCCTGGCATCCCGTGCCTCCAATGTGAGTGGTGTAACACCGGTCATTACAATGTTTGCCCGAAAATGTTTTTTCCGGGAGGGCCGGGTAGTGACGGAGCGCTAAGTGAATATTATTCGGTGCATGGTGCATTTTGTTTCCCGGTACCTGAAAGTATTCCGCCTGATATCGCTGCCATGATCGAACCGCTGGCTGTTGCTATCCATACGGTTGAGCTGGCTGAATTGAAGCCTGGAGAAACGGTTGCCATAATTGGGTTGGGTCCAATTGGTTTGATGACAGCCAACATAGCCAAATTCTCAGGTGCAGAATGGATAATTGGAGCCGACTTGCATGAGTACCGGGTTCAGTTTTCTACTCAATATGGTGTAGACACGGCTCACAATGCTAATGATCTAGATATCATTACGCAAGTTATGGCTGAGACTTCCGGGCGTGGTGTTGATGTCGCAATCGATTGCAGCAATGGCTCTGACGCACTGACTACTGCCTGCCATATAGTGCGGCCGGCTGGCCGGATTATCGTTACAGGAATATCGGGTCAGGTTACAGATTATTTTCCGCCATGCCAGGTGCGTCGAAAAGAACTTGTACTTAAATGGACCCGACGCTTCAAATATAATTATCCGACTGCCATACGTTTTCTTGATTCAGGAAAAATTGACGTACGTAAATTGATTACACATTCCTTTCCCCTTGAGGCATCCTGTGATGCGTTTGAACTGGTTTCTGGATATAAAGACCAAGTTTTAAAAGCATCTATTGATCAATTCTGAAATGTCCATACAGTGATGCCGCCTGTTCCAACAAGTTAAAGGACTATACCTCTTTGATAGATGATTCTTGCAATGAATACAGTTCAGATTACAATATTGATGCGACTCGTCGACGACACATTAAAGGATTTTGTATCGGTATAATAATTGTTCTGTGTGGGGCTTTCGCATTCTTACTGCACGGGGCCTCCGAGATGAGCTGGGTATCCTACCAGCCAGGTGCCAGATCAATGTTGCTCATCCACCCAGATGCTGAGTGGGATTCCAGCTTTCCAGCACAAATACGGCGTATCCCTTTGGAAGAGACACTTAGACGAGATGCTTTCCTGAACAAGATTAATCAAGCTTTAGATAGTCAGATTATACTTAATATCTTTGGTGGGGAACGCACGGAAATACTTTTGCATGCGCAACTGGACCATGAATTATTGGCAGGATACCTTCGCAGTGGCCGGCTTCCAGAACCTGGAAAACCAGAAGTACTTGCAGGGGATTTGAGTCGATTTGACACCTTTGTCATTGATGGTGTTCAATTTGAGGTGGTCGGTTGGTTACACAATACAGTAGCTGCCGCTTTGTTTGCCTATATCTTGCCGTGGAGCACAGAATGGTCAGACTTCTTTTCAACAGAGGATGCACACAATGGTATTTATATTCCTGATCTGTCTGAAAACCAGGAAGAATTGGGTACTTATCTCAGCGAACTGTTTAATGTACCCGAAGCAATCGTAGATACGAATTTCTTCACAGCGGAACCGGTTGCGTCTGAATCGCTTATGGACAGCGACGATAGCAAGCTTGTCGACAATATGCTCGGTGCAGAGGATAGTGCATTGCCTGGCATGTCATTAGATGATTTATTAATTGATGCAAGAGTAGATGAATCAGGAGTACGTGGTGGCCAAATTCGTACGCTACCCATTTTCACCTGGTTTGGTTTTATACTACTTGCAGTTATTGCTTTAGGTGGTACATTGGCAATGTACAATGGATTTGCCTGGTGGTTCTACCGTAATCAGGACAATGCGTCCCGGCATTTGGCCAAGGCGGTAATGGATTGGCGTGGCATTTATTTTACATTACATGTATTGTTGTATGGAATATTTTTTGTGTTTATGTTAGCGGGATTAAATTTCCCATTATTCAATTATCGATTTACTGAATTTGTCGCATTTATTTTCAGTGAAGGTGACTTACAGCATGTCGGTGATGCGTATGCCTCGGGAAATGTCTTGAGTGCCACCTGGGCCACCTTTTACAACAACTATATTGACCAGACCCTGCTTCTGGTATATGCTATTTCATTAATTGCCATACCATTTGGTGTCATCAAAACGGGATTAAGTTTCGCGTTGGTGGGGTTGGTCATGGTACCGACTTGGGTCGGTCAAAATTCTGGATATTCTTACCATTCCATCACCATGGTATTGGAGTTTCAAGCCTATATACTCGCGTGTTTCGCTGTTGTGATGTGGCCGGTATTTCTCTTGTGGGGACTTGCCAAAAATAATTTTAAGAAAGAAGCTTTAAGTGGTTTGCTCGTTATGTTGCATAGCGCTTTACTTGTCGGTGTAATACTTCTCGTGGCAGCATTTTATGAAGCAGTAACGTTGATACATATAGGTGGTGCCGCAGGTAAATGACAATTCACTTTCTGGAAAAATCGGCAGTATGGATTTAAATTTGAATATGATTGATGCGTATCGCGAAGCACTTCAATATGAAATTGATGCTTTGAAGGAGCTTTATTCTCGTGCTGATACAACGATTGAGATCGCGGTTTCTCTCCTGTATGAATGCCGGGGAAATGTCGTCTGTGTGGGTATGGGCAAGTGTGGCATCATTGCACAGAAAATGGTGGCAACCTTTGTGAGCACTGGAACCCCATCGGTCTATATGCATCCTGCGGAAGCACTGCATGGTGACTTGGGGCATGTGTCATCGAAAGATACCGTTATTTTATTGTCCAATAGTGGGGAGACTCCGGAAATAATTGCTTTGCTACCTCACATTGCATCATTAAATGTACCGATTATTGCAATGTGTGGCCGTCCAAAGTCCTCACTTGCCAAGCTTAGCCAGGTTTTATTGAACACTGGGGTTTCCCGGGAGGCAGACCCTTTAGACTTAGCTCCAACTTCCAGCACAACCGCTATGCTGGCAGCAGGTGATGCGTTGGCCGCTGTGCTCATGAAGTTACGGAATTTTAAAAAGTCTGACTATGCTCAGTATCACCCCGGGGGCAGCTTGGGTACTAAATTATTATGCCGGGTAGATGAATTAATGCATACAGGAAATGCCATCCCTGTAGTTGGTGATACAATCCTGTTGCGTGATGCACTGATTGAAATGTCTTCAAAACGATTAGGCGCACTGTTTGTATTGGATGAGTCTTCTCTGCTTGTTGGGGTGTTCACTGACGGTGATTTGCGAAGATTGTTTCAATGCAATCCACATCCACTGGAATGTCCCATGCACGAGGTCATGATGCGCCAACCGAAATTTATTACTTCCGGTATGCTGGCCGACACAGCTCTGCGGTATATGGAAGACAAACTCATTACCGTTTTACCAGTATTAAATGAACAACATGCTGTGGTAGGAGCACTCCATATTCATGATTTGATTCGTGCGGGTATTTAATAGAAAGTCATATTGATGTGTACAACCAATTGTAAATCTGATTTCATATTTATTGCCGGGCCATGTGTGCTGGAAGATGAAGCAATCGCCTTCAGTATCGCACACCAATTAAAAAAAATGGCCAATTCTTATAACCTGCAATTCTACTTTAAAGCCAGCTATGACAAGGCCAATCGTACATCACTTGACGCCTACCGCGGACCTGGTATAAAAAAAGGTTTAGAGATTCTAGCAGATGTCAAAAAAACTTTTGACATTCAAATTCTTACGGATGTGCATTCTGTAGCTGAAGTAGACCAAGTCGCCGAAGTTGTTGATGTGATTCAAATACCTGCATTTCTCTGTCGTCAGACGGATCTAATGGTGGCGGCAGCTAAAACCGACCGTGTAATCAATGTAAAAAAGGGCCAATTTACTGCTCCCAGTGATATGCGTTATGTCATTGACAAAATTCTTGAGAGCGGTAATGACCGCATCTGGCTCACAGAGCGTGGCACTTGTTTTGGTTATAACAATCTCGTAGTTGATTTCCGCAGTTTCGATATCATGCGAGCTTTTGGGTTTCCTGTTATTTTTGACGCAACGCATGCAGTGCAAATACCATCCAGTGGAGGCGCATCGTCCGGAAACCGTACTTTTGTTGCGCCACTTGCTAGAGCGGCAGTTGCGTATGGTGTTGACGGTTTATTCACGGAAGTATATCCCGAGCCAGATAATGCAAAGTGCGATGGGCCAAATTCTATCCGGCTGGACAGTGTCTCAGCACTTCTTGATTCTATCATGGCAATCAGAAATATACTTCCATAAACTGGTATCGTATTCTGAAGTGTGACACAATAGATTCTTCTGGCAATGCATTCCGCATTTTCTTTTTCCATTTGCGTATTGAATTCGGAGGATTATATCATGAACGTGATTCTGAGTCTGTTAGTCAGCACAATGTCGCTGGGTACCTATGAACCTTCCTGGGAGTCTCTGGACCAACGCGAGAATCCTGCCTGGTTTCAGGATGCCAAGTTTGGTATCTTTATTCATTGGGGTGTCTATGCCGTACCTGCTTGGGGGCCAAAAGACCGGTACTCAGAGTGGTATTGGTATGATATGGAAAACAAGAACAGTGAAACCTGGCATTTTCATGAGAATACCTATGGTTCTGATTTTAAATACCAGAGTTTTGCACCACTCTGGAAAACTGACATGTTTGAGCCGGAGCATTGGGCTGACATATTCGCACGTTCCGGTGCCAAGTATATTGTACTGACGTCAAAGCACCATGAAGGTTTTGCCCTGTGGCCCAGTGCTGAAAGCTGGAACTGGAACAGTGTTGACATCGGACCACATCGGGACATTTGTGGTGAACTGACGGATGCTGTGCGTGCGCGTAACCTCCGCATGGGTTTTTATTACTCTTTATATGAGTGGTTTAATCCGCTATATCATAGTGACGTTGATCGCTATGTTGACCAACACATGCTTCCACAACTCAAAGACTTGGTTGAACGATATCAGCCTGATTTGGTATGGCCCGATGGCGAATGGGAACATCCAAGCAGCACTTGGCGAAGTGAAGAATTTCTCGCCTGGCTGTTTAATGAATCAGCGGCGCCGACAGATGTCGTTATCAATGATCGATGGGGGCGTGAAACCCGCAATGTGCATGGTGGATTTGCGACGCCCGAATATGGTCACATTCCAGAGGGAAAATTGATTGATGAGGGCCGCTGGGAAGAATGCCAGGGTATGGGCAAATCATTTGGTTACAACCGTAATGAACATATCGATAATTACCGAAATTCCACGGAACTGGTACATCTCTTGATAGATACAGTGAGCCGCGGGGGAAACTTGCTTCTTGATATTGGCCCCAAAGCAGATGGCCGTATTCCTACTCATATGGAGCATTTACTGCTGGAAATTGGACAATGGCTGGAAGTAAATGGAGATGCTATATACGGCACGATGCGTGGAGACTTTCCAGCTCAGGAAGGTCTACGTTTTACTCGCAAAGGGAATTCAATTTTTGCAATCAGCCTGGTTTGGCCGGGTGAAAGTCTTGAAATTGTTCTTCCCAATGATACAACGGTTAATGATGTTACTTTATTGGGTCTGAATACAACGGTATCGTTTACGCAATCAGGCAATATGCTACAAATCAAGTCACCCAGCGTAAGTCCTTTGGACAATCTGGCACATCAAGCCTATGTTTTTGAGCTAAAACAGTAAATGCTTTTTGATGCCCTGTCCTGAACTTTTATAAAAAAATCGTCGATGATTTGCTCTGCCATCAGCATATGTTGAATTTGGTAAAGAAGCAGAATATTTTTGACCAAGGTTGCTCTATGTCCGATAACAAAACTAATATTGTTGTCCTGCTCAGTGGCGGTATGGATTCAACAGTTCTGTTGCATCATCTTAGAAAAGTGAAAGGCGATGAAACCACAATTCATGCATTGTCCATACATTATGGGCAACGGCATGCTCGAGAATTGGTAGCAGCACGGTATCAGGCTGCTGTTGCAAAAGCGCTGTTTCTCGAGTTAAATCTCGGTGTGCTGGCGGAGGTGTTACGTGAAGGTACAACCCTGATTTCTGGAGCACAAGCAGTACCAGACCTGGAATCAATCCCTGAGTCAACCCGGGATCAACCGCCAACCTATGTGCCAAATCGCAACATGATCCTGCTATCTGTAGCCGGGGCATTTGCAGAAACACAAGGAGCGCGAGATGTGTACTATGGTGCACAAGCACAAGATGAATATGGGTATTGGGATTGCACTAAAGATTTCCTCCAACGTATCAACGAAGTTTTTAATTTAAATCGTAAAATGAAGGTGGTGGTGAAGGCACCCTTTGTCGACTGGAGTAAAGCTGAAATTGTACAGCGTGGACGTGATCTTGGAGTCGATTTTTCTCAGACATGGAGTTGTTATAGAGGAGGGGAGTATCCATGCAATACCTGTCCAACCTGTGTCGAACGTAGCAATGCATTTGCAGTATGCAATTTAGCAGACCCATTGCAAAATAATCATTGAGAAACTGCTAAATGTGGGTATTTCCAAATATGTTTTGTTGTTGCATATGGAAGTACTCGGTATTTATAGATATTTTCTATAAAAAGTCTCCAGGAATCTTTGCCGAATTTGGTATGGATTTGTATTAAAATAACACGGGACCTTGTACAATACTCAAGGTCCCGCTTTGGAAGGCCTTCATTAGGTTGTGGTAAAGTATCTTTTTGGCCTTCCATAATTCTCAATTTTGCCTTTTAACTTGAAGTTTTATACTTGCAAATAATTGACGAATTGAGTGCTTTGTGTTTTAATTAAAATTAACTTATTCTGGAAGTATCCTCCTTTGTTATTTTTCTAAAATCCGATTCATTACGATTGATATAGATTTAGCAACTACCATGCCTAACACTATTGTTTGCGTAACTCTTTATTTTACAGTAGTTTGGCAATAATAAAGAATATAGATTTGGATAAATATCACTTAGATACAATCAAATATTGGTCAATTTTGATTTATTATTGATTGTGGTGTTCCTTTTATCGCAAGAACTTGTGCAAACTTGAGTATTTTTAATCAGCAGTTTTAATTATTTGTCCTGACTTCTGGAATTATATCGTTACCAAGTACATTTTATTATAGTTTCCTGCAATATACCGGGTGAATTTATGTATAAAACCAGGCTTCGAAGAGATATTGGTGTATTTGGCGCTACAATTATGGGGCTTGGTTCAATCCTTGGGACAGGCATTTTTGTTACCATTGGTGTTGCAGCCGGTATTGCCGGGCCATCTGTAATCATTGCTATTTTCTTCATCTTTTTAATTTGTTAAACCACCATGTAACATGTTCCGATAGCAGTAAGTGCGGTCCTCCTTATAGCATACATAGTTCTTTGCATAATTAAATGTTCTTGCACAATCAATTTTGCTACAGTTACTACCATATTATGTTCGATTAATGTCTTTAATGTAGCTGTAATTTCCGCGTTGTTTAAAACAGTAACCGCAAAATGGATACCGTTTTCAGAGAGAGATGATTCAAAATCTAATGGGCTTACCTATGGTTTACTGGAAGCTACTGCATTACGTTTGCCATCGACTGCCCGAATCTACCCACCTGTTTTTGCAGTGGGTGGTTTGTGTATGTGTATTTTTCTGGCATTTTGGGTAGAATGGAAAATTTGGGTGACTAGTCTTGGAATCTTGTTTGCGGGCCTCGTTTGGCATTTAATATTCCAGCAAATCAAGCTGCGAAAAAGTACAGGTCAATAACCTATGATGCCGATTCTTTTAAACGTTCATTAAGCCAAGTATTACGATGCGCATAATTGCTGTTACGTACTGCCAGCCCGATTGCTTTGGCGCTGCCAACAAGAACCACAAGTTGTTTGCCCCGCGTCACAGCGGTATATAGTAAATTGCGTTGTAACATCATGTAGTGTTGCGGAAGTAAGACAAGCACTACTGCGGGATATTCACTTCCTTGAGATTTATGTACCGTTACAGCATATGCAGGGACTAGATCATCGGTTTCCTCAAAGGAATATAGCACTTTACTGCCGTCATCAAAGGATACCTCGACTTCCTGCGTATCCTCATCAATGAGCGTAATGATACCGACATCACCGTTAAATACGTTTAGATCGTAATTGTTTCGTATCTGCATGACTTTGTCGCCATTTCGAAGGCTTTTTCTGTGAAGTGGTTTTCCATTTGGATTCAAAACTTCTTGCATGGCCACATTCAAATGGGTAATACCAGCTCGCCCTTTGCGCATGGGTGCCAGCACTTGAATTTGCATCATGGGGTCCAATCCAAAATGTCCGGGAATACGTCGTAGCACCAGTTCTATAACGGTTTCCAATGCCCGATCCGGGTCCTCACGCTCGATAAAGATAAAGTCCTTCGTGTTGAACCCTGGAAATACTCCTTCATTAATTTGATGCGCACCCCGGATAATACCGCTTTCAGAAGCTTGCCGAAATATGGTAAGCAGCCGTACTACAGGAAAGACCTGACAAGAGATCAAATCATGAAGCACATCTCCAGGACCTACCGAAGGCAACTGGTCAATATCCCCTACCAGAATCAGGCGGCATGCAGGGGGAAGCGCACGCAAAGTTTGATGCATCAATTGGATGTCCAGCATAGAAGCTTCATCCAATACAACCATGTCGGTGTTTAAGGGATTTCCCTCATTTCGTTCAAATCCGCCTTTGTGAGGATTAAAATCCAGCAGTCGGTGAATGGTTGATGCATTGCGGCCGGTAGTTGCTTCCAATCGCTTGGCTGCCCGTCCGGTTGGTGCGGCCAACAAGAATGAGATACCTTTCTGTTCCAGTATGGCCAACAAGCTGTTAATGACGGTTGTCTTGCCTGTCCCCGGACCACCAGTTATAATCAGAACCTTGTCACAGATACCTCTTTGAATGGCTTCTTTTTGTTCTTGCGAAAGATTTATATTGAGTTTTTTTTCTGCCCAGGCCAGGGCATTGGGCATACTCTTGATAGGTATACTATTTACATTTGTATTTTTCAACCTCAGTAACAACCGAGCGCATTCCTTTTCCGATTGAAAAAGTTTTTCTATATAAAGCCGGTTATCGTCTTGTGTCATACCACCAGAATGTATGATTTCAGGCAATCGCTCTGTAACAAAGGCATTGTTTAATTGCAACAATTCTGTGGCTCGCTTGATCACTTCTGACGTTGGAAGAAATACATGGCCTTCCTGTGAGGCATGACGCAGTACATGCAAAATTCCAGCTTTAATTCGCGCATCGGAATCTTTGGCAATACCCAGATTCGCGGCAATCTGATCTGCACTACGAAATGCAATGCCTGCGATGTCGTCCGCCAGGCAATAAGGATTGGCACGTAAAACAGCCACAGAATTATCCCCATATCGACGATATATCTTTGTAGCTTGATTGGGGGTGATACCGTGACCTTGTAAAAAAACCATAATGGCTTGAACTGCTTTTTGGGCCTGCCAGGCATCTTGTATCAGGGTAAGGCGTTTTTTGCCAATGCCTTCAACTTTGAGAAGGCGTTGCGGTTCTTCACTTATTACCCGAAGTGTATCTAATCCGAATGTGGTAACCAGGCGCTTGGCATAGGTAGGTCCAATACCTGCAATCAAACCAGAGCCAAGGTATTTTTCAATACCTTCAATTGTGGCTGGTTGCAGTGTATCAAAAGAAATGACCTGCAACTGACGTCCGAACCGGTTGTCCTCAATCCAGCGCCCGCGCAGGCGTACGGTTTCACCAGGAGACAATGCCAGAAAATTACCTACAAAAGCGATTGGTTCAGTCAGTTCATTGATCCGTAATTTGCCTACGAAGAATCCACTGTCCGGATTTTCAAACACGATTTTATCTACTACGCCCTCAACACTGACAACAGGTTCCAGGTCTGTCTGGAGCTCCTGAAAGTTGTTTTTCCCCATTGGCATTGCAGATTCAGGTATCCGATTATGTTCAGTCATCAGCCCAGAGGTGTGCTTTCAAATCGGCGCAATGTCAACACGTCGGTTGTCATTTTGGGACTCATGGTAGCGAGAAACAGGGCTGCGTGTGCGATATCTTCCGGTTGCATAAAATCTGATTTATCCCGATTGGGCATAACATCGTCAGTCATTTTTGTTGCTACGCCTCCGGGACAAACTGCATGTACTGCAATGTTATATGGCCGAAGTTCTAGTGCCAGTGATTTACTCAATCCATTCACCGCATGTTTTGCGGCACAATAGGCGCTTTGATTTTCTATCGGCTTCAGTCCTGTTACACTCGAAATGTTGATAATGCGGCCGGAATGGCGTTTCATCATGTCGGGCAGAACAGCCTGAATACAATGGAACATGCTGTTTAGATTTACATCTATTATTTTTTGCCAAGTAGAAAAATCATATTCCCAAAATGGTTTGAAATCAGCAAAGCCAGCATTGTTAACCAGTATATCGATCTTGCCGAAGGTGTGTTGCGCTTTTGATACCACAGATGCAACCTGTTCTGGCTGGGTTACATCGCAACGACAGCTTATCACAGATTCTGTTAGTGCTGAAGCCAATCGTTTCGTTTCTTCAAGTTCTGATTCGGTTCTGGAGACCATGCAAATGTTGCACTCTTGTCCGGCAAAAGCCAGGGCTATGGCGCGCCCTATGCCGCGGCCCGCACCCGTCACCAGTACAGATTTTCCGGTTAATAACATACAAACTCCTTGCTACCCGGTATCTTTTTCATCATTTGTTGACGGCATCTCTTCAGCTAATCGGGCAATATTTTTAGTTAGTGTTGCTGTATCATATAATTTTACATCATTGAACAACTCACGATAATGCGGTTCCTCACGCAGCAGGGAAGGGTCTTTGCCTGATTCTCTGAGTGCGTTTAATACATCAGAAACACGAATATTTTCTGGAGATTGCGCCGGTTGATAAGTGACCGGCTCTGTCGCGCAGGGCGTTACCATACCAGCCTGGGTCAAGTATTCCAGAGAATCATTCAGCAGCCTTGTGGGTACATTCCAAGACTCAGCCATTTGCGCTGGAGTCAGTCCATGCGTTCCCTGTCTGAAACGTCGCGCCAATTCAATCATAGTCCGAAGTCCCAGTGCTTCGCGGTAGGCTATGCTGGCTCCTTCTGCCAGACGTTCCATAGCAAAGGTCTTCTCATTTTGATAGGCAAAGGTCAGCAAGGCACCGAATAATAAAATCATCCAGCTCACATATATCCACATCATGAAGAGGGGAAATAAAGCAAAGCCAGAAAAAAAAGGTGTATAGTTGGCCATACCAAATTGAAATCGCACATATGCCCAGGCGGTTATCCCCCAGAACACCCCAGCCACAATACCACCATATAGCGCATATTTGTAATGTACCTTGGTGTTGGGCACAAAGTAGTACAAGAGACTGAAAGTCAGGCAGACAATCATAATCTGAAACCAGCGTATGGCAATGGCCAAAGGGCCGAGCGTGGTTGCTATGTAATCGCTGGCCAATGCGGCTGCCATACCGGTGTATCCGGCAACGACAAATGGCATCAAGATGGTGATAAGAAAATAAGTTTTCAACGATTTAAAATAATTTCGCCCTTGCTTTACACCCCAAATGCTGTTAAATGATGACTCCACATTGCGCATGAAGCCGAATACAGTGCTCAGAATAAACAATACCCCGGTGAGACCCAGTGTTTGTGGGTTGGTAGCACCACTTTGTGCCAGGTTTATCAGCATTTTGATGGGGTCTTCAAAATCGCCTCGGTCTGACAACCCGGATTCGTCCGTAAAAATCGGAAATACGGTTTCCATTAATTGGTCGATAAGTCGTTCGCTGTACTCCGCTTCACTTGTTGTCGTATCCAGCGTCTCGGACGCATCATCATGCTCAATAGAATCCTCTTCAATATCTGGTATGGATTCCTCTTCTGTATATTCGGGAGGGGACAAGAATGGAATTCTTCTCTCATCAAGCAATTTCTCGATACGCGTATTCAAGGCATCAGATATACTGCTGTACATCCGATCACCCAATTGGAAGGTGGTAATAAAATAAAAAAGAAACACCAGAAACGGTACCAGAAATAACATGGTAGCGAATGTCAGTGCTGCCGCACGTAAAAGAAGTGTTTCATCGGTTATACCCCTGGTAACCAAAATTAATGCACGAACGTGTTTCGTTATAAATCCATTCGGGATCGGTTCTCCTGGTGCGCCAAGATGCCAGACATCATGAGAAATGAATTGTTTACCACGTTCAAATGATGCAGCAATTTTTTGTTTGTATTCACCAAACTGTGTCAGGAAGTTTCTCATACCGATCTTTCAAGGTGTTTTGATCGTGTTGATGATGTATTTCCGCCAGATGTATGCGGGAATACCATGCGCCTTATCTGCTCTCATGCTTATTTTATCAGCACAGGTGCACCAATCTCACACCAGGCAAATACCTTCGCTGCATCTTCAGGCCGCATACGAATACAACCTCGGCTCATATCGGAGCCGATTGACTCTGGTTCAATCGTTGGATGTATGCCATAAGGGGTAGTTGTAGTACCATATCCCAGACCAATCCAATGGTCCCCCAATGGGTTTTCTGGGTCTCCCTGTGGAATCACCCGGCCTTCACGTCGATCATACCAGTCTGGAGCTACTATCATGTTGACGATTTCAAACATGCCCTGTGGTGTTGAATCATCTATACCTATACCAACAGGATATGTGGCTACAACAGTATCTGATTCTATCAGATGTAAAACGTAATCTGAAGTATTTATTTCAATACGTTTTTCAGGATCGTCCTGCTTCTCAGATATATAATCGTCATAAGATGCTATTGGAATCAATGGGAGTATTTCTGATAAGGCTGGCATGAGATCGTTGTTGGCATTACTGGTAATATTTTCACGAACTTCCCTGGTCATATCCTGCCATACGTCGTGTGTCATTCTGCCGGTGGTGCTTTGAAGGACATCAAGAGCAATCAGTGCGGAATGGACTTCACCTAGGGCATACAATGCCCGTATTTCGCCCAATTTTCCCAGGTATGTTTCCGTTGTTGATGCTGAATTCGTTAATTGCACATCTCGAAATTGGGTTAACGCCTTGTCGGGTTGTGCTTCTTCCAATGCATTGTTACCACGGCTTAATATTTCCATAGCGGTAACTGGTCGCAAGTGGAATTCATTTGATAATTCAGATTTTTGAATAGGACCAACCCGTGTTGAGGTGTAATTTGCTGCTTGTTCAGTAGTTGCATTATCTCTGATGCTTCTCCAGTATGAACCAGTGGTTGTATTTTCTGCAGGAATCACAGACGAACTTTTACCATATAATTGAAATAGAAAGACAAGCAACAGTAATAACCACAAGAATATTTTTTTGTTTTTGAACAATTTTTCCGACAGTGATGGTTCCTGCGTAGTCTCATTGTTAACGGGTTCGCAATGTAAAGATATAGGTATACCAATCGTGCTTGAAAATACAGCAGCCCGAATATTCATTATGGCGCCTTGTGCGGCTTCGTAATTTCGTATTGGTTGTAGGATGTTTCTACCAGATATGCGCATAGTGATACGGATTCCAGATAAAAACATATTGTTCATAGATGGGTCTGGCATACTCCAAGTGACCATACCTCGAACCAACAGCGCGGGGGCATCAATAACATCCTGAGTGTCAAATACCTCCACTTCCAACGCCAATCCTATGGGTAGTTCAAATGCACATGAAACACAGACACCACCTGGTGATATGTCATGGGCATAACCTTCCATCAAGGGTGTGTACCTATATAAATCTGCCAAGATAACCCGGCGCTTTACAATGGCGCGTCCATATCTACGTCTTTCCACCGACTTAGATTCCAAGAGGATAAAATTCGAATTTACCACTAATTTATACCATTAAGTTGAGTCCTCCTCCCATGAGATAAAGAAAGTATATCATGAAATGGCCTACAATGATGAAAATCTGACACCAAGAGCAATGCGGTACCTCATATTAAGATAAAAGTAGATAATAAGATTTGAACTGATATATTACATCAAATTTTCATCTTCCAGAAATTATATTTAAAATTTTAATTGTAGATTATATATTTCCTTCTTAATCAATAAGTAAAATATATAAAATGTGCAATAATTGAATTCCGGAATAGATTATAGAATCTCATGGTATGGTGTCATGCAAGTATGCAATCATATTCAATCAGATTGTGGGATTTCTCTGTTTTCCTTAACAGGGGACATGTTAGATCCAGGCATTTTCGCTTGTAATTTTCGATCTGCTGTTAAGAAAACCAAAAATCATGTGAATAGAAGGTGAAAAAATGAAACCAACAGAACAAGACATCAGCGCCGTAGATATTTCTCGGAGACGCATGATGTTAATGGGGTGTAGTGGTATGGCCGTTGCCCCAATGGCTTTAGCTCAAAACGCTGTTGCAAATGCTGTGCAACCAAAGTCGTCAATGGCTAATATCGATGCCTGCGAATATGGTGTAAAAGCAGACGGTAAAACAGACAATTTTACAGCAATACAGCGTATATTTGATGAGGTTATTCCAGAAACAGGTGGTCTGGTGCAATTTCCGGCAGGAACGTGTGTATGCAGTGGACGCATAGTAAGCCGCGCTAAGCCGATTATTATGTTGGGTGCTGGATGCGGCAGTACCATATTCATGTTCACCGGTGAGACTGAAGATACAGTTGGTTTTATGTTTGATCAACAAAACTACCCGAATACGCTCCAGGTTCGCAACTTGTCATTGGTCACCAATCAACAGGAAACGGGCGACGCCCTGACCATAAACTATACCCCGGAAGATTGCATGTCTATGCGGGTCGTTGAGAGGGTTTTTCTGGAGAACCTAACTATTGTCGGAAAAGATATTGCCCAGCACGGGTTCCGAAATGGTGTGGTTTTACGACATGTGAATTCACCATTCATGCTCAATGTGTGTGTTTCAGGACGTCAACCAGCTGCCGGAATGGAAAATCGTACACATACGGATGCTTGCTTCAAACTTATCGCAGGAGCTAACGGCGAAAGTATGCCGGTCCAGGCTGGACTGATGAAATGTTCCGGATATAATTCCAAATTTGGCGTCAACCTGATAGGCGCGCATGAGGGCTTGGTGGTAACTGCCGGTAATTTTGTTGAATGCGGTGTTGGAATTTCACAAAATTGTGGACCGGGGGAGGGCATCTTCCCTGAATTGGAAGATTTGCCTGATGGGGGTATCCGTCCGGGAATCTGGGTCAGTGATACGCATTGCAATGTATTTGTTGCGGGAGTTTATTTACAAGATGTCGTTCAGGGATTCATCCATGACTGTCTTATTTATAAAGCCCCTGATGCTGTTCAGGATTGTTCTGGTATTCGTTTAGCGCATTGCGCGGATATAAAAATTCACAACAGCAACTTCGTCAGCCACACACGTGAAGGCCGCTTTGAAGGTGTTCATGCTGAAAAGAATTCTTCACGTTGCCAGGTTTTTAACAATACCTTTACTTGGACAGATGCCAGTCTGCATTTCGAAAGAGGCACAACCCGGTTTCATTGCTGGGACAATATAGCACAGGGCGGAATGTCAGGTGATGTGATTGATGAGGGAGAAAAAAACTTCTATCGCGATTTGGGCAAAGATAATTGGCGAGAAACTGAAACAGTATCTTGATTAGAAATTATCAGAAGCATAATTCTAGCATGCCTATTTCTATGAAGGGCATTTGCATGGAAATTGGGACCATCTATTGCATTGATTAAAGAATATTTGAGCCGTAATTTTGAGGGTATGTTTCGTGATGTCGGAGGGGGTGTTTGCTTATCTATTTCTGATGCTAGGCAGTGCATCTTATTGTGACTGCTTATGGGAGCGGATTCCTGGCTTGCTGATGTTGCGTTGTGTCAAATATTACTAGATACGGATGATACCGAGTCCATTCAAAATGCACTACCTTACCAGCAAGGTTGAGTAATGAATTTTTCAAATTGGGGTGGAAGCGATTGTTAGCTTCATCGAGTTGACAAACGGCAGGTTATGTGCTATATTAAATAAAGAATGCCCGCCATGCCTCTGACACAAGCACACTTCTGGTGGGTTTTGTTTTTTTGGGGGGATGTTCCTTGATATATTCGAAGCCTGCCCTTACATTCGAACAGCAAGCCGACCTTCTGATAAATCGTGGTTTAGTAGCCGATCGCGACAAGCTTATCGCCGTGCTGCATTCGGTCAATTATTACCGTCTCAGCGGCTATCTATATCCTTTCAGGATGCCCGACCAAACCTATTACCCCAGCACAAACCTCAACAAGGTCTGGCGACGCTACACATTCGACAGACACTTGCGGCTTTTGACCCTTGATGCGATCGACCGCGTCGAGGTTGCAGTGCGAACGTAGCTCGTATACGAGCATGTGCATGCTTATGGACCTTTCGGTTACACAAATCCGAAAAACTTACCTAAATTGAACACAACAAGCTTTGACAGGCTCCTGCATGACATTCGTTATGCGACGAAACGCAGCCAGGAGGTTTTTGTGCAGCATTTTAATAGCAAGTACGGAGTTAATCAACCGGATTTGCCGCTGTGGATGGTAGCGGAGATCATACCTTTTGGTGCGATGTTCACCCTTTGTAATGGTGTCGAAGCGCACATCATGAAAAAGCTTGCAAGCTCATATGACGTACCAGACATCGTACTCGAATCTTGGTTAGGTACACTCAATGCCATACGCAACATATGCGCCCACCATGGACGACTTTGGAATCGACAACTCGGGTTTCGACCAAAAATACCCAGAAAGCGTAAGCATCCACAGTGGCACAGCCCCGTAGCCATCCCCGATAACCGAATTTTTTCTGTGCTTACCATTCTCAAATACATGCTCAGTGTAGTAGCTCCGCAAAGCAAATGGCCTGAAAGACTTTACAGGCTTTTGCAGGAGTATCCTGATGTGCCGCCCAGGGACATGGGTTTTCCAATAGATTGGGAGTTGTCTCCCCTATGGGAAAAGTAGGGTGAAAAACATTCCGGTGAAAGCGGATAGTCTTGGGCAGAACACCAGCTGTGAGTGTTATTCTCAGCACCTGGGATTGCTACACAGTGAGTTATGGTTGAAGGCGTTTTCTATACCGACTCAGTAAAACCTAGAAAGCTATTTCATTATCATCAGCTGGCTCTGCAGATAGATGTCGAGGCGCAATGTGAAAAAGATGAACCGCCGTTTCGATGAACTCAAGCCATCTGTTAAATGATTGTTAAATCAATGTATAAGTAGAAAGGAAATAAGTCGTATGATATCACTGGACACATTGAAAACATTGAAGAAAATTTTTTGAACGCAGGAAAGATTGATGAGTATCAGAAAATTTTTGATATGAGGGAGAAGATGGAGGCGTTACAAGCTGAAAATAGTCAACTGAAACAGAATAACAAAGACCTGGAATCAAAATTGGAAATTCGTGAAGACCTGAAGTTTGATGATAATGCCTATTGGCGATCATCGGGGGACGGCCCATTTTGTGTTCCTTGTTGGGACGGAAAGAAGGAATTGATGCGGTTGACAGGGAATGAAGGGTACTTAAGTTGTTCATGTGGCTATAAAATGCAGACCAGGGAATCCAAGCAACGAGAAAATGAATTGTGGCGGAATTTGAATAGGTAAAATGGAGAGGAGTACGAGCTATGACTACCGAGAATCTATTACAAAAGCTTGAGCGGTAATTAGGGTGAATTTGCCTCCCATGATAATGAGTCCGCAACAGCCACCACAGGTAAAACTTGAAAACCTATGTTTCAGGTACCAGACACGAAAACGCACAAAAATGGTTGAAATTTCAGGAAGTATACTGTAATATAACGTAACGAAAGCCTTATAAAATAAGGGTAAAACGCGAAAATATCCTACATATGGGGCAACAGCGTAGCTGGTCGACTCTGATCATGCGACTTGGAGTATGTAGTGGATTTCTGACTCTCTTGTCGGGAATTGATACCGCCGAACAAGCAGAGAATGCATTGTTATAGAACGCATAATGAATTAAAAAACCACTAAATGCGGTTTGCTGTGTCCATACGTTATCAAAAATGAAAAGATGTATGGTTTACGTGCATCTGGTAATCCATCAAGCTTGCTTGGTCCGGTTTGTGGAGTATCAAACTATCTTTTGCTCAATATGATTGTCTGGCTTGAAAGTCGAAATAGAGTAAGTGAATACTAGATTCAATGCTGTAAACCAAGTTTTATAAAAAATCGGCACCACAATGAAATATATGTGATGCCGATTACTGAATTTGTCAATAATGGTTTAGTGATTTAAAGTGACTATTTTCTGCGACGTATGCGCATGGGCACAGCTTTTAAAACTAAGTCATGGCGCATGCCAAGTAAAAGCACACCTGCCAACAATGAAATTAGAATTATATTGCTGTACGAGTTGGTGCTGTTGCCGGATCCAGACCCACAAATAGGCAAGGGGCGCTTATCTTCTTCGCCCTCACCCTCACCTTCGCCCTCACCTTCACCCTCACCTTCACCTTCGCCCTCGCCCTCGCCTTCACCTTCACCCTCGCCCTCGCCTTCACCTTCACCTTCACCTTCACCTCCTGTGAATGATCCATCCCAAGTGGGATCCGTTGCGGCAGCTACAAAATCAGCCAATGTACCATCCCATGATTTTACATTTTCATATTCTTCGAGATTTGAATAACTGTCTTCGTCAAAGTCACCAGTAGCTGCAAAGGGGTATTCGAGGCCTTCAGCTTTGACATCGAAAACCAGATAGCCTTCCCAAAGTGCTTTATTGCCATCTACTGCTGGCATACATTGCCCAGTCTCATCACAGGACACGGTGTCATATTCACCAGTAAGCACGATTCCCAGGCTGTCCATATGCACATAGAACGCCTGCTGTGTTTCTGGACTGATAGTTAACAATGCGGCAACCAGTATGAGGTGTTCGCCTAGCGCTTCTGCATCTGCTTCCATCTCCAGTCGCAAATAGTTTAATTCAAAGGCGTTCAGTGTGGCGCCCCATAGGATGCTGCCATCATTTTGCAATATTGCATAATGTACCAAGCCCAGGCTGTTCAATTGCGGCAAACCATCAAGCGTCAGGTCGTCTGGAAGCTCAAATTCTACCGCCATTTTATTATACGCCTCAATCAGGGCGTCCAGATTCGGAATTACATCCAAGAAGTTGGGTATTTCGCCTTCGCCCTCACCTTCGCCTTCGCCCTCACCTTCGCCTTCGCCCTCACCTTCGCCTTCACCTTCACCCTCGCCTTCACCTTCACCCTCGCCTTCGCCCTCACCTTCGCCTTCACCTTCACCCTCGCCTTCGCCTTCGCCTTCACCCTCGCCCTCACCTTCACCTTCACCTTCACCTTCACCTTCACCTTCACCTTCACCTTCACCTT
>CAZIDP010000022.1:3943-69676 GCA_964537975.1 uncultured Nitrospirales bacterium | reverse complement strand
AAAAATGCGCAGGCTGGAACTATACCTGACAGATCTCCTCATGTCGCCAGATGAAGTAAATACGCTGCATGATCAAATCGATTCCCTGCTTGAAGATATGATACGAAATTTTGCGGCCATTGGTGCGGACGGAATTATGATAACAGAAGACTGGGGCACGCAGGGCCAGCTTATGATAGACCCGAAGTTGTGGTATGAAGCGTATTATCCTCGCTTTGTGTCCTTATGTAGTCTTGCTCATTCCCTTAATCTGACTGTATGGATGCATTCCTGCGGCAAAATTGAAAGTATCATGCCCGGATTAATCACAGCAGGCGTTAATGTATTTCAATTTGATCAACCAGAACTGCATGGTCTGGATGTGTTACATGCTTACCAGCAGGAGTCCAGGGTGACCTTTTGGTGTCCTGTCGACATTCAAAAAGTGCTACCTACCTGTGAAAAAAATATTATTGAGAACAAGGTAAAAGAAATGCTCGACAAATTGTACCGGGGCGGAGGGTTTATAGCTGGTTGTTATCCTGATCCGGCAGCACTCGGAATTGATCCGGCCTTTCAGGAATTTGCGAATGAAACATTTGAACGCCTCGGTAACACAGTAGGAAACACAGTATCATGAGGTATGGAGCAATGAAACCAATTTTGTTGTTCAGCTTGATGATGTTAATCATGATAAGTTTTTCAGCAGCCGAAGACAGCACAGTAGAACCACCTGACGAGTGGGTAGATGATGAAACCGGTCATCGAATAGTGCGACTCTCCGTGCGGGAAGGAAGTAACAGCAGTTTTTATTTTCATCAAAATCCCTTTACTGCTTCAGGCGATAAAATGGTGTTTGCCGGTACAACATCAGAAGGTCGTCGTTTATTTACGATTCAATTTGAAAGCGGTGTTGTCGAGCAAATTACAGACCGTGACAGCACTTTTGAAATAGTCGGGCCAAAATCCCGAAAGGTGTTTTATCAGAGTAATGATGTGGTATACAGTACGCACCTGGATACGAAGGAAACGATTGAAATTACCCGTTTACCGAAGGAATGGCATTCTGGAAGAGGGTTTGGGTTGAACAGCACAGAAACCTTGTTGGTAGGTTGTTATGCTGAAGGTGAGGAAGCATTCTATGAACGTCCCCGTACCGAATGGTTTGTGGCAATTTATGAAGCAAAACTACCCAACACGATATATACGGTTGATACGGTCACTGGTGAAATTACAGAAGTTCATTCAGAAAATCAATGGCTTGGTCATGTGCAATTCTCTCCTGCTGACCCGGGTTTAATTATGTTTTGCCATGAGGGCCCCTGGGAACGCGTAGACCGTATCTGGACTGTTCGTACAGACGGAAGTGGATTAACACTGCGTCACAAGCGCACCCAGGAACGTGAAATCGCCGGACATGAATTCTGGGGTCCTGATGGCGAATGGATTTGGTTTGATCTGCAACAACCTGCCTGGCAAAACATTTTTCTTGCAGGTGTTCATCTGGAATCTGGTGAATTACGCAAGTTTCCCCTTGAGCCGGCACAATGGAGTTACCATTACAATATTAACCGTGATGGCACACTTTTTTGTGGCGATGGTGGCGAGAACTTACCTCGCGGTGAAGAAGAAAAGAACAAGTGGATATATTTGTACCGTCCAATCGAAGATCGATTGGAGGTTACGCGTCTTGTAAATATGATAAATCATGATTACCGGGCTCTGGAACCCAATGTCATGTTTACACCTGACAGCAAATGGGTAGTATTTCGTTCCAACATGCATGGCATCAGTCACGTTTACGCCGTGGAAGTAACACGTGATAAGTCAAATTCAGACTAGCTACCTTTCAGGAGAATATCATGCTTGCATTAATTTTATTGTCTGTTGCAATTCATGGTTCAGAAGCTAACGATGCGCAACCAGCCCACACTGCCAACTTTTATGAAATGTTACAGCATCAGACAGATTCAACAAAACCATCACTTTCATACCTGGAAAAAAAATGGCCCGAGCGGGAGGTATGGCGTACAACAGCACGTGCCAAAATGTTCGAGTTGCTCCGCTATTCTCCAACAACGCCTCATAGGACTGAAGAGGTACTGGCAGTAAATCAGCGTGATGGCTTTAAACAAATCCACATTCGATATCCTGTTACCGCTGACCGCACAACAGAAGCTTTCCTTTTGATTCCCGATGAACTTGAGTTTCCAGCCCCAGCCATAATAGCGATGCATTGTCACAGTGGGTTTTATTATTATGGGAAAGAAAAAATATCAGAAATTAATGATCCACCCCCCGTATTACAAGAGCTGGTCGAAGAGACCTATGGCGGACGGTATTGGGCAGATGAGTTGGCCCGTCGCGGCTATGTGGTGCTTGTTCCCGATGCCTTCTATTTTGGTTCACAACGTCTGGATGGAGAAGCACTTCCACCTGAATTCAGACAACCACTTGAAGGTTTACTACCCGGCAGTGACGCATACATACGGGCGTTTCATCCTGTTGCTGCCAACTTTGAAAACCTGATGGCAAAAACGATATTCACTTCGGGGTCAACCTGGCCGGGCATATTATTTCATGGAGACCGAATCAGTCTCGAATATCTTTTACAGCGTCCAGAAGTTGACCCACATCGTATCGGGGTCATCGGTCTATCATTGGGTGGCTTTCGCAGCGCGCACCTTTTTGGATTGGACTCTCGTATCAAGGCTGGCGTTGTTGCAGGATGGATGACTACCTATGGCTCACTCATCCGGCGTCATCTGAGCAATCACACTTGGATGATTTATGTACCTGGACAATATCAGTATCTTGATCTGCCAGACGTTGTTACCCTGAATGCACCTAATCCCCTCATGGTTATCAATTGTTCTCAGGATACCCTATTCCCTATGCATGGAATGAAGGGCGCCGAAGAAAATATCCGTAATATTTATACTGAAATGGGAGATGGAGATATGTTCGAATGTCTGTATTTTGATGTCGATCATTCATTTAGACTGGACGCACAGGAATCGGCATTTGCGTTTCTGGAGTCTCACTTGAAATAGCAGTATCAATAAAGTTGATAAGTTCAAATTAACAGGAGTTTTTTATGCGTTGCTGTAAATTTTTTGGCTTGATGTTGTTCAGTTGCATTTTAATGTTTTCACAAAAGACCTATACCGAAGAGATACTCACCAAACAATATATTTTTCCGTTGCAGGACAAACATGTCCATAGCAGCAGCATTGTGCAACTGCCCAATGGTGATTTGTTGGCAGTATGGTTTCATGGTTCTGGTGAACGCACGGCCAACGATGTTATTCTACAAGGTTCCCGCTTAAAATCAGGCTCAGATTCCTGGGGTCCTACTTTTCTTATGGCGGAAACCTACAACACTCCAGATTGTAATCCTGTTCTTTTTCTGGACAGTGACCATCGTCTCTGGCTATATTGGATAGCCGTAAATGCTAACCGTTGGGAACAATCTATTCTTAAATACCGCTACACCGATAACTGGGCGGGCGAGGGTGCTCCGGAGTGGGAATGGCAAGACGTACTGTTACTGAAACCAGGTGCGTCTTTTGCAGATGCAATTGCGGAAGGATTTGAAAAACTGCAATACGCAGAACCGTTGTGGGCCGAGTATGCTCCACGCTATACCAGGATGCTGATAGAGGCGGCAAAGGACCAAGTCAAACGTGATATCGGCTGGATGACACGTACTGCACTTGTGACACTGGATAACGGTCGAATTTTATTGCCATTGTATTCTGACGGATACAACGTTTCATTAGTTGCATACTCCGACGACCATGGTATGTCATGGCAGTGCAGCACACCCATAGTTGGTTTAGGCAATATACAGCCAAGTCTGGCAGTTCGTTCTAATGGTGAAATTGTAGCCTACATGCGCGACAATGGCCCATCACCAAAGCGAATTCATGTGGCCACCTCGGAGGATAACGGCGAATCTTGGTCTGTAGCTCGTCCAATTAAGCTTCCAAACCCTGGTGCAAGTATCGCGGTTGATGTGTTGCGTAGTGGGCAGTGGGTACTCGCGTATAACGATGCGGAACAGGGAAGACATAACATGGCAGTTGCGCTTTCAGACGATGAAGGAGAAACCTGGTCTTATCATCGTTACCTCGATAAAGATGAAAGTGGGGTGCAAGGCTTCGGTTATCCGTTTATCATGGAAGATGCAGATGGAGCAATCCATGTGACGTATTCATACCGGGGTTCTGATGGTGCCTCAATAACACACACAAAGTTTACGTCAGACTGGATTAAAGGAAAATAAGCAGAAAAGCTATATAAATTGTTTGGAACTGAAAATAAAAAAAACACCCGACTTTGTCTGGTAATCGACGATGCCGGGTGTAACTTTTCTGTGCTCTATTTGTAATGCAAGTTCAGATCAAAACCATACTATAAATTTTTGGCATACATGCGTTCCTCAGAACTGCTCTTCGCAGTTAAAAGGCCTCGCATGGCTTCGCATAACATGGATTCAGCACATTCTGAATTACTGTTGCTACAAGAGACAATTCCAAAGGTCAGGAGTGCTTTGGTAGGTGGTTCTCCAAACGTCAACTTACTCAGACGCTCTCGAATCTTGTTGGCATAACCCACCGCATCTTCCAGTGGAGCATGGGGAAGTGCTGCAGAAAACACAGAACTCTCGTAACGTGCTAAAATGTCAAAATTGCGTGAGTTATCACGCATGGCTATGGCGATTTCTACCAGAAGATCATCAAGCGATGCGGTACCCAAGTCCGAATCAAGCGGCCTGAATTCATCTACATCAATGATGACACAAGAAAGTGCAAACCCGTAGCGGCGCGCTCTTTCAACCTCCTCTTGTAGTCGCTCCATAAAATAACGTCGATTACGCAAGCCGGTGAGTTGATCGGTATACACCGTGTCATGCAATAACTCTTGGGCTTCATAAATCAATTCCTGGCTGATATTCATTGGATTGGGAAGCTGCTTGGTACGCATGGCTGACTCGACACTTATCATCACAAACGGCAAATTATATGGCTTTGGAATATAATCAATAGCACCCAAAGCGAAACCTTGGGCGACATCATGAGAATCACCTCGGGCAGTAACAAAAATAATAGAAATATCACGGGTAGCAGGGTTTTCTTTCAATCGCCTGCACACATCATATCCCTCGATATCTGGTAAACCAATATCAAGCAGTAAGAGATCAATGTCCTCCTCAGTACACTTCTTTATTGCATCCAAGCCATTATGAACTGATACTGCATCGTATCCATTCATTTTTAAGCCTTCACATAATAAAAAAGCTTCTTCCCTGTTATCGTCAGCAACACAGACTTGAAAAGACTTCACTGTTTGACCCCGTTGTAGTTGTGGTTCCATTTTTTTGGCCATTCATCCCGCTTAACTCAAAGATTCAGTATGTCTTCTCACCCTCGTTGAAGTGTACCCGATATGGTATAAATTTCGCAAATTTGCTTGTTTAAACAAACAAATTAATCCCTGCACAGATCATATTAAATCTTTCTACTGATCTTAGTTTATACCTTATTCAATATTGATCAACAGAATTGACAGAGAGGGGGACAAATCATTATGTACTCTTGCCAGGATTCACAGCCTAATGCGGAAATCCATGGGAAAATCGGAATACATATTAAGGTGTAGCTTCATATGAATATTGATAAAAAATATTTCATATAAAATTATTCCGAATGCTCTTCATACGATTCTTGGTCATTCATTGGTTCATCAGTTATTACTTCAATATTATATTGATTTTCTTCCGTAAGAAAATTGTCACTTTGAATAGTGAACCCTTCAGCAGAATCTTGACTCCGGGTCTGGTTTTGCATTTCGTCAAGAAATATTTGATGTAACTGGCTTTCCCACTCTTCTCGCGCGTTATCAATGAACGATGTCAATGCGCATTCGACTTCTTCACGATTAAATTGTGTTTCACTGCAGAAAGTGCTTTGCCAATTGGCTCTCCGAACCACACCGAATAATTTAGGAAAGTTTTCCAAAAACTTATGAGCACCTACGGCAGGTTCTTGAGTCTTGTGATTGTACATAAACTCGAGTGGGCTTACAGTTCCCACATAGACTTTCCAAAATTCGCTTGGTTCCATATACATTTGCAGGTAAAACTCCAATGATAGATAAATCGATAGACTGAACTATAACTTGGGTGGTATTTCAGAAGCAATAAACGAAATGAATTCAATACAGGCAGGATTAGTTTGCAAATATAAAAGCGGAAGTCTCGTTAGTGCCAAGTCTCACCTTTTTACTTTCGGGCTCTCCACATGGCCCATGCGCGATCTTGCGGATCAGTGTGATGCACTTAAAGTAACGAAACTTCCGCTACCATTCGAGTGAATACATGTGAACATATACCAAGCGCACGCTTTCATTTTGGGGCGCTCCACGTGGCCTACCAGATATCCTGTCATGAGGATGGGGTGCGCAGATGTTCAAATGTTTTCACTCGTATACTCAGCGGGGTGTAGCTGACGAAGGTCTAAGCTTTTTCTTCACTTTGTTCCCATGTTTGTGGTTAACGTTATGTCCGCTACAACCGCTCCGCTTGCGGAACAGAGTTGATCATCAACTTTATGAGTACTAAAACAGCACGACGAGTTAAATTTCTTTGGTCGCTTGCTTGCTGCCTCACCAAATTGCTTTCAACTTTGTTCAACCCAATTGTACCACTTTTTAAAAAAAATGCAAAGAAAACAACATAAAAATTCTATTAATATTAAAGCTTCATAACAATTTCAAAATAAATAACTTACACAAATTATTCGGAAAACATCTGTTTTTTTTAGCACTACAAATCTAAAAAATAAGTCTGACAATTCAACATAAAAACCTATGTTGAATTGCCAGACATAAAACTATTATTCAAATTGGTGAATTGAATTTACTTTGCGATAGCCGGGATGGACTGACCATGATCTATCAATTCAACCGTGAAGCCGTCGGGAAGATCAAGTTCATACGTGATCATATCTCCATCAGAAGTCCATTGAAGCGAGATGACCTCGTCACCAACAGGTATGGTTGCTGCGCACCAATCCAGACCGGTGTCGATGAACCGCAATTGCAGCACTTTGTTCACGGGGTCTATTGAATACGCCCCCAGAATATCACGCAGTAAGGTGACCACAATATGCGAAGCAAACCCGTGGTTCAGACTCGCATTGTCATGTACATTTTCCCAAAGCGTGTTGGTACGTTCTACCATATACATGAGATAGTCTATGGATTCATCAAGAATTTGACTGCTCATACCTGCATTCGACAATAATTCAACTCGAATCATGTTGCCAATAAATGAATTGGCTACATGGATTTCAGGATAAGCACCTGTCTCCTGACGTGTTGGACCAAAGTCATCACGAAGCTTGGCCCAGAGTTCCGGATGTGTTTCCATGGTCGCTACGTCAAAGAAAAAAGCAAAATATTGACAAACTTCCGTCCGATTGCGTGTTACCTCAAGAACACCGTCTTCATTACGTACAGCATTGTCAACAAAAAACTCCCCATCAAATGACTGACTGCGAATTGTCTCACGAATGGCAGCTGCCTTTTCTTCCAGTTCTGGCAGGTCATACAACTTGGCAGCAGTACTCAACATACCTGCATAAAGCATGTTGGAGGGATAATTTACATCCTGCGTAAACTGGTTGGCTGCTGACCATTCGATAAAGACCCAGCGTTCAAGTTTTTCAAGTAAACCATCTTCGTTTTCAAATGGTTTAAAATAATCCAGCAAAGCCAGGACTCTGGGTTTCAGCTCGGCGATGAGCTTTTCATCTCCACTTCGCTCCAGATATTCTTCCAACTGAACGACAAACCACATGGCCCAGTTAGGAATAAAATTGCCATTATAATGGTCTGCCGGGTAACACATGGGCAACATACCATCAGGAAGAAAGCGGAATGATTCGGGTAGTTGATATGACTCCACAAAGTTTTTTTCTACGGTTGTATCACCTGATAATACCAAGGCTGAACGTGCTGTAAAAAAGGAATCACACAACCACCCTGACCGCTCACGCGAAGGGCAGTCCATAAAAACATCCGTAGCATTTTGGGCAAAGGTGTGGCGTCCAGCTTCAAACAGTTTTTCCAGCCTTTCGTCCGATGCACGGAAAGATGCACGCTGCGTATCGGTGTTTTCAAAAGCGCGAATACCCACCTCTTCAATGACACCGCTGCCTTGCATGGCCATGATTTTCATATAACGCATCGTATAGGGCTCAAATGCTTCAAGCTCATATACGCCAGGCTCTAAAGTGTACGCAATAACATTGACACACCCCATACGGAAAAAATCAATGCGATCGCCCCGTAAGGTTTCATCAAACACGACATATAATCGTGCTGGCTCATCACATGTGACGCGGAATCTTGGAAAACCGGAGATGTTGCGCCCCAAGTCATATTGCACAAATTCACCTTCTGCCAAGGTGTGATTCCAGGTGCCCTGAAGCGGTTGTGTGGTCATATCCCGATGGGAAATTTCAGTCTTTTGCATTTCTGTAGAAAGCACCGAGACCAATTCTTCTTCTGGGTATCCCTTATAATCAGGACCTATATGAACCAGGCTACGGTCTTTCCAGATTTTCTCGCGTTCAACATCTTGTTCAAAAGTACCTCTGGAGTGTAATTCTTGCGCTGGAACCACATAAAAATCAGAATAGGGGACTCGTCGGGGCAACAACGAAACTGCAGGTAAAACTTCCAACTCCGTTGTTTCGAATTCGGCTGTCACCGTTTTCATCCAGGCATTGTGATCAGTTGAAAGTACATAATCTTCTACAAATGTTCGCTGAAAACTGTAACGTTGTACTTTTTGTTGCCGCTCCTCCAGTATAGTAGCTTCAAATGCACCTGTTTCTCCTGATCCTGTAGCAGCCAAGGTCACATACCCGGCAACTACCTCTGCTTGCAAAAATGCAGGTTGATCAAAGAGATAGTAGCTGTTTACATTGTAGCCAGCCACCTCTATGGCCACGATATTCTCTCCAGGACCAATCAAGCCTGCAATTTCATACTCATCAACCCGATGAAAATCAAGCGGGCCACGGGCAGGACCATGCCCAAGAAATTGACCATTCAGCCAAATGCGGTATATGGAAGAAGCGGTAAGTCGAATTTTCACCGATTCCTGCTCTGGCGTTTCAAATGTTGCCCTGAAACCCACAAACAAATTCATTTCTTCACTACGACCAACCGGCCATACCGGTTTTGCTTCACGAAACTCCGGTATCTCATTTCCCATTGCTTTATCCCCGAAAGACATAAACAATAAACCTGCCAAGACACAACACATCATTTGATTAATTTTTTGATTCATTAAAATCCCCTTGAAAGAACGGTTCTGACATACTACATGCTACAAACTACCGATTAGCATTGAAATCATTCAGCAATAATATTATAGCAATCCCTTTCTTCCATATTACATAAAGCCTGACAGACTTGCCAGCAGCGTGACATCGCTACTACCAGCAGCACAACGTGCCAGCCATATTAAAATTCCAAGCGCTCCAAGTGGCGAAGCCCCGCTTTCATGGGTAACCAGACTGCAAGCAGGCTGGTAATGGTCACAAAGACCAAAGTAAGCGTGTATGCCCAGAAGAAATCACCACGACCAGTCAGGAAAGCAGCAACATCCCAGAGTAACACGATTCCCTGAGCTGATACCAACAGGGAAATGTAGCCGATACTGAGTAAGAGGTTCAATGTTCCACCCATCCCAGAAACGATGCGCGCCGGGTTATCTTCACTTAAAGTGGGGTAGAGGCTGCCCAGTCCTACTGCCAACCCCGCCAGGCCAAGATTGGTAAGGGCAACACCGTAAACGGTCATGAAATAAAACGCGGGTTCAAGTTCCAGGAGGTATCCGGACATCAGGGCCAGGCCAACCGTGACACCGGATGTTGTCACAACGCTAAGCCAGAATTTCTGCCAAATCAATTGTCGTAGCGACAGAGGGGCCAGGCGGAGTATCCAGAAGCGGTGGCCTTCCAGGCTGATCAGGGGAAAAACAAAGCGGCTGGTTTGAGTCGCAAGGATCAGACTGACCGAACCGACATTGAGGCAGGCGACCCAGCTACGCCAGATGTCCTGTTCGTAAAACCGGCTTGTGTTGCGGAGATTCGCAATGTAAATGGCCATGATTCCAAAAAAGATCACGAACTGAGACCATTGCGTTGGGTCGCGCCAGAAGAGTCGGATGTCTTTTTTTGAAAGCGCCTGGATGGGAAGCGGCAGCATATTGAGTGGTTGAAGCAGCGCATTCAATATGCCCCGATTTTCCGGCTTGAAACGTTGTCGGTCCTGCCCGTTCAAGTAAGACCAGCCGGGATAAAATGCTTTTCCCGCGACCCATCCTGCTACCACCAGCAGCATTAGCGCGGTTGAGATGCTCATCAGCCACCAGAACAAGGCTTCAGTATAATCCAATCGGCCCGCGGAAAACAGGCCTTCCGTAGCCCAGAAACTCGGCAATAATCGTGATTGTATACGGCTCATGGAATCAAAAAAAACGGCAATCGGGGTGTCTTCCGCGACCCGGGTTTTTCTTAAAATGGTAACCATATAGTAAAAGAATCCCACCAGCACCATCACTCCCAGGGCAATCATGGTCTGAACCCGAATCTGCGGAAAAATCCGTACCAGCAGCATGGTAATAATGGCACCGATGGCCGCGGGTATGATGATATAAGGAATGAAAAAGCCGATGGCAGCGAGATAAAACGCGGGAGTCATCTGTATGCTTTGTCCGTAGGCAAGAATCAACGGAGAACCCAGAAAAGCCAGTGCCCAGGAACTGAACAGAAGGCACTCCACAAAACGAACGTAAAAGAACTGATTATACGAAAGTGGCCCCTGCAGGAGATAGAAAACTTCCTTGGATTTATACAAGGTGGAGAAAGCAACCAGTATATTCGAGAAAATCAACAACAGAAATACTGCCAGGGCAAACAGACTGAGTACCTGTCGCAGCAGCAGCTCTCCGAATACGTACGCGCCTCCACCCATATTTCCGAAGTTCAGCAACCAGCGAAATCCATAGTACAACCAGATATAGGCACCTAGCCAAATGATAATGGCCGAAAAAGTCAATACGGCTATCTTCAATTTGGATTCATACCGAACGAGTGCAATCTGGTTGCCGAGTATGCGAAGTTTGGTCTGTAACAACGCGATAACCTGACTCACGCGACTTCGTCTCCAACATCGTTGGTCAAGCTCAGGAACACATCTTCCAGCGAGCCGGGATTGGCGTTCAACGCTTTCACTTCATCTACAGTTCCCAGGAACTGCAATTTGCCATGATTAATGATCCCAATCAGGTCTGCTACTTCTTCCGCAATGCTCAGGGTGTGGGTGGACATGAACACGGTAAGACCTTCGGTACGCGTTTTTTCCTTTAGAAAGTCCTTGACAAAGCGGATATTTTTGGGGTCAAGTCCGACCCAGGGTTCATCTACAATGACAATGCGAGGCTCATGAAGAAAACAGGAAGCAAAAGATAATTTCTGGCGCATGCCGTGAGAGTAGTCTTCGATAAACTGGTCTCCGACCGCAGCGATTTCAAACATTTCCATCAGTGGTTCACACAAGTTTTTATACCGGTCATCTGGGATTTTATACAGTCCAGCGACAAAACGCATGAACTCTCTACCGGTCAGTTTGTCATATAGGAAAGGGTGATCGGGCACATATCCCAAGAGCTGTTTCGTTTTTACCGGTTCGATCTGAATATCTAATCCGCCCAGCAGTGCCCGACCGCCACTCGGTTTCAAAAGACCGGTGAGCATCTTGATGGTCGTTGTCTTGCCCGCACCATTGGGACCCAAGAAACAGAAGAATGTACCTTCGGGAATGTTCAGGCTCAGTGGCGCGACAGCGATTTTTTCGCCAAAATGTTTCATGAGGTTTTCTGTCTGAATCATATATGCCCCATTGGTCGCGAGTCAGCGGAAAGACAGCACTTCAATTTGTAATTGCCCCAGGTAAGGGACGAGCTGTATCCATTGGTCAATATTACCATTTAAAAGTTTGATGTGTGTAGCATCGGCAACAGGTTCGCCCAGCGTCGGGTCCATGGGTATCCAGTGACCGATGTGTACTTCTGGCCAGGCATGATAACCGAAGCCTTGTAGTTGGTCACTCCAGACCAGGCCTACTGCAATGCGTGTTGGAATAGCTGCGGCCCGTGTAAGCGCGGTGAAGAGTACGGTGTGTTCATTGCAGTCACCTTCCATAGTGCGCAATACATCTAGTGCCATGGGGATACTGATAACCGGAACCTTGTCAATGTTCTCATAGACCCAGTCATGCAGTGCGAGAGCCTTGTCCCAGCGTGTCTCCAAATCACCAATGATGGCTACCATCGTTTCCTGAATGCGTTCATGATCCGCAGGGATGAACACATCACTTGCCAGATAGTTTGCCTGTTCTTCCGTGCTAAGCGGCTCGACAGAGATTGTTCCAGGTAGGGCAGAGCGTACAAAACGGTAGACTCCCTCTCCTTCGTGTATCTGCAAGCGGCCATCGTCAGGTGGATAATGGTCTTCTGATATACCCCGAAAACGTACCCGCATTTCATCCAGAGCTTCTGTAGGAAGATGGCCCTTGATACGTACTGCCAGTTGTTGAATGATACTGGTACGTTCATTTGGGTCGAGCGGTTCCAGCGCTTCAGCCGGTGTTATCTTTTTCAGCAGCAACCCAAACGGGGTTTCAGCTTGTACTACTTCTTCAGCTGCTGTGATCCAGGCTCGGGTAGTCATACCGCTGAGGGTGGTGCGGATGATGGTTGTTTCTATCTGTTCACCGGCAATTTCCAGGGTTTCTTCACCTGCATGGATTAGTCTGGCTGTTCCCATGCGCATGGTTACTGGATCAAAAGTCTGTACCTGAGCTTCTTGTCCTGGGTGCAATATGGGAATATTAAGTGAAGGCATGCCCAGTCCCCCTGAAATTTGAAGGCTGTTACCTACAGGCCAAGAGAAAGGCATAACCTCGTCCGCTACATACAAGCTTGCTTCAAGTATTCCGTTTTGCACCTTACCATTGATTTGGGTGTAATGATCGCCCGATTCCAGAACTAAATTGAAGTCTTCCAAACCGCGTTGGTTATGCGTCCAAGCTTCACCAGTTATCGCGAGATGGGTTGGAAATCCCAACATTGAGATGGAAAGGCGTGTAGTCAGGTGCAGTCGTGCTCCAGGTTCATCATCACGCATGCCAGGAACCATTCGTAAGTTGATGAATCCTGCACGCTCCTGGCTTGCTGTATATATGCCCATCCACATATCACGGGACGCATGAAGCGGTGTACTGAAAGCAGGTTCGAGTTGCCGGGGCAACCAGACTTCCCGGTAGAGAAGTATACCCGTCATGACAAGCCAGGCAAGGAGTATACCTCCCGCGATTAATCTGCCAGGCGACCGCAGCACTTTTTATATTTCTTTCCACTGCCACAAGGGCACTTGTCGTTGGGATTGACCTTGGGAGCTGCGCGAACTGGTGTCCGTCGTCGTTTTTCATCCTCTTCAACAACAGCGGTACTGGCACTGCCCGGTGCGATGCGTTGCGAAGCGCCGCGGCCACCCAATGCAAACCGGCTGGTATCAAACGCGGCAAAACTTCTGTCTGCCTGTTTATCCGCCGCGACATATTGATATTGGCTGAGCTGAGCAACCGGATCGCTCTTGGCGTCCAGGGTGCCTTGTTGCAGACTGATGGCGCGTTTCTTGCGAAATTCCGGGTCGGTAAGGCGAAATATGGTTTGCACCACACTCTCTTCTATACTGCGCACCAGATTCTGGAACAGTTCAAAACCTTCGCGTTTGTATTCCAGCAGAGGATCGCGCTGGCCAAAAGCCCGGAGGCGGACGGATTCACGCAGGTAGTCCATTTCATACAGATGATCAATCCATTTTTCATCGACCGCACGCAATAAAGCCATTAATTCCAGGCCATGAAAGCGACGCCGGGCCAATACATCAAAATCTATTCGACTATCATCTTTACCGACTTCATCATTATATTGCTTGCGTAATTCTTCAGAAAATTCTTTTTCACGGTTGTGGTAATGCTTCCAGACCTGATCATTGATGCTTTCCATCAAAGGCTTGGGCTCTTCATCCGTTTCACCTTCCAGGTCAAAATGAATGCCAAAAGCGCTGTAGAGAACGCGATCCAGCCCTTCCAGGTCCCACTCTTCCGGTAATACGGTCTCAGGAGCATATTCCTCAATACCATCACCGGTGATGTTTTGTACCATATTCTCAAGACGTCCGGTAATGTCCTTATCTTCCAGCACTTCCCGACGCATGGCGTAGATATACTTGCGTTGCCGATCCATAACCTCATCATATTCAAGCACGTGCTTGCGGATTTCAAAGTTATGCTCTTCCACCTGGCGTTGGGCACGTTCAATGGAACGGCTCACCATACGCTGTTGCAGAGGTTCGGCGTCCATGGCTTCGCTGCCCATCATGTCGACAATACGCTTGACCTTGTCGCCGCCAAATAACCGGGCAACATCATCTTCAAGGCTGACAAAAAAGCGGGTCGTACCAGGGTCGCCCTGGCGACCACAACGGCCCCGGAGCTGATTGTCGATACGCCGTGATTCATGCCGTTCTGTACCTATGATATAGAGTCCACCCAGGTCTCGTATGCCTTCTGCAAGTTTGATATCTGTACCACGGCCAGCCATGTTGGTAGCAATGGTTATCGCGCCGCGTTTACCGGCATTGGCCACAATGGTCGCTTCACGTTCATGGTGTTTGGCGTTGAGTACCTGGAATTCCATAATACCCAGCTCTTCAAGATGACTGGCCAATTCTTCCGACTTTTCGATAGAAACTGTGCCAACCAGTATCGGGCGGCCCGTTGCGTTTATCTCTTTAATCTGTTCGACCACATACCGGAATTTACCGGGTTCTGTAGCAAAGATGAGATCGTTCATATCTTCGCGGATCAGAGGCAAGTTGGTGGGAATCTGGACTACTTCCAGATTGTAGACATTGGCAAATTCGACCGACTCTGTAATGGCGGTTCCCGTCATGCCTGCCAATTTATCATACAGGCGAAAGAAATTTTGATACGTGATACTGGCAATAGTTTGTGATTCGAACCGTAACGGAACGCGCTCTTTGGCTTCCAGTGCCTGGTGCAAGCCGTCAGAATAACGTCTGCCATCCATGACGCGTCCGGTAAACTCGTCCACAATCAGGACTTCGCCATCACGTACCATGTAATCCTTGTCACGCTTGAAGAAGTTGTGTGCTTTAAGCGATTGCTCGATTATGTGCATCATACCGATGGTTTCACTGGTGAACAGATCATCGACACCGAGAAATTGTTCCGCCATTTCCATGCCTTCATCCGTCAGCATGATTTGACGCTGCTTTTCATTGACTTCATAGTGGGTGTCTTTACGCAACCGACGTACAGCATCATCTACCTTGATATAGACGTCCGAGCTTTTTACAGGGCGACCGGAAATAATCAGGGGGGTACGCGCTTCATCAATCAGGATCGAGTCCACCTCGTCGACAATGGCATAATTCAGTTCACGTTGCACCCGGTGATCAGGATGGGTGGCCATGTTGTCGCGCAGATAATCAAAACCATACTCGTTGTTGGTACCGTAGGTGATGTCAGCACGGTAAGATACTTTCCGTTCAAAGCTGTTCATATCCTGCTGGATCAGACCGACTGTCAATCCAAGAAATTCATACACAGGACGCATCCATTCGGCATCACGGCGAGCCAGGTAGTCGTTCACTGTCACCACATGCACGCCCTTGCCAGATAATGCGTTCAGGTATACTGGTAGAATCGCTACCAGGGTTTTACCTTCACCAGTAACCATCTCGGAAATTTTGCCCTGGTGCAGTACAACACCACCCATGATCTGAACATCAAAGGGGCGCATACCTATAACACGCTTGGCAACTTCACGAACCACTGCGAAAGCATCGACAAGAATATCGTCCAATGTTTCGCCACGAGAAAGCCGGTCTTTGAATGTTGCGGTTTGGCTGCGCAGTTCATCGTTGGTCATGGCAACATACCGTGACTCCAGCGCATTAACTTTATTTAACAAAGGAGCGTAGCTCTTGCTTACGCGATCCTTGCTGGTTCCAAATAATTTCTCCAGTAAATGTGTCAGCACCGCAAATTGGCCTCCGTTGTAAACATCATGATATGCTCCATCTTAGCAGATATGCAGGATGTTTCTCCATCAGTTGATAGCTTTTCATCCTTGCTGATTGGTATTTTATGGGTGAATAGAATACACAAACCGTCTATAATATCTTAGAGTATTCAGTAAGTTAGCAATAACGTTGACAGTTTTTCCGGGTTGACTGTCCCTGTAATTCCAATAGTACATGCCATAAGAAACAAAAATTAGTCTTTTAGTCAGGATTTAAGCTTTGATAGTACCAATTTATTTTCTCATTTCCGGACTGGCTGCCGGAGTTACCGGGATATATTTCCAGGATTTGCTCCATACATTTGGATATGCACCGACTTTGCATGCTGCCCTGTCACTCACGGCTGGTTGTGCATTCATATATCTCCTTATACAACTGCTGTTTATGTGTTTGTTGAAATTATTTCGGCCTAACCGGGGCGTTATGCCCTATTTATCCGAAAGTATATCGCAGGTCGGAGCATTTGTACTGTTACTACCAATTCTTCAAATCAACATTCCCATGCCTAACCCCCTGCTTGAAAAGGTTGAACCATTTATATACTTGGGTGCATTTCTGCTCTTCCATTTGTTTTTCAAAATATTGACATTGTTCAGTGTTACGCAGACCGATGAAGGCAGTCTTTCTGGATTGTTGGGATGGGGAAGTATAGGTGCTGCAACTGCCCTTGGAGCTGTAATTTCTCTAACATATTGGCAGGGTGCTTTGCTTGAAGCGAGGATAGCAGCTCTCGAAGCTGCGCAGACTTTCAAGATAGGAGATGCATATGTACGCGCCCAGTCCATTTATGAAGGTGCTATTGTAACCATAGATTTACCGGACGAACTTGAAGAAAACTTGGTTTTTCACTGGTCGCGCCATCCCGACTTGCCCGAGCAGGTAACACATGCCTATATGACGTTGGAATTCAACAGTAAACCTGCATTAATACTCCAGGAGGTAGTTTCTCTGGATGCCGAGTTTTGGCAAGAATTAACCATAAGCAGAGCCCAGATTCCGAAAGATGCAACCGCATGTTCTATTCAGTGGTTTACCCAGGAACAACCAGCTTGGCTTGCCCAGACCGGGTTGCGGCCCCCGGAACCTTCCTTGGCTCAGTTGCTCATGAATGGTCCGTATGCCATAAGTTCACAGGGAAACGATAGTAAACCCAGTGTCATCATCATTGCGATAGATGGTCTCGGCTTGGAACACCTGACTCACTGGGGGTACAACAGACCTGTTACGACCGGGTTAGACGCTTTGGCTGCACGTGGTGTTAGCTTCGAAAACGCGTTTACCCCTGCCGCTGAAAGTGCAGCGGCTGTCATGTCCATGTTTACAGGCATGAACCCATTACGCCACGGTTATCTGGCTGGCCGCAATGGCAGTCTACCGTCTGAGGTGAAAACACCTGCGGAATTGTTTAAACAACAAGGTTATTTTACCGCTGCGTTTACTGAAGGCGCACAACCGGAACGGGAAGATTTATTTTACGGCAGTGGCTTTGAACGAGGTTATGATTACTTTGCCCCTGTATATCCAACTGCCGCAGGCAGGAGTACAGAACGTCCTACTGCGCTTACCCAGATTGCACATGCAGGTTCGAAAGTAACCCTGGAAAAAGCGCAACGCTGGATCACGGCCCATAAAGAGAGTAAGTTTATGGTGTTTATACGGCTTACAGAATTGGGCACCCCTCGATGGCAGGCTAGACATGGCTTGGGATATGCCGCTCCGCGACCTTCGGTTGCACGTCCAATTGATCGTTATGACACGATTTTGCAAGATATTGATCAGCATTTGAACAGTTTTTTTGAAATGGTGACGCAGCAGTTGCCCGAGGAGCCTGTCATCGTTTTCATGAGTACATTCGGGCTTGATTTTACCGAACCTGGTCGGGGTGACTGGCGACGAGGCGGGGCAGGAACTATACAATTGAGTGAAAGCACCCTTCGGGTTCCCCTGATTATCACTGGGCCAGGTATTGTTCCTGATAAGAGGAATGATCTGGTCACCCTCCTGGATGTGACACCCACACTTTACAGCATGTTGCAGATTCCATTGCCTCATACTATGGAAGGTAGGGATTTATGGGAAGGCCACCAGGCTGCGACACCCGTTTCTGTTATGGGGAATCCTGTTTCGCTGTCAATGCGCACTGTTCAGTGGCGGTATACATGGCATAGTGGCCGTGCAACGTTCAGTAATGAAATGCTGGATACTCCTACACATGATCTGATTGATGTGATTCGGTTCCACAATAACCTGGCCCAACCAGCCAATGTGATGGGTCGTGAGTCAACAACCGTCACGAATCTGCGCAATCAACTGCGTGATTACCTTGTCAAGAATTCAGGAATATCTTACCCTGATTCCTGAACGCATGCCGGATAAACCCTGATGATAGATTACGACGCTTCACCGGAAGTAGTCGCATACTCAGATTCGATGCTCGCTGGCGCGCCTCCATCCTGCATCGTTCCAGTAAGGATACCAGGCTTGAATGCGAGTAATAACCATACCAGCAGGGAAATGAACCCTATCGGACCACTCCAGGGCGGTGCATCCACAGGGAACAGATAGGACCACATCCCTGTAGATTGGCCGACAAAGGCTCCTATAACAATACAAGAAAGCCCCAAATTACCGGTACGGGTGACAATTTCTCCCGAAAGTACACCAAGTACGATAGCAGCCAGCATAAACTGGAACAGCAGCAGTAGCCCGGGGCTGGAGCTGTTTCCTTCGGTGTAATACAGCACCACTATCGGCAATAACCATAAACCAGAAAGGGCACCTGTAATGAGATAAGCCCGTGGTTTACCCAGCGGTAGCAATCGCGGCAGCAGAAATCCCCTCCAACCCCATTCCATTCCCAGTGCTGCCACGGCAAATACTGTAGTTCCGAGCACGATGCTCAGAAAAAAACCTGCAACCAGTAGAAACAAAGGGGCGATGGTAGCCACGGTTTCAGTCATGGGCGGCTGGTTCATCTCCAGCAGCATGCTATTGATAGTATTCATCAATGTGCCCATTCGCCATTGCGGGTGGGATATGCCAGTCACACTCAAAATGAGATGAATCAGCACAAAAAACAAAGGAACCGTTAAGGCAGCCTGTATAGCGGCATATTGTGGAATAGGCCAAATTCGAAAAATTTCGTTATCAAGCTTACTATGAGATAAAGAACGGGCCAGAATAGCTCCAATCGCAGGTATAAAGAGTACTGCGATGAGAAATAATCTCTGAAATAGATTAGGCTCAGACAGATGAATCAGGTTAAAATATCCCATCAGAATTTGGGCAGTGTATCCAAATCCGAAGGTAAAAACTAAAAAAAACAGAATCCCCTTTTTGTTCATAAATGCAAACAACTCCAATTGTAACAAGTACCATAAATGTATAATGTATAAATATTAAAGGATACGCAAATTTAACTGAGTTTAATGAAGATACCGTAAAGAAAAATGATTTTATGCTTACTAAAACATCGCACAATGCGGAATTGTATCTTTAATCATAATTTATAAATAACAATTCTCTCTCTTATTATAGGGTAAAATGAATCGATGTGATGAGCATGTTACGACATGATTCTCCTTAATGATGACATGAACGGGCAAACTTGAGCAACCTCAAGTGTGGTATCTATTTTTTAATTGCTCCGGCTGCAAGTGGTTTTATTGAATATTGACATTATTTAACAAAAAAATTTCATTTTGCTTGACTAAATTTCGATTTTAGAGTAAACTATTTACAAATAGTATAAAAAATCTATTTTTATGAGACGATTTATATTTTCCATGCGGAAGGAAAAAGGAGCTGACAATATGAAGCATATTCGAAATATTTCAGTTGGTGCCCCACAAAAGGCGAATGCTATTCAGGATGTATTGTGTATTGTATTGCAGACCATACACGCTCTGCTGGGATTCTTGGGTGGAAACAGTCCCATTCTGGAATTCGCTAATGATAAATGTACGATTCCGCAACCCAACCAGGATTAGCGTTGTATTGTCTGGGTTTAGCTTGTGGGGTACGTGTATTTGGGGTAAGAATGCGAAAATCACGGAAGCAAGAATACCGTGCTATCAGATCAGATTGTATTGATTGTCATATTATTTAGCCCTGTCTCTTCAATACTTAGGAACAATCGCTTAAGACAGGGTCTCGTCGAAACGGTTATATTTGAGTTTTAGCGGCTATGTTGCCTTTATCAGTGCTTGGGGTACTGAGATAGGGGTATTGCCTGTACAGGAAACTTACTACTATGAAAAAAAAGCATTTTCAGCAGGTTGGTCTTGCCGTGTTACTGACGGGATTGGCAGCTTTGTTGCCTGGCTGCCCAGGGGACCCCTTCGTGTATTTTCCGGATGCCGCACTTGAGTCAGCAGTGCGTGAATCCATCAATAAACCATTTGGGTTTCTGACGCAATCTGATCTGGAGCGGGTGCGGGAAATTAACGCGGCTGGTCTGGGTATCAGGAATCTGAAAGGGCTGGAGTATTGCATCTTTGCGACAAAAATCAACTTGCGTAGCAACCGAATCCAGAGCATTGCACCCTTGGCTGCTCTTGAAAACTTGCGTTGGCTGGATTTAGGTGACAATGTCATCCGCGATATAGAACCATTATCTGGATTATTTCAATTAGAATATCTGAATTTATTTGGCAATGATCAGGAAATATGGGTATGGGAACCCCTGGTTGCGAATGCCCTGTCACCCAATGCCTCTCTGGGCAATATGGGAACGGTTGTTTTACCCGTAAGAACTACCCTGTACACAGATAATACGCTGCAAGAACATTTTGCAAATGATTACACACTTTTATTGGCTGCCGGTGTGACAGTTATATTTGCGGATGCCAGTGGACAGGAAATTGAATTTTGAGAAGAGAATAATAGAGAAATCAACTTTTTATAATTATTTATTTTAGCATATAAGGCATGAAATTCAAGGAGCCCGGCGCTGAATCTGTATGTTAGGGCAATGCCGGGGTAGCATATGCCCTGTAGTGGCGATACCAAATCGAGGTGCTTCTATGAAACTTCTTCGGAGCAGTCTGTGTTTACCTGCATCCTTCTTGATGGCGGTGCTGTTGACCGGGTGCCCCAACCTGGGCGTTCCTGTGTTGGAGGTCAACCCAGGTGCCATACATTTTAATGCTGGGCAAAGCACCCATAAGCTGTTTATCCATAATCAGGGTGGCCAGACTTTAACCTGGGAAATTTCTGAAGTTTCACGTGCGGGCAGCAATGCGCCCTGGGTGGAAACTGAATTACCTTGGCTTTCCTATGATCAGAGCAACGGAGAAACTACACGGGGTTCTGCAATCGTTACACTTCAGGTAATACGCACAGGATTGCCTGTTGGTGTTTTAAACAATACCGGGTTACGCGTCAGCTCCAACGGCGGCGAAAAGGTCATACCGGTTTCTCTAGTTATAGAAGCAACACTGGTTGTGAATCCAAACCGGTTCAATCTCGGACCCAACGCAACCAGTGCAGATTTCACCATAACGAACACGGGTACTGCCAGCACAAGTTGGGAGCTGTTGTATCTGGAATCTCTGGGAGATATTGCGACTGCGGTGCCATTGCCTGGTGACTTTATCACACAGCCAGCAGCCAGCAGCACTATCACCTCCAGCGCGCAGCAATCGATTGCAGTGGAATGGGAGGCTGGTCGGAATGATTTTGATCTTTACATGTCTTCTCCCGCAGGTTCCACCATTTTGCGGTTCCGTTTCGGTGCTCCTCTAGAAGGTTTGACTGCTACTCCCAATCCATTGACTTTGTACATAGAGACGACAGAAATACATCAGGGGCAACCTGCACCGACGGTAACGCCTTCTGTGTTACGTATACGCAATACATCCACGGTCAGCCGGAACTGGACCTTACAGCTAGTAGACCGCGCTAACCCGGAGACATCTGTTCCCATCACACTCTCACGTAGCACCGGCACAACCGCGGCAGCAGATGAGAGTACTGTGAATGTAGCTGTTAACGATGTCACCAAAGTGCGTACGGGAAGCGGGAACTACGATTTGCTGCTTACCTCCGGTGATGACTTCCTGACTATTCCTCTTATTGTAGAAGTCATGCCTTTGCCCGAGATTGCCATATCAGAACCACCTCAAACGACCGCTCGCCCAGACATTATACCCTTATCGGTACTGGATTTCGGTCGGGATGAAGTGCGTATGGTTTTCTGGATAGCCAATGTAGGTACGCGAGGTTCCCGGTTGTATTTCAAAATTCACTACGCCGACCAGCTTGTGGAAAATCCGCTGATAGCGGCTGTCACACCTATGCAAGGTGACGCTAACGGACCAGGGGAAAATTTTTACCTGCCTGGAACCAACATCCTCATACCAGGTGTGCCCGTATCGGTTGTGATAAATCGGGCGAACCTGAGACAGGATGTAGAATTCCGTACCATTACAGTGGAAGCTGTGGACAGCAATTTTGAGAATCCACTGGAAGCAGTGGCCACAAGAAATGTGCTAATTCGGGTAGAGCGTCAACCATTGACCATTCAAGGTGCCTTGAACCGAAGCCGTCCACCATATGTTATGCGTTTTGTTTTTATGGCACGTGATTCACTAGCCCAGATCATTCCCACACGTACAGAAGAAGACCGAAGCCGTCTGACTTTTTCTATCTTGGAAAATGATGTACCACTGGACATGAATGAAACCAGTGTATTTTTATCGAATGAAATCCGGATGAATCTGGTAGTCATGCTGGACTTTACCGGGAGCATATACACTGCTGGAACCAGTCAGGGTATGGCACCGGGAGAAGCAGTAAACCAGATGAAAACGGCTACCCGGCTGTTTCTGGATGATTTGCCCACCAACTATTCTGTCGCGTTAATGTATTACAATGATCGTCAGCAGCAAAATCGATTGATTCATCAGTTCTCGACAGATCGTGAGTCTTTAAAAACGGCGCTGGAGCAATTTACCTTGCCTCCGGCTCAATTTGGTGCATCGGATATCTATGATGCCTTGATAGACGGCATATCACTGCTCGACACACAGGACCCACCGGAATTACTGCCGTTTGATGACGCGGATGTCCGGGCTCTGGTCTTCATCACGGATGGAGAAGACAATGCTTCTGTAGCCAACATCTCGGATGTGATTTCACAAGCGGAAGAAAGCCGGGTGCAATTATTCCCGATCGCATACAAACCCAACAGCGACCCCATCGATATCGGTGATTTGATTACAATGGCGAAGGACAGCGGGGGCTACCTGTATACGGCTGAGAATGTACGAGAGCTGGTGCGTTTGCTGGGCAGTGAACGTGACATGACATTGGGACGTACGCCGCAGAATGTGGTTAACCGTGCTCGATTCACCGTGGAGAATATTGGTACTACCGCGTTTACCTGGGCGGCCAATGTGGCGGAAGGCACAAACCGAATCGGCCCGATACATCCGGCTTCCGGAAGCATTTCCGCTGGAAATGCAACCACCCTGTCTGTGGTATTGAATGTTGAGGGTATGAGTGAGGGGGATAGGGGTACCGGCTTGGTCCGGATACGCACGACCAGTGGTCCTGCACAAGAAGCCCTGGCACGAATTCGTTTCACCGTTGTAAATGATCCCACAATGGGACTCATCGCAGGCAATATACAGATAACCTTTGAAGGTACTCCTGGTACGGTCTGGCGTGAATTACAGAATCAATTTGTACTGACCTACATCACACCCAAACAGGACAATTTTACCTACCAAATCCAGGGTACCTACACCCAGACCGATGGCACGGCTATTCAAGGTACGTTCATGCGTGATGCGCTGGCATATCCCGGTGATATTCGAGCAGGACAAATCGCCCTGTATACCGATGGACTGATGGAAGACTTCAGTACCGTAGCCGGTGAAGACCCGTATGGTGCGGATATCTGGTTGCGTACAGACTATGTGCCGCGTAATGTTACCCGCTTCGCATTCCGGTTTATTCTTGGTGTACCTGCTGGTGTACCGTTGAATCCTGTAACCTTGTTTGAAGATGTTACCATGCAAGTCTCCATCGCGGGAAATGGTTTGCTTAGTGGGCAGCAGAACGGAGATCAATGGCGGTTACTGCCGCAGGGTGACGGTGTATACATTCTGGTTACCGATGAAGACAATTACCTGCCCTATGGCGCGTTCGGCAACCTGCTGCGCATTTCACTGGGTAATCTGTCTGGGGTGATTGCAGCCTTTGACACGCTGGGGATAGAACCGGATTTGAGGTTGGGATTACGGGTTGATAATGATATTTATGTCGCGACTGGCAGTGCGTCACAACCCAGTGACACGAAGTTTTTCCTGTATCCGGGAGGCCCGACCAATCCTGAGCGACAATTATCGATCCGTTTTAATCGGCCAGACCTGGCAGCCCCGGCTCAAAGCATCAACCAGCTCGCGTTTCCAGGAATAAATCCAGAAGCGCCGGGTACCTGGGACCGTGATGGAGATGGTATCCCTGATTTTGATGATCCTGCTCCGGACAACCCTGCGGTTCCCGGAAACCTGGTGGTTCCGAACCCGGTGGAAATTTCAGAACTGGCCAATAGTGTATCGCTCACATTGAGAAATAACAGGCTTGATACCTATGAATGGCAGATAACACCTGGCAGCATTCCGTTTTGGATAGCAAATATCTCTTTTGGTCCGATTCCACCCGGGGAAACTACCGGAGAACCTGAACCTATTTCGATATTACATCCAGGCGAAACGGAACAAATCAATCTCCATGTGGATCGAACTGGGTTGGCACCGGGCTCAGTCGCTGTAACAACATTGGAAGTTGTAACAGACCTGCCCTCTTTGAATGTAGAAACAATTCCGGTTACGTTGCTGGTGTCTGCACCATAAACATAATGGAATAGAACGTATAAAATTCGCAATAGACTGAACAATTTACGGACTTGCTTGAATGATGGCATATGTTATTTCAATCTTTATAAGAAGAGGTTGTGTATAAGCATATTCATGAGAAACTACGATTGCGAAAACAGTTTAAATTTTTAAAATGCTTGTATATCCGGCTTTTCAAGTTCCGTATAGCCCTGTATATATTATGAGGAGCGTGGCATGACAATATTGCGCGTTGGTTCCATATTTCCTGTTCTGATGTTGTGGCTGGTATTCCTGGGATCTGTAATACTGGGAAGTGGTTGCCCAGGTGCAGCACCAAAACTTACCGTTGCTCCCAAGGCACTGAGCCTGGGTGCCGGTCAGAACGTCAGTTCGTTTCGAATCAGCAACACGGGTGGTGGTACGCTCAACTGGCAGGTAACAGAAGACCTTCCATGGCTAAGTATTTCATTACAAGGTGGCGCCAAGAGCAGTTCTGTGTTACAAGGTGTCATCAGTTCCGCGAAAGAAGATGTAATCCAGATTATCGTGGACAGGACAAAATTGCAATCGGGCAGTACGTCAGGCGTAATTCAAGTCACTTCTAATGCTGGAACAGAATCTGTACAGGTCCACGTGACGCAACCAGAACCGGCTCGTATGGAAGTATCCGATACCTCACTGGATTTTGGCCTGATATCGACTTCTCAACAATTTGTCATTCGCAACACCGGTTCTGAAACCCTGCAATGGGCCATTAATATCGATAATGATACTCCCTGGATTACGGCAGCTCCAACTTCGGGCAGTATTAATGCAGGGGGATTGCCTGTCACAGTCTCAGTCATGGTAGACCGAGCTGCATTGGCAGCAGGAGCACATACCGGAACGCTGGCATTAAATTCCAATGGGGGTAATGTAGAGATTGCTGTGCTTGCAGAGATAGCACCATTCCGGCTGCTTCCTGATGCGATAGAATTTGGACGTATCCTGGACACGAGCTTACAGACCCTGGTCGTCGAAAGTGGTGGCATGGCGGATGTCAATCTGAGCTTGGAAGCCAACACAGAGAGTGGGGGGAACTGGTTGCAGTTGTCACAGACGACAGCTGTGTTACCGGGAGAAGAACAGATTGATGTTCAGGTCAGCGCAGTACCAGGAGCTCTGGCAGCAGGCATATACAATGGTACCATCAGGGTACACGACCTGGACAGTGGATATGAACGTATTGTGCCCGTTTCCATGTCAATCAGCAGCTTTTCTGTCAGTAGCAATCTGGTCGATTTCGGTGCCATCTCTACTTCACAGGAGGCCCAAATAGTCATCACAGTGCTTGGAGTGACTTCAACCAACTTTACTGCATCCATTCCGGCAACTGACAGAAACTGGCTTTCTGTAACGCCGGTATCGGGCTCCATATCCAATCAAGCAACATTAACCCTAGTCGCGAATCCAACCGCTGTTACACCAGGAAATTACGAAACAACATTGACCTTGACCATCGGGGGCGAAATCGAACCGGTGACGGTACGGATGACGCGACCAGAGCCTCCCGCGTTGCAGGCGTCACCTCGAAACATAGATTTCGGCACCAATCGCAATCAGGAACTGCTGGCAATCTGGAACCGTGGAATCGGTGCCATCGACTGGCGTGTTGAAACAGCAGATTTTCCAGCATGGCTCTCCATATCACCGGTTGATCTAAATGGAGTAGCCTCGGGTACGGTTAGTGGAGATGCGACGGCACAATTAATCGTTAGGGTCGATCGCGCTGCTGCCCCGGCAAATACCTTCAGTTTTGAGCATACCATAACTGTTCAGGCGGCAGGGGACAGTACATCACCGGTTTCTGTTACAGTACGAATGCAAATTGCCCCGGTACCGCAACTTGTGATCCAATCTGATGGTGTGGATGATACCGGTACAAATTACCTGAGTTTCGATGTAAGCCAGCTAAACAAGACCTTCACTTTGCGAAATCAAGGGAACGGTACCTTGTCTTGGCAGTTTGATTTGACTAACAGACCTGCCTGGCTCGCTTCTGTCAGTCCTTCACAAGGCAGTCTGGAGCCGGGTAGCCAACAACAACTTACTGCTACGGTTGACAGAAGCTCCTTGACTTATATCGGCGCCCAACAGGTATTTACCATCAACTCAAATGATCCGAACAATCCACAGCAATCGTTGTTGATTCAGGTTCAGGTGCCCAAGAAGGCATCCATTACATCACGTCCGAGTAGCTTTAGTTTCGGAATCAACGTAAATAACGCGACTCTTGAAGTCGCTAACAATGGTGATCCGGACACAGTGTTGAATTTCCAAATCTTCCCAAGCAAGGAATGGTTGACAGTGTATCCAGAAACCGGTCGCAGTATTGGCACCAACACAGATATTCTGGACTGGAGATCGATAAGTGTAACAGTGGACCGTACCCAGCTTGAAGGGGCAGGTGCTTCCGCCAAACTGATGATTCGTGCATATGAGGTGCGTGACGGGATCAATGTACCAGTAGATAATATACCAACACGTGAGGTGGAAGTCTCTGTGGAAGCCGCTTCACTAACCTTTGAAGTGTCTCGTCCCAGAACACGAATTCCTTCACTGGTGCGTTATGTGTTGCTCATGCGTAACATCCGCCAACAACCTATTTTCATTCCCAGGAGCCGTCTGCAAGAGATCGGGCAGCTGTTCTCGATTGAAGAACGGAGCATCCCACTGGAAAGCTCGGAAACCAATCAGTTCTTAACGTCTGGTGATAGAATTCGGGCTAACGTAATGATACTGCTGGATTACTCTGGCAGTATGCAGGAAGCAGCGCACATGCTGGTGGAAGCTGGAGAGCTGGGAGACTTGGAGAACCCACCATCTGACCCACTGCAATTGCTGTATGAAGAAACTATCAGCCATCTCTTGTCAGAGCTACCGGATCAATATCGTGTAGGATTATCAATCTTTAATGATCGAGAATCTGATTTTTCACAAAAGATACGAATCATCAAGCCCAATGCTGCCGCGCCTACATTCACGAAAGACAAGAATGAATTGTTGGCACGCTTGTACAGTATACAAGTCGAAGATAATGGTGCGACAGAATTGCTTCCAGCGGTGGAACTGGCTGCTATGACACTCGTCCAGGAGGATGAACACTTCATGTTTCCGTTTGATGACGCGGACATGCGAGCGTTGATCTGTGTATCGGACGGACGTCTGACCACTCCGCCAGGTACCATACAGGATTCGGTAGACCTGCTGGAAAACTATGGTATCCGCTTCTTCGGAATTGGCTGGGGTAATAAAGTGCTACGCGAACCGCTGGTGCGTCTGGCTGCCGGAACAGGAGGCCATTTCTACGCAACATTAAACCGCCCAACAGGTGAATTTGATGCCTTTGGAATACCGATTCGAGAGCCCCAGTTCAGTGAATTGTTGCGATGGTGCACATTAAACCCGGATGATCCCTGTGACCAATCGATAGCCAATGATTTTCGTGCGCAAGTTGTGCTGAGTTATGTCACACTGAATGAAGAAAGCAATGCGGATGTGACCGGCAATCTTTCTTTTGATGATCCCAATGATCAGAACAGTCCATGCATCGTGGAGCAGGGAATTATCAGTGGTTCCTTTTCTCACGCACAACTGGATTTCAGCGTGATATCCGGCGATGTTCGAATGGGGCAAATATCTCTGGAAACTGAAGGAGTGAATCTGAACGATGGCTCCGCGGAAATCACCGTGCGCGCAGAGTACATTCCGCGAAATATCCGACACTTACAGTTCTCCATTGACAGCGATTCTGGAATGCCTTTCACAATCATACCGGTTCCCGCGAGCAGAGGCGGCCTGGTAGCTGACTGGACCATGAACCGCGTGGGCAATGAGGTTGCTTTCACCTCTCCAGACAACACACCTATGTTATATGGTCAGTTTGGTGATTTGTTTGTGATTCGCTTAGAAAATGTCAATCCAGATTTCCTGGTATTCTTTGATGTACTGTCTCCCTTGCGTAATCCATCCATTCCGGACAGCAAATATTTCATGTATCCCGACAGCATTGAGGTGGGATTGGAAACCTTCAAGGCAACCGCTTTCCCACGTCCACGTTACTCGGCAAATATCGATCCAGTGATGACACGACCATTAACCTTTGATCTTGGAACCGACACGGATGTGCTGGAATTGGAGATTGCCAATGTAGGTGGTGCCTATCCCATATTTACTGGTGGCATTCTGGATACCGTTGCCAGTGTTGGACTCGGTTGGGAGTTGTTTACAGAAGGTGCCGCAGGGGCATTGTTACCGGACAATTTCTTCGGGTTCGTGACTTCTACACTGAATCCAGATACGGTGCGAATCCAAATCGACCGTTCACTACCACCTGGATTATACTCCGGTTCACTTGTATTCCAGTACACCTTTGGAAGTCTGAATATGATAGCACTGGACAACCCGATACTGGTTCAGTTTGAGATTCAACCACCAAGTCTGGAGATTACGCCGGAAACACTCAACTTTGGTACCGATCAATTCAATCGCATACTTACCATGACGAATACCCAACAAAGTACATTGAACTGGTCATTTAATTTCGCGGCCGCTCCCTCATGGTTGACCATACCCAAGTCATCAGGCATTCTGGGACCAGGTGAAAGTGAAGAAATCAATTTTAGTGTGTCCCGTCAAGGACTTCCAGCAGGCGGTTATGAATTTGATCTGGTAATTACGCAGTCACATACCAATACACAACGGATTGTGACAGTCATGATGATAGTTCCATAAGTATAGGTTTTTTAATTAATCGTTAACTTAAATTCCCCTGTACCGCATAGGATGCAAAATCGAATGGGGTACAGGGAATTATTTTCTAAATTATTTCTGTTGATTACCTATAAAATAAACTGGAGTACACCATTATTCATTATTCAGGGATAATCCAGGTCAAATCGAAAAAAACGAGGCATGAATCAATTCTAATCTGATATAATGTATTTAAGCGACTGTATGAAGCAGAACAATGACGCTGCTTCAAAATAAACTTGATTAGATTGATTGGGTTCACATGGATTATTTGTTTAACATAATAATTATTGCTTTTGCATTAATTATACTATATGCAGTTTGGGGAGGTGTTCATCTGATCGCCGTCAAACGACTGGGCTTTCGGCGATTGGGATGTCGTGGGCCATTTATTGACGAACAAGGCAATTCGATATGTTGCAACAGTGGTGACATATGCGATAAAAACAGCAAAGATACTTCGTCCGAATGTACGACGAGAACGCATATCTAAAAGCTGAATTATTAACATCAGGCCTCCTCCGGTTTCCAATGTGATGATAAAAGTAAGCTTGAACTTTTATCATAGTGTTACCATCTGTTATACTCCCGCCGACATGGGTCAAATATAGGTTATGAGGCACCTTTTCTGGTGCATTTTCTTGTCATTTATTTAAAAAAAATTTAGTACACGTATGAGGGAGCACGGCTATGCCGATCAAATACCATTGTCCAAGTTGCAACCGCCGATTTGTTGATTGGGGTGCAGAAAAACTTGAATTTAAATGTCCCGACTGTGAAGGCGAGAAATTAATTCTCGTAGGTGCTGACAAGGAATCTGGTTCTGCTTCTCAAAAACCTTCCTTAAAGCGAAGTGCAAAGACCGCAGTTAAAGGTACGAAAAAAAAGCAGGTTGCAAAAGTAAAAGTAACCGCATTGTTGCACGATGAAGATATTTCGGATACCGATGATGGTGAAGAAATTGTTGAAGCTGGTTTGAATATCAATAAATTTGATTCGGTTGAAAACATTGATGACGATGTGGAAACTGATGATGAAGACGATGAAGTAGTTGATGGTGATAGTGATGATGACGAAATTGATATTGAAGATGTTGATGACATTGATGACGAGGAAGAAGAAGAAGACGACGAAGATAAAGACATTGATGTAGACAATGTGGACGATCTGAGTGGTTTAATTAGTGTCGATGATGATGAATTGTAAAGTCATTTAACTTGACTTACTGTTGAATATTCGCTCTATTTATTAATGTACCTGATTGCGCTTGAGTGTGAAAGCTCAAGCGTTTTTTTTTACTCGACATGCAATGTTGAGAACCTATGAAACAGGCCATGCATCTAATTACAACCACCGTGCATTACTCATAATAAGATATAACCCGACAATCTGCCATTGATGATTGTCGGGTATTATCCTCAGATTTTAAAGCTTTTTTGATCACTTACTTACGTTGTACACTGACTTCAATTGGTACGGGACGTGATACGGTGTCAAAAACCGGAGAGTGATCTTTGGCTATCTGAATCAACTCTTCAAGTTGTTCGTCTGTTGCGTTCGATTTGATTTTGAATGCAACGTTGATTTTTTTGTAGCCATTACGTACATCTTTGGTGATTCCCAGCAATCCACGAAGGTCTAATTCGCCGGATAGTGTAGACTCAATTGCCATGATCTTGATGCCACGAGCAGCCGCGTGATAAACCATTGAAGTAGTCATACATCCTGCAAGACCATGCAGTACATACTCAACAGGATTTGCGCCTTCATCTTTGCCAAGCAGTATATCCGGTTCCCCATTATCGAGCACAAATGGCTTGCTGCGCGATTTGTCTTCTTCCCCTGCGCCAAAAAAACCTTTGATGTTAGATTGATTGTGACCACCATTGATCCAACGATTTCGTGCTCGAAATTCAAAACGTGCCAGTTCAGGTTTTTCTTCTAGAACCTTGATTGTGCCATACAAGCGTTCAACATCAACTCCATTCAATTTGTCTGTGGCTGTAACAGTTGTTGTCATTTGTCTATCTCCTATAGTTTTGGTTTTCCTTCGAGCCCCATTGGCTCTGAAATGAATAGAGCACTATTCATGCCAATTTTGATTAACATATGTAAGTATCTGTAAATATTGAATTTATACACATGATTATGTGTATGAGGCGAGGTGTTTCAGATGACGAGATTTCGTGATTTACGAACTCTCGTGTGTCAATATTGACGGGATTGCGATATTTACTTATAGTCAGCACGTGGTTGGGGGGACGCTTGATAACCAGAAATGATTCTACTAATGCTCAGGAAGTGGCAGGACGGCAGATTTTTAAGGCTTTCATTCTGGACATTAAAGTAGTCGGTTTAATACCCAACAAAGTTGCTGTCCCGTTTATACCTGAAATTTTCCAGTTTGTGGACTCCAGTGCCTTGAGAAGGTTTGAACGTTCAAATTCCCGCAACTCCTTCTCTGTCAGAACAGGTTTTTGTTGAAATGAGTCCATGTTGCCAGCTTCTGACTCATTGTGGCTGATTCTTTCAGGAACAATTTCCGGTAGAGCCCGGGCAAGATTCAATCGGCCTGTTTGTGATGTGATTACAGCCCGTTCGATAATGTTTTGCAGTTCACGAACATTTCCGGGCCAGGAATACGATTCCAGAAGGCGTGCTTCATATTCCGTAATGGGCAAAGAATTCCGTCCATGCTTCCTGGAAATTTGGGTAACAAAATGTTGGGCTAATAGACAGATGTCATGCCCTCTTTCGCGTAATGGGGGCAAGGTTATGGGAAAAACACTGATACGATAATACAAATCTTCTCTGAAACGACCAGCAGTTACATCCTTACGCAAGTCCCGGTGGGTGGCAGCCAAAACGCGCACATCGGTCTTACAGGTTTTTGATCCGCCTACTGGTTCAAACTCTCCCTCCTGAAGTACCCGCAGTAATTTTGCTTGTAGCTCCAGGGGCATTTCGCCAATTTCATCCAGGAATATTGTCCCACCATCTGCCAAAGCGAAACGACCTTCACGTCTTGCTGTGGCTCCAGTAAATGCGCCTTTTTCATGTCCGAAAAGTTCACTCTCGATTAATGTCCCTGGTATAGCAGCACAGTTGACTGTTATCAAGGGAGCTTTCGCACGTTTGCTGGCTTTGTGCAAAGTACGTGCGACTACCTCCTTTCCGGTACCAGTTTCACCGAGAAGAAGTACCGTAGCATCAGTTGATGCCACTTCATTAATATCCCGCAATATCGGCAGCATGACAGGGCTCTCACCAATCAGCGTATTCTCACTTGAAGATAACCGCAATTCATCTCGAAGGTAGGCTGTTTCAGCGCTTAATGCATGAATGCGGCGTTCTGCTTCCAGACGCTCTCGCATATCTCTCATGATTGCAATGTATTTGACTGACTTGCCGCGATTATATTGAGACAAGGATACCTCTAAAGGAATCACGTTGCCCTGTGTGTCACACCCATTCCACTCACCAGTGAACCGGAAATTTTCATTATTTTTTGCGCAGTGCTCTAAATTGTTATGGAGCTGGAAAACACTTTCAACTGAAAGCAAGTCAGGTAAGAAATATTTCAACATTTGATCTGTAGAAACACCAAACAATCGTTCTGTTGCTGGATTCACCATGGTAATTCGCAATTGATCGTCCAGTTCTAGAATTGCATCCATGGTGCCATTAAATAATCCAGAAAGCTGTTCTTCACGGGCTTGTGTTTGTGCTTCTGCCCGAATGCGTTGTATTTCTGCAGCTGCGCGAGCTGCAAAAATTCGGAAGATATATTCCAGTGAGGTACCTGGTGACATGGGTGATGTATTAAAGACTGCCAAATGCCCCAAAATTTCATCTTGTGTGTCCAGAAGGGGCATACCCATATAACTTATCGCATTAAACTTGAGCAAATCAGGATCATTTGGAAATAACTCAGTTACCTTTTGAGGAAAACACACGAGCCGAGTTTCATTGATTACGGGTTCACAGGGAGTTCCAGCTATGGGGTATTCATATTCATTAATCCATTGATCATCCAACCAAAATGCATGTGAGCGTAAGCGTCTGCTCTCTGCAATCCATTCTGTTACCCAGGCTCCATGAACCCCCAGTACTTCAGCCAGGCTTTTAACCAACGCCCTGAAAAAATCACCACCTGTTACCCCTGAAGTTCCTTCCAGTATGAGGCGAATTACAGTCTCTGGATTCTCATAAATTAATAACTCCTTATTCCGGTCACTTTTCACCAGAACCATCACCTCCAGATTGCGTATTATTTTCCGACTGATCATTCTCATCAGTAGGATATATATCATCTTCAGATTCTGTGGGCGTCACTGAGTCTGTACGGCTCCTAAATGCGTCACGAAGAAGATTCATATTAAAACTTTCTACCACCCGGTTGGATGCAAAATGATGCAAAGAGACATTCAATACAGCACGTGCTGTTTGGGCGAGCAAGATAGTAATTCCAACATAAAGCATCATCAGCAAAACTATGGCATTGTTAAAACTCCATTCTGAAAAGTAAAGAATCAAGGCTGCAAAAAGAAGGGGGGTGTTTAACAATAATAAAAGCCAGAAAAGACCAAATCTAGGTTGAAGGTTTTCGCCCCAGGTTTGCTGCATAAGTTTTTTGGAGTGGCTGAATGCCGAAATGACATTGCGCCTGTCAATTACCATTACCGGTAACACAAAATAGGTTAATGTGGACCAGGATGCACCGAACCAGTTACGTAGAACTTGAGAACAGCGACGTTCCTGATCCAGCAATGTGAAGAGCAATCCGATGGTAGAAGATATCAACGCCCAAGGTATGACCCCGAATGCCCGTCGAAAGGCAGCAAACAAGCCCTGCTTGTACGATGTGTCTTCTCCCAGCATCGTGCGATCGGCACACGCTACCAATGCGGCATTCATCAGCATGGTGACGATCGCCAGTCCAAGGTAGGCCAGCAACGCAACGAAATAATACCCATAATTGATGTACTGAACCCCAAGATCATTAAAACGGGTATTAATTATCAATTTCATCTTGTCAGGGCCAACCGCTATATAAAACAGTGTTAAGGTAAGCAGTACAAGAAAGGAAGATGTCAATGGAAAGTAGAGCAGTGATTTATCATGTAACACATAACGAATGCTGCTCAGGCTCAGTCTCCATCCAATCAAAATACGATTAAAACGTGGCATATGGTAAAACCTCCATTGTCTGGTATGCTATTCTATTCCATGTTGTAACTTTTTTCAGGTGTGATTCGCAAACTTATTTCCTCTTCATTTTGGGAGGTTCCATGTAATGGATCGAAAATCACTCTATGTAAATGGTATTAAGGTAGATATTGATGCCTTGTTGCGAATCCGGCATTATTGTGATCCAATGCTTTGCCGTGAGGGACCATGCTGTTGTCATGAGTATGAAGTGGCATTTCCCAAAAAAGAACTACGCCACATTGTGGGGTTGGTACCAGAGGCAGGCAAATATGCAGAGAAAGTACTCCCTGGTGCAGCACATGAGAATCCGTTTGATGAAGATGGTTCGGGGACTTATATCCTTGATACAGACGAATCGGGCAAGTGTGTGTTTGCCTTTCAGGACAAGGTAGGCTGTACCTGGTGTGCGTTACACCGAGTCGCATTAGACCATCACTTAACACCTCACAAACATAAACCCAGCCCGTGCAGTTTGTGGCCACTGGCGCTTACAGAAGACACGCCACCGGTGCTCACTGTTCAAGATGATATTCTTCGTTATCCCTGTATTTGGATGCGAAAAAAAGCCAAAAAGCTTTATCCCGATATTGCAGATTGTATCAGAAGGGTATTTGGAGATGACTTTCTGTTGGAAATAAATGAATACTTGAATAACAACACCACAAAATTTTAATACTAAAACTTACAATGGACGTGATGGTTTGGGAGGGACGGAACGCTTTTCCTTTGGATTAAATTCCTTATCCGGTTCTGCCACGACCCGTCCACCGCGAACGGTACCACCCAGAACCAAAGCGCCACCAATCAACGCCATATTTTTAATGATATACTGACCTTCCATGGTGAGTCCATATGGGAAATGGGTCCATACGGCATCTGGCATAATAATTAAAGGTAGAGCTGTTCCAGGCATCTGCATAAACAAAAGGAGCAAGGTAAAACGCATACAGACACCAAATAGTAACCCCAAGCCTATCAGCATTTCCCACACTGCCAACACTGGTACAAAATAATCAGGATTAACAAAGTACACAGTATTGCGAACCAGCTCATCAGCCGGACTGAGTCCCGGTTGGAGCTTCAGTGCGCCAAACCAAAAAAAAACAATCCCCATTCCGATGCGCAGTACCGTGATGCCATATTTTGCCATCCAGTAGGTAATTATTTCGTCAACCTTCAGATAATAAATGTAAGTTCGACGATACATTAAGTTTAACATCATGAATTGCTCCGCCCATATATCGCATTTTCATCTCAAACGCAACAAAAGCCTTTTACTTATGTATATATCAGAACGGAAATGTACACCTGTTCTATTCCAGATTAACATAGCAAATGTCATGGAGCGTTGAATGGAAATCCATGTTACATATTGTCTGGCGAACCTGCCAGGTTATGCAAGATAATCCTCGAGACGATGGCGGACTATTTCACCTCGGGCCATGTAGATAACATCTTCGGCTATATTCGTGGCCAGATCGGCGATTCTTTCCAGGTGACGTGATACGCTCAGCATATGTATCAGCAGTTCCATTTGCTCAGGACAATCTTTACCCCCTTCCTGAACTTGAAGATACATCTCACGATTCAAGTTGTCTACTTCATCGTCTGACACACAGACCTCGCGTGCCAATTGGACATCTCCATTGACCAGAGCGTCCAGTGCTTTGCTAAGCATGGTTTGTGTTTTATTTGCCATACTGTGAAAATCAAAATTAATTTTGACAGGTGGTTGCGTAGACAAGTAAATGGCACGCTCGGCAATGTTTACAGCCAAATCGCCTATTCTTTCTAAATCATTGTTTATTTTCAGAACCGCGATGATGAAACGTAAATCTGTGGCAACTGGTTGGTATAGAGCCAACATCTTCAAACATTCTTCTTCAATTTCTACTTCCAGCTCATCTATTATGTCATCATTATCACAAATACGACGGGCAAGATTGGCATCACGCTCATCCAAGGCTCGAGTCGCATCACGTACAGATTCTTCAACATGTGTTCCGACCACCATTATTTTCTTTTTCAACAAGTCAATAGCTCTCAATAAATGGATGGACATATCTTATGAACCTTTCCTGATAATTTTGTTATGGAAGCAACAATAGGAGCACTTTGATCTATGCTAACATCTTTCAAGTCAAGCGCAACACCTGATACGAGTCAATATTATACACTTGGATTATTTGTAAATTGTTAAGATATGACCTGCTCATCCGGGATTATTCCACCTGTTCGATACGTTTTCCAGTCGATATTAAGCTTACGCATTTTGGCTCTCAGTGTGTGAGGGTTGATCTCAAGCATTATGGCGGCACCCCCAGGTCCTTCGATTTTTCCCCGACAGGCAATCAATGACTTTATAATATGCTTACGTATTAATTGGTCAAGTGGTACAAGATGTTTTTCAACATCGTCTGAGGGGGACATAATTGGTCTGGTAATGGATTCTTCACCGTAATCAGGCGTTATACCCAACGATTTTGCAATCTCAAGTCTCTCGCCATCTCCCAGAATGGCAGCACGGTCAATAACGGATGCGAACTCTCGGACATTTCCAGGCCATCGATATTGTAACAAGAGCAGAATATCTTCCTGTTTAGGCAGTTGTAATTTCAATCCGAAACGTCGTGCAGCCCGCCGTGCGAAATGCTCTGCCAATGCAGGGATATCTTCCATCCGTTCTCGCAATGGAGGTAATACAATCGGGAATACTGCAACCCGATACCATAGGTCTTCCCGAAAATGATTTTCCTGCACCATACGTGCCAGATCGCGATGGGTTGCGGTAACAATCCTGACTTTTACCTGTATAGACTTTTCACCACCTACACGCTCAAAGCAACCTTCTTGTATTACACGCAACAGTCGAATCTGTGCCCCGGGTGACAATTCGCCAATTTCATCCAGAAACAATGTGCCTCCATGTGCACGTTCAAACCAACCGCGACGTTCATTGACTGCTCCAGTGAAACTTCCCTTTTCATGGCCAAACAATTCAGAATCAATAAGCTCTGAGGGAATAGCACCACAATTAACCCTGATAAATGGTCCGATAGATTGCGGTGACCGCTCATGAATCGTGCGCGCAATTACTTCTTTACCCGAACCGGTTTCTCCCAAAATCAGCACCGGTACATCTGATCGGGCTATCAGATTAACCCGTTCCAACACTGCTTTCAGTCCTCTATCAGCACCAATAATCGTGTCGCTCACATCATCACGTCCAAGACGTGCCAACAATTTACGCTTATCGGCTTCAGCAGCTTCTCGCAGTGCGTCCAGCTCGGTCAACCTACGATCGTTTTCTAGTGCCGCAGTCATAGGATCACAGAATAATTTGGCAAGCCTTTCATGGCTCTGGTTAAAACTGGTTGATGATTCCAGAAACAGAAGCCCCAATGTGTTGTGCTCAGATTTTAAGGGAATCCCCAAGATGGTACCCTGCATATTTCTAACCAAATTCTCCAATATGTCCAAGGGGGGATTGTCATGCTCAAAGCAAAATACTTCTTCACTATAAAACCAGGATTCCAATGCTCTGAAAGTTGATTCCGATAGTGTGAAATTCAAATTCCCCTTAAACTCCGCACCTAAAGTTACCAGGCACAAACGTTCAATCTGCAGATAGTCCGGCGCAATAGAATACAACGACATGGATTGAACTGGTAGCTGTTCTCTTAGAATGTTAAAGATCAACGACAACGATTCATCAATGTAAATATGGCGACAGGCTTCCCGCCAAATTTTGAGAATGAGTTCATTATATTTATTCATGGAGAAATTATGCAGCAAATATGATGGTAAATTCTATTAAATAATCAAGGTTTCCATTTTATTTACTGGGTAACTATGTGTTTTTTTTAAATAGATACAACGAAATTCCAATATTGGAATTCATGACAATAAAATTTTCGATAGTTAAGTTACTGAAATGAATACACTTACACATTGCATTGAGAAATTGGGCATAAAAATTAAACTAGATTGTGCATTGTGGCCCGAAAAGTGCTTTGTGTAGGTACTGGACCCCTTCAGAACAATTTATAAGATTTACGACATTTGTAATAGGCAAACATGGAATGATAACTATGAAAATTGAAAAGTTTGTTGGTTTTGTTATCTTCTGCATACTCGCACTAAGTTTGGCTCAGGTACTTCCCGGTTGCAGTAGTGGTAATGGTAGCCAGGATGGCCGAAGCCTGTTAAATGTCTCGTATGATCCGACTCGTGAATTATACCGGGAATTTAACGAAGCATTTATCAAGCATTGGGAAGAAACTACTGGAGAAAGAATTACAGTACGTATGTCACATGGCGGTTCCGGAAGCCAGGCCAGGGCAGTAATTGATGGCTTAGATGCCGATATCGTTACGCTGGCATTGGCAGCCGATATCGATGCTATCGCCAACCAGACAGATTTGTTGCCGAAAAACTGGTTGGGACACCTTCCAAACAACAATGCGCCTTATACCTCCACACTGGCATTTCTAGTGCGTAAGGGAAATCCAAAAAACATAAAAACCTGGGAGGACCTGACAAGGGAAGACATTGAAGTCATCACACCAAATCCAAAAACATCGGGAGTTGCTCGGTGGAATTACCTGGCGATGTGGGGAGCAGCTTTGCAGAAAGAACTTGGTGATAATTTTATACAGAAACTTCAGAATCCTGCTTATTTGGAAGAAGTAGAAGACGCAAATCAGGCAGCGCAGGAGTTTGTCGAGAAAATATTTCAAAATGTTCCCGTACTGGATACCGGCGCTCGTGGTTCCACGAATACTTTCGTGCAAAGAGGTATTGGGGATGTACTGATTAATTGGGAAAATGAAATCTTGCTGGGTAGCCGTGAGCTGGACGAAGCCGGGCTGGAAATGGTTGTACCGCCAGTAAGCATTTTGGCAGAACCGACAGTAGCGCTGGTAGACAAAAACGTTGAGCGTCATGGTACCCGCGACTTGGCTCAGGCATACCTCGAATTTTTATATTCTGAAACCGGTCAGGATATAGAAGGTAAGTATTATTACCGTCCCATTTCGTCATCAGCACAACAGAAATACCAGGATCAGTTTCCCGACTTGAACTTATTTACAATTGCTGAGGTGTTCGGAGGATGGGAACGCGCCAATGCTGTGCATTTCAGTGACGGTGGTACCTTTGATCAGATTTACCAAAAATAGTGATGCATAATATGCAATCCTGGCGTAGTTCATTTTTTAATCGTTCAAACTGGCATTTCAAACAGCACAGTGTGCTTCCCGGTTTCGGAATCACCATGGGTTTGTCCTTATTGTACGTGACATTGCTGTTGCTTGTTCCATTGGGGGGATTGATTCTAGCGGCTAGCAAAATGAGCATCAGCGAATTTTGGGAAAAGGGTATTGCAGATATACGGGTGTTGGCAGCATATCGTCTGAGCTTCGGTGCCTCTTTTGCAGGGGCAAGTATTAACGCTGTGTTTGGCTTCATAGTTGCCTGGGTGCTGGTGCGGTATACATTTCCCGGCAAACGCTATATAGATGCACTGGTCGATTTGCCATTTGCTTTACCAACAGCCGTATCAGGTATTGCGCTGACTACACTCTACGCGAAAAATGGATGGGTTGGAAAGTGGTTTGATCTCTTCGGTATCCAGATAGCCTATTCTTGGGCTGGGATTGTTTTGGCACTGACGCTTATTGGGTTGCCCTTTGTGGTGCGGACTGTCCAACCAGCACTGGAAGAATTGGAAGCGGAGATGGAAGAAGCAGCGGCCAGTCTGGGCGCATCACGGTGGCAAACGTTCAGGCGTGTGATATTTCCAACCGTACTACCAGCATTGCTTACCGGTTTCACTTTAGCCTTTGCTCGGGCACTGGGTGAATATGGCTCTATTATATTCATCGCAGGAAACATGCCCGGGAAAACCGAGATTGCACCACTTCTGGTTGTCATACGATTAGAACAGTACGATTATGCTGGGGCAACAGCCATCAGTGTTGTGTTGTTGTTGGTAGCATTCTTGATGCTGTTCACAATAAATGGTATGCAATGGTGGAGCCGAAGGCATGAAAACTGAACATATCCTTGATTTTGCTTATGTAGGAGAAAATTAGCATGATATTATCCAATCAAGATCAAGTTAAACATGCAACAAAGGTTCTTGAAGAAACTCCTGTTGTTCGGTGGTTATTAATCGGAATAGCTCTGATTTTTATGACCATGTTTCTTATACTACCCTTGGTGCTGGTCTTCACATATGCCTTTCGAGACGGTGTAGCAGTATATATTGCAGCCATTATGGATTTCGATTCCCTGTCTGCAATTCGATTGACATTGTTAACCGCATCAATAGCCGTTCCTGTCAATACATTGTTTGGTGTTTCTGCCGCCTGGGCCATAGCCAAATTTGATTTCAAAGGTAAAAATTTATTGATTACCTTGGTCGATTTACCCTTTGCAATTTCACCTATCGTGGCTGGAACAATTTTTATCTTGCTGTTTGGAGCACGAGGCTGGTTTGCGCCTATATTGGTTGCCTGGGACCTGCAGATCATTTTCACTCCAATAGCCATCGTTCTGGTGACCCTCTTCGGTACCATGCCGTTTGTCTTGCGTGAACTAATTCCGCTGATGCAGGCGCAAGGAACGCAGGAAGAACAGGCTGCACTGACCTTGGGAGCCAATGGATTCCAGACTTTCTTTCGTATAACACTACCGAACATAAAATGGGGACTGATTTACGGAATCATTTTGTGTAATGCCCGCGCAATGGGTGAGTTTGGTTCAATATATGTTATTTCCGGAAGGATACGTGGGGAAACCAACACGGTGCCCCTGCACATTGAAGTTTTATACAACGACTATATGCTTTCTGCGGCGTTTGCTATGGCTTCGTTATTGGCGATGCTGGCCCTGGTTACATTGGCGGTCAAGTCTATCGTTGAGTGGAAAGTGGCATATAATATCCGAAATGCCCTTGATGAAATCAAAAGTTAAAACAATATATAATACAAAGTATCCCTTTAATATTTGTGTAGGATTAAAACATGGGCATTGAAATAATAAATATAAGCAAATCTTTTGGTGCTTTTGTTGCCTTGAATAATGTCAATTTGCGTGTACCTGATGGAGAACTCGTTGCATTGCTGGGGCCCTCCGGATCGGGTAAAACAACATTATTGCGTATTATTGCAGGGCTTGAGGTACCAAACGCACATACCAACGCGCAAATACGTTTTCACAATGAAGATGTGTCTGGATTTAATGTCGGAAAACGTAAAGTCGGATTTGTATTCCAACATTACGCGCTCTTTCGGCATTTGAGCGTATTTGAGAATATCGCTTTTGGATTGCGGGTAAAACCACGACATGAAAGACCAAGTAAACAAGACATCGCTCGAAAGGTTCATGAATTACTCAGGTTAATTCAGCTGGATGAACTGGCAGGTCGTTACCCCAGTCAGCTTTCTGGTGGTCAAAGGCAACGTGTTGCATTGGCCAGAGCGCTGGCAGTTGAACCCAAAGTGTTGCTGTTGGACGAGCCTTTCGGCGCTCTGGATGCCAAGGTACGGAAAGAATTGCGTGCCTGGTTGCGTCGGCTTCACGACGAAATACATATAACCAGTGTATTCGTTACCCATGATCAGGATGAAGCATTGGAGGTGGCAGACCGGATTGTCGTTATGAATGAAGGTAAAATAGAGCAAATCGGTACGCCAGATGAAGTGTTTCATCATCCTGATACAGAATTTGTGATGCGATTCCTGGGGGAAACGAATGATTTTCATGGCCGTGTCAAACCGGGCATAGTTCAGTTCGGGCCAATCGAATATCCCTACCCCAAAAATCTCCAGCAAATTGCTGGTGACGCGCGAGTCTTTGTTCGTCCCCATGATCTGACGATTGACACCATGAATACGGGCTTGCCTTCATTGGAGGCTACCATTTTACGAATCCAGTCTGCTGGCTCGATTGTACGACTGGAAATAAGAACAAGTGAGGGGCAAGTTTTAACCGCAGAAATTTCGCAAGAACGTTTTGCTACAATGGATGTAAAGGTTGGAAGTAATATATTCGTCCGGCCTCGCCATATACGTGTCTTTGCCAATGGTCAAGTATGACTCGAACATGACATAGGCGCAGTAGACAGGAAACTTTTAAACCAACATAAAATTTCTTGATTTCCGAGTTATTATTTGGTTTTATGTTAACTACAAATGATTCTTAATTTAATAAAATACCAACAAATATGCTTTATTCTTTACAAGCAGTGTAGTTGTATTTCTGTATTTCATGATAAAGGTGTTGTGAGGCACCTTTCCTCTATGGGCTAATTAATAATTAATGAAAGGGTATTGGGAAATTATGTGGAAAAAATGGCGGAACATATTAATGTCTGGGGCAATTGGTATAACCAGTCTGGTGGGCAGTGCGGGGGCACAAGAGCTTTCACCACGTGAAGAAGAGCTCATCCTGATGATTCAGGAGTTAAAAGAACGTGTTGAGGATTTAGAACAGCGCCTGGAAACAACACCTACGGTTGATCCGGTAATCACTGAACGTATCGACAAGATCGAGACTTCGCTGGCAGATAAAAGAGAAAAGGCGGCCAATGATTTTCGGGTTTACTGGAGCGATGGCTTGCGCTTTGAAACAGAAGACAAAAATGTGCGGTTGCGTATTGGCGGTCGTATTCACAATGACTGGTATTGGTTTGATGAAAGCCGTGATCTCAAACGCACCCTGGGTAATGTAGATGATGGTGTCATTTTCCGGCGTGCCCGTTTGTATATGTCCGGTGAAGTTGGTGAACACCTGAGATTCCAGGCACAGTACGACTTTGCAGATGGTGATGCTGATTTTCGTGATGTCTATATGGAACTGGCCAATCTGCCAGTAGCAGGCAATTTGCGTTTCGGTCAGTTCAAAGAACCATTTGGCTTGGAAGAGCTGATGAGTTCAAACAATATCACGTTTATAGAACGCGCTCAACCTACCAGTGTTTTTGCACCATCGCGCAAAACAGGAGTCATGCTGCACAATGCGTTCCTTGACAACCGGATCACCGGCGCTGTGGGTGTCTTCCGTGATACGAATGATTATGGTAATAGAGCGCGTGACGGCAAGTACAATGTCGCAGCTCGTGTGACAGGGCTGCCCTGGTACGAAGATGGCGGGAAGCAATTGGTACATCTGGGTATTGCTTACTTGTACCGGAATCTGGATGGTGAGTTCCGTGTTAATGTTCGGCCTGAAGCCCAATTAACTCCTCGTTTTCTGGATACCGGTCTGATTCTTGCCGATAACGAACACCGGCTGGGTCTGGAAGCTGCAGCATTGTATGGCCCTTTTTCTATACAGGGTGAATACATGATGTCACGCGTCGATACTGAATTTCTAGGCAACCGCACGATTGATGGATGGTATGTTGCTGGAAGTTGGGTGATGACCGGGGAAAGTCGCAGCTACAGCACATCCTCGGGTACCTTTGGAACTGTAAAGCCGAAAAACAATTTCAAGTTGACCGGAGAAAACCAGGGTTTTGGTGCCTGGGAACTGGCTCTGCGTTATTCAGAACTTGATCTGAATGATGGTGGCAGAAACGGTATTCGTGGTGGCGCTGAAGACACCCTGACCCTGGGATTGAACTGGTATTTGAATCCTAATGCACGAATCATGTTTAACTACATGCACACCAGCGTAGATCGTGATTTTTATTACTCTGCCAACAACTGGGTATATCGTGCGAAAGGTTTTGATATGAATTCCTTCAGCACACGCTTCCAAGTTAATTTTTAGTATTCAATTTACATGGTAGATTTTCGCCTGGGGTAGGAATGTACTCCAGGCGTTTTTACTTATAATAATACATAAACTCAATTTCATTTTAATTCGTTTTCAATGCGTAAACGCGGATCACGTAGATCCAGTCGATACATAATCTGGTTGTATTCATACCGGGGGGTACCCTGCTCCCTGCCTGAAAACATTTTTGTGTACGTGCCTTCAAAATAAATGAATCGTCCATCCTCCTGATCAAAGAATGGATGCTGTGTCGGATTATAAAACGAATACTTGTCGTGGGTAACAATACGCCGCGCTTGTTGCCAGGGGCCAGCAGGGGAGTCTGCTTCGGCAAACCACACTTCTCCCAGAAAAGAACGCCCGTAAATTTCGCAGCCAATCATAACCCAGCGATTCAGATACGCATTGTAATGGAACGAAGCCCGGTGAAGCTGTATCGAATCACCTGTTTCTATATCACGTAGTTGAAACCGGCATTCCTCTGGTTGCATCAAACCCAGTTCCATCAGTTCCCACTCTTCCGCCTGACCTACAGGGTCCGTTTCTTTACGCCAGGTCCAGCGCAATTGTCCCTCCTCATCCCACAGGATAGGTGTTTCTGCGCCATTCATTCTACCTCCGGGAGCCAGACACGTTAAAGCTTCGTAGGAAGCTGGATTTGTGATGTCCGAAAGAGTAGAGGCGACCCTGACAAGTGGAAATGGCTGTGTAAAAAGTAGGTATTGCTTGTCATTTTCTTCCATTCTGGCAGCCTGGCCCTGCGGAAAGCGCCAAGGTTCCTCGATATCAAAAGTTTTCAGGACGGCAAATTCTTCCAGATTATCGTCAAACAGAACTATGCCATGTTCTATAGGTTCTCCCAGCCCACGCAATTTTGTATGGTGCGCGACAAGTCGCTCTTCTCCAGCATCATCAGGAACGGTGAACATAGCGTCCAGCCATACCAGTATGGATTTGTCTTCCACAATAGGACACATAGGGCGTACAAATCCAGTCGCGTCAGTAAAGTATTGCAGGTTGATACCCAATAACGGATCGAGTCCACCTTGATGTGGCAATTCGGAGGCCGCACCAGCGACCTGAAAGATACCCAGAGGAAAGTCAGGTCGGCTGGTGTCTCCCCAAATCCAATAAATCTTGTCTCTGTATACCGCCGCATGAACAGAATCTTGCCCCATGACCCGTCCATTAAGCACCGGTTCTACTATCGGTACAGGTAGTCCCGCGAGTACACTGTCACGGTAGATACCCTGCCCGGTAATGCGGTACAGGCGCTCTGCAATATTTTCACGTACTATTTCAATCAGCGCCAGTTTGCCCGCCTGTACTTCAAGCACAATACCGTGATTGCCAAAAACAGCATCTGGATACTGGTACCCATGACTTACAATATGAAAGAAAACCGTGGTACCCATCAATCCGGGTTCTTGGATGACGGCTATCCCCTGGCTGTCGGTATAAAAGACAATCTCATTGGTCGTTTTTAGAGCTACCATGGGTACACCACGTCCCGTTTCCGCATCAACAACTTGCACAACAAACCAGGAGGTATCTAAATTTTCGTATGATAATGAAGATTCCAATTCGAATGCACCACAGCCCAAGACAAGAAGTAACATGTAAATCATGTTGTATACCTTTCCTCGGTTGATTACAAAAATACCAATGCTGTTTTTCACAATAATCTCTTATGGAGTATATTTAATACCCATTGTTAGCAGCAAAAACCTTTCCTAACAATAACATAACATTTTGCATCGTAATCAAAACGATTTTTTGCCTAATAATCACAATATCTTAATACAATCCTAACGTTACCGCTCTACAATTTGTTCAGCTTTAAGCAGTGTTTTGTGAATATACACTGCCTTGTTTTAAGCAAAATTGCATGAGAAAGGAAGGTTGCTTTGGGAATGTTCAAGACAATAACTAAAAGTGTGCTTGTCAGCGCATTGGTGTTTGTGCCAGCACTGACAATAACCGCACAGGTTCGGGTTGATCCAGCCTATGATGATTACGCGCAAGTTTCTGGTGTTTCAGGGAACATTAAGAGCGTAGGTTCTGACTCCATGAACAACGAAATGACCCTGTGGGCAGAAGGCTTCCTGGCTTTCTATCCAAATGTACAGATTGAAATTGAAGGCAAAGGCTCTTCTACCGGCCCGCCAGCGCTGATTGAAGGAACAGCCCAGTTTGCTCCGATGAGCCGCCCGATGCGAGGTTCGGAAGAAGATGAATTTGAAGAACGGTATGGTTATAAGCCGACACCACTTAGCACCAGTATTGATATGCTGGCAGTTTATGTGAACAAGGACAATCCAATTGCAGATAGCGGCCTGACTTTACAACAAGTTGATGCTATCTTTTCAAAGACACGTCGTGGTGGTTTGGCCAACGACATAACAACTTGGGGAGATGTGGGATTAGAAGGTGAATGGGCAAATCAACCTATCGCAATATATGGTCGCAACTCAGCTTCGGGTACCTACGGTTTTTTCAAAGACAATGCATTGTTTGGTGGTGACTTCAAAGATGAGGTACGTGAGCAACCAGGCAGTTCTTCTGTGGTACAAGGTGTAGCATCAGATCGTTTCGCTATAGGTTACAGCGGCATTGGCTATATGACTGCTGATGTGCGTGCGTTGCCATTGGCTATTGACGCTGACGCTCCCAAGATCAAGGCATCCCCTGAAAATGCTTACACGGGCGATTACCCATTGGCTCGATTTTTATATGTATATGTGAACTATCAACCCGGTAGCAATTTAGACCCGCTACGACGTGAATTCGTCAAATACATATTTAGTCGTCAAGGTCAGGAAGATGTAGTTCGTGATGGATATTATCCTGTTCCCTTAGCAATTGCCGAGGAAGAATTGGCCAAGGTTGGCATCATCGAATAATTAATTATTCATGCCAAATACCAAGCCCTGAAAGATCAATACAATAATTCACAGGGTGGCAGTTATCAGCAGATGTTGTCTGCCACTCTGTGAATGATATACATGTTTAATGAAGGGGAAGTATGTCTCAAAAGCAATTTACCGGACGGGAAAGACATCGCAAAACCAAATTGCGCGTCAAAGTTGCTGACAATGTTGCACGTGTAATGATCACCACTGCTGGTATCGGTACTATCATTGCCATTACATTGGTATGTGTATTTCTAGTCTCAGTTGTCATACCACTTTTTATACCGGGTACTGTCAGTGCAGGTAATGTAATCACTACCTCTGGTTCTGCTGATGTTGATATTGTGCCAATACGCACTGCTATTGATGAATACAACATGCTTGGCTACAGCTTGTTCAATAATGGTTCCCTGCAAATTTTCCGTCTTGACAACGGTGAGCTCTTGTCAGAACTTCGACTCTTCGATGATGGTATCGTCCCAAGCAGTTATTCCTTCACTGTGGAAGGTGGATATGCTGTTTTCGGTTTCCCAGACGGTAGCATTCAATTTGGAAAAATCGATTTTGAAACGACATTTCTGGATATTGATGATGTAGGACCAAAACATCGGGCTTTGGACGTTCGAGAATTCGAAACTTTCGGAGATGGTGTTGTTCAATTGACACCCCGGGGACAGTTTCGGTTACAGCGTTTAATAGTCGATATGGAAGAACCTATAAAACTTGATAGTGAATATGGCGTTGCGCTTGTTGATGTATCAATGCTGTCTAGTGGACCTGTTTTTGCCACGCTGACCGAAGATAAAATATTAAGAATCAACAGTGTTCGAAGAACACGCAACCTGATGACAAGGGAAGAAACCGTAACACTTCAGGGTGGAGCAATCTCGCTTGAGTTTTCAGAAGGACGCGAACTGCCGCAGTACCTGAAAATTGAAGGTCGTGCTGACACTGTCTTGCTCATATGGGAAGACGGATTCACAAAAAGATTAGATACACGCGATCGCAATAATCCTGTTTTTGCCGAAACGTTTGATTTGCTTCCAGATGAAGGTGCCATGGTGACGGATGTGACGTTTATGATCGGCAAAATGACCCTTGTTGTCGGAGATTCCTTGGGAAACGTTAGTACCTGGTTTCGTATTCGTCCTGCATACGCTCCAGGGGAAATTCATCCTACAATAGATGCTTCGACCTATGTAAGAGCACTGAAATTTGAAGCAGAAAATGGAAGTGGTGGCGTTACATCATTTGCGTCATCTGTTCGAACCCGACTATTGGCTGCCGGCTACGGTGATGGAAAAGTCAGGTTGTTTTATATCACAAGTAACCGATTACTTGATGAAATAGACGTTTTTGAAGATGGTAGCGTGGTGAATGCCTTGGCTTTTGCACCTCGTGATGATGCTTTAATTGCCGGGTCGCACTATAACTTTTCCAGATGGATGCTTGATATTCCTCATCCACAGACCAATCTGCGTTCAATTTTTGGAAAAGTACAATACGAAGGATTTGAACATCCCGAGCACATATGGCAATCGTCCAGTGGTACTGATGAATTCGAACCAAAGTATGGTCTGATGCCGTTGATATTCGGAACCATCAAGGCAACATTCTATACAATGATTTTCGCTGTTCCCCTTGCCTTGTTGGCAGCGATCTATACCAGTGAGTTTTTAAACCCAAGAATCAAAGCACGTGTAAAACCAACCATTGAAATCATGGCCAGTTTACCAAGCGTCGTATTGGGTTTTTTAGCGGCACTGGTTATTGCACCGATTGCTGAGCGTGTTGTTCCCGCAATTATGGTTTCATTTTTCTGGTTTCCGTTCACCATTTTGTTGGCTGCCTTCATGTGGCAATTGTTGCCATACTCCTGGTATGGAATAATGCGACCTTACCGTTTCGCCGCAATGATGGTTGCTTTACCCTTAGCTGCTTATCTTGCTTATACGAGTGGACCATTTATTGAGCAGGTACTTTTTGGTGGTGATATGCGCGCCTGGTTGAACTGGAAATTTGATCCAGTCAACCCTGAAGCCGGTCAGCAATATCAAAATGCTGCTGGTGGATGGATGGTAATCGTTATGCCCCTGGCTGCAGTAACTGCAACTTATATTGTCATAACCTGGTGGAATCCCTGGATGCGTCGATATTGTGCCGATATGCCCAGTATGCAAATAGCATCTATCAATTTGGCAAAGTTTTTATTGGGCACAGTGTGCGCTGTTTTTCTGGCCTTGTTGGTTTCCGGCACGTTGAGCCTGGTAGGTCTTGACCCCAGAGGAACTTACATTGACACCTATGCACAACGCAATGCTTTGATTGTAGGCTTTGTCATGGGATTTGCCGTGATACCGATTATTTATACCATTGCAGAAGACGCCTTGTCTGCTGTGCCGGAACATTTGCGATCTGGTTCACTGGGAGCAGGTGCTACACCTTGGCAAACGGCAATACGAATCATCATACCAACAGCCATGAGTGGACTTTTCTCAGCAGTCATGGTGGGTTTCGGTCGTGCTGTCGGAGAAACCATGATAGTTTTGATGGCAGCAGGAAATACACCGGTAATGGACTGGAATATGTTTAACGGGTTCCGTACATTGTCTGCAAACATTGCTGTAGAACTTCCTGAAGCAGTAAAAAATGGTACCAATTACCGATTGTTGTTTCTGGCAGCATTAACATTGTTTATCATGACATTTGTTTTAAATACCATTGCGGAAGTAGTAAGACAGCGTTTCAGGAAGCGAGCATTTGAGTTATGAGCCGAACAGTGAAAGAAAACAATAACGTTGCTGTGCAGAATCCTGCTGAATCTAATCATCATACCTCGCCAGGTGGAAATGGGTTGGGAACAAGAAGGCGTCGTTCCAAGGCTGTAAATTCCGTTATGGCACACGGTGAACCCTGGGTGTGGTTAACAGGTGGGGCATTAAGCCTTGCCGTTTTGATGATTTTGGGATTGCTGATAATCGTGATTTACAACGGTTCAATCACATACTGGCCAGGAAGCATTCATCAGTTCACTTCCCATGCTGGTGTAAATTACATGGGAGAAGAATTTCGCAGCGAAAATTTTACCCCACAACCCAGTGCAGTTAATAATCTGCCCGATGAAGTCCGTGATAGCGTTGCAGTTACCCTGGCAGAAAATGATGGGCTGTCACACCGACGGTTGATACGTACCGCAAATTTTGACCTGTTGGGTACACATTTCACCTGGATTAGTGATTTTGAAGTGATACCGGATAGTGATGTACTACCGGAATGGGCGGTGCTTGTCGAACGCATGACTTGGGGTCGCTTTTATGGTTTTCCAAGTGCATTGGAAATTAAAGGGGAAATCATAGCGGATGATCCACATGAAGTATGGGAAGGCTTTCAAAAAAATCATCCTAAGGTACGACGATTATGGCAGAAACGCAGAAGTTTGGAAATTCATGACCTGGGTCGCGCCAATCGTATTTTAGAGAATGCCAGATTGGAATTGAGACGTGTTGAGCTGCAAGAAAATCCTCCTGCAACCTGGGTTGCCGCATATGAACATTTACATCGCTTCAGAGCTGGTGGCACTCAGGAAGAGATATCAGAAGCAATAGAAGCTCTGGAAATAATCGAAAAAGAGGTAGGGAAACCATCTGATGTTTATCTGCAAGCAATAAAAAGTTTTGAATCAGAGCATAACAGAGGTCAGGAAGCTTTTCTCGCTATAAATGAAGAAATTTTCTCCCTTAATCAAGAGATGGATCAGTACAAAATTCACATGACTGCAGTGGATGGCCAGGAGAAAATTTTAAATCTGGCAGAGATTGTCAGGGCATATCCTGCCAACCAGTTGTCAGTATGGGACAAAATACGTATCTATTTATCTCGTTGGTGGGAATTTTTGAGGGCTGACCCGCGAGAAGCCAATAGCGAAGGGGGAGTGTTTCCCGCCATATTTGGGACCGTTACCATGACGATGATAATGTCCCTGCTCGTTGCTCCTTTTGGCGTGTTGGCTGCTTTGTACCTGCGTGAATACGCCAAAGCTGGACTGGCTGTAAGTGCTGTTCGAATTGCTGTAAACAATCTGGCCGGAGTGCCCAGCATTGTGTTCGGCGTATTTGGACTTGGGTTCTTTTGCTACATCATTGGAGGCAGTATTGATGAAATATTTTTTCAGGCCAAGCTGCCCAGTCCGACCTATGGTAAGGGCGGGTTGATGTGGGCTTCATTTACACTGGCGTTGATGACATTGCCTGTGGTGATTGTCGCTACTGAGGAAGCGTTGGCTGCTGTTCCAGGTTCTATGCGGCAAGGTTCATATGCTTGTGGTGCAAGCAAATGGCAGACCATTTATCGAATAGTTCTTCCTCGTGCCATGCCAGGTATCATGACCGGTATGATTTTGGCCATGGCCCGTGGGGCAGGAGAAGTAGCGCCATTGATGCTGGTTGGAGCAGTAAAGCTTGCTCCGGAACTCCCAATAGATCGTGTTTTTCCATTCATACACCCTGAACGCAGCTTCATGCACTTGGGCTTTCATATTTATGATCTGGGTTTTCAATCACAAAATTCAGAAGCTGCCAAGCCCATGGTATTTACCACCACATTATTGTTGATAGCCTTGATCGCAACTTTGAATATATCTGCGATCTGGTTGAGAACCCGAATGCGCCGACGCTTTGTGGCCAACCAGTTTTAGAAGGATTTACGTTATGGCAATGGCAAATTTGCAATTAGAGCCGGAAATGCCGGTTACCAACGATGAATATGGGGACACTATGACAATTAATGGAGGCCGTCTTGAAGCAATTCAACGTGGAGAGCAAGTAGACTCATATACCCATGAGATACTCAAAAATGAAGAAGCTGTGCTTGATATTGCAAATTTTAATTTATGGTACGGTAATGATCAGGCTCTACACAATATCACCATGTGTGTTCCCCATGGAAAAGTTACCGCTTTAATCGGGCCTTCAGGTTGTGGCAAATCGACCCTTCTTCGCTCTGTAAATCGTTTGAATGATCTGATAGACAGTGTACGCATAGAAGGAAGCATGCGGCTAAGCGGGGATGATATATATACAACGGGTGTCGATGTCATCGAGCTGCGTAAACGCATGGGTATGGTGTTTCAGAAATCAAACCCTTTCCCAATGAGCATATATGAAAATGTTATATATTCGCTTCGGATCGACGGAGAACGAAACAGGTCATTGTTAGACGAAGTTTGTGAACGTTCATTGCGCGGCGCTGCTTTGTGGGATGAAGTAAAAGACCGATTACATAGCAGTGCTCTTGCATTGTCTGGTGGTCAACAGCAACGACTTTGCATTGCCCGCGCCATTGCCGCAGAACCGGAAGTGTTACTAATGGATGAACCTTGTTCAAGTCTGGACCCTATTGCCACCAGTAAAATTGAAGACCTCATCGAAGAACTGAAAGGTTCATATACCGTGCTTATTGTTACTCACAACATGCAGCAGGCTTCCCGAACGAGCGATTATACCGCTTTCATGTATCTGGGACAATTAATTGAGTATGGTGCAACCGATGAAATTTTTACCAATCCTGCACTGAAAGAAACAGAAGATTATGTCAGTGGGCGTTTCGGCTGATATTTTTTTGGAATATATCTATTCCATGTGGAGTCAACTATTTTCGTTGGAACAATATTAAGGATATATAGCACATGAATAAAGAGGAATCCGGAATGAAAAAAGACAACCGTTTATGGAATGGAATATTGAGTTTTACTTTGATGATCTTGTTTGGTACCTATGGTTGTGTAGCCGATCAAAAGGTTGGTTCGCTTGATCATGCTATTCAACAAAACAATACCGATGACAAAATTAACCTGGCAGAAACCTATGCAAAACCAGGCTTTATTCTTTTTGAAGATGACGGGCGTTTATGGGTTTTTGAAGAAGGTTCACAGGAACTGGAAGCATATGAAGCGGGCGGTGAGTTGGCAAAGCATGTAGTACGTCCCGGTGCTGGCCCAGATGGTATAACACTTCGCGCCCCTGATTCAGACGTTATGTTGGCATATGTGGCAAGTCGTCCAGGTTTCTATACCTATATTGATGACGGCAGAATTTGGGTGTTTGCTGAAGGTGATGAGGAACACGATAAATTCCTGGCTGATGGTGAAATCGCCAAGCATGTAGTACGCCCTGGTGCAGGGCCATTGGGCACCACGTTACGTGCACCGGACAGTGAAACCATTGTTGCCTATGTGACTGCAAAACCTGGTTTCGTTACCATCGAAGATGATGGGCGCGTCTGGGTTTTTGAAGAGGGTTGCCAAGAACTTCAGGAGTTTATTGAAAATGGAGATTTGGCGAAACATGTGGTTCGACCGGGAGCAGGTCCCATGGGCTTAACCTTGCGTTCTCCAGAAGCGGATACCATTGATGCCTATCTCAATGCAAGATCATTTTAACTTCAATCGTCAATTAATCAAGTGACATATTTTTATAAAAATGCAGGAAGAGACCTCTACGATTATCTAGTCTCTTCCTGCAATTTACATTGTAAAATTAAACGTTAGTACGGTGAATTTACTTAACAGCCATAGCGGCCTGTTGATTCTTTGAATAAGCCATGACAGGATCGCGACCAATGGATATGTAGTCGAAACCCATGGTTTCCATGAGTGAGGTTTTGTAGACATTGCGGCCATCAAAAACTACAGGTGCTGTGAGGCTTTGACGTATACGTTCCATGTCTACATTGCGGAAAAATGGCCATTCTGTCGCCAATATCAATGCATCAGCACCATCCACGGCATCATAGTAATGTTCTATGTAATGCATATTGGGGTGTTCACCCAGCATTTCTTTCGCTTGTTGCTCAGCCTTGGGATCAAAAGCACGGATAATCGCACCTTCCTCCAGTAAGGCTTTGGCCATGACCAACGCAGGGGCTTCACGCACATCATCGGTCTCAGGCTTAAAGGCGAGTCCCCACAAGGCAAAGGTTTTCCCTTCCAGTTGATCGCGGTAATACAAACGCATTTTGTCCAGCAACAGCCGCTTTTGTCGATTGTTTACTTCATCAACTGCCGGTAAAATTTCTGCAGTAGCCCCAACTTCCCTGGCGGTCTGGATAAGTGCTTTCACATCTTTTGGAAAACAAGAACCACCATAACCAATCCCGGGGAAAATAAAGCGGTAGCCAATGCGTTGGTCCGAACCAATACCACGGCGTACGTCATCAACGCAGGCATTGACCTTCTCACAAATACCAGCTATCTCATTGATGAAAGATATCTTCGTAGCCAACATGGCATTGGCTGCATATTTGGTCATTTCCGCCGATCGGGTAGACATAGAAATGATGGGACGTGCATTCTTTGCAAAGTGGGCATACAACTCTTCCATAAGAACCTGAACACGAATATTGTCGCACCCGATAACCACCCTGTCCGGATTCATAAAATCTTCGATGGCAGAGCCTTCTTTTAAAAACTCGGGGTTGGATACTACATCAAATTCGAACGACTCACCACGCTGATTGATTTCCTTTTGAATAGCCTGCTGCACTTTGAATGCAGTACCAACAGGTACAGTCGACTTGTCCACTATTACCTTGTAACCGTTGATGTGCTGGCCAATGGTTGATGCCACATCCAGGACATACCGCAAATCGGCAGTACCATCTTCTTTAGGTGGTGTTCCCACAGCAATAAAGATTACCAAAGATTCCTTGATAGCCTTTTTAATATCGGTGGAAAATGTCAGCCGACCTTGCTCAATATTGGTACGTACCATTTCTTCAAGCCCTGGCTCATAAATTGGTATATGGCCAGCATTTAACCGATCGATTTTTTCTTTATCAATATCGACACAAACAACATCGTGCCCAATATCACTGAAGCAAGTTCCACTGACCAGGCCAACATACCCTGTGCCCACAATTACCAATCGCATATTTTTTATTTCTCCAATATTTTAAATAACTCGGGGTACTTTTCAGTATAGATATACTAGACCATGCTGATTGCTTGAGAAACCAATGCGTTTCTCTTGATGAAGCTTAAAGTAAAGTCCCTCACATAATCGCCTATATATTAGACCATATAACATGGAAAACATTCAACTTAGCGAAGCGGATTTCATAGAATTATTATAGCGTATAAAAAAGTTTTTTCTCCTCAGTAAGCTTAAAAAGCTGCTGACTCTTATTGTCAATGGAATGAAGGAGAATACAAGGTGAGTTTAATATCTCACTGCATAACAATGATGCTTCTGGTTAAAGTAGATGATGAAGCAGTATTTCTGAACTGCATACCCGAAAGCAACACATGGTTGTAGCATTTTTCTGGGGAATGAATCGTGATACATAACTGGCTATAAAACCTGGCTATGTAGATACTGACAATAAAACTTGTCCGCTTCTACCAGAAATTTTAAACAATAAATGTAAAGTTTTTATTCAGGATTGAAGATTTCAGCGGGTGATGCTTCAAAATGATTCCGTATTTGTCACAGGGGTTGAAAATGGTGGGAGGGATGTTTGTATTACTTTTTAATTGTCTTCAGCACCAGCATAAATCCATAGGCGCAAAATATGCAATTCATCTTCATTGAGTGGTTCTTGGCGTCTGGGCATTTGCGGCTGCAAAATTCCGCGTATGTATTTTATACTGGCACTGTTGTCAGGGTCACCAGGAATTACACCGGGACCAGACTTATTACCCGCCAGCATCATTGTTTCGACTGTGGACACATCGTAACCACCATCTTTATATTCAGCATCATGGCAGGAAATGCAATGATGATCAATAATTGGCCAGACATGTTGTCGAAAACTGATTTGGACGGCATCATCAGCAGAAAGTGGGCGTATAGGTATTGAATAATCATCTTCCGCTTCAGTTGCTACCTCAGATGAAGACTCATCTTCTGCTTCAGGAACTGTAATTTCGGGCAAAATATTATCTACTTCTGTATCAGGAAGTACTTCGAGATTGGTTTCTTCTTCTTCAGTTATAACTGATTCTACCGATTCTTCAATAATTTCCGGTACAACCTCATCAATCGGTGCTTCCAGTGTTGTATCCGGTTCAGGTTCCACTACCGCAGGCATTTCAGGTTCTATTTCTACATCAAGCTCTATCTCTGTTTCTACTTCTACTTCTGCTTCAGGTTCTTGTTCATCAGGAATTGGCGTAATTGTTGGTGTCGATGTTTTAACAAGCGCAGTACCAACACCATATTCGTAAACCAGTGTACCACCCATATGCGCAGAAAAGGTGATGATCAAGACTGTAATTACACTGCCACATGCAGCCAACAACAACATGCCTTTACGCAATTGCGTATGACGGAACAGCGATAACAACAGAAACAATGATGTTATCCCGGCGACATATTTAATCCAGATAGCCATGCTCTCGTGGTTCTCAACAAGGTCCCACACTTCTTTAGATAACGTGTTGGGGATTTCTTCCATGGCACGCTGACCACTGATTTCGGCAAACCAGGCAGTCCCGGCAAGCAGAATAAAAGCCAATAAGGTCATAAACCGGAGGGTATTGTTGTGATAAAACAGAGCACTGGCTATTATCAATGGTACGCCAAGCATTGCCAGAACAATGGGCATATGCACAATAGCTGCATGCAACATTGATGGATTAAACAGTGTTTCTATTGGATTCATTGGTTTTTTCTCACTTCCCTATGCGTTCTGCCTTGTGCAAAATGTAGCAACACCCCGATTCCATGACGCAACTATTTTTATAAAATAGCTTACATGCAACAATTAATGGTTACAAGAAAATTATCACAGTGTCATTCCTGATGCAAGTTTATATAATAATGAAGATAACGAGAATAAATAATGGATTCAGATTGATCCATACATTTGATCCGTTAGTAACCTGCGCTGCTCGAACCAGCTCATTAATTTTCCAATGTCTCGCCGGTGCTGGTGCGATATTGGTGCCATGCCAGTTGCAATTCCACTTGAGCGCGTACCAGGCGTCCCTGTGATTCAATCAAATCCCGTTGCGCCTGATTTAAACGAGCCAGTGCACCTTGTCCAACCGCATATTCTCGCTCAACAAGTTCTCGGTTACGTTCCACATAGGCGGTATTTTCTCTTTGAAGTCGCAGTTCTTCCTGAATAGTTACCAGATTCTGATATGCCAGATGGACTTCGGCTGATGCAGAAATCTTGGCTTCCTGTATTCGTTTTTGGTACTCCTGCGTTTGATAACGCGCTTCAGCAACTTCTGCTTTACGCCTTCCCCCGGCATAAATCTCATAAGATAAATTCAGGGCAACACGAGTATTGAAATCGTCCTGGTTGAAACGTGTGTTATTGCTACGCTGCGCCTCTTGAGAAGCTAAGGCTGTTACACGTGGATAAAACGATGATTCTCTTTGACCAACTACCGCTTCAGACCTTTTTTGGCCATATCTTTCAAGCAAAATATCCGGACGGCTGTTCAATGCCAGAACAATGCCATGTTCAACATCAGGTGGTAACATATCAAAATCATCCTCGATTTCAAGTGGTTGTAATTGCACTTGGTCTGGAAGCTTGGCCTCTTGCAACCCCATCAATGCTGCAATGCTAATCCGTGCTTGTTCAAGTTCACGCTCTGCACGCAGGCGTTCTGCTTGTGCTGCACGTAATCGTACCTCGAAATTCAACACATCACTCAAGGTGCCTGTGCCCACCCTGCGTCGTGCTTCAGCTTCTTTTAATAAACGTTGATTGTACTCTTCATCAGCTATGGCAATATCGATATTAGCCATTGCAAGTTGTGCAGCGTAATAATTCTGGGCAACAGCATCTAAAAACAATCTCCTGGTTTCATCAAGGGCAGCGTCGGATTCCATCACGCCATACTCAGCTGCTTTTTGAGTAAATTTTCTGGCAAAGCCATCAAAAAGTACATAACTAACGGTCAAACTGGCATTGTAGCTGTCCATAGAATCTACAACTGAAGACCGTGCTTGCAATCCTTGTAGCGTATTCTGCAATAGACCGGGTAAAAATGCACTACGCAATTCACCACCACTGGTAATAAATGAGTTAACAGTAGAGCTTATGTAATTCGTTATCGGGGAGCGTAATGCTTGTCCTCGTGCGGCATCTACCGTGCTATCTGCAAATCGGGTATGGGCTACCGAGTAGGTTAAATCAACATTGGGGTAATAATTCGATTGTGCCTGACGAACACGTTCCCGAGCTTGTTCTACTCGTATTGCAGCTATGGCTATGCTTGGATTGTCCTGTAGTGCGATTTGCTGAGCTGTGGCTAAATCCAGCATATCGGGCAATTCAACAATTACAGTTTCTGTACCTTGAATCAGGCTTGTTTCTGTTGATTTTAAAGCTCCGGGTTCTGTTGAATCAGCAAATACGGAGAACAGCGTGCAATACGCTGTTAAAACACAAAAAAATGTACACCGCAACCTTTTGCGATCTCGATCTGTTAACAAGAAACATGCTGCCAATTCTTAGCTCCTTCTGTTGATTTTATGAAATTGACCAGACATTGCCGGTTAATGTGTCGTAATATTGAATCTGTACATACTTTTGCTCTGTAAGTCTGACCCTTTGTTTTCGATAATGAATTGATTATAGATTCTGTGAATGGTCTATATCTACCCACTTAACTTAATATTCTTGTATGAAGCAGTGAATAATTAGCTAAGATTGAAGAAAATTGCACTAAAAACAAGATGTTAATTATATGAATATTATATTTTTAGATATCAATGGCAGAATTAGTCAAGAGAACTCTATAAGAAATATTCAATTTAAATACTATATATGTTCAAGACATTCCCGTTTCTATATGGTAGTGTAAAGAAGTATCTTGATGCGATTCATCAGAGAATTATTGTGGATGTTGTTTTATTTTGATTTATCAGAACAAATACTAGTAGTACCTAGGACTTACCTTGGAGGACAATGAAATGTGTAAAAAAAGAAAATCGGGATTTACCCTGATTGAATTGTTGGTGGTTATTGCCATCATCGGTATTCTGGCTGCAATACTATTACCAGCCCTTGCGCGCGCGCGTGAAGCAGCACGTCGTGCTTCATGTGCCAATAACCTGAAGCAGTGGGGGCTGATCACGAAAATGTACGCCAATGAAAGCAAAGGTGCATTCCCCCCAGGAGTTACATCCGTACCGGTCAGTGCTGGCGGTTGGGTGTTTGGCTGGATGCAAGGCATTTCTGGTGAATCAATATACCCCGATTACTGGAATGATCCCAAAATTGCCATTTGCCCCTCTGATTCTCGTGCAGATTATAATCCACTTGATGCTAATAGTGCCGGGTTTGGGGTTGAGGACGATTATACCGCACAAATCCAGCGTTTGGGACAACTGGCTACACAGACTGGAACCCAGTTGTGCTTGAATGCATATCTTTCCATCCCCGCGTCTTACCTGTATATCGGGTATGCTGCACAAACCATGTCACAGATGTTGGATATAATTCACATCAAAGGAAATATCGCTGGTTTTGGTGAAGATTGGCATCCGATCGAATATCGGCAACATGGAGACAACCTTCTAGCGAATGCCGGATGCACTGAGTTCGGTGTTGCACGTTATAATCGCTTTAATATCGCCGATATTTCCGGTTATCCATTGGTCACATTCAGCCCACGAAATTACGATTGGACTGATGACAACTTTGAGGCATTGCCGACATCTTATCCACGTCTGCGTGAAGGTGTGGAACGCTTTTTCATTACCGATATTAACAATCCGGGTGCCGCTACTGCTGCGGCAAGCGAGCTGGTCGTTATGTTTGATGCCTGGGCTGACAATAAGACGGCCGCTGGTGATGGTTGGGGTGGAATGCCAGTTCCTGCCAATGCCGTAAGTTTTTATAACCATATACCTGGTGGTTCAAACGTGCTTTACATGGATGGTCATGTTGAGTTTGTTCGATATCAATCCAAAATGCCGGTGGAATCACAAGGAACTGCTCCAGAAATGCGTACCCAGGTAGGTGTTTGGATGTACATGGCCGGTGGTTATGGTTGATCTTTTCCGAAGTGTAACCAAGTAGAATTATTTATAGTTTAGTTGTTATTATCACCGAGACAGTCTTTTTTAAACTAAAAACAGACTACTCGGTGATTCTTTATGTCTGTTACAGTCGTATAATACAATATAAACTTGCTCAACAATATAGTTTGGCCAAGGAACTTTTGGTGCGGATACCAGATGTATTATAGTATGAGCCTGAGGCATAAAAGGTCGGTGGCATAGTATGCGGGGTCTCCTCGGTTGCCGGATTGTAGTTTAAATTTTGCTACATTCCGGCATTGTTGTGATATGATACTAATAAATGTTTTGGAATGATTATGCATATGTATATTGGGAGGGAGTAGACCATGTTGGCTGTAATTCTCGGGCTATTGGCAATTAATTCAACTGGTAATTTACTGATCAATCCGACTTGGGATAACGATTTTTCTGAATGGAATTGGGCAAGCGCACCATTTAAGGTAACGCGTGGTGAAGATGCCGATGGGATACATGCAATACTTTCTACTCCCATGGATGTCGAACCTTCTTGGCGACATCTCTCGCAATCACATCCGTGTAAGCCCGGTGATCGCTTTGTCTTCACAGCCGATGCGAGAGGTACTGAATATGAAGAGGGGCGTGGCCCATTGCTCAGTCTGCAATTCTTTGATGATGACAATGTTCGAATTGGTCATGCCGATGCATATGCGTTCGTACCTTCCATGCAATGGCGTCAATTTATTGTGCGTGCTGAAGCCCCGGAGTCCAGTACAACAGTCAGAGTAGTGATGTTGTTGCACGGTCGGGGAGAAGTCATGTTTCGCAGCCCTGTTTTTCAACAATTGCCTGCCAGTGAACCGGTGCCGGGGTCCGGCGTGGTGCAGGTTAAAGTTACCGATGAAATATCGGTACCAGCCCTGATCGGATTTGGTGCAGAAGATGATGGTTGGTTCTACAATCAACACAATGCAGAACGTGGTGTAGATGAAGAAGGCATTGCGATTCGTGAGGGTAGAATACGATATATGGAGCCGGATTGGGTACGAATGTTTTTCTGGTATCGCGATTGGAACCCATTTTTGGATGCTAAAAATTATACTTGGGATTCTGACAATATGCGGAGTCATTACCGTACGCTGGACTTGTACCAGGAGCTGGGAACGCGGGTTACGATTGCTGGGGTCGAGTGGACCTATACTGAACAGTGGAGCAATCCAAAAACTCTGGCAAAAGCTATCGGCGATCTTCTTGAACACCTGATTGTTACCAAAGGGTATACATGCATCAAGGATTGGACCCTCAGTAATGAGCCCAATCTGTTTTTTCATGAAGGTGAAGAAGGCACATTCGAAAGATTTGTCGAGATTCACAAACTTGTTGCAGCAGATATTAAAAATCGGGGTCTTGATGTGAATATCGTGGGCAGTGATGATGGTGACGGGTATGACTGGTTTAATGCATGTGTTAATACTTCCGAGTATCACGATTTAACAGCTGTTTATGCTTCACATACTTATTTTAAACCGACCGAATTGCCCTTTATGAAAGACTTCTTTAGTGATCGCATTGCGTTATTAGAAGCGAATCCGCCAGTACGTCCATTTGTTATGGCGGAGTTTGGGTTCGCTGACGAACGGATGCAACCACCAAGCTTGAATCCATTGATGGAAGAATATGAGTATGCTCTTCTAACTATGGCAGCGTATATGGACGGCTTAAACGCTGGTGTGGCTGGCTTCAACATATGGTGCATGCAGGAAGTGTATTATCCCGGTGGTCAAACCCCAATGAATTTTGGATTGTGGAATTTTGCAGACCGGAACTGGGAAATTCGACCCGTTTTTCATACCGTTGCTACCCTGGCACGTAACACATCTGCGGGTGACATGGTGTACCGCACAATCTCTTCTGCCCATGAGCATTTTAAGGCAACGGCAACAGCAGATACCTTATTTTGGGTTAACCGGAGCGAATCTGCGTTGGAAGTAGAGCTGACTGGTTTCCAGGGTACAATTCTTCGTATCATGGAAGAGCATTCTTTGCAAGGCGATCGCGAAACCGGAACGGTGCTTCAATTGGATGAAATCAGCCGATTTAATGCTCCACCGCGCAGCTTTGGTTATTTGAAAAAGTAAAACATATTTAAAAATATTTCTAATCGTGATTCTGTATTCAAGTGTTGCAACCAATATCGTATTTTCAAAAAACTACAATGCTTGAAGCTGAATCATGTACGAACGGCAATTGGATATTATTGAAAACATGGTAGGGGGGAAGGAATGCCAGCACGCGAATATTCCTTAGATGGTACATGGAAATTGGTAGATACAGAACATGCCAAGGGTGATCCAACTTCCTTTTTTAAAACTGAAAGCAATGCGCTAGCCTGGATACCGGTTTCTGTACCCGGTGATGTCCATGTCGCATTGGAAGAATCAAATCGTATTGGCAATCCTTTTTGGGGGTTGAATCAACAAGATTGTGACTGGATTGCACTTCAGGACTGGTGGTACCAGACGACTTTTGTATCACCAGACATCAGTGAAAAAGAACGACTTCATCTCGTACTGGATGGTGTAGATACCTATAGTACCATCTTCGTGAATGGCCACGAAATTGGTCGTACCAATAATATGTTCTTGCAACACAAGTTTGATGTTACACCATTTCTCAACAAGGATGCAGAAAATGTGCTGGTGATATGTGTGCAATCACCGTACCCCTACATAGAGTCAAAACTTGTTGAACATTACAGCGCAGCGTTCTATGTTCCGCGTATCTTTGCCCGAAAGGCGCAATATCAATTCTCTTGGGACTGGGCACCAAATTTGCCAGCAATGGGCATCTGGCGCAGTGTGCGGTTGGTACAATCTGAACCAGGGGTTCTTACCGATGTGTATTTGCAGACATGGCAAGATGGCAAGGTTCTGGTACATATTGATACCGATTTGCGAAATGCTGTTGAAGATGGAGTACATCATTTTGAAGTTGAAATTCTGGACCAAGACAATAAGCGTGTCGCTCATAAAATAGGGCCCTTGATGGGTATTCGTAGCTTTGCGCATATGAAGGTGGCCAATCCGAACTTATGGTGGCCCAACGGTTATGGCACACCTTACCGATACCGTTATCGTGTACGTTTGCTTGAAGACGATACAGAGCTGGATGTACGTGAAGGATTCTTTGGTATTCGTGAAGTGAATCGCATTGAACCGCAACATGCCAATGGCACGATGGGGTGTGGGTTTGAAATAAACGGAGTGGAAGTCTTCTGTCAAGGTGCCAATTGGGTACCTCTGGATTGTTTTCCAGGTACCGTTGCTGATGACCGATATGCGCATCATATCCGACTGGTTCGAGAAGCCGGTCTCAACATGCTCAGGGTGTGGGGGGGAGGTATTTATGAAAAAGACTGCTTCTATGATCTCTGCGATGCTGCCGGTATCATGGTATTTCAAGACCTGATGTTTGCATGTTCAGATGTGCCAGATGATGATCCCGATTTTGTGATGTCCGTAATTCCCGAATTTGAATACCAGGTTCGCAGACTGCGCAATCATCCTTGTATCGTGCATTGGTCGGGTGGAAATGAAATCATTGGCTCATTAGGTACGCTTGCTCAATATGGTGATAAGATTGCACGATATATCGGTCGCGGTGTTGTACAGGAGTTGATTCCTGATGCTTCCTATGCGCCAGTCAGTCCCTTTGGTTATACCGGCGTGCAATCTCACCCATCTTCCGGAATGACCCATGGCTACTGTTATGAGCGGTGCTATCATGATGGCGCAGATCAGTTTCGACGTATCATCCAGGATCAATGGGCAGCGTTTCAGGCAGAATTCGGTATGTGTGGACCATGTCGGATGCGTTCAATCCGTAAATTTATTCCGGAAAACGACTTGTGGCCACTAAATGATACCTGGGAAGCACATGTGCATGACAATCCCTACAATGGAATTCCCCTGACTTTCGTACAATTACAACATGAATGTGCAACACAAGTCTTTAAAGAACCACATACTGTTGAAGAATTTGTAAAAATGGCTGGTATTTTTCAAATGGAGTTTCTTACTCAAGAGTTTGAACAATATCGATATGCTTTCCCGCTTTGTCGTGGCGCTTTGTACTGGATGTTAAATGACTGTTGGCCTTGCGCGAGCTGGGCATCGATTGATTACTATGGCGAAGCCAAACCTATATATTACGGCATCAAACGTGCGACTGCTCCCGTAACACTTCGTGTGGAAGAAAGCAGCCTGAATTATACGTGGAAAATCAGTAATTTTGCTGACACTTCAGTGGCAGGAACCTTGCAGGTTTATTTGGAAGATGTGCTTGGACAACAAAATTTGTTGACAGAACTTAAATGCAACATCTCAGAACATTCAAACGAGTGTATCGGGACTATGAATTGTTCAGAAATACCTGATATCCAAGATGGTTTTTTTCGCCTGATTTTTCGACCTGAAAATGGATCCGACTTGCCGGTAGAAAAGATATATTTTCACCGGTTATGGAAAGATATTCACTGGCCCGAACCCGGGTTGCACTGCTCCATCGAGTGCTGTGAAGCAATGCAAGATGGTGAATATCAAACGACATTAAAATTGACCACCGAGCGTTATGCACGGTGTGTGTTTCTTTCCATGCGTGATGATGTAATTGCTACTTGGTCAGACAATTACTTTGATATGCCTGCGGGTGATGTGCGCAGGATTCTGATATACACGTCTACACCTGTCGAGAGTACAGATGCAATCATAGTGAATCATTGGTTGACAGAATGGATCGAGTAATGCGGATCATATCGCACGCACATTAGTTGAATCTTGTGAATATGGCGCAAATTTTTCTATTCAGTATTTGGTAAAGATTGAAGCAGTACGAGTGCCTTGGCAGGAATTTGCAACGTTTCTTTTTCTGTATTCCAAATGGCATCATTACG
>CAZIDP010000022.1:0-3843 GCA_964537975.1 uncultured Nitrospirales bacterium | reverse complement strand
GTCAGCAGGCCATACCCATAAAAAGCAGGACGTATACGCCAGTCCTTGTCCTTGAATTCCCATAACCCAAAGTCCATGCGGTTTTGAAAAGGGTAATACATACTGTGCAGACACCATACTGAGCCTCCTACATATCCATATTGGACACTTGCAAGCGCGGTGTAGGCGCACAACAGACCATAGTCAAACGTGTAGGTTGCAGTAGCAATGTTATCTGTATCGCCCGCAGCCTGATTTTTATAACCTATTTCCCATAGAAATGCGGGTTTATAGCGTGAAGCAAGAGCCGTAGCGGTCGGATTTACAGGAGTTGTGTTATTTCGAATGATATTCATTGCTCGTGATAAGCGATAGTGCAGTACTGGGTATTGCGTTATATCTTGGTATTCATGGATGGTGTATATACCAAAATCAGCATCACCAGCAGGGACAGCTTTTTCAAACCAGGCAAATCCACCTGATTTATCCCCTATAACCAGAACCTCATCGAGGCCTGCTTTATCCAGGCCTTCGCGGAGCAAAGTACACGCTCTGATGTAGGATTCGAAGGTTCCACCGAGTTGTTCAAAAATCAGATCAACCTCACCGGATATCGAAACAAAGCGTATACAGTCGAAGCCTTTATCTTTGATCAGGTGTACAAGCAGCTCAACATAACGTTGCACACCCAGTTCGACGTTGGATTCATTATAGGGGAAGTTCTCAGGAGACCAGGTCCAGTGGGTGTCGGAGAACAGGACAGAGCGTCCTGCCTTTTGGTGGACTTCCAAAGTTCGGCACATGGCTCGCATCAACTCGGTATCGTAGGTGATCTGGTTCAAATCGTGTTCTGGTGCTATGCTGTCCCACCAGAAGAGTGTGGCAACAACCTTGGGGTCCAGCTCTTCGATCCGGTTTTCACGCAGTATGATGTCCTCGTTATCTACCCCGTGTCGAAAATTTTCATCTGTGAAGAAAAAACAATCATCTTCGATCCCAAAACCCAGCATATGATCATGAATTACCGTATCGGTTACTTCAATTTGTAGTATGTCGCTATTGTTAGCCTGTTTATACGCAATGCGTTCCAGCTGGACATGTTCGAAGACGGCTTCGCCAGTGCCATGCAGAAGCATCATCAAGCGTATAATCCAGGTGCCTTCCGGAATGAATACCACTCCAGATATTTCTGTTGCAGGAGAGTCGCCCTTGAGGCGGGTAGAATCAACGCTTAACTGTCGCTTGGTTGGTTCGTCTGGATTAACCAGCCCCATTGAGATCATGGCACCGACCCCGTCACGAACCATTTGGGTCTGCACTTTGGCCGTATATTTGTATAAACCACCTGTTTGTACTGTTTCAACATCGCACCAGTAATGATAAAAGCCAACTGGAGCGTCAGTAGATACATAAATCTCTGCTGATGTGTCAGTTGTGTTATAGCGGACCAGATCAGATGCATTTTCTGGAAGATGGTAATGCCATCGATTAAATTCAGGCAGCGTTAACTGTATTTCAACATCTGCCCACGCACTCGTAAATGAACCAATAGCAACAAGTATAAGTAATTGAATGTGCTTCATGATGTTCCCTGTTTTATTTTGCACGATATATACTCATATTAGTATAACAACATCGCTTTGCTTGAATTCGACTTTTGAAGTAAAATATACAAAATCACGTTTTTTTTAATCAATACGATGAAACTGCATAGATTATTTGTGAGTTGATGAACTGAAACTTCTGAGTTCAAGCAAGGACATTTTATGGTGCGCAAACATACTTTTATTTTGACAATATTTATCATGGTCGCATTGCTGGCCAATATCGCTTCAGGCAATGAAGTACATGAACCAGAATACAATCTACCTGACCCGCTAGTATTGCAGAATGGTGAACCAGTAATCGACGAAACGACCTGGTTCAAAGAACGGCGCCCGGAAATACTGGAATTGTTTCGAGAACATGTGTACGGTCGACGTCCAGGGCCACCAGATGGGATAAAATTTGAATCAACCGATCTTGATACCGAAGCATTAGACGGAACGGCAACGTTACGCCGAATTAATATCATTTTACAACAAGGCAGCAAGTCACATTCATTTGAAGTCTATGTGTTTATACCAAACGCGGTTAAAACACCTGCGCCACTATTTTTATTGACGCAGGCTATTGACCTTGGGCCTAACAGGAGTTTCGGATTCTGGCCCTTCGAAATGGTGATAGACCGAGGCTATGCCATTGGGGGTATACACTTACACGATGTCGCAGCAGATAATTCAGCAGAATTCCGAAACGGTGTTATCAGCCTGTTTGACGATATCGAAACAGAAAGAGCTTCGGATGCATGGGGTGGCTTGGCTGCCTGGGGATGGGCTGCCAGTCGCGCTCTGGATTACTTTGAAACAGACCGATCTATTGATGAATCGCGGGTAGTGTTGTTGGGGCATTCGCGAGGCGGTAAGGCGGCACTTTGGGGAGGAGCAGAAGACCAGCGTGTTGCAATTGCCATCAGTAACCAGTCCGGTTGCGGAGGAGCCGCGCTCTCACGGCGTAAGTTTGGGGAACGCATAAGTGTCATAACACATGAGGATGTTTTTCACTATTGGTTTTGCCCTAATTTTAAAAAATATGCAGACAATGAAAGCGCTTTGCCCGTAGACCAGCATATGCTTATAGCCCTCATGGCGCCCAGACCAGTTTATGTTGCCAGCGCAGAAGAAGACCACTGGGCCGATCCTTTAGGAGAATTTCTGAGTGCATATTATGCCAACCCGGTCTATAAATTACTAGGAAAGCAGGGTTTGCCTGTCGACACGCAACCCGCGCCTGGTGAGGTTGCACACGGAACCATCGGCTACCACATTCGAAGTGGTGAACATGATTTGTTGGTTGAAGACTGGCAACACTATCTGGATTTTGCGGACTTGCATTTTGGCATACAGGCTGATTTAGATCAGAAATGAGAGTCTTATTTAGTTTTATTACAAAATAATACCACATTGCGAAAACCTTTGCTTGTCCAGTTCACGTAACCAGAGGAGTAATTGTTCCTGAGCAGCACAATCTTGCCCAGGCTCATGCTCATCTACCGTGGACAAATCAAATGGCGGTTTTTCTCCACACTGTGTCGTAAGCCTGGAGAGCGCGTATTCGAAAGACACCTCAGGGAGTCCATGTGTTCGAAAATAGTGCAGGCATCGTATAGTTTTGAGGCCGTCAAACCATCGGTGAAATTGCATCCAACGTTGGGTGTCCCTTGGTGATGATTTATAAATTTGCTCCCAAACCTGAGTCATGTTGTTATTTATTAAAAATTTCTTTAATACAGGTTGTGTGCTCAGGTATTCATGACCTGGAAGAGGTGACGTAACACCAATAGTTTCTCGGACATTATCAAACCAATCGCGCAAAATAAAATAACACGCAGGATGAGGTAGTGACAACTGGTTTTCGTTCTTGTTAATGGCTGATGCCATTTGGGGGCCGGTTCCAAATGGAACTCGAACAGATTGACGAGACGAGGGGGAAACGCAAGTACTATAAATACAATTCAGCGGAGTCATCTTCACCAGCTTTTGCAGCAGATAGAAATCTTCTCCAGCTGAGCGTCGTGGCATACCCCCAACAGCACAATAAGAAGACGCAGTACAAGCGATAGCAGAACCCAGTGCGTGAAAAGCATAGGGAGAATGGGCCAATTGAAGCATGATGCGCTGGTAACGCATATATATTTCATAGGGTATAATGGCATGGCGTTCAGCCGTATCCAGCGGATGCGCATAGGAAATGACAGCAGCCAGTTGAGTAGAATTTTGAAAATGCGTGTAAATGGCAGCAAGATAATTTGAGTCCACGCGTGTA